>NZ_NEGA01000017.1 GCF_002135315.1 Acinetobacter sp. ANC 3903 | reverse complement strand
GAATTACTTCGAACAGTTAAACGTTTCGGCAGGACATTATGGAAAAAATGGTCAGGCTAGCATCGCCGAAGTTTGGTCGAAACTAAGATGCATTGCATCAAATTATTAGGCGATAAACTCAGCGCAAGGAGTTTTGATAGTCAGGTCAATGAAGTTCATGCACGTATAGCCGTGTTAAATAAATTTACAGAATTAGGCAGACCTCATACCCAAGTTGTCACTTAAATTTGAGCAACTTAGGAAAGCTCTATCTTTAAAATCTTTATGCAACAAAGCCTTCCAGCACATAAACAAGAATTTGGTTTGGAAAAATATGATCCTCATCCTGAATGGATTAAATCTTACGGTCAGTATGATACGCAAGATCAGTATGTACAAAAAGATAGTACAGGAAAGGTTCTTACATTAATTCGCTGTACCAACGCTGTCGTCAAGGTACGATCTGCTCCCAGATGTAATATGTATTGGAACATGGAGCCTTTTATGAAAGTTAAATTAGAGGCACGTTTTGCCAGAGTGCATTTAAAAGATTGGCAATTAATTCGAAAAAATTCAGAAAAACTCATTAAGAGCTTTGCAGTCGATCCAAAAACTTTGAAACGCATAACGGACTGAACAGAGGAACAGCTTGTAAGAAATACCAAAAATAAAGAGGTCTATATCTTTTTTCACTTTAATGAACTTTATTTTTTAGCCCGAATCAGTTTAGGTTTTCTACAATTTACATAATACACTCTATATAAAATTCCAATACTTCCATATCTTATTTTCACTTTATTTAAATTGGGAAGAAGGGTAGGTGTCGCTTAGCCAAACGCAGTTCCCTCCCGCTTGCGCGCTTTTACTAAAAGTCGTTATTTTGATGCAGTAGTAAAAATAACTCAAACCTATGCTATCAAAGGATTTGAGGGTATATCAAGGCGTTGAAGTTGATGCAAAGTGATGCAATCTGATGCAAATTAAAAGATAGAGAACAAATAGAACTATTTAATGAATTTTATAAGTCCAAAAATAAAAGTTAAATTTAGGTTACCAACATCAAAAAAACAATAGATAAGTTATTAATTTATAATATAAAAATTGGTAACTTTTATTAGGTTACTAAGGGTTACCAATACTTTTTAAAAAGTAATTAATATTTAAAAAACAAATACTTAATGGGTTACCGCTGGTAACCCAAAAAACGGGTTACTGGTAACTCAAAAGTAACCTAGAAGTAACTTTTATAAAATATATTAAAATTTAATAAATACATATAGATAAGTATTGTTTTAATAATTAGTAACTTTAGTAACCTGTTTTTTTTATGATGTGAAATTTTAGATTACGATAATGTAGGTACATAAAACATTTGTTCAATCCTTCGAATATATTCTGTTGATAGATGCTGTTATGCTTATTAAATATACAGATTGTGCAATGGTATATTGGCTCTAAACTGAAGAGGCACTTAAACAATGTTTTATTTACATGTAATCATAAATATTAATGAATAAAGCAAATTGTGAAATGCGACAAATATACTGTTCGTTAAACTTAAAATATTGATATTATAAAATATATATTTTCTTTGACATCGTAGAGGTCAGCAGTTCGAGTCTGCTTATATACCAAGATTTTAATAAGCAGATTCTTTTTGAATCTGCTTTTTTTATGCCTAAAATTTTGATATTGCGTGAGTTGCACATGAGCGACATAGTTTGTCGTAATTGTATTTTAGTCGAATTGCATAAGTTATTGAATTTACTATACTGAAAAAAATAATTTCCGAAAATTAATAAAAATGGAACAACTGAATCCTTCTTATTTAAAAGCGATCTTGCATTCTAAACGAGCAAATCTCTATATCTGGAACACGCACGCGTCATGCAAAAAGATGGTCGGGTGTTATATCTGACCGAAGCTAAAAATGAAAACCAATATTGGAATATCCCCATCGCCAATACCACAGTCATTATGCTGGGCACGGGAACATCCATTACCCAAGCAGCAATGCGGATGCTGGCCAGTGCAGGAGTATTAGTCGGATTTACAGGCGGTGGTGGTACGCCTTTATTTATGGGCTGTGAAATTGAATGGATGACCCCGCAAAGTGAATATCGTCCAACCGAATATATGCAAGGCTGGATGCAATTTTGGTTTGATGATGCAAAACGCTTAGACGTTGCCAAACAGTTTCAATTGGCTCGGATTGAATTTATTCAAAAAGTGTGGGCTAAAGATCGCGACTTAAAAGCCGAAGGTTTTTATTTGGATGATTTAGATGTTCAAAATGAGCTAGATGGCTTTGAATGGAAAATTCCTAATCTGAATAAAGTCGGTGATTTACTCCTAACAGAAGCAGCGACAACCAAGCAGTTGTACAGTACCAATATTAGCAGCAGCAGGTTCACTGCCATATAGGCAGCTTAGAAATCATAGGGATGGGCTTGGTAGTATTACTTCGTTATTACATGTCATGGTTTTCTTTAATCCTAGCTTAATAGTAATTGAACGTTGTAAAAATGATGATATCTTTGATTAATTTTTGAAATAGCTATCAAATATATATTTAATTTTAATGAAATTAATGTCTTAATAGAAAAATAATTGTTATACTCTCGCCAATTTTGAGCACAGCCGTGCTTATTTACTTCTTTGAATTGTAAATACTTTTTATGAACCGTAAGTTTTTTGGTGCTACTGCATTATTTTTTGGGCTAATCAATCCATTAGCTGCTATGCCATTTGACCCGTTAATCGGCACTTGGAAAGTTATTGATGATCGTACTGGTTATTATGTTTCAGACATCGTGATTCGTAAGAATTCTAAAACACAACAGTACAGTGCTGTCATTACTAAAAACCGATCTTTACCTGGTGTTGCAAGTTCTGAAGTATGTAGCAAATGCCAAGGTGAACTGAAGAATCAGCCAATTTTTGGAATGGAAGCTCTTAAAGGTCTTGTTGCTGATGCTACCAATAAACAATTTAACAAGGGTCTTTGGATTAATACGCAGGATGGGCGTGTATATGATATTGATGCCAGTTTAAACGCTGCTGGAGACCAAATGAAAGTCTATGGTAAAGCTAAAAGTGCCAATGTAACTAGCATCATGACTTGGAAGAAGCTCTGATATAGTTCTCAAGTGATTATTTTTTGGTAAATAAATTATAAGTAAGAATAAGTAAAAGAAACCCATCACAGGGATGGGTTTTGGGAATTAGTGCTACTTAGTTATTACAAGTCTCGTCTTCGTATGAAACCTTGAGTAAATATTAACCAGCTAATATTTCAAAAATAAGAAACCCACCGAAGTGGGTCTGTGCGATCGAATACTATCCGTAGTATTAGGGTGTGAAGATAGACCCATAAGATGACATTATTGTTTAGGTTTGTTTTATAAATAACCATGTGGATTATTTTTTCTTGAAATAAAAAGTGATCAGCAATATCACGATAATAATGAGAATTACTGCAATAACAGCTCTTTCTATGTTGGTCTCCTGCAAATCACATGCGAATATTTCAGCATTGAATATTGTCTTTTTTCTTATAGTAGTCCAAAGCTATGTCCAGATGTTCACTGCCATATAGGCAGCTTAGAAAAACTCAACAACATGGAGGCTTGTGATATCCAGGTTTACTGCCATGTAGGCAGCTTAAAAGAGGTACGATTTTGGAGCTTACGTCTTAACAGTTCATTGCCAGGCATAGCTCAAGATTACATTTAAAACTCTTCAGAAAATTCCTTCATTTTTATATCGAACTGCGCTTAAACTGTTCTAACTCTATAATATTTTGATCAATCTGATGTTCCATTACAGGTAAAATCTGCTTTAAGAACTGGCAATATGAAATGGCCTCATCCGCAGTAACCGTACCTGTTTTGACCAGCTGTTTTTGTTGTTCTAACATTTGGCTCACCTGACGTAAATCAGGTTGCTGTCCATGACTCAAAGCGTCGCTAATTGCTGCGAAATCTTGATACAGTCGGTCACGTTGTTGAATTAATTCTGCCTGATTGGATACCGCCACTGGATTGGCTTGAGCTGGTGCGTTAAGGACTGCTTTTTTTTCTAAAGTAGTTTCAGTTGGAATTGGTTTTTCTTTCGGTTTTGCTGTATTGGGTAGAGTTGGGGAGAGCGGTTTAAATAGATAAACCACAATGATGAGTAACAAGGTCACAATAAAGCCGATAATAAGACCAAGTCGTATGCTGCGATCCATGCCAGAAATCCTGCTCTTGCATTTAAATTAAAAGCAGACCCAATCTTAAGATCAGGTCTGTACGATTTATAACAAATAAACAGTTAAGGTGTTGACCAGCCCGCAGGTGCATAACCGATCCGAACACGTTGAGGATGATTTCCTACAGGAACACTCATTACTTTTTCACCCGTTGCAAAATCAATCACGGTAACCACATCATTGGCGCTCTCCGAAATCACACAACTTTTTCCGTCCGAACTTTGTGTCGCCCAGTAGGGTTTGCCTGCAGCTATCAGCTTGCCAGCTTTCAATGTTGAACGGTCGACAATGGTTGCATAGTCATCCATAGTGCCTGCTACACATAATTTCTCACCATCAGCACTGATGGATAATCCATGATGACGGGAGTCATTTACATATTTTGTCCGGTCAGAGGGAATGGTAGAGCTGCCCGGTAATTGGCCAATGCGAGTGATTTTATCCTGATTCAGGTCATACTCGATCAAGCCATTAAAAAATGAAACTTGCGCATAAATTTTAGATTCATCCTTGCTAAACACGACTGGACGCACAGCATTGGATAAATCTTTACGGCCAACTGCATCCAGCACCGGACGGAAATCAATCGTTTTGATTACTTTATACGTGTTGGCATCAGCAATAGTGAGCAACCGTTTACCCTTGGTAAAATCTTGCCATGCAGCATCCATCGATGTTTCCACATTACCAATGGCTGAGTTTAGAATCTTTGTGCCACCGTTAAAGAAAATATTCTCATGCGGTTTGTCGCCTGTTGCAAAGCGTCCCAATTCCTTACCCGTATTGATATCCAGCACTTGAACCACATTGCCCGAAGAAGCCGATACGGCTAAGCGTTGACCATCTGGAGAAACCGCCATATGGTCGGCACGGAAGCCTTCTACAGGAGTACGCCAGTTGATTTTTCCTGTCGCAATATTAATAGAAACCACATCGGCAAAACTTGGACGAGATGCAACTATCGACTGACCATCTGGCGTAGAGTACATATCATCTACAAGCTGATCATGACCTTCCCCAGCGGTGGTCTGAATATAAGTATAGGCAATCAGTTTAACTGGATTGAGGTGGATTTCCGTCAAACGCTCTTTGCGATCAGGAATCATGTTGATAACACCGATCTTACCAAAATTACCTAATGGACGAATGACCGTTACCGTTCCATCCCAATTGTTGCCAACAAAAAATACTTGCTGACTATTCGCCGGGACAGGCATTACCGATGTTGCAGCGTTGCTATGCAGGGAGGTGAATGCGATTGATGCAAATAACGCATTTACGCTCCATTTAAGGAAAATATTTTTGTTTTTCATATCATTTTTCTCCGATTCAGATCCATGAAATCGATTTTTTATTTGAATTTTCACTACTGTCTAATACTCCTGTATTAGCTGAGCCATAGATTAAAGAATTCACCAGTCAAATCATGAATAATCCGATAAAAGACGTGCCAGAATTGACCATCAATGAAGTTGTTATTTTATAAACCTTGAATAATCAATTAATTGGTAGAGTAGGATGGATTATTTTCCCGACAGAATGTCGAATCCATATTTTTATCTTTTTGTTACATCTTTGATTTAAATGTCGAAAATTGCAAAACGCTACATGAACTTTTGTACAGAAGCCGTACTATAAAAATGATTTTGTTGAGTTTGCAATATTATGTCTCAGATAGATGTTCTGGTTGCTTTGGCCGATATTGAGGTAAATCAGGCTGAGCTGCTGTCGATTCAGCGCAATGATTTGATCCCTTTGCTGCAGGATCAATATCGCCTGAATCATTATGCCGATTCAGTGATTCAGGCCCAGTCAGTTTTATTAAACGGGGTAGATCCACATCTGACCCGACAATTAAGTAGCACGATAGAACAGCTGATTCAGGCATTGGCCGATTCAAAAAAATATTTAACCCGTCGTAAGTTTAATGCCTGGCAAAAGTGGTTGGGGATTGATCTGGAATATGGTTCGGGGCAGGTTGAGTATTATAAAAACCTGGATCAATTACTCAATCGGGCCAATCATTTAAGTCAAAAATTACAGATTGAGATTCAAAAGTCGCAAGCCCGCTTTCAGCAATTGCTTGGGCATCGGGAACAAATGGCGAAATACATTCTGGCTGCGCAAGAATTTTTGCTGGAATATCCAAATTTTGTCAAAAATCAGCATCCTCTGGATAATTTTTCAGAAAGATTATCGAAAAAGATCAATTCATTACAAACTTTGCAGGCCAGTAATGATATTGCAATTACACAGATGCAATTATCTCAGCAACTTTCTTTTACTTTGCTGGACCGCTTTAAAGAAGCACAGCAAGTGCTGATTCCGGCTTGGCAATATCATGTTAAACAAAGCAATCAAAGTGGTTCGGGCATTGAACTGGAAAAGCTGGATCATAGCCGGGAGACTTTGATTAAAACTTTAAGAAAATCGTTAGAGAAACCTATACATTAATGATCATATTCAGGTGAAGCATGACTGATTTTAAACCTCAAGATTTACCTGCTGAAGTTACTCCAGACGTGGTTCAGCAAAAATTTCAGCTACTGAATTTAAAAGAAATTGGCTTGCAGGATTCTGACTTTAATGAAGTGATGAATGCACATAAGGAACTGGCTGAAATGAGCCATAACGCAGTGGCTGAATATGGGAAAAATATTGCGACAAAAACTTCGACTTATACCGATGAGCTGCTGAACCTTGTACAAAATAAAGAACTGGATAGCACTGGTCAAAAATTGAATCAGGTGGTGCAGGTTGCGCAGCAGTTGAATAGCAGCAGTATTTTAAACAAGAAAAAGAGCAGCGGTTTCTTCGGGGGCTTGATCAGTAAAATGAAAGGGGCCAAGCAAAGTTTCAATCAGCATTTTAATAGCACTAAAGAACAGATTGATGTATTGGTCAAAGAAATCGAAACTTCCCAATCTGGGTTAAAAACCCGTGTCGACACTTTGGATAAAATGTTTCAGGGCGTGCAGGATGAATATAAGCAATTGGGGATCTATATTGCTGCCGGGAAATTGAAAGAGCAGGAAATCCAGCAGCAAATTGCGGCTTTAAGCAGCCAAACCCAAGATCAGCCCACGGTGCAAAAGGTCTATGACCTGAATCATCTGGCCAATAATCTGGAAAAACGGGTCAGCGATTTGCAGGTTTTACAGCAGTCTGCCATGCAAACCTTACCGATGATCCGGATTATCCAGTCCAATAACCTGATGCTGGTGGATAAGTTCTATGCCATTAAAAACATTACCTTGCCGGCATGGAAAAACCAGATCAGTCTGGCCATTTCCCTGAATGAGCAGAAGAACAGTGTACAGCTGGCCAATAGCATTGATGATGCGACCAATGACCTGTTACGCCGTAATGCCGACCTGTTACATCAAAACTCGGTGGCTACGGCCAAAGCCAACCAGCGCTCAGTGATTGATATTGAAACGCTTGAACATGTACAAAACACCCTCATTAAAACAGTAAATGATGTGATTCAGGTGCAAAAAGAGGGTATGCAGAAACGTGCTGAAGCCACGACACGCTTACGTGCCTTGCAGGAAAATCTGAATCATCTGGTGATTGAATCCAGTCGCAGTGAGGTCAATCCATCTTAACCCTATACTTAAGTTCATTGTCTGCACTTCAGGAGAAACCGTTTGCCCCGCTTAGATGAATATGCTGTAAATCCGCAACAGATTGAATCGGGTGTGGTGGTGCTGAAAAAGCGCCAACGCAATCTGATGTTATTGGCGATGACCAGCAGCACCATTTTTCTGGCATCTGTGGTGGCGCTATTTTTACAGCATGATTTTGTCTATAGTTTTTTTGGTATAAGCACAGAATTAAAACAACTGCATATGCCCATGAGTGTAGATGCCAATCTGGCCGAGCTGGGTCAGCATACGGATTATTTTAGCAATCTGTTGTTGTGGTTTGGCTGGCTGATTCTGAAGCTGTTCATGTCTTTTGTCGGGGCATTTTTTGTCATTCATTTTTTGAAAAAAATCCGTTTCTTTTATATCCGCTTTCAATCTTTTATTTTGAAGTTTGTCGGCTGGATCATTGCTTTTGTTGTGCTGTGGTCAGGCCTGACTTATCTGCAATATGATTTAAATGATGATCGCGATGTTTATGCCGAAGCTATTCAATATGATAAAAATATTCAGCAGAGTGAATTGGCCCAATATTTACAGCAATCTGATGTAGATGCGCCGGTGAAAGCCTATTTGCTGGCACAAACGGCACTGCTACATAAACCGGTCGATAAAGATGCTGCCATTCCTCAGGTTTTAGCTTTAGTGAAGGCAGAAAAAACAGATCCTCATTTTATTGAATATGGTTTTAAACCTGAACAACTGTGGACCATGCAGCATCAGCTTTATGGTCAGAGTTTAACGCCAATGGCGAAAAGTGTTTCTAAGCAAGTTAGTCAAGCTGAAAAAATGAGCGGTCTGGTGAATGTCTTTATTATTGCAGTGCTTATTTTATCTGCGATTTTGAGTCTCATTTTATTTCTTTTATCGCAGCATTTAAAAGGGCGAATATTAAGAGTAGAACAGCGCCTTATAAGTTAAATGATGCAAGTTAAAAGCCCTATAAAAGGGCTTTTAAAGTTTTTATTGACTGTTATTTGATTACATTTTTTTGATTTTTTAATGAGATAAGACTTTGCAAATGAATATAAATAGATTTTTGATTCAATAATGCGATCGTAATTATAAAAACAAACTGTTTTAACTATCTATATTTTTGTACTAATATGGCCTTATTAAATAAGCATTTACTCCTTTGGAGACCTTAGCCATGTTAGACCAAAATACTTCAGCCCAACTTAAAACCTTACTGGAACGCCTGGAAGGCCCGATTGAACTGGTCGCGACTCTAGATGGTTCGGACAAGTCTGACAAAATCAAGGAACTGGTGACTGAAATTGCCGCACTGTCAGATCAGGTGACTGCACGCTTCGACGGCAACAATAGCCGTACACCAAGCTTTGGTGTGGCCAAAGCCGGCGAACAACCTCGCGTCAACTTTGCCGGACTTCCGATGGGACATGAATTTACTTCCCTGATCCTGGCATTGTTACAGGTGTCCGGTTATGCCCCAAAAGTCTCGGATGAAGTATTGGCGCAAATCAAAGCTCTGAACCTGACTGCTGACTTTGAAGTGTTTGTATCTTTAAGCTGCCATAACTGTCCGGATGTGGTGCAGGCCCTGAACCTGATTGCAATCAATAATCCGGGCACAACAGCCACCATGATTGACGGAGCGTTCTTTCAGGACGAAGTGGAACAGCGCAAGATCATGGCGGTGCCGATGCTATTCCAAAACGGCAACCATATCGGTCAGGGTCGTATGACTTTAGAAGAAATCATTGCCAAACTGGACACCAACTCGGCCGCCAAAGAGGCAGAGAAACTGAATGCCAAAGACGCCTTTGATGTACTGGTGATTGGCGGTGGCCCGGCCGGGAACACCGCAGCGATCTATGCAGCGCGTAAAGGCATCAATACCGGGATTGTGGCGGAACGCTTTGGCGGTCAGGTGATGGATACCATGGACATTGAAAACTTCACCTCGGTGAAGAAAACCCAGGGTCCAAAATTTGCCGCTGAAATGGAAGCGCATGTGCGTGAGTACGGCGTCGACATCATGAACCTGCAAAAGGTCTCTAACATCAAGGGTGCCGATGAAACTTCCAACGGTCTGGTGGAAGTGACTTTAGAAAATGGTGCCAAACTGGAATCCAAAACCATCATCCTGTCTACCGGTGCACGCTGGAGAGAGATGAACGTTCCGGGTGAACAAGAATATAAAACCCGTGGGGTAGCCTACTGCCCGCACTGTGACGGCCCCCTGTTCAAGGGCAAGCGTGTTGCAGTCATCGGTGGCGGTAACTCGGGTGTAGAGGCGGCGATTGACCTGGCGGGTATTGTGGAGCATGTGACCTTGGTGGAATTTGACACCAAGCTGCGTGCCGATCAGGTACTTCAGGACAAGCTCAACAGCTTGCCAAACACCACCGTGATCAAGAATGCGCTGTCTACTGAAGTGGTGGGTGACGGTTCACAGGTGACAGCACTGAAATACAAGGACCGTGCTACAGATGTGGAACACACGGTTGAACTGGCCGGGATCTTTGTACAGATCGGCTTGTTGCCAAACACCGACTTCCTGAAAGCCTCAAAAGTAGAACTGAGCAACCGTGGCGAGATCGTGATTAACGAACGCAACGAAACCAGTATGAAGGGTGTATTTGCAGCGGGTGACTGTACCACCGTACCGTACAAACAGATCATCATCGCTACCGGTGAAGGTGCCAAGGCATCCCTATCTGCTTTCGATTACATTATTCGTTCGGGACGGTAATTAAAAAAGCCAAAGTGGCTATGTACATTGACATAGACACTTTGGCTTTAGTTCCCCAAGTTTTTGTTTTACCCTGTTTATGGGAACGCAGCATGCTAACTCTGGGTTCCTTTTTTTATTATGACCATTTCCATGGTTATTCTGTTCTTCTGCACTTTTTGTTTTACCTTTTTATTTTTCTTTCCCCAAGCTTTTTAAATTTTATTAAGCAAGTTATATGCCATTTCCAAATATTTTTAAGATTTAAATAAATTCAAGCTCTTAAACTTCTGCATCAATTGTTCTTGCGTTTCCACATGTTCAGGATGCGGAATAATGCACTCAATTGGACACACGGCTATGCAGGTTTGGTGCTCATAAAAGCCGACACATTCTGTACAGCGCTTCACATCAATTTCATACACCTTATCACCCTCATAAATGGCCTCATTCGGACATTCAGGCAAACACATATCGCAGTTGATACATTTATCCGTGATTAATAGCGCCATCTTGTCTGGATACTCAAACAGCTTGATAAGCCAAAGATGATGCTGAAATATCGCCAGATGAATTCGGCAAGTTGCGAATCAGCAGGGCATAGTTCAAATCAACATCTGCAGGGACAGGAATATCCACGACATAGCCTGAACCTTTGGCATCTTCAATCAGGTTACCGTTTTTATCTTTCATTTCTGTTAAAGTAAAAGTGATATTGCCTGAAGTGGTCATCAGCTCAAGCGAGTCACCCACCACAAAACGGTTTTTTACCTCAATCTTGATATAGTCACCGTTACGCTCTAATACTTCACCGACAAATTGCTGATGGTCAAAACGCGATGAACCGGTTTCATAATTTTGATATTCAGTATGTACATGACGACGCAGGAAACCTTCTGTATAACCACGATTCGCCAAGCCTTCCAGCTGAGTCATTAGTGATGGATCAAAGGGTTTGCCCTCTAAAGCGTCATCAATGGCTTTACGGTAAATCTGGGCAGTACGCGCGCAGTAGAAATACGATTTAGTACGACCTTCAATTTTTAAGGAATGAATGCCCATTTTGGTTAAACGGTCAACATGCTGTACCGCACGCAAGTCTTTAGAGTTCATGAAGTAAGTGCCATGTTCATCTTCTTCGGCTGCAAACATGTCTTCTTCATTGCGTTGTAGTAAAACCGGCTCGCCAAATTGGTGTTGTTCTAGGGCGTGTTGCTCATCGGCATCTTGGTTTTTGCAGCATGCTGATGATTCTTCAATTTGGGTGACTGGAATAACATCGCCAGTTTCATCTTCAGCTGCTTGGTGAATTTTATAATCCCAGCGACAGGCATTGGTGCATGCGCCCTGATTGGCATCACGTTTATTCATATAACCAGAAAGCAGGCAACGACCGGAATAAGCCATACATAATGCACCGTGCACGAAAACTTCAATTTCCATATCAGGCACATGATTCTTAATTTCTTCAATTTCTTCGATAGAAAGTTCACGTGACAAAATGACACGAGTCAGACCCATGTTTTTCCAGAATTTGACAGTTGCCCAGTTCACGGCATTGGCTTGTACCGACAAATGTACTGCCACATGCGGGAAGTTTTCACGCACCATCATAATTAGGCCTGGGTCAGACATAATCAGCGCATCCGGGTTCATGGCAACCACAGGTTCCAGGTCACGAATGAAATTTTTTAATTTAGAGTTATGCGGTTGAATATTCACCACCACATAGAATTTTTTGCCTAAAGCATGAGCCTCTTCAATGCCAATTTTTAAATTGTCATGATCAAAAGCATTGTTACGCACACGTAAGCTATAACGTGGCTGACCTGCATATACGGCATCTGCACCATAGGCAAATGCATAGCGCATGTTTTTTAGTGAGCCGGCAGGAGAGAGAAGTTCGGTTACGTGCGAAATGGTCATGTCAATAAAGGCATAAAAAATTTATGGCTTTATTGTAAGGATCTAAAAAAATGATTCAACCTAGTATTTTAGTTGGGTTTTTAGTTATTTTTCAGCTTCAAGTTGCTTTAAAATCTGGCAACTATCAATGGATTGCGTAGTGCTGCAAGAGGCGCGAAGCTGAATCAGCTGTTGTTGAAATTTTTGAAATTCCATAATTTTATCAGTTACTTGTTCAATGTGTTGCTCAATCAGTTGATTTACAGCATGACAGCTTTGCGATGGTTGCTGTTCTAGTTCTAGCAATGTTTCAATCTCATTTAATGAAATATCCAGTGCACGACAGCGCTTGATAAACACTAATCGTTTGAATGTATTTTCATCATAATAGCGATAATTGTTGTGGCCACGAAAGCTGGGTTTGAGCAGATTTTTCTTCTCGTAGAAGCGAATAGTGTCACTACTGAGTCCGGTTTTTTGCGCTAAATCTTTAATTAAATAATATTTATGTGTATTCATGCTTGACCTTGGAGTTGCTCCATAGTTTTAAATAAGAATAATACAAAATGGTAATCATTTGAAGGAAGTGATCTTATGGCGTGTAACCATTGTTGTGATGAGCCTGCACCACCCAAACCGGACAGCAAATTCAGAACTGCCTTATGGATTGCATTATTCATTAATTTGGCCATGTTCTTGATTGAATTGGTTGGTGGGGCTTATGCACATTCTTCTGCACTTTGGGCAGATTCCCTCGATTTCTTTGGGGATGCCGTAAACTACGGGGTATCACTGGCAGTATTGGGTGCAAGCCTGTATTGGCGAGCCACAGTCGCGTTGGTGAAAGGTCTAACTATGGCACTCTTCGGTGTTGTAGTGATTGGAAAAACAGTCTTTGCCTATATGCAGGGCATTCCCCCAGAAGCGATCACTATGGGTGCAATTGGGGTTCTAGCTTTAGTAGCCAATGTTAGTTCAGCTTTAATTTTATACAGCTTCCGCGATGGTGATGCCAATATGAATTCAGTTTGGCTATGTAGCCGAAATGATGCGATTGGCAATGTCGCGGTGGTTTTGGCTGCGGTGGGTGTCTTTGGTACAGGAAGCATGTGGCCGGATATTGGGGTAGCTGTAATTATGGCGAGTTTAGGTTTAAGCGGTGGGTATCAGGTGATGAAGAAAGCGCTACAGGAGCGTGAAACCTTTAAAAATATTGAACAGGTTTAATCGTATCAATAAAAAAAGAGGGCTGAAAAACCCTCTTTTTTAAGTCATTCCAGCACTGTGGGCGGCAAATAAATCGTAAACTCATTCACCGGTTCAATCAGCACGCTATAGGGTTGCAATTGATCTTCAAAAGACACTAAGTTCATGCGTGCCAAAAGTTCAAAACGTGCATGATGTAGTTTTGCTGGCCTAGGTTGCAAACGGTCATGCCAAACCCGATAGGTACCTAATTTACCGTCCCGACGATGATAAAAGCCGGCTAAAGGATGGGTTAAATATACCAAATGCGTTTCTAAATCTGGAAAGCCTGGGTATGTCCAATTATCTTCTGCGGATTGCATCAAATGCAATTCAGCGCTGGCCCATTCAGATTGGGTCTGCATTTTATATTGGCTGTAAAAGCCTTCGCTGTCCTGCTGGCAATTAAAATCAAAAACCGCAGGATGCCAAGGTAATTGCCACAAATGGCGCGGCACAATCAACGTCCATGAATCTAAAGTCGTGCCAATAAACCAGACACAGCGTTCCTGTGTTTCCTGATCAATAACATAAACGCGGTAATTGGTTTGTCCCATTTGAAATTTTGGAAATGGATAAACTGCAGAAGTAAAATCAACGTCAATAAAAGGAACCACGGACATCAATGCCTTTTCTTGTCCTTGATATTGAATGGTATCAAGCTTAAAACGTGGTGGAATAAAGTCTTTAAAACGGATCGGATCAATGGCATAGGTGATGAGTGCGAAATGCTGCAGTTTACATTGCACATCAATGCCTTTAGGCGCTGGACGCGGATGTAGAAAATCTTGAAATTTTAAATATTGAAAGTTCATTACTTTAATAATCAATCATTTTTTTATTATTTTGATCTTATCCAAATGTTTGAAATGAGTAAATAAAAAACCGAGGCATTAACCTCGGTCTTTAAAATGCGATATCTACTATAGCATCTTATTTTTCAACGAATGCACGTTCAATCACGTAGTCGCCAAGAACGCCCATTTTTGGAGATTCTTTTAAACCGTGTTGGTCAAGAAGTGCAGCAACGTCGTCCAGGAATGCTGGGCTACCGCAAAGCATTGCACGGTCAGTTTCCGGGTTGAAACGTGGCAAACCAATTTTCTCGAATAATTGACCAGATTCAATTGCAGTGGTTACACGGCCTTGAGTATGGAATTCTTCACGAGTTACAGTTGGGTAATAGACTAATTTCTCTTTAGCACCTAGTTCACCGAAGAATTCATGGTTTGGAATTTCGTTTTCAATCAGGTCTTGGTAAGCCAATTCTGAAATGAAACGTGTGCCATGAACAACGATGATTTTTTCAAAACGTTCATATGTTTCAGGATCGCGAATCACCGAAAGGAAAGGCGCAAGACCGGTACCTGAAGAAAGAAGGTACAAGTTTTTACCCGGGTTTAAATCGTCAAGAACCAAAGTGCCTGTCGGTTTACGTGAAACTAAAATGTCGTCGCCAACTTTTACTTTTTGGAGAATAGAAGTTAAAGGCCCATCTGGCACTTTAATAGAGAAAAACTCGAGTTCTTCTTCATAGTTAGCACTTGCAATTGAATAAGCGCGCATTAAAGGCTTACCATTCACTTCAAGACCGATCATCACAAATTGTCCGTTTTTAAAACGCAATGCAGTGTCACGAGTGGTTTTAAACGAGAATAAAGTGTCATTCCAGTGGTGGACGTGAGTAATCTTTTCGACGTTGAAAGCAGCCATTAAAGGTCTCAATAAGTTATCAAATTAGAACAGCTTACTATTCTAATCTAAAAACATTCTCGATAAACTGAATATATTTAATTGAACTTATCAGAAAAAGTGATTATGACTGAGCTTAAAATGCCAATAATCGGGTATATGAAATCGCCCTATAAGGAAAAATTTGGCATTCCACGACAACCCAATTTGGTACAGGTTGAATCCTATATTGAAATGGTGGAACCTTATAATGATTTGCTGGCATTTGAGGGGATTGAGGAATTTAGTCATCTCTGGCTGTTGTGGCAGTTCCATGACAATAAAAATCAGCAAGAAAGTCAAAAGTTTAGACCGCAAGTGCGACCGCCACGCTTGGGTGGCAATAAAAAAATCGGGGTATTTGCCACACGCAGCATGTACCGTCCATCACCCCTTGGTTTATCTGTGGTTCAGTTGAAAGCAGTGAAGAAAGTGGGCAAGTCTGTACGTGTCTATGTGACGGGCAGTGATCTTCTGGATGGCACGCCGATTGTCGATATTAAACCCTATATTCAATATTCAGATGCTGTAATCACGGCGCAAAGTGGCTATGCACAGGATGAGCCTGAACGAATGACGGTTATTTGGACAGAAAGTGCTGAGCAGAAAAAGCAGACTTTACTCAAGCACAATACACTGACAGCGCAAATTGTAAATGAACTGGAACAGGTGCTGGCTTTAGATCCGCGTCCGGCTTATCAGGAAGATGCAGAGCGGTTATATGGCATGCTGTTTTCGGCAATCAATGTCAAATTTAAAGTGACTGCAAAAGGGGTAGAAATTCAGGAGTTGGAAGAGTTGTTGTAATGCGTACCATTTGGCTCAAGCCTAAGCTGGTACCGTCCACCACAGTACCGCAATTAAAACCAGCATATGCAGAATTTGTACCGGAGCAAAATAAAGTGCAAATTTTAATCCTCCGCTTATGGCTGCATTAATGCATTTAGAAACGGCATGGGCAGTCAGACCTAACATCATTGCGTAGAGTAAACTGGTGTTTGTAGGTTCACCTTGAACAACCACAGCGGCTGCAGCGGCATGAATTTCAAACAGTGAAGCCAAGAGTGTACCTGCAATTAAACCTGCATCACCGAGTAGGAGTTCAAGTCCATAAACGCCCGCCTGAATCAAGGTTAAAGTAACTGCAATGATGACCGCTTCTTTTAAGCTAAACATTGGACTATCTTCAGGCTCTGTTTCTTCGACAGGTTCCGCTTTGTGTAAAAGCCAGTAAGCACAAAGCGCTAAAATTGCGATGGCAATGAGCGAGGGAAGTATCAGCAGTTTTAGCCAGGTTAAAGACACACCGCCGACCACAATGAAGAGCAGCACTAAAGTTGAAATGCATGACATCAGTGCTGCACCGGCATTGGAACGGGCATCGACTTCACCATTACGCACCTGCACGCCTAAATGTGCAATGGTTGCGGTACTGGAAACAAATCCGGAAGCGATTGAAGAAAGCATGAGTGCTTTCTTGCTTGAAAGTAAACGTTTGGCAATATGTGCCAATGCTTGAACAACCAGTATAATGGTCAGCAGTTTTAAAATAATATGCGGGTTGAGAACTGAGCCCCATAACGGGGTATTGGGAGTAAGCGGCAAGCCAATTAAAATCAGGGCCAGTAAAAATAAGCCATCTCTAAATTCTGCTTCAGTAATCCATTTTCCTGCAAAGCCATGAATCGAATGTTTCATCATTAAAATAACGGTCAGCACAACGGATAAACTTGCCGCCAGTGTGATATTCCAGATACATAATGCCCCAATAAAATAGGTCATGACAAAAGCCAGTTCTGTAGTGACCCCTGGATCTTGCAACTGGTTCTTCAGTGAAAAAATCCCGATACCGCCTACAATCAGCGCACCCATCACGCCAAAAATATGGCCAAAAGCAAAACACAGTGCACCCAATAAGGCGCAAATGGTAAATGAACGAACTCCGGCAAAACTGTGCTGATTTTCACGTTGCTTGCTACGCTCACGTTCCAGGCCAATCAGCAAGCCACAGCCTAATGCCGCTGCCATAATCATCAGCAATTCTTGAAAGGATGTCGTTTGAAGCGACAGATTCATTATATTATTCACAGGGTTCATTTACTCGATTGGGCATCTGCAAGTATGGTGGTTATTTCAGCAACACATGAAGCATTATTGGCCATAAATGGATGAAAGTAAAAGCCTCTTGACGGGAAAACACGCTATAGTTTTGCTATAAACAATCTACAAAATAGCTTGGGCAGAGAAATGGTCGGGGGATACTGTTTTTCTAAAAGCGATTTAAGTCAGATGAAAGTTAGTTTGTTATAGTGTGGGTTGATTTTGGGGCTTAGAACAATGAATTTTAATTTTGAAATGGATACTTCGTGGTGTCTGGAACAATTACAAAAAGATGGACGCATTACCGAGCGCAACAAACTGCTGATCCAAACCACACACCGCCAGCGTGAGCAATTGAAATGGCATCCCTTGCAGTGGATTGCGCATTTTAATCTGGTTGATCAAGCCCATCCTCAATCGACACTGACTTTAAACCGTTTATGTCAGTGGATTGCAGACAAAGCCAATATCCCTTTTTATATTATTGACCCGTTAAAAGCAGATGTGCAGGCACTGACCAGTATCATGTCGCAAGAATTTGCCGTGCGTAATAAAATCCTGGCGGTTGAAATTCAGGCGGATCAAGTGCTAATCGCGACCGATCAACCGTTTAAAACGGAATGGGTGGCCAATCTTCAACATACGATTGCCCCGAAAAAAATTCAGTGTGTACTATTAAGCCCAGATCAGTTGCAGCGCTATCTGGTGGAATATTATCAGGTCAGCCGTGCGGTTAACTCATCGCAAAAATCCAGTGCCTATGACCGTGATAACAAAGGTGTAGAAGCATTGTTGCAACTGGGCGATACGCAAAATCCGGATGCCAATGATCAGCACATTGTCAAGCTGGTGGACTGGGTATTGCAGTTCGCTTTTGAGCAGGGTGCGAGTGATATTCATCTGGAACCACGTAAAGACACCGGTAAAGTGCGTTTCCGTATTGATGGCGTGTTACATACCATTTATAAAATGCCTGCCAATACCCTGACTGCAGTGATCTCGCGGATTAAGATTTTGGGTCGCATGAATGTGGCGGAAAAACGTAAACCTCAGGATGGCCGCTTAAAAACCCGTACGCCTAAAGGACAGGAAACAGAGTTACGTCTATCCACCTTGCCTACGGCTTTTGGCGAAAAAATGGTGATGCGTATTTTTGATCCGGAAGTGTTGGTACGCAGTTTTCATCAGCTCGGTTTTGAAGGCGGGTTACTGAGTGAGTGGCAGGCTTTAACTGCACATAGTCACGGCATTATTTTAGTCACCGGGCCAACTGGTTCAGGTAAAACCACGACGCTATATTCTTCGCTGAAACAGCTGGCCACTGAACAAGTCAATGTCTGTACCATTGAAGATCCGATCGAGATGCTGGAACCGAGCTTTAACCAGATGCAGGTGAATCAGGGGATTGATTTAGGTTTTGCTGATGGGGTACGTGCGCTGATGCGTCAGGACCCGGATATTATTATGGTCGGGGAGATTCGTGATCATGATACCGCCAATATGGCGATTCAAGCTGCATTGACCGGTCACTTGGTGTTATCGACCTTGCATACCAATGATGCACCTTCAAGTTTGACCCGTTTACATGATTTAGGTGTGCAGCCATTTTTAACCGCGGCGACCATTTTGGGCGTGCTTGCACAGCGTCTGGTCCGTAAACTTTGCCCGCATTGTAAAGCTGAAACCTTTATCAATGAGCAAGAGTGGAAGCATTTGACCTACGACTTTACGATCGAGATGCCAAACTTTGTGTTTCAAGCGGTCGGTTGTGAAGCGTGTCGACATACAGGCTATAAAGGGCGTGTCGGAATCTATGAATTTATGCCTTTAAGTTTAGAGACCAAACAACTGATTAGTGCCAATGCCAATTTAAATGAATTGCGTCAACAAGCCAAGAAAGAGGACGTTGAACCGCTGCGTATTGCGGGGGCACGTAAAGTTTTGGATGGACTGACCACTTTGGAAGAAGTGTTGCGGGTTGTTCCTTTGAATTAAGCGATTTTTAAAAAAGCAGCAATCTTAAGATTCACCTCATCTGGATTTGTTTTAATCACTTCATCGAAATGATGAACAAAAAGATGAGGGCTTCAACATGAACATGATCTCTAAAGCAGCTTTAATTACTGGTTTAATTGGTGCAACGACATTTGCCATCGCAAATACTGCCGTGAATCAAGCTGCCATTGCGCCACAAAAAACCACCACGGTTAAACAGGCCTTAACTTTAAAAGATGATAGCAAAGTACAGCTTAAAGGTTATGTGGTGAAAGCAGTCGGTGATGAAAAATACCAGTTCCGTGATAATACCAGCACCATGACGGTCGAGATTGACGATGAGTTATGGCAAGGTAAACCCGTAAATGCCAAAACACCTGTGACCATCACCGGTGAAGTCGATATCGATTACAAACCGGCTAAACGCGTTGAAATTGATGTGGATACCATCCGTTTCTAAGTGATTCTTTTAGGTTCTTCCCTAAAACCACATGAGATATTCATGTGGTTTTTTTTTCATTCTGGCATCTTTTTAAAGCATGTTATCTTAAAAGTAGAATATGCCAAATAGCTGAGAACTACACATGCGAATCTTACTGGCAGAAGATGATGCCTCCCAAGCAGAAAGTATCAAAACATGGTTGGAAATGGATAGCTATAATATTGACTGGGTGGAACGTGGCGATCATGCCATTTTAGCCCTAGAGCAACACCAGTATGATTGTGTCCTGCTCGATCGTGGGCTACCCAAAGCCAGTGGCGATGACATTCTTAAAGCTTTACGTGCGCATCAGCAACAAACCCCTGTAATTTTTATTACCGCGCGGGACACTATTCATGACCGTGTCGAAGGGCTGGATTTGGGTGCCAATGATTATCTGGTCAAGCCGTTTAGTCTGGAAGAACTTTCTGCGCGTGTACGTTCGCAATTACGCCAGCATCAAAGCAGTGCCGGACAATATCTGCGCTATGCAAATTTAGTCCTCGATCCTCAGGCCAAAATGCTTATTCAGGATGGAAAGACCATTAACCTAACCGCCAAAGAATTTCAGATTTTACATAAATTGATGCAAAAGCCGGAGCATGTAATTACCCGTGAACAGCTGGAAGAATCACTTTATGCTTGGGGCGATGAAATAGAAAGTAATGCCATAGAAGTGTTTATCTATCAATTACGCAAGAAAATAGGCAGCCAATATATCAAGACCCTTCGTGGTTTGGGCTATCGCATGAGTCAGGGTTAGTATGTCAAAAGCCATTTCTCTACAAACCAGGTTAATCAAAACCTCATTATTCAGTTCCATGTTGGCTGGGGTTTTGGCCTTGCTGCTTTTTGTGGGGATTTCGCTGTACCAGACCATGCAGCTGCAAGACCAGATCATGGATGAAATTGCAGATATGCTGTTGATTTCAGATGTAAGTACGAGTTCAGGACAACAGGTCGATGAACTGAGTGATGAATTTGACATTCAATACCAGTTAAAAGATCAGCAACAGGTGCTGAGCGAATCAGAAAATTTCCATTTGGACCATCTGTCTTCAACCTTCAAAAATAATGCCGATGAAGGTTATGATCTGATTTGGCACGATCAGCAGTTGTGGCGTATCTATACCTCGCAAAATCCTGAACTGAATACGTCGGTACTGCTATTGCAGCCGATGGGAGAGCGCTTTAAAGCTTTGGCTCAAAATGTCATGGGCTATGGCCTGATTTTAATTGTGCTCTGGTTCATTCAATGGCTGATTTTAAACTTTGCGGTAAAACGCCAATTTAAAGTCATTCATCAATTATCCAGAGAAATTTCAGCTAAAAGTGCCGATGATCTCGCACCGATTCATCAGCAGGTACCTGAATTAAAAGAATTGCAGCCGATGGTATGGCAGCTGAACCAGTTATTACAGCGGCTTGAACAATCTCTGGTGGCAGAACAGCGCTTTACTGCGGATGCCTCGCATGAATTACGTTCACCATTATCTGCCATTCAAATGCGTTTACAGGTATTGAAACGGAAATATCCAGATTTAGCGCAGGACTTGGTCAGCATCCAAAATGATGTCAGTCGTGGCACACAGGTGTTAGAAAACTTGCTGTTACTGGCACGACTGGACCCGGCCCATACGAATCAATTGCCCAGCTCTGAAATGAATATGAGCAGGGTGATCAACGAGGTCTTGCAAGCCTTGCAACCTTTTGCAGCCGAGAAAAATATTCAAATCCAGACACAATTCGCCGGAAATCTGGTGATTACTGGAAATGACAAACTCATTTTCAGTTGCCTGCGCAATCTGCTGGACAATGCCATCCGTTATGCCGGGCAAAATGGCCATGTATGGATTGATATGCAGCACAAGCAATCATACATCAGCATGGTGATTGAAGATGATGGACAAGCTGTGACAGAAGAGGTCTTGCAACGACTGGGTGAGCGCTTTTATCGGGCATTGGGTACCAAAACCCAAGGTTCAGGATTGGGGCTGTCTATTTGTAAAAAAATTATTGAATTACATGCCGGTGAAATTCAATTTTCCCGATCGGCACATGGTGGATTAAAAGTTGAGCTGCAATTTCCATTGCATATCCAGCGTTAAAAAGCAGCATGTTTGCGCTCATACTGCTTGTTTCCACGTTTCCCATCACGACAAGGAAGTCGTGTATGGGAAACAAAAGGTTTTTGTCTACTTTTGACCTTTCAAAAGTAGAGAGATTGCCTACGAAAAGGTAAAAAAACTAAATCAATCAAATGAGGCCATGCTGATTTAAAAAAATCTAATATTGAACATTTTTTGATTTATGAAAGAGATCTATTGTTGAGTGAATTATTATTATTTGGTCAGAATAAGTCGATTGTTACGGGTTAAACGTAGACGGTATTCTTCTCCGGCATGCATAATTCGAATTTCTCGACCCAGAGAAAACAGGTTGTTGGAGTGCAACATCGGTAGTGAGTGAGCTGCATCGTTATTACGAGTAAATAAGCTAAATGGTGCGTTCATTCCGTCGATTCCGTGGTATGTATTGAATTTATTAAATGATAATCATTATCAAATGTATCTGTCAATCGTTTATTTAAGATTTTATAAAAAACTTAAATTTGCTTACACTCTGTAATATTTTCAGGCTAAGGAGTAGGGAATGTCGAAACCCATAATTCATGTTGCCATTGCAATTTTACTGCATCAAAACAACGTGCTGGTAGGCTGGCGTGAAGCAAAACAGCATCAGGGCAATAAATATGAGTTTCCCGGTGGTAAAGTGAAAGAGGGTGAAACACCCTTGGCTGCGTGTCGCCGTGAAATTTATGAAGAAGTGGGAATTGGTCTGCATGACTGGCATGCTTTTGATGTGATTGAGCATGAATATGATGATGTGATCGTCAACTTACATTTATTTCATGCCATCGTCCCGACCGCTTTATTGAATGAAATTCAGCAGCCCTGGACTTGGTATAGCCGTGAAGAATTGCTGGATTTAAACTTCCCTAAAGCCAATCTGTCCATTATTCAGCGTCTATATTGGCCGCATCAAATTAAAATTTCAGCGCAGTTGGATGATCTGGCACAATTAAAACAGGATCAGTTGTTATATTGGCGTGTCGAGGGAATTCAGCAGCAGCTCACGGAACTGGCTGGGCGCAGTGTGGAGCATTTGCCTCGGCTCATTGTCAATGTCGATATTTTTGAACAATTAAGCTCGATTCAACAGCAGGCTATTTCAGCCATTCATTTAAAACAGTCACAACTAATGGCTTTAAAACCGGGTGATTTGACCCTTGGAAAGCGTTACATTGCGGCATGTCATGATCTAGCTTCCATGCAACAGGCACAGCAGATCGGTTGTGATGCCATCTTGCTGAGTCCGGTATTGCCGACCGTAACCCATCCAGACGCTGTAGCATTGGGTTGGGAACAGTTTAAGGCCTGGGTTTCACAAGTGGATATACCGGTTTTTGCCTTGGGTGGCATGCAAGCTGGAGATCTTGCTACTGCAAAAGAACAGGGTGGCTATGGCATTGCAGGGATGCGATTTTTATAAAAACAGAATCAGAGAATGTATTGAACCACAACTTTATCATCTCAATACATTCTGGTTTTTATAAGCTGTTCAGGGCTTTTTGCGCTTGTTGAATGGTTTTTGGATCTTTTTGCTGTTGTGCGGCTTTTAAAATAACCTGCCAAAGCTGTTTCTTCATGGCATTGGTTTGTGCATAACTCAGTCCGCGTTGTGCCAGTGCTTCAGCATTTGCCGGCTGATTCTTTTTATTGGCAATCAGGGCCAGATACAAGAAGGTTTCAGCGGATTGCGGCGCAAGGCGTTGAGCTTGCAATGCCGCAGCTTCAGCTTCATTCCATTGCCCTTGCTTATAGGCGAGTTGAGTTTTTTGCATGAGCTTTTGAAATGCAGGTAGCTGGCGGCCATCATCAAACTGCTGTTTGCGCTGTTGAGCAGGAACGATCACCTGCATCTTTTTACGTTGAATTTCTTCACGTTCATAAGGCGTGATGACCACACCTGAAGCAGCTTTAGTGTCCCGCTTTTCTGTAGGGACAGGTTTTGCTGGCTGCTTGTTTTCATCGGGCGTAGGCAGGCTTTGACAGCCCACCAAAGCGATCAAGCCCAGAGCGATCAGACACTGTTTATGCTGCTTAAATTGCCCATTCATGCTCAACTGTCACCCTTAATTGTTATAACTACCGCTTGAAATGACCGGATTCGTAGAACCATCGTTCTGTGTTTCAGTATCACTTTCACGAATATAGTTTCCAATACTATCGTTTTGGTCGGCAGGTGCCTGGTTGTTTTCAGTATCAGGATTGGAAGCAGGTTCTACCTGATAACTCGGTAAACCGCAGGTAGTGGCCTGACGTGGCATATTACTGCGAAGTAACGGAATGTACATCGCACCTTCACAGCCTTGTGCTGATAGATGACCCGTCGAACGGTCAATCCATTGCCATTGCACACTGTCAGTTTGACGCAAGTTAACCGATTTTTGCCGCAACTGTTTCATGACATTAATCCACACTGGCAATGCACCTGAAGAACCGGTCAAGCCAGTCACCTTGTTATTATCCAGACCTAGCCAGACCACGCTGACATAATTGCCTGAATAGCCTGCAAACCAAGAGTCGCGGGTATCATTGGTGGTACCTGATTTGCCTGCCAATTTTAAATCGGCAGGGAAAGCGCTATAAGCTGCACGCCCAGTACCCGAGCTCATGACCTGTTGCAGACCATAATTCAGAATATAAGCTGCCGATGGATCAATGGTTTTTTGTACCGTTAAACCATAACGGTCGAGCAGGCGACCGTTAGCGTCCACCACAGAACGAATGGACTTGATTGGATATTTGAAACCGCCAGTTGCAAAGTTTCCGTAAATGCTCATCACTTCCATCGGCGACATATCAATTGCCCCTAGAAAGATGGATGGATAGCTTGGAATATCAGACGTCACCCCAAATTTTTTCAGGTGATTGCTAAAGGTCGAAATACCGAATTCCTGTCCCAAACGCACGGCTGCAAGGTTATAAGAGTTTGCCAGTGCTTCGGACATAGGAACAATGCCGTGTTCACCACCACTGTAATTTTTAGGAGTCCAGTTTTTGCCTTCGCTATAAACATTCATGGCACTGTCTTCAACTGGTGTTGCCCAGTTATAACGTCCAGATTCAATCGCGCTTAAATAAATCACTGGTTTAAGCAAGGAACCGACCTGACGTTTTGCATCCAGCGCACGGTTAAAGCCGGTAAAGTCCTGGGTAGAACCCACAGCTGCAACCAGTTCGCCATTTTCAGGATGCGAGATTAAAACAGCACCTTGCAAATCTCTGAGGTTTTTCGGATTGGCATTGGTCAAACGGGAAACAGAGGCTTTAAAGGCTTCCTGTACTTTGGTTTGGGCAATCGGATCCAGCGAGGTAAAGATTTTTAGACCTTGATTGGTCAGATCGCTTTCCTGATATTCAGTACGCAACTGTCGACGTACAATATCCATGAAATCCGGGAAACGGGCAGGCCCTAGGGTTGGTTTGGCAATAACATTCAGTGGGCGTGCAACTTCTTGCTCAAACTGTGCTTGAGTCAGGTATCCCATCACCAGCATATTGTGCAACACAATATCACGGCGTTTTTTTGCACCTTCGGGATTTTTCCAGGGATTAAACAGCGAAGGCCCTTGCACCAGACCGACTAAATACGCCTGTTGAGCAATATTGAGTTCACGTAGCGGCAAGCCAAAATAAAACTGTGAAGCCAGACCATAGCCGTTAATGGAATAATTGCCGTTTTGTCCCAGATTCACTTCATTTAAATAAGCTTCCAGAATTTCATCTTTATCGTAATGAAGCTCAATCAGCATCGCCATCAGGGCTTCATTGACCTTACGTTTTAAGGTTTTTTCCGGGCTTAAATAGAAATTTTTAACCAGCTGCTGGGTCAGGGTTGAACCGCCCTGACGTTTACCACCGGTGACGTTGCTGACTAAAGCACGTGCTGTACCACGTATCGATATCCCATGATGATGATAAAAGTTACGGTCTTCGGTAGAGATCAGTGCTTCAATAAGCGGTTTAGGCACACTCTTGAGCTTAATCAGCACGCGATCTTCATTGTGTTGTGGATAAATTCCGCCAATCAGTAAAGGTTCTAAACGCGCAATGCCGGTAGATGAAGGCTTGGTGGCACTGACTTCACCAATCTGATTACCGCTAAACGTAACTTTTAACACCTGCTCCGGTTCAACGCTGTCACCAAAGTCGAAGCCACGGGTATGCACATAGAGAGCATCGCCGGAGCTTACATAACTGCCGGAGTGGGCATAGCTGTCAGAACTTTTATAACCCAGAAGTTTAAGCTCTTGAGAGAAGTCTGCCTGGTTAACCGGTGCATTGGTATAAACTTCTAAAGGACGAGCAAAAACTTTTGCCGGAATATCCCAGCGCTGTCCTTCAAATTTATTGCGTACAATATTATCCATTCGGATTAAATAGATACTAAAAACTAAGAAGACACCAATGACTAATATTGAAAAAATAAGGGCCAGTAAACCGATACCGCGTTCAGACTTCATCAATTATTATAAGATCCAAATAAATTGTGCTAATCATGCGAAGCTTTTCATTTTTTTGCAATAATTAATCTGTGAATGAAGATAAAATTTAACAATAAAGTGCACAAAATATTTGGAATGAGTCTTTGATTTTATAAAAGATATTATTTTTAGCTCTAAAACGGTATTTGCGAATTATCTGTCAATTTTTAAGCAAGTTAACAGGCTTAAGTCATGCCAGGTCTGCGGATGAAAATGATCTTACAGATCGGGTGACTTTTATCATAAAAAATCATCCTGATTTTAGTGGTTGATTGCATGCAAAGTGAACCGATCTGGATGACAGGCTAAAAACCTGGCTGAGTCTTTGAATTTGTTAGATTGTTAGTGTAATCAGCAGTTAAAGTTTTTTAAAATGAACAGGGTTAATGCTATGATAGGCAGGAATCGTAGCGGAGCGATGATCCAGGTGCAAATTTCACATAAAACTTTTCGGAACATTGGATTAATAGGGCGTCCAGATAAATCCTCCGTCGTGGAAACTTTAAGTCTTATTCATGACCATCTTTTAAGTTTAGGTTTACATCCTGTTTTTGATTCAGAAACAGCAGCCTTAGTCCCTTATAATAATACTCAAACCGTGAGCCGCAGTTTACTGGGTGAAGTGGTTGATCTGGTCATTGTAGTGGGTGGTGATGGTTCTTTACTGCATGCTGCACGTGCCCTGGTGCGACACAATACACCTGTGATTGGGGTAAACCGTGGTCGTTTGGGCTTTTTAACCGATATTAAGCCGACCGAGGTTATTTTTAAGCTGGATCAGGTGCTCAAAGGCGAGTTTCAGCTCGATCGCCGTTTCTTGCTGGAAATGGAAATCCGCTCCAAAGGTGAAAGTATTTATGATGCGATTGCCTTAAATGATGTGGTTTTACATTCAGGCAAGTCGGTACATATGATTGACTTTGAACTGAATATTGATGGTCAATATGTCTATCGTCAGCATAGTGATGGTTTGATTGTTTCGACACCTACCGGTTCTACCGCTTATGCGCTTTCTGGTGGCGGGCCAATTGTCCATCCGAGTATGGATGCTATCTCTTTGGTGCCCATGCATCCACATACCTTGTCGTCCCGTCCGATTGTGGTCGGTGGGCATAGTGAAATTAAGATTATCATTCGTGAAAACCGTGTATTACCGATGGTCAGTGCCGATGGTCAGCACAGTGTTTCACTCAGTGTTGGGGATAGTTTGCATATCCGCAAACATCCATTTAAATTGAATCTCCTTCATCCACCCGGCTATGATTTCTATATTGCTTGCCGTACCAAGCTGGGCTGGAACCAAGATTTTGACTCTTTTCAACAGCAGGATTAAATGATGAATATTGAACAAATGCTGGCCGTACTCGATCCTGAAATTGTTGCGCGTTTAAAGACAGCAGTGGAAATTGGTAAATGGCCGAATGGCGTAGCACTTACGCAAGAGCAACGTCAAATCTGTATGCAAGCGGTTTATGCCTGGGAAATAAAAAATTTGCCTGAAACTGAACGTAGTGGCTATATTGACCGCGGCACCAAAGAAGAAGATGAACACTGCGATTCGCATGATCCAAAGCAAGACGAAGAATTCAAGCCGATTCGTTTTGTTTAAGTATTTCTTTATAAAAAAGACACTGCGGTGTCTTTTTTATTGGTGGCTGACTTGAATTAAAGTTGATTATGGCTACACGGAAAAGCCATTCGCAACTGTTCGAGGCAGGACTATATTCATATAGTCCTGTTTTTGCGAGAGAGATGATACTCGGTGGTATTTGCCGAGTTTTGCGAATGGAAAAAGTTTTCTTGCGCAACAGTGTTACTCATTTTTAAAAAGTAACACAACGAGCTCCCAATATTTGATTATGAGCGATAAGACTCCGCAGAGCCTGACCCTTTAACCTATTAAACAATTTTTCGATTTTGCCAAAGCGCTTTGGCTTTTAACATGGCCTCATCATAAGAAGCACACGCTCCCATAGTGTATAAAGCAATTCCCATGGTTTCCGTTACTGCAACTTCACCATATTCATGATGTTGCTTGCCTTCCCAAACCGCTTTAAAAACCGCCAAGTCCAGCTCTTCTTCAACAGGACTGCGGTTATCTGTCAATTTCGGTAATTCATGTTCGTACAGCTCGCCATTTTTAATTCCGCAGATTAATGTTTTGGCATCCGGATTGCGTTCAAATTCACCACCTTCACCCTTAATCACTGCACTATTTTGATAGCCCAGCTTAAATGCAGCTTGTTGGTGTGAAGCACGATAGGCAGGATGGAAAATAGCCTGCATGGTGGCTTTGGCATTAAATGGATTAATTAAACGGGCAAGGGTGTGGATTGGGGAACGTAAACCCATCACATTCCGTAGAGAGATCAAATCACTCAAAATAGGTGAGATCGCTTCTAGGGGAATATAGGCAAAATTGCGTTGTTGCAACTGCTGTTCCACATCGCTGTCATTTTGGCAGATCGGATAGCCGAAGTATTCCAATACCTGTTCGGTATAAAGGCGGTTAATGGTATGTCCCGATGCACCATGCATAACGACTTTATAGCCGTGTTGTGCCAGGGTCAGCGCTGCCAATAAAAACCATGGGTAATGCTTACGCTTGCCGGCATAAGATGACCAGTCCAGATCCACATCTAAAGCTTTGAAATTCAATTGATCACGGGTGGCCTGTACAAAACCGGCCAGTTCATCGACAGATTCCTCTTTAACACGCAGTAGCATTAAGAAAGCACCTAGCTGAACATCCAGCACTTCATCCTTTAAGATCATGTTGAATGCTTGATAGGCTTCGTCAAAACTCAGAGAACGAGCACCGTTTTTTCCTTTGCCTATAATACGGACATATTGTGCGAAAGGATGTTCAGCATCTTTGTAGATATTTCTTTTGGTTTGCATAAGGAGTATTTCTTGGCAATCGAAAATGGGATGGATAATAGTTTATAAAGATAAGGTAAATATTTCAGCCTAATTTAAATAAAAGTAACTTTAGTCGTTTCGACTAATGTCTAATAAGTAGCGATGCTATTTTAAACAAACTTAACAATATAGACTGCATCAACAAATAAAAATTAGGTAAAATTTAACATTAGGTAAAATTATGTAGATTTGCTTATCAGTATGTGTAATCGAATAGGTGGATTTTTTATAAATTCAATTCATTCGTGATGATAAGTTTATGATTTTTTTGTTTTATATCCCAGTATTTGAGCTTACTCAATACTTTTTGTATGTTCTTTTGTGATGAATACAAAAGGATTAAAGGCTGTGTATTCGTAAGAATAGGCAAAAACTGAATATTTCTAGTGCTGGAAATATCTAAAGAAGTAATGTTATGGCTAAAAAACCAATTTATAAGTCACTTTATTTTCAAGTGATTGTTGCCATCATTTTAGGTGTGATTGTTGGGCATTTTTACCCAAGTTCATCTGTAATCGTTGACGGCGTTAAGCAAAGTGTTCCAGGCTTGGGCGAGCAATTAAAACCATTAGGTGATGCTTTCATTAAGCTCATCAAAATGATTATTGCACCGGTGATTTTCTGTACTGTGGTTAGCGGTATCGCAGGTATGGAAAGCATGAAATCTGTGGGTAAAACAGGTGGTATCGCACTGCTTTATTTTGAGATTGTCTCAACACTGGCATTAATTATCGGTTTGCTGGTGATTAATATTGCAAAACCGGGTGTGGGCATGAACATTGATCCTGCATCTTTAGATACTTCAGGTATCGCTAAGTATGTGGAATCCGGTGCTTCACAATCGACCGTTGATTTCTTTATGAACATCATCCCGAATACGGTGGTGGGTGCCTTTGCCGAAGGTGAAATTCTTCAAGTCCTTTTGTTTGCATTACTGTTTGGTTTCGCGTTACATAAATTGGGCGATGCAGGTAAACCGGTCCTTAAATTCATCGATCAAATTTCGCATGTATTCTTTAACATCGTAAATATGATCATGAAACTTGCACCTATTGGTGCGTTCGGTGCGATGGCATTTACGATTGGTAAATATGGTATTGGTTCACTGGCTCAGTTAGCTCAACTTATCATCTGTTTCTATATTACCTGTTTACTGTTTATCTTCATTGTATTGGGCAGTATTGCACGTTTCAGTGGTTTTAGTATCCTGAAAATGATTCGTATGATTCGTGAAGAACTCCTGATTGTACTGGGTACATCATCTTCTGAATCCGTACTTCCACGCATGTTGAAAAAACTGGAAATTGTCGGGTGTGAAAAATCAGTTGTGGGTCTGGTGATTCCTACCGGTTATTCATTTAACCTGGATGGTACTTCAATTTATTTAACCATGGCTGCAATCTTTATTGCACAGGCAACAAATACTCAGCTTGATTTAGCACATGAAATTACACTTTTAGCGGTGTTGTTGATCTCTTCTAAAGGTGCGGCAGGTGTAACAGGTTCTGGTTTTATTGTCATGGCGGCAACATTGTCTGCTGTAGGAAATATCCCTGTAGCAGGTCTGGCATTGATTCTGGGTATTGATCGCTTTATGTCTGAAGCACGTGCCTTGACGAATCTGGTCGGTAACTCATTGGCGACCATTGTCGTTGCAAAATGGGTGGGTCAATTAGATACAGTTAAATTAAATGAAGCATTAAACAATCCGGAAATGGTTGACCAAAAAATGCTGGAAGAAGCGGCTCAAACACACATTTAACCAATGCAGATTTAAAAAAGGAAGCTAAGGCTTCCTTTTTTATTGACCCTAAAGTCATAAAATATAAAGCTTATACGACATGACAGATACTTATAAAGTGAATAGCATGAGCAAGGGACAGAACTACAACAACTCAATATAAGGATGCTATATGTTGGCTTATGATGCTGATTTAGAATTATTCCGCGACAATTTCAAACGCTTTATGAATGAGCATATTGCTCCACATTATGAACAATGGGAACATGAAGGCATTATGCCGCGTTCAGTCTGGAATTTGCTGGGTGAAAACGGTTTCCTGTGTGTGGATGTACCTGAAGAATATGGTGGTTATGGGGTGCCGACCCATTATTCACTGATGCTGGTGGAAGAATCTGCCCGTGCTGGATTTAGCGCGCTATCCACCGGAATTTCCTGCCACTCTGAAATTGCGGCACCGTATATTTTGCATATTGGGACAGAAGAACAAAAGCAGTACTGGTTGCCAAAAATGGTGACAGGTGAAGTGGTAGGGGCGATTGGTATGACTGAACCAGGCGCAGGTTCGGATTTGCAGGCCATGCGTACCAATGCCATTTTGCAGGGAGATCACTATCTGCTGAATGGTTCCAAAACCTTTATTTCCAATGGTCAACATGCTGACCTGGTGGTATTGGCGGCTAAAACTGATCCGCAAGCACGGGCAAAAGGCGTGTCTTTATTACTTTTAGATACGCATCTGGACGGTTTTAAAAAGGGCACCAACCTCAACAAAATTGGTTTGCATTCACAAGATACTTCAGAACTGTTCTTCGATAATATCAAGGTGCCTAAAGATCAGTTGCTAGGGCAGGCAGGACAAGGTTTTGCCTATTTAATGCAGGAATTGCCGCGTGAGCGTACTGCCATTGCCGCAACGGCGATTGGCGCCATTCGTGGTTCGATTGATGTCACTATTGCTTATGTCAAAGAACGTCAGGCTTTTGGTCAGCCGATTAGCCAGTTCCAAAATACCCGTTTTGTTTTGGCACAGGCAAAAATAGATGAACAGGCGACTGCTGCATTTTATAACCAAAATGTTGAACTTTATATGCAAGGTAAACTGGATGTGGAAACAGCTGCAGCCTTAAAAAGTTTTGCAACCGACATGCAGATGAAAATAGCGGATAACCTGTTACAGCTGTTTGGTGGTTATGGCTATATGACGGAATATCCAATTTCACGTTTCTTTGTGGATGCGCGTATTCAGCGAATTTACGGTGGGACCAATGAAATTATGAAAGAGATTGTGGCGCGTAGTTTATTGGGCCGTTAATGATGGCATTGAAATGCAAAGCATGAAATAAAAGAAGTCGAAAAAGAACACCCTGAAAGCTGGACACCAGGTCTGACTTTAAAGGGTGTTTTTTATTGACTGAGCACCATTAAGCTTTCTTCTATAAACGCGGGTAAATCATCAGGAGAGCGTGATGAGATATACAGATTATTATCATTCACCACACCGACATCGTAATATACCGCACCGGCATTCACCAGATCCTTGGCGAGTGTTTTAATGGTGGTCATTAAGCGGCCTTTGACCACTTTGGCTGTAATCAGTAACTGCGGACCATAACAAATGCTTAAAATGGGTTTTTCTGCATGGGCAAATTTACGTACAAAATCCACGAAGCGGTCATCGCCACGGAGCCGGTCTGGAGAATAGCCACCCGGAATGAGCAAGGCATCAAAATCCTGCACCGACACATCATCTATACTTTGGTCAATAGTGACGGCCGATTTTCGCTTATGACCATAGACAATATTGCCTGCTTTGTTTTCAATATTTAAAATACTATGGCGTGCTGCACGAAAGGCTTGCACGGGTTCTGAATATTCGATATCTTCAAAATCATGGGTCACTAGAACGGCGATTCTTTTGGACATTATTGTTCTCCGAATTGCTTTGTTCACAGACTATAAATTAAACATTAAACTTTTGTGATGGAGTTTGGTAAAGGACTCTTGCATCTGTAAAATATCTGTAAATTTAGCTAGATGAGTGTTTTCAAGTATTTGTAAATATTAAAAAATTAAACTAAAAACTTTTGTTTCTACATGTGTCAAATGGTCAGCATGCAGAATTTTCCGATGATGGGTTTTGTCAATTATTTCAAAATGGCTGTGGATTTTTCAACTTTGTATGCGGTCAGATGGACTTGACCGCGTTTTGTGATGTTATTCATTGCGAGATGAAAAGCTATCGTGGCTATCCATGTTTGAAGCGACTCCTGAATCTGTTTATCTATAATCCCGATCATTGTTGCTGGCAGAACTTGAAGATACTCGACCAGAATCGCTTAATCGAATCTTTTAAAACAAGAAAAACGGCTAAAAATAACTCAGTATTAAGCGTTTTTAACGATGAGCTTATTTGCAAATACCGATAAATTTATTTAATGAAATGACATAAAATTGCGAGCCAGGTTGCTGAATTGAATATGTATAGCCCTGGTGTTTTTTTTAGCGAATTGGCAAAAGCTCAGCAATTTAAAATACTCAGGGCAAAACATGAGTAATAAATTGCTGATTAAATCAACTGTATGTTTTTAAGACTGAATCAATCAAAGTCTTATTGCGTAACATTTGAAAGCTAACTATTGTTATACTGTTTGCATAACGTTTTTGAAGGGCAACATAACAATGATCAACGACGATCAAAACACAACGACTTCTCTTGACCTTGCTCAAATCCGTGAGGATATTGACTCTGTAGATCAACAGATTCAACAGCTTATTAATCGACGAGCAAAATTGGCTGAAGCTGTCGCAAAGGCAAAATTTGCTGCTGAAGAGAATCCTTTGTTTTACCGTCCTGAACGTGAAGCACAAGTTTTACGCAATGTTATGCAGCGTAATGAAGGGCCGTTATCTGATGTGACCATGGCGCGTTTATTCCGTGAAATCATGTCTGCCTGTCTGGCATTGGAAGCGCCACAAAGTATTGCTTTCTTAGGTCCAGTCGGTACTTATACCCATTCAGCAGTACTGAAACATTTTGGTCAGGATGCGATTGTCCGTCCATTGCCAACCATCGATGAAGTATTCCGTGAAGTCGAAGCGGGTAGTGCACATTATGGTCTGGTGCCTGTAGAAAACTCATCTGAAGGTGTGGTGAACCATACTTTAGACTGTTTCAAATCGTCCCATTTAAACGTGATCGGTGAAGTGGAGCTGCGCATTCATCATCAGTTCCTGGTGTCATCCAATACCCGTAAAGACAGTATTAAACAGATTTATGCTCATCAGCAGACCTTGGCACAATGCCGAAAATGGTTAGATGCTCATTATCCGGGTGTTGAACGCGTTGCCCTCAGTTCAAATGCCGAAGCTGCACGCCGTATTCGCAATGAATGGCATTCCGCAGCGATTGCTTCAGAAGTGGCTGCCAATATTTATGATCTGGAAATCTTGCACAGCAATATTGAAGATAATCCGGAAAACACCACACGTTTCTTGGTGATTGGCCGTGAAAAAGTACCACCAAGTGGTAATGACAAAACTTCATTGCTGATTTCTGCACATGACCGTGCCGGTGCCTTGCTGGAAATTCTGGCGCCATTTGCAAAACACAATATTAGTCTAACCAGTATTGAAACCCGTCCTGCATTGCCTGAAAAATGGGCCTATGTTTTCTTCATTGACTTGGAAGGTCATGTTGATCAGGAAAACGTGAAAGCGGCAATTGAAGAAATTCGTCCTTTGGTGAAAGAAGTTCGTGTATTGGGTTCTTATCCGATTGCAGTTTTATAAATCACTCTGGTGATCGGCTTGATTTTTTAATTTTAGGCTGATCCCTTTTATCACTTGAAATAGCGGAAGAGTAACATGTCATTTGTCCCTGCCAATGAAGGCATCTCAAAGTTAAAGCCTTATCAACCAGGTAAACCTATTAGTGAACTTGAGCGTGAATTAGGGATTACTGATATTGTCAAATTGGCATCGAATGAAAACCCGTTGGGTTGTTCTGATAAGGTAAAACAAGCCGTGGCTGCTGAACTGGCAGAAATCGGACGTTATCCTGATGGTGGCGGTTTTATTTTAAAAGACCAGATTCAGGCACAATTTGGTGTAACTGCTGACCGTATTACTTTGGGTAATGGTTCAAACGACTTGCTGGAAATGTTTGCCCGCGCATTCGTTTCAGAAAAAGATTCTGTGATATATAGCCAGCATGCTTTTGCCGTATATGCTTTGGTGACTCAAGCGATTAATGCAGAAGCCATTGAAGTTCCTGCCAAAGGTTTTGCTCACGACTTGGATGCCATGGCAGCAGCAATTAAAGACAATACCAAACTGGTTTTTATTGCCAATCCAAATAACCCGACCGGAACCTGGTTTGAAGAAGCTGAATTTGAAGCCTTCATGCAAAAAGTACCGGCCAATGTGATTGTGGTTCTGGATGAAGCTTATGTGGAATATTTCCCGGAAAACTTCAACAGCCTGAAATTCTTAGAACAATATCCAAACATTATTGTCAGTCGTACCTTGTCTAAATGTTATGGTTTGGCTGCACTGCGTGTTGGTTTTGCCTTGGCATCGGCAGAAGTGACAGATTACCTGAACCGTATTCGTCAGCCGTTTAACGTGAACCATCTTGCTATGGTGGCTGCGGTTGCGGCACTGAAAGATGAAGACTTTATTGAGCAATCGCGTGAAGTGAACAAGGCGGGTATGGCTCAGCTGGAAGCTGGCTTTAAAGCATTAGGTCTAGATTATGTACCTTCACGTGCTAATTTTATTTTGGTGGATGTACAGGCTGATCCTGCACAGACCTTCAATGCATTGTTGAAAGAAGGCGTGATTGTGCGTCCTGTCGGTATTGCAAATCATCTGCGTGTATCGATTGGTACTGAAGCTGAAAATGCGAAGTTCCTGACAGCACTTGCCAAAGTCCTAGATTTGACCAGCAGTGTGGTAGAGGAAAAAGCTTAAGCCATGTCTCAGCCACTGTTTGAAAAAGTTGCCTTTATTGGACTTGGGCTGATTGGCTCAAGTCTGGCTCGTGTCATCATTGCTGAAAAACTGGCAAAGCAGATTGTTGCATCCACACGTTCGCAAAAAACGCTGGAAGATGCAAAAGCGCTTGGATTGATTCAGGAAGGCTATAGCAATCCTGTCGATGCAGTACAAGGTGCGGATTTGGTGGTGTTGGCTTTGCCTGTTCGTGCAACGCAAAAAGTGCTGGAAACCATTAAGCCTTATTTGTCAGAGAATACCATCATTACCGATGTGGGCAGTACCAAAGGTAATGTGGTGAATGCAGCCAAAGCCGTATATGGTGAAAACCTGCCGGCAGGTTTTGTTCCGGGTCATCCGATTGCGGGTGCGGAACATACTGGCGTGCATGCAGGTAAAGTCGATTTGTTTGCCAACCATAAAGTGATTTTAACACCGCTTCCAAGCAGTGCTGACTGGGCCGTGGATAAACTGGTTCAACTGTGGCAAGCTGCCAAAGCAGAAGTGATTTGTATGGATGTGGACAAGCATGATGAAGTGCTGGCCCATACCAGCCATCTTCCGCATTTGATGGCCTTTAACCTGGTTGAGCAGCTGGCGAATCGGGAAGATAATCTGGATATTTTCCGTTATGCCGCTGGTGGCTTTCGTGATTTTTCCCGAATCGCTGCGAGTGACCCGCAAATGTGGCATGACATCTTTTTTGCCAATAAAAAAGCAATTTTAAATGCAGTGGATGGCTTTGAGCAGCAACTAACTCAAATCCGCAAACTCATTGAAAATGAAGATTCCAACGCATTGATCGGATTGCTTGAACATGCTCAAGCGGCACGACAACACTTCAATCATATGCTCGCTAAAAAACCTTTGATGGAGAACGATAAAGTGACACAACAATTTACCATTTTGCCGGGTGATAAGACATTTAAAGGTAAATTTACCGTGCCAGGTGACAAATCTGTGTCACACCGCTCCATTATGTTTGGTGCGATTGCTGAAGGTACTACCCATGTTACCGGTTTTCTGGAAGGTGAAGATGCTTTGGCGACTTTGCAAGCTTTCCGTGATATGGGCGTAAGTATTGAAGGGCCTAAAAATGGTGAGGTAACTATTCATGGCGTCGGCATGAATGGCTTAAAAGCTCCTGCAAGTGCCCTGTACATGGGTAACTCGGGAACCTCCATGCGTCTGCTTTCGGGTATGTTGTGTGCTCAGAAGTTTGATTCTGTCATGACCGGTGATGCCTCATTGTCTAAACGTCCAATGGAACGTATTGCCAAACCTTTACGTGAAATGGGTGCGCAGATTCAGACTACAGGTGAACGTGGTACACCGCCAGTATCCATTAGCGGCAATCAGGCGCTTAAAGGCATTCATTACGACCTGCCTATGGCTTCTGCTCAGGTGAAATCAGGTATTTTATTGGCTGGTCTTTGGGCAGAAGGGGAAACATCGGTCACTGAACCTGAACCGACCCGTGACCACTCCGAACGTATGCTACGTGCTTTTGGTTATGAAGTGAAAACCGAGGGTAACCGTATTTCCCTGCAAGGTGGCGGGAAGTTGGTGGGTACTGACATTCAGGTACCATCTGATATTTCATCTGCTGCGTTCTTTATGGTGGGTGCTGCCATTACCGAAGGTTCAGATGTAACTCTGGAAGCGGTGGGGATTAACCCGACGCGTACTGGCGTGATTGAAATCCTAAAACAGATGGGTGCTGATTTAACGGTTGAAAACGAGCGTATTGCCGGTGGCGAACCAATTGCAGACATTCGTATTCGCGGAACTCGTACCCTAAAAGGTATTCATATGCCGGAAGATCAGGTCCCATTGGCGATTGATGAATTCCCGGCTTTATTTATTGCTGCAGCTTGTGCTGAAGGTCAAACCATTTTGACTGGAGCTGCAGAGCTTCGCGTAAAAGAATCTGACCGCATTCAGGTGATGGCAGATGGCTTGCAGACTATGGGCATTGACTGTACGCCAACTGATGATGGCATCATTATTGAGGGTAAGGGTAAGGCTGGTGACTGGTCTGCAATTTTCACAGGCGGTGAAATTGAATCGCATCATGACCACCGTATTGCCATGAGTTTCTCTATGGCTGGCTTACGGACTTCAGGTGCAATCAACATTGTCGGTACAGAAACGGTAGCAACTAGTTTCCCTACATTTACCGAATTAGCCAATCAGGCAGGTTTAGCGATTCAGGTCAGTGAATAATTAGTCTAATTTTGTGTATTTGTTAAACAACAGCCAAGCTTTTGCTTGGCTGTTTTGTTTTTATTGCTTATGCTAAAACCATACAACAATAATGTCTTTGGATACACAGATGAGAAAATTACAATTTACTGCAAACTGTGAAAAGCATAATCATGTGTCACAGCAAGCGAATGACTGTCATGTGACTCAGGAATATGTTGCGGATTTATTGTCTAAAGAACTGGGTCAATACGGTTTCCAGACCTTGTCGCAAAGTGGTGATCAGGTTGCGGTAAGTGTAGACAATCAATCCCTGCCATTATCTGTCACCTGCCAGAGTCGTGATGCAGAAGGGCATCTGGTCTGTGAGATTACTTCTTACCCAGCTGAAGATCAGGATTGGCTAGATCGTATTACGGAACAAAGTTTATTGAATCAATTGGCCCAAGCAGTAGAAAATACTTTAAAAGAAGATGAATCTTTTAGTGGCTTTACATGGAAAGGTTAAATATTTATTTTGACCCGATGAGTAAACCAAGAGGAGGGCTTAGCCTCCTCTTTTATTTGGAGCCATGCATAAACCACATATAAATGGATGCTCTATGCTGCTATTGTCAGCTTATTTATCTACAAGAAAGCGGGAGATAGCAATGCGTAATTGCTTTAAATATCCGGTAAAGAAATGATTTGCACCTGGTAAAACAGTAATTAAATGGCGTTGTGGTTTAGCCCATTGAATGAGATCAGATAACAGGGTTACATTATCTGCTTCACCATGAATAAATAAAATATCACCCTTAATATGTGGGGTTACATAGTGGCGAACACCTGCAACTGTTGTGGTCGGTAAACCACATAAAATGGTCTGTACAGGTTGTTGTTCAACAGGAAGCAAAGCATAGCATTTGGTCATTACATTCGCGCCAAAACTAAAGCCAGCTGCATAAAATGGCAGGTTTGAGTGTTGGTTACGTGCGTATTGAATCACGATCAAAGTATCTTTGGTTTCACCATTGCCTTCGTCATGTACTCCAGCACTTTGACCAGAACCGCGAAAACTTGGACGATAGACGACATAACCGCGCTCAAGAAACATCTGAGCAAGCAGCGCTGGCACTTTATGCTGTGGAGTACCGCCTTGTAAGGGGTGAGGGTGACATACAACCGCGAATCCTTTCACTTTCCCTTGAGGATAATCAACAAAAATTTCCAGTTGACCTGCAGGGCCTTGTATGAAAATTTGCTCGGACATGTAACTACCGATAAATAACAGGGAGAATAGGATATTTTAGCGATAATGTTCATTTAAAACACGAATTGGAAATAAGACAACGCTGCTGTTATAGTCTGTTTAATTGTTTTTTGACCAGGTTATTCATGCTTGCCTTAATTTCTCCAGCCAAGACTTTAGATTACGAATCTGCACTTCCAACCGATGCACATACACTGCCAAGATTGCTGGAACATTCACAAGAACTTGTAAATGTGAGTCGTAAGCTTTCTGCTGCAGATATCGCCAATTTAATGAGCGTGAGTGAAAAAATTGCCAAGTTGAATGTCGAGCGTTTTAATGATTGGCAGCCTGAGCTGAACTTTTCTAATGCACGTCAGGCTTTATTTGCCTTTAAGGGCGATGTATATACAGGTTTAGATGCCTATGCGCTTGGTGAGCAAGATATTGCATATGCACAGCAGCATTTGCGTATGTTGTCTGGACTTTATGGTTTGCTACGTCCTTTGGACTTGATGATGCCGTATCGTCTGGAAATGGGCACCAAACTTAAAAATCCACGTGGTCATCATCTTTATGATTTTTGGGACAATATCATTACCGATTTGATTAACCAGGATTTAGCCGAGGTGCACTCAGATCTATTGGTGAATCTTGCTTCGGATGAATATTACAAGTCGGTAAAACCAGGCAAAATTAAGGCGCAAATTATTAAGCCAGTGTTTCTGGACCAGAAAAATGGCAAATATAAAGTGATCAGCTTTTATGCCAAAAAAGCACGTGGCTTGATGGCACGCTATATTGTTGAGAATCGGTTGAACCATGCTGAAGATTTAAAATCGTTTAATCTGGATGGTTATTATTATGATGCTGAAAGTTCACTGAAGGGGGAGCTGGTCTTTAAGCGTGATGAACAGCAAGCCGCCTAAATGAGTCAGTAAGTAAAAAAAATCCCGATGAATTTTCGGGATTTTTTATAAAAAATAAATGTAATTTTGGATATTTTTTGCAATATGTTTTGTGTATTCTTTTGTTTAGTATTAGACAAAGTTTTTTGAATAATAAAATTTTGTTATGAAAAAATTATTGATTCCTATCTTTATTTTTGCAGTATTTATGCTGGGGTGTGTGGTTTATCACGACAATCAAATGAAAAAAAGACAGGAAGTAGATCAATTGATTCAGGATGCTCATCAGTCATTGAAGATAGTGAATAGCAATCCGAATAATGCTGCTTTAGGCTCGGTTGAAATTGTAGATATAGATTCTTCAGAGCTTTCGCAGGTAAAATACAAGCAGTTCTAGCGATTGAGTTTTTACTGTATGTTTGATAAATATTAACAAATAATTGAAATTTAATTAAAAATAAATTTTAGAAATAATAAAAAAGCATTGTGTTATAATTTGCCAAGATTTTAATAGAATCATTATATTTATATTGTAAGTGTCTGATTCTTTTTATCTAACTAGGCTGCATAAAAGTTATGCGGCTTTTTTGTTTACAGTTTCTGTCATTTGGCTATTTAATCGCCAGTGAAAACTTGTGCAAAATACTTGTTTTTGAATGGAAATATTGGCATATCCATTGCTTGGACATCTATAAACTTAATGGTGATTTGAGAAACGGATCATTAATTTTATAGCGTGCTCACGGCATAAAGTTTACTTACAGGGGTAAAGTCATGACGACTCCTAATCCATCTTCAGAGAATATGCTGGAACGCTTATTTAAGCTTAGCGAAAACAAAACCAGTTTTCGCACAGAGGTTCTTGCAGGTGTAACCACTTTTTTAACCATGTGTTACATCATTATTGTCAATCCAATGATTTTATCCGAAACCGGTATGGATCATGGGGCTGTCTTTGTTGCAACCTGTCTTGCAGCCGCAATTGGCTGTTTGGTGATGGGACTTGTTGCAAATTATCCGATTGCGCTCGCACCGGGTATGGGGCTGAATGCTTACTTTACCTATTCAGTATGTATGGGCATGGGGATACCTTGGCAAACGGCACTGGCTGCCGTGTTTGTCTCGGGGCTGGTGTTTATTGCCATCAGCATGTTCAAAATCCGTGAAGCGATTGTTAATGCCATTCCCATGTCGCTGAAATTCGCGATTGGCGGGGGTATTGGCTTATTCCTGGCTCTGATTGCATTAAAGAATTCAGGCATTATTGTCGATAATCCGGCAACGCTTGTAGGCTTGGGTGACTTGAAACAGCCGACAGTATTGCTGACCTTGCTTGGCTTCCTGATGATTGTGGTGATGCATCATTTTAAAGTCCGTGGTGCCATTATTATTAGTATTCTGGTCGTTACCGCTATTGCTACAGCAATGGGCTTGAACGAGTTTAAGGGCGTGGTGGGTGCCATTCCATCGATTGCTCCAACCTTCTTGCAAATGGACTTCCAGGGCTTATTCACTGCGAGCTTGGTGGGTGTCATCTTTGTATTCTTCCTGGTTGACCTATTTGATTCGACTGGTACTTTGGTTGGTGTTTCACATCGTGCCGGCCTGTTAAAAGATGGAAAATTACCGCGCTTGAAAAAAGCACTTTTTGCGGATTCAACTGCAATTGTGGCGGGTGCGGCATTGGGTACATCTTCAACCACACCTTATATTGAATCGTCTGCAGGTGTTGCTGCAGGTGGCCGTACCGGTTTGACCGCTGTAGTCGTTGCTGTGTTATTTGTACTGTGTTTATTTCTGGCACCTTTAGCGCAATCGGTTCCAGGTTTTGCTACAGCGCCAGCATTGTTGTTCGTGGGTGTGTTAATGATTCAAGGTATCGTCAACATTGAATGGGATGATATTACTGAAGCCGTTCCTGCTTTTTTAACCATCGTCTGCATGCCATTTACCTATTCAATTGCCGATGGTATTGCGATGGGCTTTATCAGCTACGCATTAATCAAGCTTTTAACAGGTAAAGCGAAAACTGTACCTTACATGGTTTGGATTGTTGCTGCACTTTGGGCCTTGAAATTTGCTGTATTTGGCGGCTAATTCACCCCCATCCAGAATAGGGTGTAAACTCGGTTTGCACCCTTTTTTATTTTTAGAGAAAGGTTTTATAAGGATAAGATATGAATCAAATCGAGCTGATTCAAGCGATGCCAAAAGCAGAGTTACACGTACATATTGAAGGTACTTTTGAGCCTGAGCTTATGTTCGAGATTGCTCAACGCAATCATATTAATATTCCGTATAAATCTGTTGAGGAAGTCAAACAGGCGTATAACTTCCACAATTTACAGTCTTTCCTCGACATCTATTATGCCGGTGCCAATGTACTGATTCATGAACAGGATTTTTATGATCTGGCCTGGGCCTATTTTGAAAAATGTGCTGCCGATAAAGTGGTGCATAGCGAAATGTTCTTTGACCCACAAACCCATACCGATCGTGGCATTGCTTTTGAAACTGTAATTAAGGGTTTAAAACGTGCCTGTGATGATGCACAAAGCAAATTGGGTATTAGCTCGCATTTGATTATGTGCTTCCTGCGTCATTTAAGCGAAGAAGCTGCATTTGAAACTTTAGCGCAAGCTTTGCCATTTAAAGATCGAATTATCGCTGTCGGGTTGGATTCAAGTGAAGTCGGCCATCCACCGGCTAAATTTGAACGCGTGTTTGCCAAAGCGCGTGAAGCAGGTTTCTTGGTGGTTGCACATGCCGGTGAAGAAGGACCTGCTGAATATGTATGGCAAGCTCTGGATCTGCTGCATGTGAACCGCGTGGACCATGGGGTACGCTCTGAAGAAGATCCAAAACTGATGCAACGTTTAATTGCCGAAAAAATGCCGTTAACCGTTTGTCCTTTAAGTAATTTAAAGCTTTGTGTGGTGGAGGATATGGCACAGCACAATATCCGTCGTCTATTGCAACAAGGCGTGCATGTGACAGTCAATTCAGATGATCCTTCATATTTTGGTGGATACATGAATGATAATTTCATTGCCATTACCCAAGCGCTGGATTTAACCAATGCGGAGCTTAAGCAGTTGGCTAAAAACTCGTTTGAAGCATCTTTTATTTCTGATGTAGAAAAACAAAAATGGGCTCAAGAGATTGATGCTTTGGTGTAATTGAGTCTTCTCAAATATGATTTTGATTCAACCGGTTCATTTATGGGGCGGTTGAATGCTTAGGTGTTAAAAATTAGGTTCTAATGTGAAAAAGAGTTTTTGCTGGATATTTGCTATCTGTTTATTGATTGGTTCGGTATCAGTTTTTGCAACGAATAAAAATCAGTCATTAACCCAAAAAATGCTGAAACCTGTGATTGAGCAAGGCTGCAAAAGTGAATTAAATGATTCAAAAATCTGGCAATCAGCAGCTTTTTTTATGAGTACAGAACGGCAAAATTCGGCACAAAAACAAATCTGTGGTTGCGTGAGCGAACATGCCTTGCAGGATATTTCAGCCAAAGAATTGGCTATGGCATCCATGAGTGAGTCGGCAAAAAATAGCCTGATTAAACAGGCGGTGATAAATAGTGTGAAAGGCTGTGCTCAAGACGCTTTGAAATAATGGATCGCTCTCAATTTAACTATAAAAAAACCGCATTGGTGTGTCACGAATGCGGTTTTTTTTATTGGGCATGAGCAGATTATTTTGCTTGGCGGGTCATGCTGCGCAAAATATTATCTTTATCAATAAAATGATGCTTTAATGCTGCTGCAATATGACCGATGATAAGTAAACCTGCGAACCAGGACAAATAAATGTGTACAGGTTTAACAATGGCTAACAGGTCAGGGTCTTCTTGTACCAAGCGTGGAATTTCAAATAAATATAAAACTGGTGCCGGATGTCCCGCACTCCAGCTAAACAAACAGCCGGTAATCGGTAGTGCCAGTAGCATTATGTATAGGGCTAAATGTCCCAGATGTGCCAAGACTTTCATAAAAGGTGACATGCTGTCGGGCAGTGCCGGAACAGGGTGGGTATAACGCCAAAAAATACGAATCAGGACCAGAAAGATAATGGTGGTGGCGATGTTCTTATGTAAGCTAATGACCTGACCTTTAAAGCTGCCATCGACCTCATAACTTAAAAAATTTCCGCTATAAAAACCAATGCCCCATGCGGCAATAAAAATAGCAGCCATGAGCCAATGCAGCATTTGCGCTGTACGCGTATAGTATTGTGATGTGTTGTTCATGTTATTTATACCAATATACCCACATGTCATTTTAAAAGTCTTCGTATGCTAATCAAATAACACATTCTTAAAAATGATGAATATAGAACGAAGCGTATATTTCTTGCAACACTGGAGAATTGCGTGTTTTTCAATCAAGCAAGATGAGTGGGGAAAATTCAGTTGAAATATACATTTCTTCCTTGGCTAAGTTTCGGCAAAATATGTGCAACAAATTTTATACCCAGGGATTAAGCTGTGAAAAAATTAATTGCAGTACTTGCACCTCTCGCTTTGGCTTTAACTGCTTGTGTAGCAACGGATACAACTACAGGTACAACATCTACTACGCAATCAGCAACTCAGCAGCTCGGCACTGCTGCAATTAAAATTGCCATTAATGCGAAATGTACGACTGAGTTGAATACTATTCCTGCTTGGCAGAATGCAACGAAATTAATGACTGCTACTCAAAAACAAAATATTCAGACTGAAATTTGTGGCTGTGTCAGTGACAAGGCACCACAAAGTGTAACAGCAGTCGATTTGGCTACAGCTGCAATTGATCCGGCAGCGCGCAATACCATTGTTTCAAATGCAGTGACTAAAACCATTAATGCTTGTGTTGCTGAAGCTGTGAAATAATACAGATTAAATTCGTGTTAAAATTAAAAGAGGCTGATGTTATTCAGCCTCTTTTTTTTGTAGGTAAAGCGTTGATGAAAATTGCGGGTGTAGATGAAGCGGGGCGTGGTCCCTTGGTTGGTTCTGTGGTTGCGGCTGCGGTAATTTTAGATCCCAATAATCCGATTGAAGGTTTGAATGACTCTAAAAAACTCAGCGAAAAAAAGCGTGAAAAATTATTTATAGAAATACAAGAGAAAGCCTTGGCCTGGGCCATTGCTGAAGCCAGTCATGAAGAAATAGATGAGATCAATATTCTCCAGGCATCTTTGTTGGCTATGCGCCGTGCTGTAGAAGCTTTGCAGCTTCAGCCAGAGCATGTACTGGTTGATGGTAATAAAGTCCCACAAGGCTTAGCGATGAGCTGTGATGCGGTGGTGGGAGGGGATGCGCTGCATGCAGAAATTTCTGCAGCCAGTATTCTGGCAAAAGTAACCCGTGACCGTGAAATGGTGGTGCTGGATCAGCAATATCCGCACTTTGGTTTTGCCAAACACAAGGGTTATCCAACCAAAGCCCATTTTGAAGCCATTGCTGAACATGGTGTGATTGATCAGCATCGCCGTAGTTATGCACCGGTTAAAAAGGCTTTGGCCTTGCTGGAATAGAAATAACCCGTAGAGTAGATAAATTTAAAGCGGCTATATAGCCGCTTTATTAGAACAATCTTTAAAAATGTTTAACGATTAAAGTCATTCTGGGTATTCTGTGGGAAATTATCTTCTTCAAAAGAAGGCTGATAATCCTGATCAAGGTGTTGCAGGTGTTCGTGCATAGCGCGCTCATGTTGAATTCGTTGATAAATTTCTTCACGATGAACAGATACTTCTTTTGGAGCATTTACGCCAATACGAACCTGATTACCTTTTACGCCAAGCACAGTTACACTGACTTGATCCCCAATCATTAATGTTTCACCGACACGTCGGGTTAGAATCAGCATGTTTATCTCCTTGCAAAACGCTAAACGTGCAATTGATTTTAAATTTTAAAAAACACAACCTTATACTAATAAAATATTAACAGAATGAATCCCTCAAAAGCTTAACAGGATACATTTCATTAATATTTTAAAATCCTCGGTTTCAAATATAACAGAGCCACTATAAAAAAAACTATAGTGGCTCTGTTCTTTTTGTCGTATTTCGCAAATTTTGTTCAACAATGATCAGAAATTTGCTACTACAAATTAAGCACGCGCGCTTGATTCGCCAGATTCACGGTCTAAACCGAAAGCCGTGTGAAGAGTGCGTACAGCAAGTTCTAAATAATTTTCTTCAATGATCACAGAAATTTTGATTTCTGAAGTTGAAATCATCAAGATGTTAATGCCTTCTTCAGCTAGAGCAGTAAACATTTTGCTGGCCACGCCAGCATGCGAGCGCATACCTACACCTACGATCGATACTTTAACGATGTCTGAACGAGTCGCAACTTCACGTGCACCAATTTCTTTCGCAGTTTGCTCCAGAATTGTTTTTGCTTTAGTGAACTCACCACGGTTGACCGTGAAAGTGAAGTCAGTGGTACCATCTTCTTCCACATTCTGGATGATCATGTCGACTTCGATATTCGCTGCACCGATTGGCGCCAGGATTTTGGATGCAATGCCAGGCAGGTCAGGCACGCCCAAAATAGTCAATTTTGCTTCGTCACGGTTAAACGCGATACCAGAGATAATTGGCTGTTCCATGTTGTCTTCCAATTCAGTAGTAATAAGAGTTCCGACGTTGTTTTTGAAGTCTTCGTCAAATGCGCCATCATCGTCGTTATCGAAGCTTGATAGTACGCGTAAAGGTACCTGATATTTACCGGCAAATTCAACTGAACGGATTTGCAGGACTTTAGAACCAAGTGATGCCATTTCCAGCATTTCTTCAAAAGAAATACGATCAACTTTTTTCGCTTTTGGTGCAACGCGTGGGTCGGTGGTATAAACACCATCCACGTCTGTATAAATTTGGCATTCATCCGCTTTGAGCGCAGCTGCAAGTGCTACACCAGAAGTATCTGAACCGCCACGACCTAAAGTGGTTGTGTTGCCAAATTCGTCAAAACCTTGGAAACCGGCAACCACAAGTACACGGCCTGCATCGAGGTTTTCAGTTAATACGTCAGTATCAATCGATTCAATGCGGGCTTTATTAAATGCGCTGTCGGTTTTAATGCCAACCTGGCGACCAGTGAGTGATTTTGCTTCTACTCCAATGGAGTTAAGCGCCATCGCTAACATAGAAATCGTAACCTGTTCACCTGTAGACACCATCTGGTCTAATTCACGTGGATCAGGGGTTTCGGTAATGGCCTTCGCTAAAGCAAGCAGACGATTGGTTTCGCCACTCATTGCTGATACAACAACCACTACCTTGTGGCCGTGGTCATGCCAGCGCTTTACACGACGAGCAACATTTAAAATGCGCTCGGGAGTACCCATTGAGGTACCGCCATATTTTTGAACGATTAATGCCATAGTTGTTCCATAAAAGCCATGATCCTGAATTACCTTTTCAGGATCAGTTACACAAAAAGTGAAGTTTTATTTTGCTTCAAGCCAAGCAGTTAAATCTGCCATCACTGTTGCAAACTTCTCGTTAAGTGGCGCGCCACCTTGTGCCAAATCAGGTTTACCACCACCTTTACCACCCAGCTCGGTAGCCAAGTGTTTGATGATGTCACCTGCTTTAATATTTGCAGTAAAGTCTTTTGCTACAGAAGCAAGAAGGCTAACTTTGTCGCCCTCTACAGCTGCAAGAACAATCACTGCGTTGTCTAATTTAGACTTCACACCGTCATGCAGGTTACGAAGCGATTTTGCATCCATACCTTGAACAGTGGTAATAAGTGTTGAACGACCAGCAATAGTTTGAACTTGGCTTAAAAGTTCAGCTGCCTGGAAGTTCGCCAATTTTTGGTTCAACTGCTCAATCTGTTTTTGCAATTGATGTGCAGTTTCAACAATTGCTTCAACTTTTTCAATCGTTTGATCTTTTTGTGCTTTTAACACGCTGTTGATGTGCTGAATATCGCTATCCGCTTTTTGTACGACTTCAACCGCTTTAGTACCGGTTACCGCTTCAATACGACGTACACCTGCGGCAACACCACCTTCAGAAGTGATTTTAAACAGACCGATATCACCGGTGCGTTTAACGTGAATACCACCACACAGTTCAATCGAGAAGTTTTTCTCCTCCTTGATTGAACCCATAGAAAGTACACGAACTTCGTCACCATATTTTTCACCGAACAACATCATCGCGCCTTTTTCTTTGGCAGCTTCGATGTCTAAAAGTTCAGTAGAAACAGCAGTGTTGGCAATCACTTCACGGTTTACAATACGTTCAACTTGTTGTAGCTGTTCGAAAGTTACCGGCTGATCATTGGCAAAGTCAAAGCGTAAGATGTCAGAAGCAACCAATGAGCCTTTTTGTTGTACATGTGCGCCGAGCACTTGGCGAAGGGCAGCATGCAACAAGTGAGTTGCAGAGTGGTTGCGTGCAGTTGCTTCACGAATGTCTGCTTTTACAATAGCTTCAACAGATTGAGTGGCTTTTAAGCTACCCATGGTCACGATACCTTGGTGAACAAAAGCGCCACCAGATTTCTTGGTATCCTGAACTTCGAAGATACCGGTATCATTTTTGAAGATCCCTGTATCACCGATCTGACCACCGCTTTCTGCATAGAAAGGCGTTTGGTTCAATACAATCAGCGCTTCGTCGCCTTCATGAACTTCTTCAACCTGTTTGCCATCTTTGTAGATTGCAACAATTTGACCTTGGGCTTGAGTGGCTTCATAACCTTCAAACTGGGTTTCATCTTCAACTTTTACAATGCTGTTGTAGTCGATGGTAAATTTACCTGCATCACGTGCACGTTGACGTTGTGCAGCCATTTCAACTTCAAAACCAGCTTCATCAATAGTGAGGTCACGTTCGCGTGCGATGTCAGCAGTCAAGTCAGTCGGGAAGCCGTAAGTATCGTACAGTTTGAATACTGTTGCGCCCGGAATCATTGAACCTTTCAATTGCGCCAATTCGCCTTCAAGCAATTTCAAACCTTGCTCAAGTGTTTTAGCAAATTGTTCTTCTTCTTTCAGAAGCTGTGCTTCGATACGTGCCTGGTTAGCCGCAAGTTCAGGATATGCAGCACCCATCACATCAATCAAAGGTTGCAACATTTTGTAGAAGAATGAACCAGTCGCACCCAATTTGTTACCGTGACGAACTGCGCGGCGGATGATACGACGTAGCACATAACCACGTCCTTCGTTAGAAGGGTTCACGCCATCTGCAATCAGGAAGCAGCATGAGCGTGCATGATCGGCAACTACTTTAAGAGAAGCAGGGTATTCCACTGGTTTGTTTGCAGCTTTTGCAGCAGCTTCAATTTCAGTGGTATCTAGACCAATGATTTCAGCAGCACCTTTTAATACATGCTGGAATAGATCGATTTCGTAGTTTGAGTTCACATGTTGTAGAACTGCAGAAATACGTTCTAAGCCCATACCTGTATCTACAGAAGGCGCTGGAAGAGGGTGAAGCACGCCATCAGCAGTACGGTTGAACTGCATAAATACGTTGTTCCAAATTTCAATGAAACGGTCGCCATCTTCTTCAGGAGTACCCGGTAAGCCACCCCAGATGTGCTCGCCATGGTCAAAGAAAATTTCAGAACATGGACCACAAGGACCAGTGTCACCCATAGCCCAGAAGTTATCTGATGCGTATTTTTCGCCTTTGTTATCGCCAATGCGGATAATGCGGCTAGCATCTAGACCAATTTCTTTATTCCAGATGTCAAATGCTTCATCATCTGTGTGGTAAACAGTGGCATAGAGTTTATCTTTAGGCAGCGCTAACCATTTATCGCCAGTTAAGAAATCCCAGGCAAATTTGATGGCATCACGCTTGAAGTAGTCACCAAAAGAGAAGTTACCTAACATTTCAAAAAAGGTATGGTGACGTGCAGTATAACCAACGTTGTCTAAGTCGTTGTGTTTACCACCGGCACGTACACATTTTTGTGAAGATGTTGCGCGAACATAATCACGTTTTTCAAGACCGAGGAAGCAGTCTTTGAACTGGTTCATACCAGCGTTGGTGAACAATAATGTTGGGTCGTTGGCAGGAACCAGAGAACTCGACGCGACACGTGTATGCCCTTGCGATTCAAAATAGCTTAAAAAAGCTTCGCGAATTTCAGCTGATGTCATAAAACGAGTACTCACAACCAAGTCACTCCATAAATCTTGTATTTGGCTAATAGCATGTCAAGCAAGTCTTACTTTTATAAAGCTGGCTTGAGATACTGGCTTAAAATTTTAAAACGCTAAAGTATAACGGAAAAAGCCGCATGCACCAATCACTTTCAGGCGAATTAATCACAATTCTATTTAAGCTGTATTTAGGTTTCTTACATTCAATTTATAAGCTAAATGCAGGTATAGGCATAAGATATAAAATAAATGAAAAGTGAAGTAAATATTTTGAAGTAGACTGGTCTTAATAAAATTTGAGGCAAAATAAGCAGGCTGAAACCCTTATTGCTTAGATATTTCATAAATACACCAGCAGAAATGGTATCGGTATCTGGTTAAAATCCATTAACATAGAGCGGTGTTTACATCTACCCAAGAGTTAAGGATATCTAATGCAACGAGTAGCCATTAATGGTTTCGGGCGAATTGGTCGCAATGTATTACGGGCTTGGTTTGAAAATCCTAAAGATTTTCATTTTGATATCGTGGCCATTAACGATATTGCAGATGTAGAGACGCTGGTTCACTTATTCAAATACGACAGCACGCATGGCCGCTTTAAGGGCAAGGTCGAAGTACTTTTGCAAGATGAGCAGATTTTTTTACATATTTCGGCCGGACTGGCGCAATTAAAAGTACAGGTCTTTTGTCAGCAACAGCCTGAAAGCCTGCCTTGGAATGATTTGAATATTGACGTGGTGCTGGAGTGTACCGGTTTATTCCGTTCGCGTGCAGCAGCAACAGGCCATATTAGCGCAGGCGCAAAACGGGTTATTATTGGCGCTGCACCTTTTGACAGTGTGGATGCGGCCATTGTGTATGGGGTAAACCATCACGAAGTTAAAGCCACAGACCAGATTATTTCCAGTGTATCCTGTACCACACAAGCCTTGGTTCCTTTAGTTAAAATTATTGATGATGCTTTTGGCATTGATACAGCACTAATGACAGAAATCCATGCAGTGACGGCAGATCAATCGGTATTGGATCATGCACACCGTGATTTACGTCGTGCCCGTGCTTCAGGTCACAATATTATCCCTACCACATCTTCGGCACTGGCTGCATTAAAACGGGTGATGCCGAAAATGGAAGAACGGATAGATGGATATTCCATACGTGTACCGACTATTAATGTTGCTGCCATTGACCTCACTTTTGTTGCACAGTCGCATATTACCGCCCATAAAATTAATGAGATATTGATCAAGTCGGCGCGTCAGGAGTATGCGGAAATTATGGATGTCACTGATGAACCGCTGGTTTCATCCGATTTTAATCATTCGCCTTATTCGTTGATTGTGGATTTGAGCCAAACCATGGTGGTTGGACATCAGGCCAAAGTTTTTGCCTGGTATGACAACGAATGGGGTTATGCCAATCGCTTGCTGGATTTATGTGAGTCATTTACCCGATAAATAATCCAAGCCTTTATTTAAAGATGATTGTGAGTGAGATGAGTTTTTTCATCTTGCTACTTTTAAAAGTGATCGAATTGCATAGTGTGTGGGTGTAAATAGTGAGACCTGTAACTCAATTATTATTAATTTGTTCGAATGGTCGATTTATTGTTGAGTAAAGATCTTGCCTTGAGTAGGATGAATAGACTGCCATGGAGTTTCATTTATTATCAGATTATTGAGAAGTGGCAGTAGATTAGCGACTCGAAGTCGACGCATAATAATGCTTATAATAAATACAATTCCAGTACGGTTAATTTTATAATCTTTTTGAAAATTATAAGCTTTTTTAAATTTAACTCATTGATTCACGGCAAGAATCAGTCATGAATCACTAACACGGGCAGCACACTTATGTTGATATTTATATGGGGATTCATTTTCCTTTTAGCCGTAGCGGTGATCTTTTTGATTTGGGCACAATTTACCAATCAAGGTGCTGCTCTCAGTGAAATTCAGTTGAATCAGCAATTGGAAACAAAAGTGATTCATCTGGAAGAAAATCTTAAAAAAACCCTGGAAATTATGCAGGATCTGGCAAAGAAAATGCATATTCAGCAAGAAGTGATTGAGAAGACCACGACTAAACTGAGTCAGGTTGAATCACAAAATGCTGAATTGGTCGGGATATTGGCAAAAGTCAGTTCTGCCGATAAACCCTTGCTATAGCTATAATTTCTTACGAATTTACTTTATATCAGCAGCATTCTTAAAACTGCGGCAGATGCCATGCTTATCGCCACCGTAGGCAATAAAGAAAAACGCGATGCTGCAAGCAGGGTAATGACAATTGCAATCATATCTGCAGGGTTGTCTTTAACAAAATACGGTGCAATGACCGAGATCAGCACGCAGCCAGGCACAACCTGCATAATTTGGCGTTGCTTATTTGTGAGCGTTCTATTCTTGAGTAAAACATAGCCTAGAATACGCGTCAGATAGGTGGTTGCAGCAATAAAGAGGATGGCAATGAAAGTGGCTGAATCAATCATGCTTCATCTCCGATTAAAAAGAAGGCTGAAACAATGCCGCAGATTGCACCTATGGGGACATACCAGCCTGAAGGCAAATATAAATGAGCCAGTGCGGCAGTGATTAAGCTCACCAACCATGGGCGTGCAGCCCGAATGCCTTTCCACATGCTACGTAATAACACTAAAAAAACCGCAGGAAAGGCCATGTCGAAACCGAAACGGCTAATGTCACCCAATACTGGCCCAATAACTGCACCTAATGAGGTAAAGCCGACCCACATCAGGTAGAGGGCAAAACAAAGTCCGGCATAAAACATCATGCTAAATGCACGCTGATATCCCAACTGGCTTTGTTTTTTTTGTGCATCTGCCAAACTTACAGCCCAGCTTTCATCCACCATAAAAAACAGGGCTGGAAAAACGGTTTTGTTGGGCAAATGACGCAAATAAGGAACAAGACTCGCACCCATCAGTAAATGCCGGCTATTTACTAAAAAGGTAATGAACATCAGTATGAGAATGTTAGGGGGATTGCTCCACATTTCTAATATGGCAAATTCGGAACCGCCGGCAAAATTCAGACCGGTCAGTAAAGGCACTTCGAGAGTAGAAAAGCCTTTTTGCGTTGCCTGTGCCCCCAAGACTAAGGCAAAAGGGATAATTCCCAGCAACAGGGGCACTGATGTTTTGACACCACGTTTAAATTCAACAGCATTTTGCGATGAGGCTGTGTCTGTCGTGGTATTTCTAAACATCAACATGACTTTGTCCGTATGGTCAAAACTGAAAAAAAGTATTTTAGAAAGAAAGTTGTGGAATTTGGCGTTCAATTTAGCCTGATATGTGTTTAATTTGCTATAAAATTGCTAGATTATTAGGATATACAGCATTAAATGCTAAGAGTAAAATGAATCAAACAGATAAACGCATACTTCAAGCTTTACAGCGCAATGGAAAGCTACAAAATAATGAATTGGCACAGATTGTTGGTTTGTCGCCATCACCTTGTTTACGTCGGGTAAAGCAGCTGGAAAATGATGGTATTATTGAAAAGTATGTGGCCTTGCTGAATCTGCAAAAGATGCAGCTGGGTTTAACGGTTTTTGCCCGGATCTGGTTAAAAGGTCAGGATGAAGCAACGGTTAATCAATTTATCGATGCCATTATGGATAATCCGGAAATTGTTGAATGCCAGCTGATGGCAGGGGATTGTGACTTCTTTTTAAGGATTGTGGTGTCTGACTTGGAAGCTTATCGTAAATTCCAAATCAATCACTTGAATAAAATTTCAGGTATTCAGAATGTTAAAACTGAAATTCCTTTACAAAGCGTCAAGCAAACCACTAAATTACCTTTGGGCTAATGGCATTTTGCATTGCAGTTACAGAATCATTCTATATTTCAGAAAACTCATGGTCACCACCGAATTTGCATGCCAGTTCATCAATCGGTAATGATTCTGGTTATTCAGTTTTCAAACGCTATTAATTAGTTGGTAAAAATCGAACAAATCTGCAAAAAGTCATGTGCACTGCTAAAGTGATCGTGCTAGACTAGGAGAAATCGGGTGTGCTCCCGATTTTTTTATGCGGATTACTTCCGCGCTGACAAGTATTTAGGTTTACAACATGCCCATTTCAGAGACATGGTTATTACCTGATGGTGTAGCTGATGTATTACCAGAACAAGCGCAAGTAATTGAAGCTTTGCGCCGTGAAGCATTAGATTTCCTCGCATCTCGAGGTTATCAGCTGGTGTACACGCCATTTATCGAATACATCGAATCTCTTTCTTCTCTCTCAGAATCGAATCAAGATTTAGACTTAGCCACTTTTAAAGTAATCGACCAACTCTCTGGCCGTTTGCTTGGTGTGCGTGCCGATATGACACCACAAGTGGCCCGTATCGATGCGCATGTACATCCAGTCGAAGGCGTAGCGCGTTATTGCTATGCTGGCACGGTTTTACACACCAAACCTCAAGGTTTTAATACCACGCGTGCACCGCTGCAATTGGGTGCGGAACTTTTTGGTTCAGACAGTATTGATGCTGACGTCGAAATGATTGACGTGATGCTCAACTTATTAAAAACTGCAAGCTTTGTGGATGGCATCCATCTGGATTTAGGTCATGTCGGTTTATTCCGTAGTTTGGTTAAACATGCTGGTTTAACCAAAGCGGAAGAAAGTCAGCTTTCGGATCTTTATCAACGCAAAGCATTGCCTGAACTGGCTGAATTTACACAAGAATTAAAATTTGGTGCAGATTTTTACGCATTAGGTCGTTATTCAAGTGATTTGGATGCTTTAGAAGCTAACCTGAGTGCTGAAGTTATTGCAGACCCGGCATTTAAACAGGCATTTGATGCAGTAAAAACCACACGATCTGAAATTCAGGCACGCTGGCCAAACTTACATATTGGTATTGATGTTGTAGAACTTCGTTCATATCACTACCACACTGGTTTAATGTATGCGGTATATGCGCCGAACCGTGCAGCACCACTGGCTCAAGGTGGTCGTTATGACGGTATTGGTGAACACTTTGGTCGTGCACGTCCTGCAACGGGCTTCTCTTGTGACTTGTATGCACTCAGTGCAGGCCAGTTTCAGCAGGTTCAGAAGGTTGTTGCACCTAAAGGTACAGACAAAGCATTGCTTGACGCGATTGCTGCTATGCGTGCACAAGGCTTAAGTGTTATCCAGTTATTAGGTAATGATGATTTAAACTCAATTCCGTTTGCGACTCACCAATTGGTGAATGCTGCGGGCGAGTGGACTGTCGAAAAAATTTAATCGCTAGATGGTGTGTTCATGTCACGCCATTTAGTTTTCTATTTTAACAGCATGATGTAATGAGGCTATTATGGGCAAGAATGTTGTGGTACTTGGTACCCAATGGGGCGACGAAGGCAAAGGCAAGATCGTCGACCTGCTCACAGATCAAGCGGCAGCGGTAGTTCGTTATCAAGGCGGACACAACGCAGGCCATACTCTTGTGGTTGGTGGTAAGAAAACTGTATTACACCTCATTCCATCTGGTATTTTACGTGAAAACGTACTTTGCTTAATTGGTAACGGTGTTGTTCTTTCACCTGAAGCTTTAATCAAAGAGATGGACATTCTTGAAAAAGAAGGCGTGCCAGTACGTGAACGTTTACGTATTTCCCCAAACTGTCCATTAATTCTTCCACACCACATCGCACTTGACCAGGCACGTGAAATCAAGCGTGGTAATGCGAAAATCGGTACGACTGGTCGTGGTATCGGTCCTGCATACGAAGATAAAGTTGCACGTCGCGCAATTCGTGTTGCTGATCTTGTACGTGGTGGTGAACATCTTAAAGCTCAACTTGAAGAGCTTCTTGAATACCACAACTTCCAGTTGACTCAATTCTTCGGCGTTGAAGCAGTTAACGTTGAAGATGTTCTTGCACTATGCGACGAATGGCGCAAAGTTGTAGCACCTATGGTAATCGACGTGACTGGCGAACTTCACGCATACCGTAAAGCCGGCAAAAAAATCATGTTTGAAGGCGCGCAAGGTTCACTTCTTGACGTTGACCATGGTACATACCCGTATGTAACATCTTCAAACACAACTGCTGGTGGCGTAAGCTCTGGTTCTGGTCTTGGTCCATTGCACCTTGACTATGTATTGGGTATTACTAAAGCGTACACAACTCGTGTAGGTGCTGGTCCATTCCCAACTGAACTTGTATACGATGCTGCTAACGATGTTGGTGATGCAATTGGTAAACACCTTGGTACTGTTGGTTCAGAATTTGGTGCATCTACAGGTCGTCAACGTCGTTGTGGTTGGTTCGATGCTGAAATTCTACGCCGTTCTGTAGAAGTAAACTCACTTTCTGGTATTTGCTTAACTAAACTTGACGTTCTTGACGGTTTGGAAGAAGTGAAAATCTGTGTAGGTTACGAAGCAGCTGATTCTGGTTGTGTAGGTTCTTCTGATGCGCTTGCATTCGAAACTTTAAAACCGATCTATGAAACTATGCCAGGCTGGTCTGAATCTACTTTCGGTGCTAAATCACTCGATCAATTGCCACAAGCTGCAATTAACTATGTGAAACGTCTTGAGCAACTGATTGAATGTCCAATCGACATCATTTCAACTGGTCCAGACCGTGAAGAAACGATCGTTCTTCGCCACCCATTTGATGCTTAATTTCAAGCATTAAATTGATTGAAAAGCCTCGCTATATGCGGGGCTTTTTTATGGAATTTGATTTGAAAAATATAAAATAGAAGGGCGTGGAGATAATTTTCGCCAGACTAAAGTTGCATCCGTGCATACTGTTTAATTTAGGGGCTCTTGTTAGAATAAAAAATATAAAATAAATCCAAGGTTATGCATGATGCATAAAAATATATCAGCAACGATGTTTTATTCATTACTGTTTGCAATGGGTGGGGCTCCGACCATTGCCATGCTGGTGATACAGGCACAAACTCAAGATCCGGCCATTATTAATGCGGCTTTTATTGGATTAAGCGTCATTATTGCCTGTATTTTGGTTCCGATTGTACTGATCCAAAATGCAATTTTATTTTTGAAGCGTAAAAACGAACAACTGGAACAGAAAATTAAACCACTTTGCCAGATATATTTGGGACTGAATATTTTATGTCTAATTTATTGGCTTAGTTTTCAATTTCTTAAATAAGCCTGTTTACATAAATGATATGATTGTGGAGAGAATATTAATTTAAAGATTATTGACTATTCCATATAATCTTTAGAAAAGAGATATCTATTTTTAAGGTGGAGATTATTATAATGAACAGCAAGCTGATGTTAAGTTTGTGTGCAGCTAGTGTAATCACTTTCTCGGGTTGTACTACTGTAGCAGATATGGCTGGGGCAGATTCATCCACATTAAATGTGACGGCTGCTCAAGGCTTTAATAAAACTGTTCAGGAAGCAAACGCAAATAAAACCTTGGATACGTCATCATCTACGTATAAACGCATCAATTCGGTATTTTTACGTCTAAAATCTTATGGTGACCAAATTAACCAGACAGGTCAGAAGTTTGACTGGCAACTGGCAGTTCTAAAGTCAGATCAAATTAATGCATATGTAGCACCAGGCGGTAAGGTCGTGTTTTATACCGGTATCGTGAATAAACTCAACCTGACTGATGCAGAAATTGCTGCGGTGATGGGTCACGAGATGGTGCATGCTTTAGAAGAGCATTCTAAACAGAAAATTGGTGCACAGGCGTTAACGGATTTGGCTTTAAATATTGGTCTAGGCTATGCGGGCAATAACGTAGGACAGCTCGGTGCTGCAGCAGCACAGTTAGGTGCACAGGTGGGTGTGGGCTTGCCATATTCACGCAGTCTTGAAAGCCGTGCTGACCAAGGTGGTTTAATGCTCATGGCGCGTGCAGGTTATAATCCGCAAGCGGCAATTACGCTTTGGGAAAAAATGAACAAGTTGGAAGGTGCAGGTGGTGCATCATTCTTGTCTACTCACCCGTCAAATGCACAGCGTATTGATGCAATGCGTAAAAACTTGCCAGCAGCTCAAGCAGTTTATAACAGACGTTAATTGTTTGTAGCTCATTAAAAAAGGATGCACTAAGCATCCTTTTTTAATGCAAAGTTTTTGATTTTAAAAAATATAAATTATTTTCCGCAGGTGAAGCAGTGCTTCACCTTAATGAGTTGCGGCGAAATATCTATGGAGCTGGATTAGGTTGTTTACGGTGAATATCTTCAATACCCTGTAAAACTTCTGCCGATAAATCAATATCAAAGGCCTGGATATTTTCTTTAAGCTGATCCAGATTGGTTGCCCCAATAATAGTACTGGTGACAAAGAACTGCTGCTTAATAAATGCCAATGCCAGTTGAGTCAGGGTTAAGCCATGCTGTTCTGCAAGTTGGGCATACTGTTCGGTTGCCCATTCACTTTGTAGATTGCTATAACGGCTAAAACGTGAGAATAAAGTCACGCGTGCATTTGCCGGGCGAGCGCCATGACGGAATTTACCTGTTAAATAACCGAAAGCTAGAGGCGAGTAAGCCAGTAGTCCGACATTCTCATAGTGAGCAATTTCAGACATGCCAATTTCATAAGTCCGGTTGAGCAGGCTATACGGGTTTTGCACACTGACAAATTTTTCCAGGCCTAATTTTTCTGCCAGATGTAAAAACTTTAAAGTGCCCCATGGAGTTTCATTAGACAGCCCAATAGAACGAATACGTCCTTTTTTAATTTCATCACTCAGCGCAGTCAGGGTTTCTTCTAACGCGGTAACTTCCTGCTCATTTTGGGCTTCAGCATTACTATAACCCAGTTTGCCAAAGAAGTTGGCTGGACGTTGGGGCCAATGTAGTTGATACAGGTCGATATAATCGCTTTGCAGGCGTTTTAAGGAACCATCAATAGCAGAAGCAATCTCCGGCGCGGTAAAGCGCGTTTTCCCGTCACGAATGTGACTGCCACCTTGTGAAGGGCCAGCAATTTTTGATGCAATAAACAGTTTTTCACGTTGGCCGCGCTGTGTAATCCAGTTCCCTAGTATGGTCTCAGTTGCACCCTGGGTTTCAGGTTTTGGTGGCACGGGATACATTTCTGCAGTATCCCAAAAAAACAAACCCTGATCTAAAGCATATTCAAGTTGTTGGAAAGCCTCTGCTTGGGTATTTTGTTCACCAAAGGTCATGGTGCCCAAACAAATTTCAGGAACCAGAATCCCGGTGTTTGCTAAAGGTTTGAGTTGCATGCAGATCCATCCTTAATTTTTTATCATGAGGTTTTAAAATAGCTCATAAGGCTAACTTATTTTTTTCGCAGAGTTAAATCATCAATAGTATTAACCTTGTCATAAAATTTAAAAAAGACCAGTCTAAAAATGCAGCCATAAAAAAAAGCAAATCCTAAGATTTGCTTTTATCTTGTATAGCATAAAACTTATTCTTCGTCATCGAGCTCATCTAAAGATGTTTCGGCATCCGCAGTTGCAACATCGAAAATCAGGATGGCTTTACCATCGGTCTGGATCATGCCTTGTTCTTCTAGTGTTTTTAAAACACGACCGACCATTTCACGCGAGCATCCTACAATACGGCCAATTTCTTGACGGGTAATACGGATTTGACGCCCATTTGGTAAAATCATGGCTTCTGGTTGAGAAGAAAGATCGATCAGACAACGCGCAATACGACCCGATACGTCAATAAATGCCAGGTCAGTCACTTTGCGTGTCGTATTTTTTAAGCGACGAACCAGTTGGGCAAATACAGCATAGCTCAGATCTGGATATTGCTTGCTTAATTCGTGGAAGTTTTCATAGGTAATTTCAGCAATCTCACATACGTCACGTGTGCGTACTTCTGCGGTACGTTGTGGATTTGCTTCAAATAGGCCCATTTCCCCAAAAAAGTCCCCAGCATTCAAATAAGCAACCACAATTTCACGCTCATCATCTTCACGTAAAATAATGGAAACTGAACCTTTTAAAATCAAATAAAGCGATTTTGATTCTGAGCCTGCATCTACAATTGCAGTGCGTTTTGGATAACGATTTATATATGCACGTTTTAATAATGCTTTTACTGACTCCGGGAGTTGACCAGGAGACAGCGCATCAGTGCTAAGTTGTGAAAAGTTTGAAGTCATGCTAACGGTTCCGAATATGGATAATTAATAGATCGCACAAGACCTAAAATGAACTTGTCACATAGAAGAGCTGAAATTCCTTATCAACTCAATTTATGTTAGTGTACAGGTACATCGTAAATTTATAGTTTTTTTCAGGTAGTTGCAATGCAAACAAGCGTTCATTGGCTAGAGAATGTTGCTTTTGAAGCAAAATCGGAAAGTGGTCACAAAATTGTGATGGATGGTGCGGAGGCCTACGGTGGTGAAAACCGTGGACCACGTCCCATGGAGTTGATATTAATGGGACTTGGTGGCTGTGCTTCCTTTGATATTGTGACTATTTTAAAGAAATCTCGCCAGGATGTGACGGATGTTGTATGTCAGTTAAAAGCTGAGCGTGCTGACAGCATTCCTGCGGTATTTACCAAAATCCATTTACACTTTGTGGTGACCGGTAAAGCCGTGAAAGAAAAACAGGTCGCTAAAGCAGTTGAACTTTCAGCTGAAAAATACTGTTCTGCAAGCAAAATGCTATCAGACGGTGGGGTAGAAATTACCCACGATTTTGAAATTATTGAAACAGCATAATAAAAATCTAGATGGCAATTCATTGGTGAATTGCCATTTTTAATCAAACATACAAAACTCATATTGTTGAATATAAAGAAGTTCAGACTTAATTCTTGTCTGGATTAAAAATTTACCTGATTTTATTGTCCGGATTCTATTTGATTTCAATTTCGCATCTAGATTTTTATCCTTAACATTTAATTGTCATCTGATCTCATTTTTAAGCAGTACGCATCTAGCCAAAATACATCTCAAGATTTTTTCTCCTGAATCCACACCCCCACTAATCATGTCTAGAATATATGTTGAATAGAATTTTATAGATAAGTCGTGAAATTGACTTGAAAAAAATAGCCCGAATACCCATATTATAATTAAGGTTTACTTTTTTAACTTAATTATATTAGTTGTTGAAAATTAAAATATTTTTTAAGAAATTTTATTGAAAAATATCAAACCATTCCCATCTATTATCCAAGTACAAAATTTGTTGTGAGGAAAATAAGAATGCGTTTTGAAAAATTTACAAACCGCTTGCAGCAAGCTTTATCAGATGCTCAGTCCTTGGCCATGGGTAAAGACCATACCGCAATATCAGGTATTCATATTTTATCGGTGCTCTTAGAAGAACCGGCCAATATCAGCTTGTTACAACAAGCCGGGGCAAATCTGCGTGATCTTCAAACTAAATTGCAGCAAGCGCTTCAAGATGCACCGACCATTGCCAATCCTACTGGAGACATTAACCTAAATCCCGAAGCAGTACGTGCATTAAATCTGGCGGACAGCTATGCACAAAAAGCTGGGGATGAGTTTCTGTCTACCGATTGGGTGCTGTTAGCCTTAGCGGAAACCGGGGCAACCAAAACTTTATTAAATAATGTAGGCCTAACCACTGAAGGCTTACGCAAAGCAATTGAAAATATTCGAGGCGGCGAACAAGTCATGAGTAATACCCACGAAGATCAACGTGATTCACTCAATAAATACACCATTGATTTAACTGAACGTGCCCTGAATGGCAAGCTCGATCCTGTGATAGGCCGCGATGAAGAAATCCGTCGTACCATTCAGGTGTTGTCACGCCGTACCAAAAACAACCCGGTTCTGATTGGTGAGCCAGGGGTGGGTAAAACTGCGATTGTAGAAGGCTTGGCACAGCGTATTGTTAATAATGAAGTGCCGGAAGGTTTGAAAGGTAAACGGGTGCTATCTTTGGACTTGGGCTCATTGCTTGCTGGTGCAAAATATCGTGGTGAGTTTGAAGAGCGTTTAAAAGCAGTGCTCAAAGATTTGGCCAAATATGAAGGGCAAATCATTCTGTTCATTGATGAATTGCATACACTGGTGGGTGCAGGTAAAGGCGATGGTGCCATGGACGCCGGCAACATGTTGAAACCTGCATTAGCTCGTGGTGAGCTGCGCTGTGTCGGTGCAACAACACTGGATGAATATCGTCAATATATTGAAAAAGATGCAGCACTGGAACGCCGTTTCCAGAAAGTATTGGTGGATGAACCCAGCGTTGAAGATACCATTGCGATTTTGCGTGGCTTGAAAGAAAAGTACGCCACCCATCATGGGGTGCAAATTCTGGATTCGGCCATTATTGCGGCTGCGAAGATGTCGCATCGTTATATTACCGATCGTCAATTGCCGGATAAGGCCATTGACCTGATTGATGAAGCAGCTTCGCGGATCAAAATGGAAATTGACTCAAAACCTGAGCCACTCGACCGTTTGGACCGCCGTTTGATTCAGCTGAAAATGCAACTGGAAGCAGTCAAACAGGATGCCGATTCAGTGAGTAAGGCTGAAGTGACCCATCTGGAAAAACAGATTGAAGAAGTTCAGCGTGAATATAACGATCTGGAAGAAGTGTGGCGTGCCGAAAAAGCCTTGGTTCAAGGTACCAGTCAGGCTCAAACCGAATTGGACAAAGCTCGTACCGCTTTTGAAAAAGCCCAACGTGAAGGTGACTTGGCTGAAGCCAGCCGTTTGCAATATGGCGTCATTCCCGAGCTGCAAAAACGTCTGGATGCAGAAGAAGTGGCTGAAGAAAATAACGAAGAGCCTAAACTGATTCGTACCAAAGTCACTGAAAATGAAATTGCTGAAGTGGTCAGTGCTGCAACCGGTATCCCTGTCGCTAAAATGCTGCAAGGTGAACGCGAGAAACTGCTAAATATGGAAGAATTCTTGCATAACCGTGTCGTGGGGCAAGATGAAGCCGTAGTGGCTGTATCGAATGCAGTGCGTCGCTCACGTGCAGGCTTGTCTGACCCAAACCGTCCTAGTGGCTCATTCCTGTTCTTGGGTCCTACCGGGGTGGGTAAAACTGAATTGACCAAAGCATTGGCTAATTTCCTGTTCGACAGTGATGATGCCATGGTACGTATCGATATGAGCGAGTTCATGGAGAAACATTCCGTCAGCCGTCTGGTGGGTGCACCTCCGGGATACGTGGGTTATGAAGAAGGCGGTATTTTGACTGAAGCAGTACGCCGTAAACCTTATAGTGTGGTGCTGTTCGACGAGGTCGAGAAAGCCCATCCAGATGTATTTAATATCTTGCTGCAAGTGCTGGATGATGGCCGTTTGACCGACTCACAGGGTCGTGTGGTGGACTTCAAAAATACGGTTATTGTGTTGACTTCAAACCTCGGTTCACAGGATGTACGTGAACTGGGTGAACACGCAACTGATGATGAGGTTCGTACGGTGGTGATGAGCGCGGTATCTCAACACTTCCGTCCGGAATTCATTAACCGTATTGATGAGTTGGTGGTATTCCATTCACTGAAAAAAGCCCAAATTCGTGGTATTGCCGATATTCAGCTAGATCGTTTACGTGCACGTTTAAGCGAAAAAGATATGCGACTTTCAGTGGATGATACTGCATTTGATCAGTTGATTGATGCCGGTTTTGACCCTGTGTATGGTGCTCGTCCATTAAAGCGTGCTATCCAGCAACAAGTAGAAAATACATTGGCGCAAAAAATCCTGAGTGGTGATTTTCTGCCAGGAGATACTATTTTCGTAAAAGCGGAAAATGGTCATCTTGAATTTGAAAAAATGAAATTAAGTTAATTTGCTGTAAATAGAAAAAACCTGGCTCCGGCCGGGTTTTTTTATGCCTGACAATTTCAGTCGAAAAAGTGAAATTTTAGGTAAAAAATTGACATAATTTTTAAGGTTTTTTGGTTCTTTATGTTTATAAGTTATTAATTTTAAAAAATAATTATCTTTTATTAAAAAATTTACTTATACTTTTATTTAATAAAAACACATAAATCTAGAGCACATACTATGTCAAAATTAACCTGGGGTGTGGGAAGCATTGTGGGATTGGTAACAGCGGTCATAGGAGGGAATTTATATGCAGACAAAAGTTTAACTTCCTATTATCAGCAGTATAAAAAATCAAATTTCATGTCGATTCAGTATAAAAATTTTAATATGGGCGCTATGCAGGGTTCTGCCGACTGGACGGCCGAATTCACTCTTGATCCCTGCAAACCTAAAGATGTTTTAATCCTGAGCGGAACTGATGCCATTAAACGCAGTTGGAATGGTTATCACATTGAATCACTCATTCATTTAAAGCAAGGCAATGGGGTCTTTCAGGCATTAATGAAACAGCCTTTAACCGCTCAAACCAAAATTGATTGGTTGGGAAAAATGCGTACTTCACTCGTCACTCCTGTGTATGAGAAAAATGAGGCAGAGATACAAACCCGCATTGATCCTATGACTTTTACAATGCTTGCCAAATCAAAAGATGATCGATTCGATGTGTTGAATGTAAAGTTTCAAATTCCGAATATGACTGTGAATGATAAATTGGGTCAGATGCAGATACGCGATTTAGGGTTTGAGACCAATCAGGGTTTAAACACGGCCCTGAATGAGGGGGAAACTCGCTTAAATATTGCTTCAATTCAGCGTACGGACCGAAATGTACAGCAGTTTGGCAGTGGTGAATTAAAAGGCTTTGCTTTGCGGGTAAATACTCAGCTCGATAAAAACAAGGTTGCTTTTGATACTCAGGTCAAAATTGATGAAATGACCATGTATAAAACCCCTAGTTTTCATGATTTTGAAATTAACTTTAAGCTGGCGGCTCTTAATCGACAAAAAGTGCAGAATTTTTTTGATTTATTGGAAAAAAGTAGTGCAGCATGTATAGCAAAAGAAGAACTCAATCAGGATGTGGTAAGCAGTTTCCTGGCGATTGTAAATGACGGTTTTGCTTTTGAATCGCAGAATAATCAAATTAAGGTAGGTGAGGGTTATGCCAAAGCCAGCCTGACAGGAAAGGTCATGCCGGGGCATCAATCCTCTTTTGAAAGTTTGGTTAAAATGGCACCGAATCTGGTCGAATATCAGGCCAATGTTGAATATGACAAAAAAATCATGAAAACGATCATGAAAAACTATCTGCAACAGGGCGGTAAAACCTTATCTGACCAGGAACTTGAGCAAATGCTGAATGGTATGCAGCAGTCTCTGCAAGCTAAACGCGAGGGCGATATCTTAAAAATCGGTATTGAATATAAATACGGTGAAAAGAAATTTTTAAATTAATATATGTAAAAAAAAAGGCTGCCAGATAGGCAGCCTTTTTTTAGTGCAGTATCTAAAATATATTAGCCATTTTGTGGATGTTGAATTTTCCAGGCACGGTGAATTTTGGTATTACGTTTAAAGTCCGGGCCAATGGTTTCATTGGTAATTTCCTGAACATCAAAGAATGCCAGAATTTCCTCATCCATCTCAAAACCACGATAGTTGTTGGAGAAGTACAAAGTACCTTCCGTGGTTAAGCGGTTCATGGCACGTTTAAGGAGTGACAGGTGGTCACGTTGCACATCGAATGTGCCATAAAACTTTTTCGAATTGGAGAAAGTTGGCGGATCGATAAAGATCAGGTCATATTGTTCATGGCCTTCTTTCAACCATTCAAAACAGTCGCTGGCAAAGAACTGGTGCTGTTCATCGGCATGATCCACAGTCAAACCATTCAAGACAAAGTTTTCTTTAGACCAGTTTAAGTAGGTATTGGATAAATCGACACTGGTAGTACTTGCAGCACCACCTAAAGCGGCATGTAAACTCGCAGTTGAGGTGTAACTGTATAAATTCAGGAAGTGCTTGCCTTTGGCTTCAGCCGCAATACGTAAACGCATTTGACGATGGTCAAGGAACAGGCCAGTATCCAGATAGTCTGTCAGGTTGACTAAAATCTTGGCTTTGCCTTCTTGCACAATAAAGCGTTTAGAGGCGGTGCTTTGTTTGGTGTACTGGCTTTTACCTTCCTGACGGGCACGTGTCTTAATAAAGATCGCATCACGTCCCAAACCGGTCACCGAACGAATGGCCTGCAACGCGAGATTAAAACGCTTTTTGGCTTTTTCCGGATCAATGGTTTTTGGTGGCGCATATTCTTGTACATGCAAGCGATCGCCGTATAAATCCACCGCAACATTAAAATCTGGCAAGTCGGCATCGTATAAACGCAAGCAGTAGATATTTTCTTTCACTGCCCATTTTTTCAGGTTTTGCATGTTCTTTTGCAAACGGTTGGTAAAGTCCTGTGCACCTTCAATTGGCTCGAACTGCTGTGGCTGCCAATGTGCTAAAAATGGTTCTGACACAGCTGCAGGTTTGATGATGCCGAAACGCACGTAAATAGGCAGTTTACCATTCATCAAACGTAGAATTTGTGGCTCATTAAAGGCCAGTACATCGGCCTGTTCAACCTGTGCAGCAATCACGGCTGCATATTGATTTGGAAAATTCTTTTGCAACAGGGCAGATAAACCTAAATATAATGCACGGTTAGAGGCTTTATCACCTAAACGCTCACCATAAGGCGGGTTAGTCACAATAAATGAAGTTTTTCCTTCAGCCTTGAAATCCGGCCAATCCGCCAGCGTACGCTCTTCAATTTTGATATGGTCAAGCAATGCTTCAAAGCCTGCAGCAATAATATTCTGTTTGGTGGCTTTAACAGCTTCCCAGTCGGCATCATAAGCGTAGAATTGCGGTAAAGGCTGCTCTAAAGCTGCTTTATAACGTTCTGCTGCTTCAGCTTTAATCGACATCCATAATTCATGGTCATGTCCATTCCAGCCATTGAAGCCAAAACGGCGAACCAGACCTGGCGCACGATCCGTCAGCATCATCAGTGATTCAATGATAAAAGTCCCTGAACCACACATTGGATCCAGAATAATATCGGGATTACGTTGTTTTAATTGGGCTTTTTGCAGAATGGCTGCTGCGAGGTTTTCTTTAATCGGCGCATCGGTCATGTAATGACGATAGCCACGTTTATGTAAAGAATCACCGGATAAGTCCAGACAATAAGTATGCGCAGTTTTGCCAGCAAGCACATATAGCGTAATTTCTGGCTGTTTGATGTCGATGCTTGGACGTTTGCCCACCGCTTCCATAAAGGAATCCACCACACCATCTTTTACCCGTAAAGTTGCGAATTGGGTATTGACCTTAATTTCACGTTCTACATGTAAACGAATAGCAAATGTACTTTGTGGTGCGAAAATGAGCGACCAGTCAAAGTTGATTGCACCTTCATAGAGCTCTTCTGCCACATCACGTGCGTCATGGGTAAATTCAAGTTCATGAACATGAATAGGGGTTAAAACACGTGAAGCTAAACGTGACCACATGCAAACACGGTATGCATCTGCCAATGTACCTTTGAAAATCAAACGACCCGGTAACTGTTCAATATTTTGAACACCTAAACCTTCAATTTCCTCGCGGAGTAAGGTTTCAAGTCCATCTGCACAGGTGACCCAGTAATTGCTTAAACGTGAAGAGGTATTCATAAAATAGAGAGACCGAAAAAATAAAATAAAAACTTGTATAAGTTTAACTTATTTTAGTGCCGAAAAATTTTTATATTTTGAAAACTTCAAGCAACTTAGGTCAGTGTATTAATTATAAAAAGCTCTAAATGTTGGAATAAAAAGCCAATTAAAAATTCAGGGGATATGTAAAATTACACTGGGCTTAAAAATGAATTTTAAAATTTAATCAATGGATTTTATGTAGGGTAAAGTATGAATATTACAGCAAAAAAGGATGATATTTTTTCAGTTGCGACATTGTTGTATGCACGCTTAAGGAAAGTGAACAGCCGGGTTATTGATGTCATGTATTTAATGCAGGATCGTTCCTATGCACATTATGTGGTCACACTTGCACTTGAGACAAAAGATCCAGAGCTTGCGGGCTATGTGGAACGTCTGCGAGCTCTTTTAGACTTGCAAGAAGATCATGAGCTTATAAATGCAGAAGACCAACAGATTCTTCTTTCGAAGGAAAATAACACCAATAAAAAAGCTCTTGACGAAGGTCATGTAAGTTTTAGCCTATTCTAAAATAGAATAAAAACATAATTTTAAGAGAGCTCATATGTTAAATCATATGAGCTTTTTTTATATTGGTACAGATATTGCTACATAGCCCAGTGAGGCAGCTTGATCAAGGAGAGTGCTTGATGCCTCGCTTTCTTTTTTAGAGATGGGAATTACAAATGTCAGAAAGTGTAATCATTACAAATGAAGTTTTTTCAGTGGCAACTCTCATTTATGCACGGTTAAGACGGGTATCAGGGCGCGTGATTGATGCAAGCTATCTTACAGAGAACGTCGAATATGCCGAGCATGTGATGGCAATGGCGAAACAGACACAAGACCCTGAATTACTTCGCCTGGTTGAACGTTTGACTAAAGGGCTGGGACTAAAAACTGATGAAGAGCCGATAAATGAAATTCAGTTCACGCAGCATGAAGACTTAATTTCGGTTGAACCCACTCAAGAAGATATAGAGCGTGCACAAGGGGCAAACCGTTACATTGGGGCTCTACGTTAGTTGCCTAGGGTAACTCGGAATCAGGCTGAGTTACCTGTTTTTATTTTTAAAATCAGATGGATAAATTATTAAATGGTTAAATTATGTTATTGAGAAATTAAATAGGAATTATATTTTTTATTTCAAATACCGAGCTGCTTTTTAGACAAGTAAGATCAAGCTGAACTATTTAAATCGATTAAACTCTGTATAATACGTTGACTTAACGTATAAGGAATCTCTTATGCACTTGGCGGCATTGCATACTCCGAGCCAGATTCAACTCAACCAAGATGGTAACTTAAAACACTTCCTCACCATCGAAGGCCTTTCTAAAGAAACCCTCACAAAAATATTGGACACTGCGCAGTCCTTTTTTAATGACCAAAATCAGCTGATTACCAATAACCTGCTTGAAGGCCGTACGGTAATGAACCTGTTTTTTGAAAACTCTACCCGTACCCGTACCACTTTTGAGGCAGCTGCAAAGCGTCTTTCCGCCAATGTGTTGAACATTGATATTGCCCGTTCAAGTACCTCCAAAGGTGAAACGCTTCGCGACACGCTCTGGAACCTGGAAGCGATGGCAACGGACATTTTTGTGGTACGTCATTCATCTTCAGGTGCGCCGCATTTTATTGCCAAAGATGTCTGTCCCAATGTCGCCATTATTAATGCCGGCGATGGTCGTCATGCACATCCGACTCAAGCCATGCTGGATATGCTGACCATTCGCCGTGAAACCAAAAAGAATTTTGAAGATATCAGCATTGCCATTATTGGCGATATCAAACACTCTCGCGTTGCGCGTTCTGATGTTGCGGCATTGCAAACCTTAGGCTGTAAAGATATCCGTGTGATTGCACCGAATACTTTGCTGCCTTATGGTTTTGCTGAATACGGTGAAGATGTTCGTCTATTTAACAACATGGAAGATGGCATTAAAGATTGTGATGTGATCATCACCCTGCGTATTCAAAACGAACGTATTGATTCCCCAGCACTCTCTTCCCAAGCTGAATTCTACAAAATGTACGGCTTGAATAAAGAGCGTCTGGCTTTGGCTAAACCGGATTGCATCGTGATGCATCCTGGTCCAATGAACCGTGGTGTAGAAATCGATTCCAGCATTGCCGATGGAACACAGTCGGTGATTTTAAATCAGGTGACCAATGGTATTGCGGTTCGTATGGCGGTGTTGGCACTGGCAATGCAAGGTCAGTTGCAGGAAAAAGGTTTGTTAGAAGCGATTGCGGGATAAGGGAAAGTCATGAGTATTGTAAAAATTGAAAATGTCCGTGTCTTAGACCCAATCAAAAAAACCGACAGCGTACAAACGGTTTATCTTGAAAATGGCAAGCTGGTTGCTGAAACTGCCAACGTGACTGAAACGATTGACGGGCAAGGCAAATGGTTAATGCCCACCATGGTAGACTTGTGTGCCCGTTTGCGTGAACCGGGTCAGCAACAACATGGGACATTAAAATCTGAAGGGAAGGCGGCACGTGAAAACGGTATTTTGCATGTTTTTACCCCGCCCGACTCAAAACCGATTGTGCAAGATAATGGTGCCTTAATCCACGGCCTGGTTGAAAAAGCTATGCTAGATGGCGGCATTTATTTGCAAGTCATTGGTGCACAAACTCAAGGTCTGAAAGGTAATCAACCTGCCAATATGGCTGGCCTGAAAAAAGGTGGCTGTACTGCGGTTTCCAATGCCAATGCACCATTTGCCGACGACGATGTGGTGATTCGTACCCTGGAATATGCGGCAGGTCTAAACATGACCGTGGTGTTCTACGCAGAAGAACCACAAATTGCCAAAGATGGTTGTGTACATGAAGGCTTTATCGCTTCACGTCAGGGCTTGCCGATGATTCCAGCCTTGGCAGAAACCATTGCGATTGCCAAATATTTGTTGATGATTGAAGCGACTAAAGTCCGTGCTCACTTCGGCTTGTTGTCTTGCGGTGCTTCAGTAGAACTGATTCGTATCGCCAAAGAAAAAGGTTTGCCAGTAACTTGTGATGTGGCTATGCACCAGTTACATCTGACCGATCAGCTGATTGATGGTTTCAATTCACTTGCACATGTACGTCCGCCTTTACGTTCCGAGCAAGACAAGAACTTGCTGCGTCAAGGTGTGAAAGATGGCATCATTGATGCAATTACCACTCACCATGAACCGCTGAGCAGTTCTGCAAAAATGGCGCCATTTGCTGAAACTCAACCAGGTTTTACAGCATTTGATACATTTGTACCTTTTGGCATTCAACTGATTAATGAAGGTTTGTTTGAGCCTTTGGAGTGGGTGGAAAAAGTGACTGTTACCCCGGCAAAAGTAGCCAATCTGTTGGAACGCTGGACTGAAGAAGCTGGTTGGGCGTTGGTCGATCCTGAACTTGAGTGGACAGTCAGCAAAGAGAGCATTATCTCTCAAGGTAAAAATACCCCACTGATTAACCAAAAAGTGGTGGGTAAAGTAGTAAAAACTTTCGCGGTTTAAATGACGTAATTCTTTTTTGTAAATTTTAAAAAGTCAGCTTCGGCTGGCTTTTTTATTGTTCAAAAATAATAGTATTCAAATAATACAATTTATTACACTGTTTAAAAAATGAGCTAATAGACTAAAAAAAGCGGCTAAAAAGAGAATAAGAGGAATAAAGAATGAACATGAATTTGATAGATTTATTAAAGCAGAAAGTATCTGCAATGGTTCTGGAGGGAGAAACTACCCATCTAAGTGAAAAAAATCAGGCACTCAGCAGTTTTTTGCCTATTCTATTAGCTATCTTAAAATCTAAACCCGATCTTATTACCAATTTACAGCATCAATTAAATCCGCGACTGGGTGATATCTTCAACATTAACCCCACTTTAAAGCAGGAGTTTTTGCAACAGATTTCCGGCACGGTGCCGACCGAAACAATCGAATCAACTCTCAATCGTGCTATAGCACCCACCTTGGGCGTACTGGAAGATGAGGCTGGATCTTCCGAGCCCAGTGCGATCATACATCTGATTGAAACCCAATGGCCTGCAGTAACGAGTGCCTTGCCGCATTGGGCTCCCGCACTACTCAGTGCTTTGGGGATAAATACTGCATCAGGGCAAACTTTACATCAAGCTCCCCCAGTTGATCCTTATCGGGTACCCGAGGAAAAAAGGAAATCAGGTTTTTTAATTCCCTTGATTGTTTTCCTTATTTTAGCTGCACTATTGGCATTTATTTTTAAGTCGTGTTCAGATAAGCAGGAAACCGCTACAGCCAGTGGAATACCTGCCACGACTACAAGTAGCGAGCCTGCTAAATTGCAAATTAGTACAGGTGCTACCGGGGATTTAACCAGCTGTCAGCTCTATTCTGGCAATGCAAATTACATTGATATTCTGCAAAATGAAATTAAACAGATTTTTAATCATCCTATCGGTTGCGGCGTAGAAAATAATGCGCGTTATCACTCGGAATTTATCGATCAGGATGTCATTCCAAGTGTATTGAAAATGGTTAAAGGTGTGCCAAATGCTTCATTAACCTGGATGGGAGATCAGCTCTCTATTCAGACTGCTAATCCGGCTGATGCTGAACAGCTTGCAGCTAAAATTCGTCCCTTGGTAAAAAACATGACTGTACTGACTCCGGCTGGAATGGAGAGTGCATCAGCAGCTGTAGATACCAATACGGCGATTACTACAGGCAATAGCAATGCAGAAAAAGCCTTGGCAGAAATTAAGCCTGATCAGATTCGCGCACTTGATATTGCCACGGCATTGAATTTGCAAATTATTAATTTTGCGACAGCCAGTACAGAGATTCCTGATGCCAATAAATCGATTTTAGATCAGGCTGCTGCGCTGATTAAGCGGGCACCGCAAATACATTTAACCGTTAAAGGACATACAGATGCTGTAGGGAGTGCTGAAAAAAATAAGGTATTGTCACAAAAACGTGCTCAAGCCATTGTGGATTACCTTGTCAAACAAGGCGTAGATCCGGCTCAGTTACAAGCAGTGGGCTATGGTTCGGAACAGCCGATTGCCGACAATGCTACAGCAGAAGGCCAGTTTAAAAATCGCCGGATTGAGTTTGAAGTGTTAAATACCGAAACAGGCGTGGTGCGTGAAGTGGATGAGCAGGGTGTAAATAAACAGTAAGGGAGTGAACTAAGAAATAGCTCCTATTTAAAAACAGTAGGCTTAATAATACTTGTTGAATAGCAATTAAATAAAAGGACGAATTGATTCGTCCTTTTTTTATTGGCATGCTTATGCTGAATTGTAAAACGTGAACTTGCTATGCGAATTAGTTTTATTGGTGCGGGGCGGGTGGCTCATCATCTTGCTGTTGTTCTAAGCCAAAATCATCAAATTGTACAGATTTATAGCCGCTCTTTAGAACATGCCCAGACTTTGGCTGCTCAGATATCTGCAAGGGCTACGACCAATATTGCAGAACTTGAACCGGATGTGGATTTGGTGATTATTGCAGTCAGTGATCAGGCCATTGCTGAGGTCATTCAACAGGCGCATGCACAATTGGCAGATGTTTTGATTGTACATACCTCGGGTAGTACCGATATTCAAGTTCTGGCAGGGGTTCATACACGTGCCGGGGTGTTTTATCCTTTACAGACTTTTAGTTTGGAGCGTGAGGTGGATTGGCAGGCAACCCCCTTGTTTGTGGAAGCTACTCAGCCGCATGATCTGGAGCGATTGACCCAGTTAGCAAATAGCCTAAGTTCACGGGTCTATGCCTATACATCGGCACAGCGTTTAAGTCTGCATCTTGCTGCAGTGTTTGCCTGTAATTTTAGCAATTATTGTTATGACATGGCGAAACAGATTGTCGATGCCAAGCAGGTCGATTTCTCACTGCTTTATCCGTTGATTTTGGAAACAGCCCATAAAGCTGTACAGCATGACCCTAAACAGGTGCAAACAGGACCTGCAATGCGAGGGGATCAAAATATCTTGAATATGCATCAGCAGATGTTAGATGATGTTGATCGGGAAGATTTGAAAAATGTATATAACCTGATGAGTCAACAGATTCTGCAATCGCATCAGGCTAAAGCGTGACTTAAACTTAAATAGATTTAGCTCATATATTGCAAAAGGAGAGGCGTATGGCCAAGGATTTTAAAAGCCAGTATGTTGTGGATGGCTATGATGAACATATCCGTAAATTAATTCCCGGCTATGAAGTTGTACATCAACAGATCAGGGCTTTATTAAAAACGCATGTAGATGAATATGCACATGTGCTGATTGTCGGTTGTGGAACAGGCTATGAGCTGGGGCATCTGGTCCAATCATTCCCTGACTGGACCTTTACTGCAACCGAGTTGTCGGAAACCATGCTGGATAAAGCCAAACATCATATCCATGCTTTAAATGCATCGCATCGGGTGGAGTTTGTATTGGGCAATCTGGATCAGTTAAAAACAGGCCAATCTTATGATGCGGCACTTTCTATTCTGGTTACGCATTTTGTGGACTATGCAGATAAGCCCCAATTCTTTAAAGCCATTTCTTCGCGTTTAAAATCTCAAGGAATCTTCATAACTTTTGACTTGACCAGAATCAAGTCCGATCAGGAGTTGCAAGCGCTCAAATATCTATGTGAGGCAAACGGCTTAACCACTTCGCAGGCTGCGGCAATGGTGGATCGTTTAGACGATGATTTTTATTCACTCTCGGAACAGGAAACATTTGAACAGCTTAAAGGTTGTGGTTTTGATTCGGTAGAACGCTTTACCCAAATTCTCTGCTATCAGGGCTTCATTGCTCAAGTTTAAAAAGCTGTGGTCATGGTTATGGAATTGCTGCACATTTATATATTTATTTAATTTGGATGGAAGATACTGCTGTTGCATCCAGTTCTATGCTATTAAAAGACACGATAAAACGAATAAATAAAAATAATGTTAAGGAACAAGAACGATGCAACAGGAATTCGATTACATCATCATTGGTGGAGGCAGTGCCGGCAGTGTTTTAGCCAGCCGTTTAACTGAAGATCCAAACATTTCGGTATGCCTTTTGGAGGCAGGGGGCAATGGGGAAAATTGGACCGTGAATATTCCTGCCGCAGCTGTAGTCAGTTTACCAAGCAAAATTAATAACTGGGCTTTTGAAACTGTACCGCAGGCAGGGCTGAATGGGCGCAAAGGCTATCAGCCTCGCGGCAAAGGTCTGGGTGGTTCTTCCAATATCAATGCCATGATTTATATACGTGGTAATCAGGCAGACTATGATCATTGGGCTTCTTTAGGCAATACAGGATGGTCTTATCAAGAGGTATTGCCGTATTTTATCAAATCCGAAAATAATGAACGCCTGCAGAATGAATATCATGGCAATTCAGGGCCGCTTTCAGTTTCTGATGTACGCACCGACAATCCGCTGCATCAGCGCTATATAGCTGCTGCGAAGGAACAAGGCTACAAAATACTGGATGACTTTAATGGCGCGGAACAGGAAGGGCTAGGCGTTTATCAGGTCACCCATGTCAATGGAGAGCGTTGCAGCGCAGCCCGTGCCTATTTATATCCACATTTACAGCGGCCAAATCTGATGGTTTTGACCCAGGCGCTGACGCAGAAGATTCTGATTGAACAGAAAACGGCTATAGGCGTAGAAGTGCAGCATGCCGGGCAAATCAAGCAGCTACGTGCCCGCAAAGAGATATTGCTCAGCGCTGGCGCAATCCAGTCACCGCAAATTTTGATGCTGTCTGGCATTGGGGATCAGGCTGAGCTGAAAGCGTATCAGATTGAAGTGCAGCATCATTTACCCGGTGTAGGTAAAAATTTTCATGATCATCCCGACTTTATTTTTGGCTATAGCGTTAAGGATATTCAGGGGACTTTTGGCATATCCATCCCAGGTTCGCTGGATATATTTAAGCAGGTAGGGCGTTATCGGAAAGAACGCCGTGGCATGATTGCTTCAAACTTTGCCGAATGTGGCGGTTTTTTAAAAAGCCATCCATCACTCTCTATTCCAAATTTGCAGCTGCATTTTGTGGTGGCGCTGGTCGACGATCATGCTCGTAAATTTCATGCCAGCCATGGGGTTTCCTGTCACGTTTGCCTGTTAAATCCACGCAGCCGCGGTTCGGTTCAGCTCAGCGGCAACAAGATTTCTGATCCATTAAAAATTGATCCTAACTTTTTGGCAGATGAACAGGATTTGGAAGACCTGGTGCAAGGCTTTAAGCTCACGCGAAAACTGATGCATTCGCCTTCATTATCTGAAATTTATAAACGTGACCTGTTTACCGAGCATGTCAAAACCGATGATGATATTCGCCAGATTTTGCGTGAGCGAACAGACACGGTTTATCATCCAGTTGGCAGTTGTAAAATGGGTGTAGATGATATGGCGGTGGTTGACCCGCAATTACGGGTTTACGGCATACAGAATTTACGTGTGGTGGATGCATCCATTATGCCGACTGTTGTGAATGGCAATACTAATGCGCCGGCAATCATGATTGCGGAAAAAGCGGCTGATTTGATCCGTCAAAATGCGCTTTCGCAGTATGTGGCTTGAATAGACAAGACATTGTACTGACATCAGCTTAAGTTTCATCTATGTTGTAAAACAAGAAAAATAGGAAAAAAGATTATGGCGATGGAACAGCATCAGCTTTTTGAAAGCCTCGATGAGTTTGGGGTAGAAGATTCTGACACAGCAGAAGGGCAGTTACAGCAGGTCTTTGAACTGCAGAAGCAGGCATTTAAGGCACAGACTTATCCTAGTTTTGAACAACGCAAGCAGCATTTGCAAACCCTATATCAAATGGTCGCACAGCATCAGGATGAAATTGCTGAAGCCATCAGTCGTGATTTTTCAAACCGCAGTGCCGATGAAACCCGTCTGTTTGAAGTGATGACCAGCTTGAATGGCATCAAGCACAGTCTGAAGCATTTAAAAAAATGGATGAAGCCGAGCAAGCGGGAAGTCGGCATTCTGTTCCAGCCCGCCAGCGGCTATGTCATGTATCAGCCTTTAGGGGTTATCGGCGTAATTGTACCGTGGAACTATCCTTTGTTTTTAGCAATCGGGCCATTGGCACAGGCTTTGGCAGCAGGAAATAACGTGATACTGAAAATGAGCGAGTACACGCCTGCGTTTTCTGTACTGTTTAAAAAGCTGATTGCTGAAAACTTTGCACAAAGTCATGTCAATGTCATTACAGGAGATGCACAAATCGCACAAGAGTTCACCCGACTGCCATTCGATCACTTGCTGTTTACCGGTGCAACTTCAATTGCATCACATGTACTGCATGCGGCAGCTGAGCATTTGACTCCAGTCACGTTAGAGCTGGGCGGCAAATCTCCAGTCATTGTGGCTCAGGATGCAGACTTAAAAGAAAGCGCGCGCCGTATCGCTTTTGGCAAAACCATGAATGCAGGTCAAACCTGTGTGGCGCCGGATTATGCCTTGGTGCATCGCAGTCAGCAGGATGAATTCATCAAAGCCTATTTTGACGTGATTCAGCAGTTTTATCCGGACAGCATTCATGCCAATCCAGATTACACCGCCATCGTCAATGAGCGTCAGTTCGCGCGTTTACAGCATTATTTACTGGATGCACAGCAGAAAGGCGCACAGTTGATCCAGATTGAGCCGGAAGCGGATGGCAGACGCATGCCACATGCAATCGTTACAGATGTAAATGACGATATGCAATTGATGCAGAATGAAATCTTTGGGCCTATTTTGCCGATAGTCTGCTATGAGCATATAGATGAAGCGATTGAGTATATCAATGCACGTGAGCGTCCGTTGGCTTTGTATTACTTTGGCTATAACAAGGCTGAACAGCAGAAAGTGCTGCATGAAACCCATAGTGGCGGTGTCTGTTTGAATGAAACCCTCATGACCGCCGGAATGGAAGATATGCCATTTGGCGGCATTGGCGCTTCAGGCATGGGGCATTATCATGGTCATGAAGGCTTTAAGACCTTTAGTCATGCCAAGTCGGTTTTTGTTCGGCCAAAATTCAGCTTGATGAAATTGATTTATCCACCTTATAGAACGTGGATTCAACAGCTGATTTATTGCTTATTTATACGCTAATGACCCAATAAAAAAGCGCTCAGTTGAGCGCTTTTTTTGGTTGTAATATTTCTAGTCTAGGCGAAATCAGCCAATTTTTTTAAACAGGAAGTCATTAATTTTATGACCTTCCTCTAAGCCACGACGCTCAAATTTGGTTTGCGGACGCCAGTCCGGGCGAGGGTAGCTGTTGCCTTTGCCTGCCATATTTTCAAGCTTTGGACGATTGTCTAAAACGTCGAGCATCCATTCAGCATACGGTTCCCAATCGGTCGCCGAGTGGAAAGTACCGCCCATTTCCAGTTTTTGTTCAACCAGTGGCATACGATCGTGTGATACAAAGCGACGTTTGAAATGGCGTTTCTTTTGCCAAGGATCAGGGAAATACAGCTGTACGGCATTAATGCTGTTATCTGGCATTTCGCGAAGTACCTGAATGGCATCAGCATCAAGCAAGCGTAAGTTGGTTAGACCCGCCATACCGGCTTCATACACACATTGCGCAATACCGGGTACGTGTACTTCAATACCGACATAGTTACGCTCAGGGTTGGCTTTTGCCATGAGTACCAGAGAGCGACCCATACCAAAACCAATTTCAACGGTGAGTGGACGTTCAGGGTGCTCAAACTGCTGACGTAAGTCACCCACCGGATATTCCAAAATTAGGTGACCATATTGTTCAAGCGCAGTACGTTGAGAGGTATTCAGCGGAGATGAACGACGCATAAAAGTGACAATTTCACGATGTTCATTCAAGTTGTCCAGCTCTACGACTTGCTGGTCTAATTGATCGTTCGACATAACTTTGGCAAATGTAAAAAATTCGAATGCGGTATTTTAAGTCCTGAGCCTGACAAGTCAAACTTTTTCATTTTTAAGATGCAACAAAGACAGTAGTGTCTTGTAGCTGTTGTGCCCTTATTTATTGTAAGAAGTACCAATCTGTAAGAATTTCTGCTGTGGAAGGATATTTTGACTTAATTAAGAGTAATGTGTGTTTTGTAAAATATTGGCTTAGAAAATATGGAAGCGACGCGGGTCAGAAAATACCTTATTTTAAAGCAATGGTGAGTACGCCAACAGCAATCAGGACAATACCCAGATATTCCTGCACGCTTGGCCGCTCACCTAAAAAAATAACAGCAAATACCGTCACCAGAACTACGCTGAACTTATCAATCGGTGCGACTTGCGATGCTTGCCCCAGTTGTAGCGCTCGAAAGTAGCACAGCCATGATGCACCGGTCGCTAAAGCCGACAAAGTCAAAAACAACCAGGTTTTGCCTGAAAGCAATAAGGGATTCTGCCATTTGCCTAATCCCCACACCATTAAACTTAATACCAAGACAATAATCACGGTACGAATTAATGTGGCGAGGTCAGAATCTACCTGGCGCAAACCGACTTTAGCAAAAATAGCGGTTAAGGCTGCGAAGCAAGCCGATAATATCGCCCACATCAACCAGTGATTCGTATTCATATAGCTGCCTATGATTTTTTTAGTTTTAGCTGGCTATCGTAAGAGGGAGATAGAAACGATAGCCGCGATAATCTCATGCTTATTTTAATTCAAAGTTACAGCGGATTATAGCAATCAATAAGTCTGGCTTGCTTCATTTAAACCGGCAACCTCAATATGCTGAGCTTTAAAATTGCAGTACCACATGGTTTAGCATATGCACGAAGGCTATAGCCCATATATAGACATTACACAGATCAATCACAACTTTTGACAGGTTTTGTTGAAAATCAAAAAACTGGATTTATCTGAACGGCTAAAGAAAATCAGAGCTGACATACTGTAATGATGCATTGATTCATGCAGTAAGCATACGCTATCCATGGCTGTCATCTGCTTGCTTTCCGTTAAGGGGAGAACCACCTGGATTGTTGTGTGACCAGGTTCCGAATCAATTTTAAATTCACCGCCAATACGGGAAATTCGGGTGCACATACTATGAAGACCAACGTGCAGGCCTTGCTCAACCGTTGCCGGGTCAAAACTGATGCCATTATCCTGAATTTGTAATATCAGTTGATGATCGGACTCAGATAAAGAAACCATGACTTCTAGTGTTGAATAGAATAACCTGAATCCTGCTTAAGCCGATAATTCCATTACTCGAATAACTGGCTTGTTTTGATGGCATAACGGGTAAGCACATAAAGATGCATAAATTCCAGCTAAGTATCCTTCAATGCTTCTCGCTTTACTCGTCACCAAATGATATTTCCCTTTTAACAGGCTGAATAAAGTCTCTATTTTATTACGCTGCTTTAAGTGATATTCATCTGATATTGAGAGTTGCACAGATTTCATATTCTTTCGGTGATAGGTAATTAAATCAGTACCTTGT
>NZ_NEGA01000016.1 GCF_002135315.1 Acinetobacter sp. ANC 3903 | reverse complement strand
GCGTCTGCCCAGTACGTTCTGATTGAAGCTGATCGACCCAACGTCTCATAGCAGTCTGACCCACATCTAAGGCACGGCAAGCATGTAAGATTGAATACCCTTGATCCAATACAAGACTAGCAGCTTCGAGTTTAAACTCTGGAGTAAATGTACGTCTTGGTTTCATAAGCACCTCATTGGTGAATCTATTATCACCTAATTGGGTGTCCAGCTTTATTAAACCACTACAAAGTCCCCCTTTGGAAAAGGGGGATTTAGGGGGATTTGAGGAGATTCAAACCTTACTTAATTTACTTAACCCTGAATCGCCGTGCCATAAGCAAACACTTCCACCATTCCGCCTTGCATCCCCATCTCGGTAGTACTTAAGCGTAAGCCCATAATATGGGTGGCACCGATTTTCTCGGCTTCCAGTTTTAAACGGATAATGGCTTCACGGCGGGCACGTTCAACCACACTTTCATAGCTGGTCAGACGACCTCCGAAAAAATTCTGGATATTGGCAATCACATATTTAAAGTAGTCATGCGAAATGACCACATTGCTGCTGACCAGTTGCCCCGGATGTGGAGAGGTCTTAAAACGGTTATTGTCCAAGGTGATATAGGCCAAACGCTGTTCTTGTTCATCCAGTTCAGTTAAATGCTTTGTTTCAGTATGGCGACCAAAGCCCCAGCCTATCGCAAATAAAATCACAAAAATGACGACTTTTAAAATAAAGGCATCCATGTCTTAGCCTTGCGTCGGGAAAGGATCTGGCAATTTTTGTGCATTTGCTTCAACCACCACCGCAGTGCCATAAACAAACAGTTCCGAAGCGCCTTGAGCAATATTGGATGTGGAAAAACGGATACCCACCACGGCATTTGCCCCCAGAGATTTTGCTTTCTCAATCATGCGGTTCATGGCTTCCTGACGCGATTCTTCCAGCAGTTCGGTATAAGCGGTCAGTTCACCACCTACAATATTTTTCAGACCTGCCAAAAGGTCACGTCCCACATGTTTACTACGCACAGTGCTGCCATAGACCACATCAATTTGACGGCGAATGGTATGTCCCGGAACAGATTCTAAATTACTCAGCAGCATGTTTTGATATTCAAATGAAATAGATTCTAGTGAAGATAGAAAATCAGGCTTTAAAAAGCAATAAAAAAGCCTGCATGGCGCAGGCTTTTTTATCACACTTGAAAACATTACTGAGCGCTGTTTTCCACTTTACGTTCAGCCGAAGAAGGTGCCTGTTGAACGGCATCACCGGTGTTGGCTTTAAGACCGCCGCCCAGTGTTTTATAGACTTCAACCTGGTTATTCATGTTGGCTTGTTCAAGCAACAATAAACCTTGTTCAGCTGCATAAGACGCACGTTGTGCATCCAGTACAGTCAGGTAACTGTCAATACCGGCACGGAAGCGGGCATTCGACAGTCGATAAGTGGTATTGGTTGCATCCACCAGACGGCGCTGTGCTGCTAAACGGTCACCAATATTTTGACGTACCGCCAAGGCATCATTCACTTCGCGGAAAGCGGATTGAATAGATTTTTCATAATCAGACAACGCAATTTGTTGATCTGTTTCTGAAATCTTGATGTTGGCCTTACGGGTGCCCCAATCGAAGATTGGAAGATCAATACTTGGACCAATAGACCAGACAAAACCACCCGATTTGAACAGGTCGCTTAAACTGGTTGAAGCATAGCCTGCATTACCGGTCAAACTGATGGTCGGGAACATACGTGCCTTAGCTGCACCGATATTGGCACCTGCTGCAGAAAGTTTATATTCGGCAGCACGCAGGTCAGGACGATTATTCAGCAAGTCACTTGGTAAGCCTGCACTCAGTGCATTGGATTTACTGATACGTGTTACGCGTTGGCTTGGCAACAGGTTCGCTGGAACCGCTTGACCGACCAGCAGATTTAACAGGTTCTGTGCCTGTGCAATCTGGGTCTTGTAATTGGCAACGTCGTTACGCGCCGTTTCGACAGAAATCTGTGCCTGACGAACAGGAACTTCACTGTCGATGCCGACATCGAAACGTTTTTTGTTGAGGTTATAAGACTCAAGTTGAGCTTTTAATGTTTGGTCTGCAAGTTTTAAATTTGCATTGGCAAACGAGTAGTTCAGCCATGCCTGAGCCACTTGACCAATCAGCGCAATCTGAGTGGCATCACGTGCACTCGAAGTTGCCAGGTAAGTGTCTAAAGCATTGTCTTTTAAGCTACGAACACGGCCCCAAAAATCCAGCTCATAGGCAGTTACACCTAGACCTACATTGTAGCTGGTCATGGCGCCACTGGTGTTGAGCGTGTCTTGACGAAGCACACTACCACTTGCTCCAATGGTTGGCAGCTGGTTGTTTTGGGTGATTTGATACTGTTGCTGTGCACGTTGAATGTTTAAGGTCGAAGTGCGCAAGTCACGGTTATTGGCTAATGCCAGATCAAGCACTTGAAGCAAGCGTTGATCGGCAAAAAAGTCTTTATAACCTTGCTCAGCAATTGAAGGTCCAGAATTAGCAGTTAGATAACCTTGTTCTGGAATATTTGCTTGAGCTACGGGCTCTGGGCCACGCATGCTTTGACAGGCTGTCAAAGCAAGCGCAAGTGCAGATACCGCAATGCTACGACCTGAAATAGACCATACCTTTTGCATCACGATGTTTGCTCCTGATCATTTCGTTTTTTAGGTTTGTATTTAAAGATACTTCGAATCCAGACATAGAACACAGGAATAAAGAAGATACCCAATAAAGTTGAACTGATTACGCCACCCAGTACACCATAACCGACCGAGTGCTGGCTACCAGCGCCGGCACCTGAAGCAATGGCCAGCGGAAGTACACCAAAACCGAAGGCAAGGGTGGTCATAATGATTGGACGTAAACGCATTTTTGCAGCATGCAAAGTGGCTTCAAGTAAAGGCTCGCCTTTATCTTCCTGCAGCTCCTTGGCGAATTCTACAATCAGGATCGCATTCTTCGCGGCCAAACCAATGACGGCAATAATCGCGACCTGGAAGTAAATATTATTCGACAAGTTTGGATCTTTCAGTACCACCATGCCGAGGAAAGTTAAGCCAATTGCACCGACAATACCTAAAGGAATCACCAACAGTACCGAGAATGGAATAGACCAGCTTTCATACAATGCAGCAAGACACAGGAATACAATCAGCATAGAAAGTCCGTATAGACCCGCGGTTTGCGAACCTGCTTCACGTTCTTCTAAAGATAAACCTGTCCATTCATAGTCGAATCCTGCCATGCCCATTTGCGGGAGCTTGGCAATGATTTCTTCCATTGCAAGCATCGCATCACCAGAGCTGACGCCCGGTGCAGGGGTACCCTGAATGTTCACCGATGAAATACCGTTATAACGTTCAAGACGTGGCGAACCATATGTCCATTCACCGGTTGCAAAGGCAGAAAACGGCACCATTTGTCCCAGGTTATTACGTACGTACCATTTGTTTAAATCTTCCGGCATCATACGCGCATCAGGTACGGCTTGAACATAGACTTTTTTCACGCGACCGCGGTCAATAAAGTCATTAATGTATGAGCCGCCCCAGGCAATACGCATGGTGTTGTTGATTTCAGCAATGCTTACGCCCATAGAGCTGGCTTTTTCGTTATCCACATACACTTTGTATTGTGGCGTATCTTCCTGACCGTTTGGACGTACACCGGCAAGGCGTTTGTCTTGCGCAGCCATACCCAGAATCATGTTACGTGCAGTGATCAGTTTTTCGTGACCGCTACCCGCAGCATCTTTCAACTGTAAGTTAAAGCCGGCAGAAACCCCCAGTTCTGGCATTGCAGGAAGCTGCAACGGCATCACATAAGAAGCATCTTTGGCAATCACGTTCAATGCCATACCACGCTGGATAATGGCACCGATTTGTGATTCAGGCGTAGTACGTTCGCTCCAGTCTTTCAATTTAATGAAGGCTAAACCGGCATTCTGACCAACACCTGTGAAAGAGAAGCCTGCGACACTGAATACAGAATCGACGTTGGCTTTTTCACCTTCCATAAAGAAGCCAGTCATCTGATCAATAACTTTCTCTGTACGATTAAGTGTCGCATTCGGCGGTAATTGAACCAGAGTCATCACCACACCTTGGTCTTCATTCGGCAGGAATGAGCTTGGCAGGTTCTTGAACAGGAACAATAGACCCGCAATCACCACAGCATAAATAACGCCGGCAATTACTTTATGGATTAATAGCTTACCAACCCATTTCTGGTAACCACCCGACATGCGGTCAAAGCTATGGTTAAACCAGCGGAAGAAGCGGGCGAACACACCATTACTTTCCGGCTTGTCTTTATCATGCTGTTTGAGCAAGGTTGCACAAAGGGCAGGGGTAAAAGTCAGGGCAATTGCGAGGGATAAAATCATCGCGGTCACAAGCGTGATCGAGAACTGGCGATAAATTACCCCGGTGGTGCCGCTAAAGAAGGCCATCGGTACGAATACAGCGGTTAATACTGTGGTAATCCCGACCAGGGCACCCGAAATCTGATGCATGGATTTTTCAGTCGCGCTAACCGGATCGAGATGTTCTTCCTGCATGACACGTTCAACGTTTTCGACCACAACAATCGCATCATCCACCAGCAGACCAATGGCCAGTACCATGGCAAACATGGTGAGCGTGTTAATCGAGAAGCCAAACAGGTTGATGATGGCAAAAGTACCCAATACCACCACAGGAACCGCCATGGTTGGAATCAGGGTTGCACGCCAGTTCTGCAAGAACAGGAACATCACCAGGAATACCAGGATGATCGCTTCAACTAAAGTGTGAACCACACTTTCAATAGAGAGTTTGATAAATGGAGTCGTATCAAACGCCAGTTGGTCTTTCAGATCACTTGGATAGTTTTTGCGAAGTTGTTGCAAGCGTTCTTCAACAGCTGTTGCTGTGTCGAGTGCGTTTGCACCGGTAGCCAATTTAATCGCTACACCACCTGCAGGTTTGCCGTTAAATTTAGAAGTGAACTGATAGTTATCAGAACCCAATTCAACTTTAGCGACATCACCAATCGTCACTTTTGCACCGGAACCGATATTTTTCAAGAAAATAGAACGGAACTGATCAGCTGTTTGTAACAGGCTTTGCGCGTTTACAGTGGCATTCAGTACCTGACCTTCAACAGCAGGCGCACCGCCCAATTGACCTACGGCAACCTGTGCATTTTGAGTACGCAGGGCAGCCACTACATCACTTGGAGTCAGTTGATAACTGCTGAGTTTTGCAGGATCCAACCAGATACGCATGGCATAAGAACCACCAAATACCTGTACTTCACCCACACCTGCCACACGGCTGAGTGGTTCAGAAATATTGGAGTTTACATAGTCTTTAATGTCGGCGTCAGTCATTGAGCCATTCGGTGAATAGAATGCTAAAACTTGCAGGAAGCTGGCACCCGATTTGGTCACCTTGAGGCCCTGACGCTGTACATCTTCAGGCAGTAGCGCAGTTGCAGACTGCAATTTGTTTTGTACCTGAACTTGGGCAATATCGGGATCGATCCCTTGTTCAAAGTTCAAGGCAATCGATGCCTGACCGTTACCTGCACTATTTGAAGAAATATAGCGTAAACCGTCAAGACCGTTCATTTGCTGTTCAATAATCTGGGTCACTGTATTTTCTACAGTTTCAGCAGATGCACCTGGATAGGTCGCAGCAATGGTTACCGTTGGCGGCGCAATAGTCGGATATTGTGCAATCGGCATTTTGCTGAGGGTTAAAATACCCGCCAGCATAATCACCAATGCAATCACCCATGCAAAAATCGGGCGATGAATAAAAAAGTGAGCCATTTAGTCTACCCCTTATGCATTTGAAGTAGCTTTTTGTTCAGTTTTCGGTTGAGCGGCTTTATTGGCTTCTGCTGCAGGTTGACCTGCACCTTGAGGCGCAGCGGCTTGAGGTTGGTAAGGCTTCGCAACCACAGTTGCACCTTCTTTCACCTTGGCAATACCATCAACAATCACTTTTTCACCAGTTTGCAAGCCCTTGGTCACAATCCAGTCTTTAGCTTGAACGCCGGCAGTTTCTACCGGACGTGTTTCAACCACACCTTTGGCATTCACGACCATGGCAATGGCTTGACCTGTTGGAGTACGGGTAATCGCTGCCTGAGGAATCAGCATGGCATTCGGAATCACACCTTGCACGATCTGCGCAGTCGCGTACATGCCTGGAAGCAATAAATGATTCGGGTTCTGGAACACCGCGCGTAAAGTTACTGTACCGGTTTCCGGGTTTACACTGGCATCCGAGAATGCAAGACGGCCTTCAACCGGGTAATAGCTGCCATCTTCCAGTTTAAGCTTCACTTTAGTGTTATTGCTGCTACCTAAGCTGCCTTGATTCAACTGCTGACGCAAACGCAATAATTCAGCACTAGACTGGTTAATGTCGACATAAATCGGGTCTAAACGCTGAATAGTCACCAATGGCCTTTCTTGGTTCATTGTTACCAAAGCGCCTGAAGTAACTGTTGAGCGGTTAGTCTGACCAGAAATCGGTGCACGTACAGTTGAGTAGCCCAAGTTGATTTCGGCATTCTTCAAGGTTGCACGGCTCGCATTCAAGGTTGCTTCAGCCAGTTTTACTTGCGCAGCGATATCGTCATATTCTTGTTTTGAAATGGCATTTGTACCGACCAATTGACGGTAACGGCCTTCTTTGACACGTAGAACATTCAGATTTGCTTCAGCGCTGGAAATAGAAGCACGGGCATTATCGACGTTTGCACGGTTTGTGCTGGAATCAATTTGATAAAGCGCCTGACCTTCACGTACATAACTGCCTTCAGTGAATAGACGCTTGAGAATCACACCACTGGTTTGTGGGCGGACTTCAGAAATTTCAAATGCCGTGGTACGGCCTGAAAGTTCTACAGATTGCTCTACGCTTTGTGGTTGGACAACAATGACACCGACTTCAGTAGGTGGCATTTGTTGGGCTGCTGCAGCTTGCTGCGCATCCTTAGGATCTTTGCTACAACCAACAAGTGCAATACTTGTTGCTAATGCGCAAGCGGTAAGGGCAGGCGCCCAGAGCTTTGCAGACATCATTCTTCCACCTCGATTAGATTATTATCTAAAAACTAATTTGTTTTCGCCCTACTCAATTTGGCATACAGCAGATAAAGTAGTGTGATCCAAATAAAACTTATGCTCCAACCGGCTAAGACATCAGAGAAAAAATGCACGCCAAGGTAAACCCTGGAAATTCCCATGATCAACAACCACATAAAAGCAACAATAACAATGATGTGCTGTTTGGAATGTCGAAGGCTTAGATAAATTGCAAGACAACCCAAGCTAGCGGCATAAACACTATGAGCGCTGGGAAATGCAGCACCATAGCTGTTGACCAGATGATACATTTCGGGTGGGCGAGGTCTTGAAATTACATATTTGAGCAGCCAAACCGTGGCTATACTTCCTATCAGTCCTAAACTAATGAAAATAACATTTGCATATTTTTTATACCCGGCTTGGTGGAAACACCAGACTGTGGTTAAAAATAACACAAACGGCATGCCACCTATAGTCGAAAGTGTGATGAATATCTTATTCAAAGGCAGGCTACGATGCTGGCTCAGCCATTCCGTGATCACCCAGTCGAAGTGATTCAAGGATGGATTTACTAGCATTAAAATACTGAAAATAAATAAGAAAAATCCTACACCAAGCAACAAGTAAGGCATGTAAGGAACCCGGGTTATGTTAGCCGATTGAAGTATGACTAATTCATGGTTAAAGTGTACTCATCAGTACACTTTATTTCAAGTGTGTGTAAATTATACTAATTTCTTTTTACCCATTTTTAACCAAGAAGTAAAACAAAAATAATAGATTACTTCTGTGAATATTTTTGTACCGGGCTAAGTTCATCGACTTCCAATGGGGTCTTCGGTGGCCAGAAAAAGTCACTCGGACGGGTTAGGAAGTGCATGAGTACCAGTTTGGCTAAGGGCTTCCATTGTTCAAAGCGAACACGACGGGCACGTAATGCCACAATAATGGTCAGGCTAAAACTGACAAACAGGTTGGTGAGACCAATCAGCAGTACACCTAAAAACGAAACAATAATTAAACCAATTTCTGGGCTGCCATTCACACAGAGTGTGCCTTGGATAAAGTTGGCCGCAGCAAAGGCAATATGGCGAATATCTAAAGGCAGGCCTAAAATAAACCCAATGGTTCCCATGCTGCCGAGCATAATCCCAAACAGGAAATTCCCTGCCAAGGCTCCTAAATTTCGTTCGATGTAGGCAGAAAATCTATCCAGGCGTTCTTGTCCCAATAGTTGCTTTAACTTGGCATGTGCTTTTAAACGTGGCCCAACTTTACGGTACACCGCCATATTGTCAAAGTAACCGGCGATCAGTCCCGAAAAGAACAAACACACACCGGCAATGGCAGCATGCGGAATCGCTAGGGATGTAAACGGATTCAGTGAATGTAAGGTCTTGGTGGCTTTGGCATAGCTTAAAAGTGGTTCATCCATGCCGTATTGCCAGAGCAGGGTAATCACTGCAGCAGTCGGAATGGCAATCGAGATATTGCCGAGAATGGCAATAAACTGGGTACGGATAATATTGATAATCAGCGCAGCCAGTTCAGCAATCTGTGCATTTTTAGAACCTTTTTGCTGCTGTACCGTGGCTGCCAGCGCGGCTGCTGTCATGGCGGGCTGTTTGGTGGCGACGGTGAAATGCAGGACATGAATCAACATGAAACCCAGTGAATAGTTCATGCTAAAAATAAACGCTTGCATCATCGGTGCCATGACCAGACGTGCAGCCAGAATTTTCAGGGTCGCCATGGTGGCAATAATCACACCCGCACCAGCGGCGGATTTGTACATCGACCAGAAGCCTTGCTTGTCGGTACTTACATAATGCTCACCGGTTTTACTGGCATTTTCGGTCACTTGCAAGGCAATTAATTCACTGTTATTTGCCAGTAAAGACCGCACACTGCGTTCACTATAAATGGCAGAAGTGATATCGACCAGCAAGGCACTGAGTGATTGATAACGAATTTTATCTTCTTCAACAATCAGGTTAATGAGCAGTTCGATCCGGTCTAAACACTGTTCCAGCAGTGACAATAAATAAGTCAGACTGATACTTACGCCAATGCGTTTAATGGCACGACGAATTTTTAACACGACATCACGACATTGCTCAATCATCACCAAGGCTTGTGAGGCATCGGGTGAAGCAATAATTGCCAGAGGATCGGTATTCTGATTCAGTGCCTTGTAATGTTGAATGAATTCATTGATTTCCCGGTTCTGTACCAGAAAAGGCGATTCATATTCGGTCAGATCAGGCTGGGCATTAATAAATTCGGGATAAAGCCCAATACCGCTAATCCGATAAGATAAAACAGTAATGGCTTTAATCAGCTCACTTTTAATTTGAAGTTTTTCTTTTTGGTTGCTATGCCCCTGATTGACTAAGGCAAACAGCTTTTGCCAGTCTTCATCGGCAATACTGTCCAGCCAGTATTTGTCACTGCGTTGATAAAAAACCCGACGGACCAAATCTTGCAGCTGGCTTTGATCATTAATCAGGGGAAGAAAATGAGCACCCAGGCGCTGAGCGAGCTGATTCCAGAAACCATCCAGCGACAAAATACCGGTATCAGCATATAGACTGGTTTGTTTGTAGTGGCTGATTAATTTTAAGATGAAATTTTGCAGTGTGGTGACTGCATGGGGAGTAATCAGTAAGGCTTGAATGAAAGCCTGAAATTTGCGGTTAATTTCTTCAACATCAGCCGGATAATCCGGCCGAATACGGTTCACTAATTCAATCAGCAGTGAACCATCCAGCACAGCTTGATTGGACTCAAGCTGTTGCTGCATTTTTGAAAATAAATCATTAAAATTGATATGCATAGGCAAGGGGTAAATATCTTCTTTCTAATCCCATCATTGAATTCGGTTTAAAGCCAGCTGGGTCAGGTTAATCAATGCCTGGCGATATTCGCTATCAGGAAGTGCATCCAGGGCATTCAGCGCAAACTGGGTTTCTTCGGTTGCACGTTGACGGCAATAATCCAGAGCGCCACAGGTTTGTACAATCTCGATCACACGTTCTAATTGGGCTGTACCACCCGTTGCAATACTGCGACGAACAATTTCATGTTCTTCATCGGTGGTTTTTTGCAATGCAGAGATTAATGGCAAAGTCGGTTTGCCTTCCATTAAATCATCGCCAATATTTTTACCTAATGTTTCAGCATCGGAAGTATAGTCTAAAATATCATCAATAATTTGAAAGGCATTACCAAAGTGACCGGCAAAGACGCGCAAAGGTTCACGGTACTCTGGTGTGCCCGATAAAATCGCAGCGCCTTCGGTGGCCAGTTCGAATAAACGTGAGGTTTTCCCGTGGATAATATCGAGATAAGTCTTTTCCGTGGTTTCTGGCTGATGCTGGGCTTGCAGCTGCAACACTTCACCTTCGGCAATTTCACAGGTGCCGGTGGAAAAGTCTTTCAGTAAGGTCATGTCGTTCAGATCGACCAGTAAATCGAAAGCACGGGAAATCAGGAAATCACCCACCAGAACCGCGGTCTGATTATTCCATGTGGCATTGGCTGTAGGACGACCACGACGCAAGCCTGATTCATCGACCACATCATCATGGACCAGCGTTGCGGTATGCAGCATTTCAATAATGGCAGCCAGTTTACGCTGACGTTCGATATCTTCTGCACCGCAGGCTTTTGCCGCCAATAAGCACATGATTGGACGCATACGTTTGCCGCCAGCTTCAACCACGTGTTTACTCACCGCCATTACTAAGGCAACTTTTGAAGTGATCCCTTCATTAATAAAAGTGTCCATCGCAGCAAAGTCTGAAGCAACAGGAGCGAGAATGTCTTGCTTAAAGTCGATGGCCATGTGAAGAGAAACCTCTAAAAATTGAATTGCTTATTATAGTGTAACAACTATAGCGGATATAAAGCCAAGATCTTAATATAGTTGTTTAAATCCTGCCTAGGCAAATGATTTTAAATTTGACTGGATTCTACTATTACACCAGATATGTGATCAAACTGGCATGGGGGTTTTATAGTAGCGAATTGATTTTAAAAATCTATTACATTTTATAAAATGTCAGCTTCAAATCTTCATGGTTATTTTTAATCAGTCTTAATCGTTTATAAAATCAACAACAGCTAGGCACAAAAAAACGCTGAAATGGCTTGTTGTTTGATTTATTATCACTTAATATGTTTGCCCTTAGATATCCCCCAGTGGCGTTCGTATTAAGATCGATATATTCCTTTATCGGCACGACGACACGGGCATGTTTGGAGTACATTATGTACGCAGTAATCCAAAGCGGTGGTAAACAACACCGTGTTGTTGAGGGTGAAACCCTTAAAGTAGAATTGTTGAAAGCTGAAACTGGCTCAACCGTTACTTTTGATGACGTGTTGATGCTTGTAAACGGCGAAAGCATTCAAATTGGTGCTCCAGTTGTTGCTGGTGCTACAGTAACTGCTGAAGTAGTTAGCCACGGTCGTCACGACAAAATCCGTATTGTTAAAATGCGTCGTCGTAAACATTACCGTAAACAACAAGGTCACCGTCAATGGTTTACCGAGTTGAAAATTACTGCTATTTCAGGCTAATTACGAGGAGTAAATAGACATGGCAACTAAAAAAGCCGGTGGTTCGACACGTAACGGTCGTGACTCAAATCCTAAAATGTTAGGTGTTAAAATGTACGGTGGTCAATCTGTGACTGCTGGTAACATTATCGTTCGTCAACGTGGTACAGAATTCCACGCTGGTACAAACGTAGGTATGGGCCGTGACCATACTTTATTTGCTACCGCTGACGGCGTGATCAAATTCGAAGTGAAAGGCCAATTCGGTCGTCGCTACGTATCTGTTGAAGCGTAAGCTTTAATAGAAAAAAACCCACATCTGATGTGGGTTTTTTTATGCTTGTAAATTGGTCAAAAATAATCTGAGTTCTTCATCATGATGTAGAAAAATCTACATTGAGCATTAATAACAATACAAAACTTCTTATTTTCTCAATTATTAGGAATAAAAATTGGTTTAAGATGGGACATTGAAGAAATTGCGATACTGCAAATAAAAAAGGTGATGATATGAAAATGCTTCGTAAAACCCTGTGTGCGATGACCTTGGGTGCTGCAACGCTTGCACCGGTAATGAGTACAACTGTTTTTGCTGCACCTGTAGCAGCATCGGAGCAGCAAGCAACGAACAATCTGGTTAAGCAGTTAAGTAATATTCGGACGTTGTCAGCAAATTTTGAACAAACCACCAAAGCAACTTCGGGTAAAGCTCCACAGAAAAAAGGCTTGACCGGACAACACATGAATCAAACCTTTAAAGGGGCAATGAAAGTCGCTCGTCCGGGAAAATTTTTCTGGGAAACCACCAGTCCTTCAAAACAAACCATTGTGACTTCAGGTAAAACTGTATGGATTTACGATCCTGATTTACAACAGGCAGTCCGTCAAAGTTTAGATGAACAAGTGGCTAATACCCCTGCATTATTATTGTCGGGCAATACCAGCCAGATTATGAAGTCTTATCGGGTGACTCAGCCGGATAAAGGCAAGACCTATTACACCTTGTATCCAAAAGTTAAAGATAGTGCATTCCAAAGCCTGACCATTAGTTTTGGTGCGAATAAGGCCCCAAGTTTGATGATTTTGCAGGATTCATTGGGTCAAACCACCTATGTGCGCTTTAATAATGTGAAATTGAATCCATCTATTGCTTCATCAACCTTTAATTTCGCACCGCCTAAAGGCACCGATATTATTGATCAATAATCAATTGATTGATCACTATTGAATTAAGTACTTATGTCATTTAAAAAGCAGTCCTACGTGGCTGCTTTTTTATTGGATATTCTGTTAAAAAAATGAGGGAAATTTTTATTCACTAGGCGTAACTGTACAAAAATATATTCGAGCCCGAACCTGGACATCATAATGCTCAATATTTCAAAATCAGCGAATGCACAGAAGGTGAGGGCTACCTGTTATCTTATGTGCATCATATCTATAAAGAATCATCCAAAGTGGTGATTCTAAAAGCGCAAGGTTTAATACTTCAGCCTCAAGCTGAAATTATTTTGGGTATACATGTGCCCTTGGGCTTTCATGGCAATTGGGTGGATTTGTCTTAATTTAAGCTGATTTTCATCTTTTTATGGATATATAAGTTTATCTTTTTTGAAGATACATATTTTAAATTTCATTTGCTTACTGAGCTTTGTATAGTGAAGCCGCATGATAACAGGCACTAGGTTGTTAAAATAAGATGAAAATACGCACGAATCAACAATGGCTCTGGGCTGTTCCAGTTTCTTTGGCTGTACTGGGCATGGCGGGTTGTCAGGAGCGACCTGCACCGCAAAAGGAACAGGTTAAGGTAGAAAAACAGGAAAATTCTTCTACAATTCCATTAATTCAAGCCAAAGTTGTTCCTGTGAAACTGAGCAAACCGGAAGCATGTGATGCAGAAGGATGTACCCAGTATGAAATTCAGACGGTAAAAACCAATCTGAAATGGGTGGATGACTATTTTATCGATCGGGTGAAAAAAGCCGATCCGATTGCGTTTTCTACAGCTCCCAATCAAAAGGTCAATACCGCCGAAGGGGCTACACCCAATTTAAGTCAAAGCTCGACCTATATCCGCTTTGTCAGTCAGCAGTATGACCGCGCAACTTTTGCCATTCAAACCTATACCTATTCATCCGGTGCTGCGCATGGCATGTATCATCAGGAATTTGTCAATTTCGATTTGAAAAACAAAAAGCGTCTGGCACTGCAAGATATTATGCTGAAAGGTACAGAACAGCAGTTACTGAATACCTTATATGATTCAAACAGCATCTGGCTGGAGCAGCACAGTATCGAAAGAGCGAAACTGAAATTAAGTGATAATTTTTATTATGGTGCCAATGGCATTGTATTTGTTTATCCCTTGTATGAGCTGGCTTCATATGCAGAAGGCATGACTGAGCTGACCTTGCCTTATTCGGCACTCACTAAACTGATTAAAGCTGAATATCTGCCAAGTTTGCCCAAGTATCCAACGTCATAATTTCAGCTTAATTCGGGTAAATTTGCTCTAATAAGCCCCAGCTGTCTGCTCGATCACTGTCTTTTTTAGTGTTTAGCGCTTACACTATAGCCAGTTTTTTTCTTTGCAAAAGATTGGCTATGATCGACCCGAAATTAATCAGAAATAATATTGAGGCTGTAAATTTAGCCTTGGCAAAACGTGGTGTACAGCTTAATGTAGAAGAGTGGGCTTCACTCGAAGCTCGCCGTAAAGAGCTTCAATCGAAAACAGAAGCTTTACAGGCAGAGCGTAATTCGGGTGCTAAACAAGTTGGCCAAATTAAAAAATCTGGTGGCGATGCATCTGAAATCATGGCGCGTATGGCAGCCATTGGTGATGAAATTAAAGCTGCTGAAGTTGCGCTTGCTGAATTGCAAACTGAAATTGAAACCAAGTCTTTAACCATTCCCAACATGCCGCATGAATCTGTACCTGAAGGTAAAGATGAAGATGACAATGTTGAAATTTTAAAATGGGGCACACCGCGTCAATTTGATTTTGAAATTAAAGATCATACTGATTTAGGTGAGTGGATGGGCGGTTTGGAGTTTGAAACTGCGACCAAATTAACCGGTACACGTTTCAGTGTTCTTAAAGGTTCATTGGCGCGTTTACAACGTGCATTGACCCAGTTCATGCTCGATACCCATACCCTGAAAAATGGTTATACCGAAGCGTATGTGCCTTATCTGGTGAATGCGGATTCTTTGCGTGGTACAGGTCAGTTGCCTAAATTTGAAGAAGACTTGTTCAAATTACAAGGTGAAAAAGAATATTACCTGATTCCGACTGCCGAAGTGCCAGTGACCAATTTCGTGCGTGATGAAATTGTTGATCCAGACCGTTTACCATTAAAATATGCCGCGCATACGCCATGTTTCCGTAGTGAAGCAGGTTCCTATGGCCGTGATACCCGTGGTTTAATCCGTCAACACCAGTTTGACAAAGTTGAGATGGTGCAGATTGTAAAACCTGAAGATTCTATGCAGGCTTTAGAAGAATTGACTGGCCATGCTGAAGGTATTTTGCAGGCGCTCGGTTTGCCATATCGTAAAATCATCCTGTGTGGTGGCGATATGGGCTTTGGCGCCATCAAGACTTACGATTTGGAAGTTTGGGTGCCTAGCCAAAATACTTACCGTGAAATTTCAAGTTGCTCATGCATGGGTGATTTCCAGGCACGCCGTATGAAAGCGCGTTACCGTGTAGACCAAAAGAAAACTGAATTTGTGCATACTTTGAATGGTTCAGGTTTGGCAGTCGGTCGTACCTTGCTTGCCGTGATGGAAAATTATCAACGTGCAGACGGTTCTATTGAGATTCCTGAAGCACTTCGTCCATACATGGGTGGTGCAGAATTTATTGATTAATCCTCGGATTGATCAATAAATTGATAAACGGCACAGTTTTGTGCATAAAAATTGCTTAAGACAGTCAGATCTAAAATACTGAGGTAGTTCGTGGATATCTTTCCAATCTCTTTAAAGTTGCAACAGCAACCTTGTCTGATTGTCGGTGGTGGACATATTGCCTACCGGAAGGCAGTCCTTTTGGCAAAAGCAGGCGCAATTATTCACGTGATTGCACCTGAAATTGAAAGTAATTTACTTGAGATTGTTAAATCAAGCCAAGGGCGATATGTCCAAGCACCTTTTAGCCCAGATATTCCATTACGTAATTACCGTTTGGTAATTGCGGCAACCAATGATAAAGCAACCAATATCCAAGTTTTTGAAGCTTGCGAAGCTGAAAGAATTCTGGTGAATAGTGTTGATGATCCACCGCATTGTCGTTTTATGGTTCCTGCGATTATTGACCGTTCACCCTTGGTGGTCTCCATTGCCACCAATGGCACCTCACCTGTTTTATCTCGTCAAATCCGAACCCAGCTGGAAGCTGCTATTCCTCATGGCATGGGCAAACTGGCAGATTTTTCTGGAAAATGGCGTGCTGCGGTGAAGGCAAAAATTGAAAATCCAGATGAGCGCCGTATTTTTTGGGAAGACTTATATGCCAGTCCACTCAAAGAACAGGTGTTTAATGACAACATTGCGCAAGCGGATCGTTTAATTGAACAAGCTTTAATGGAATGGAAAGCGCCTAAAGGCGAAGTCTATTTGGTTGGTGCGGGACCGGGTGATCCTGAGTTATTGACCTTAAAAGCATTACGCTTGATGCAACAGGCGGATGTGATTATTTATGATCGTTTAGTTTCTCCTGCGATTATGGACTTATGCCGCCGTGATGCAGAAAAAATCTATGTGGGTAAAGCTCGTTCCAATCATAGCGTTCCTCAAGAAGGGATTAATGCATTATTGGTGGAATATGCTGCCCAAGGGAAGCGTGTCTGCCGTTTAAAAGGCGGTGATCCATTTATCTTTGGTCGTGGTGGTGAAGAAATTCAAGAGCTCTTCGCTGCCGGTGTGGCTTTTCAGGTCGTACCAGGCATTACCGCTGCTTCAGGCTGTTCAGCCTATGCCGGTATTCCTTTAACGCATCGTGATTATGCTCAAAGTGTGCGTTTCCTTACCGGGCATTTGAAGGAAGGTTCGCCTGAATTGCCTTGGAATGAACTGGTTTATGAAAACCAGACCTTGGTGCTGTATATGGGCCTGGTTGGATTGGAAAAAATATGTGCGCAGCTGATTGCACATGGCCAGCGTCCAAATATGCCGGTAGCACTGATTTCTAAAGGTACTACACCAGAGCAAAAAGTTGTGGTGGGAACTTTAGCCGATATTGGATCGAAAGTGTCAGAACATCATATTCAAGCGCCGACCCTCACCATTATTGGTGAAGTGGTAAAATTGCGCGAACAATTACAGTGGCAAGGCTAATTCAGGCCTTGTTGCGTTGAAAGAGTAGAGAAATCCTGTGATTCATGTTGTTTTGTATGAGCCTGAAATTCCTGCAAATACTGGGAATATCATCCGTTTATGTGCCAATACCGGTGCGCAGTTGCACCTGGTAAAACCGCTTGGTTTTGAGCTGGATGACAAGAAGCTCAGACGTGCGGGTCTGGATTATCATGAATGGGCGCATATGAAAGTCTGGGAAAATTTTGCAGAGTGTCTGGCTCATTTAAAAGAGCAAGGTATTAATGATGATGCAATTTATCCTTTAACCACCAAGGGTTTTGAAACACCGCATACCTCAAATTTAAACCGTCCGGTTGCCTTGTTGATGGGGCCAGAAACCCGAGGTTTGCCTGAAGATGTGCGCATGATGTTCCCGAAAGAACACTGGATTCGTTTACCGATGGCAGCAAATTCACGCAGTTTGAACTTATCCAATGCTACAGCAGTTATTTTGTATGAAGCTTGGCGTCAACAAGGCTTTCAAGAATTAAAATAAAGATTGAGCCAATCATTAAAAACCACCTGAGGGTGGTTTTTTTTATGTCAGTTTGATGCATTTTGCCTTCATCATTTGATCAATTTTAGTTATAAAAACAGAATAAATAAGAATTAAAGTGAGTACACATTGAACTTGATATTGAATTGGATGAAGAAATATAAATTTTTAATTACTGGGTTGATTGCTCTTGCAATCGTTACAGCTATTATGCCAACAACTTCTTTTGCAGAATCTTCAGTTGCTCATCAGGCAGCAACGGAAATAGTAAAACCGATTACTCAAGCCGAAATTCAGCAAGGCTTAAAAGATATGCAGCAACGCATGAATCAGCAAATTGAAGCATGGGGCAAGACTTTAACGAGTGATGATTTTGAATGGAGTTGGCCTGGGCGGCAGCTTAAAAAAGAAAAACGTCAGCAAGTGTGCGGTATCTATCAAAATATCATTAATGACATCTATAGGCTGGCCGTTGAAAATAAAGCACGTTTGAGCGAGCAAGAGCAAAAACTGTTGCAGGATCGCAATGCCTTTATTCAGGTATTGGGTTATCAGGACAATCTTGTAGATAGCAAGATGGGATTTAATTGTCGGATTAAATAGCTTTGCGCTTAAAAAAATGACTTGATGAATAGGTATAAAAGGGGGGATGAAGCCTAAAAAACTCCTGAAAAAAATCAATGACCATAAAAAAGACGCATCAAGCGTCTTTTTTATTAAATCAAAACATTTATTTAGCGGTGAGTATCATCAAATTCATTATGTTGTGGAGCAGGGTGTTTAAAGCCCTTGGTCTTATAACCAAGATACAAAATCCCAAACATTGCCCACCATAGACCGAATTTCAAGGCAGTGTCTTCAATTTCAAGCCACATGGCAAAAATACTGATGAAACCGAGCATCGGAATAACCACAAAGTTAAGTATATCTTTAAAGTTTTTAGTACGGCCATCACGCAATGCATAACGTGAAATCACCGATAAATTCACAAAAGTAAATGCAGTTAATGCCCCGAAACTGATCATGGAAATCACGATATCCAAATTAATGAAGCCGGCAGTTAAAGCCACAGCGCCGACAATGAGGATATTGTAAACAGGGGTATAGCTTTTAGGACTAATGTGACCGAAGATTTTTTTATTGATCACACCATCACGACCCATTACGTACATCAAGCGTGATACGCCTGCATGGGCAGAAATACCAGATGCCATAACAGTCACAATAGCGAAATAAAGCACCACGGTTTTAAATGCAACGCCGCCAACAGCCTGAAGAATATCTGGCTGAGTTGCAGCTACATCTTCAAAGTAAGTTTTAGGATCATTCGGGAAGTAAATTTGCATGAAGTAAGTGCTGATGATGAAAATCACCCCGGCAATTAATGCAGTCAGGAAAATTGCTTTAGGTAAGGTTTTCTCAGTATCTTTGGTTTCTTCTGCCAGTGAACTCAGTGAATCAAAACCTGTAAACGAGAAGCATAATAAAGTTGCCCCTGTAATCAAGGCACCCACAGAAGTCATTGAATTCCAGAAAGGTTCCAGACTCCATAACTGATACTTGGCATTCACCAGAGAACCATCGGCATTTACACCGCCAGCCAGCAAGCTATAAACCATCCAGGTGAAGTAAACGATGACAGCGATTTGGACGAGTACAATCAGACCGCTAAAGTTCGCAACGAATCTGGCGCCACGGAGGTTCACCGCAGTCATAAATGCGGTTAAGCCAATAACCCAAATCCAGTGATTAATATCGGGGAACAAGGCTTCCAGGTAAATTACCGCCAAAATGATGTTGACCATTGGAGACAACAGGTAATCTAGCCATGATGACCAGCCCACCATAAAACCGACATTGGGATGAATCGATTTTTGCGCATAAGTATACGCAGACCCGGATGATGGGTAACGGCGGATCATATGTCCGTAACTGATGGAAGTAAACAGAATTGCAACTAGGGCAATAATGTAAGACGTTGGTACATGGTAATGACTTTCTTCGGAAACCAGACCGAACGTATCAAATAATGTCATTGGTTGAATATAAGCTAAACCAATAATAATAATGTGCCAGAGTCCAAGCGTTTTTTGCAGTTTAGCTGCCGGTTGAGTCCCAGAGATATTTGTCAACGGCGTTATCCTCTTATCGTTGATCAAGGATCAGTCATGTTTACAAGGATCGTTTGAGACGAACGATCCTCCCTAAATGAATAAAACAAAAGTGCGCCAATCTACTCTAGTTTGTTACCTTTTGCCAATATCTTTATGATTTTTTAATGCAAAAAATATGCCATCTGGTATAAAAAAGCAGCTTTAATTTTCCACAAAGCAAAAGCCTGATGCTTAAAAAAACATCAGGCTAATTTTTAGCTATATTCGCTTAATTTTCAATACTTACCAAGCTTTTTCTAAAATCGCTTTTAAATCACTAAACGTGGCTTCTTTAGGATTATAAATAATGGAACCATCATTTAATGCTTTATCTGCTACTTCATCTAATTGTGCTTCTGAAACTTTGCCAGTTTCACGTAAAGTACGCGGCAATTTGGTCAATGCATATAAGCGATCACGCATGGTTAGAATAGTAGCAATAGCTTTGTCAGCACGTAAATGTGCAGGCGTTTGTGCATAAATATCCGCACCGGCCAAAGGCAGCAATAATTCTGCAATTTTGTCACCATTGACTTCCTTATTGTACTCAAGCACATAAGGCAGGAACAGGTTCATGCATAGACCATGGGGCAAATGAGCCACCGCACCTAAAGCATGCCCGAGCGAGTGTACCAAGCCAACCATGGAGTTAGAGAATGCAATGCCGGCCATAGTCGAAGCTTGTGCTAATTCCAGGCGACCAAATTCATCTGTTGGATTATCCAGAACATTGAACAGGCTGTTGCTAACTTTTTTAATGGCAGCCGTTGCATAGGCATCACTGATTGGATTTGCTGCCATACAGGTATAGGCTTCAACCGCATGGGTAAGGGCATCCATGGCAGTCATGGCAGTTAAATGTGGCGGCAAGGTTTGCGTCATGCGCGGATCAAGAATCGCAGCATGCGGCATCAGGTAATACGATGCAAACGGCATTTTGACATTTTTTTCAAGATCAGAAACCACAGCAACCATAGTCACTTCTGAACCTGTACCTGATGTAGTCGGAATAACGAAGAATGGTTTTAATGGTTTTGGCAGGTTATGTGCACCTGAATATTTAAGCAGGTCATCACCACCTTCAGTCACCAGGATATTGGTTGCCTTGGAGGTATCGATCACTGAACCACCGCCCACGGCAATAATTGCATCACAACCATTGTCACGATAGGCTTGAGCTGCTTTACGTACGGTTTCTACGCTTGAATCGGGTGGAACATCATCAAAAATAGCACCAATCACGGCCTCTGTAGATTCAAAAGCAGCTTCAATTGGAGCAAGCAGGTTATTGCTGCGTACGCCTTTATCGGTAATGATCAGTGGACGTTTTGCACCTAAAGTGGCAAGTTCAAAAGGAATGTGCTCTAACGCGGCATGACCTGCGATCACTTTTACCGGACAGAAAAATTCGTAATAAGGCTTAGCCATGTTATGCACTCCGTTTAAAATAGGATTGAGCTAGTTTCAAATAAATATTTGTAGCTCCAGTAAGTTTTTCTTTTAGGCTCAACTCTGTTGGATATTGTTTTACAGCAAGCTCAGCAAGGAGTTTAGGTAAAATGAGCGCTTCCATTTTGTTTAAGCAACGTACCAGACGAATGGCAAATGAAATATCTCCATCAGCAATCATGCGGTCGTGGGCAAAAGCCTGTGCAGTGCTTTCCTGAAAAGAAAACACTAAAAAAGCATGACTTAAGTGCTTAAAAGTAATGGTAAGGTCAGGTTTGCTGTCTACAGATTGAAGTAATTGTAATTGATGGTCTTCCGTGACTTTTGCAATAAAAGCTGGGCCATTGGGAAATACTTTCATCGTTAGAACGAAACCCACAGGGAATTTAGCAACTTCCTGTTTTACTTCGGCGTCGACTTGACTCGCCATTACCAGACCTCTGCCAATCACATCCATCATGAGTTTGACGTAGGTCAGTTGTAAAGCGGGCTTAACGGATTTGGTTGAAATCACTCGTGTATCCCTTATCTAAAAAATATTTTATTAGTTTAGAGTAAATACTCTAATTTATTTTTATGTCAAAAGCAAAGTTATTGTTGCATGACTTGAACTTCATTAAAGTAACCGCTGTTGTGTAAAGTTTCAATGATATCGACGCATAAGTTCTCGAATTTAGGGTAGTCCTGGACTAAATCCTGAATACGGACCATTTCCAGACCGGCATAACCACATGGATTAATGGTATGAAAACCAAAAAGGTCACAATCAATATTTAGTGCCAAACCATGATAGCTGCGCCCTTTACGAATTTTAAAGCCTAAAGACCCAATTTTGCGCTCGGCTACATAAACACCCGGTGCATCCGGTTTGGCATAGGCTTCAATGCCGTATTTTTTCAGCAGTCCAATCATTAAATTTTCGGCATAAGACACTAGCGTGCGTACATTCCAGCCCAGACGGTTTAAATCAAACATGAAATAGGCCACCAGCTGACCTGGGCCATGCCATGTCACTTGTCCACCGCGGTCTGTTTGCACGACTGGAATATTACTCGGCAGCAGAATATGTTCCGGTTTACCTGCCTGTCCCTGGGTCAGCACATCATGATGCTGTAAAATCCACAGTTCATCCGGCGTGTTTTCATCGCGGTTTTCAGTCAGGGTTTTCATGTCCTGAAAACGATCAAGATAGGGAGTAAGCTGGTTAAATTGACGAATAATCAGTGTGGGTTTTAGAACAGCATCAGTCACGTAAAGTGCGTCCTTAAAAAAAGTTTAAATATTGTGAATGATTATAATGAAATCAGCATGGGATAGGGGATGATACCCAGAGGATTTGCTATTTTTATTAAAAGGGACTTAATGGTTTTTGTAGATATAAAAAAACACGCCTCGAAGCGTGTTTTTTTGATTTTCTTAAAGTGCAGTCTTAATCAGAGGACATGCAGCTAAATCTGCATAAAGCGCATGAACCTGTTCCAGCTCCACAAAGACAATCTGAGCAGTCAAAGAATGATATTTTCCAGTACGTGAAGGTTGTACCTTAATACTGGTACCATCGAAGTCGGGAAAATGTTTTACCAGGATTTCTACAACGGCAATGTGTAATTCTGTGCTGGCTTCACCAATCAGTTTGATTGGATAATTCATTGGGAAGACCCATAGATCTTCTCGGAGTTCGCGAGATGGCGTACGGTCTAACATGGTCATAGTAGTCCCCTTATATCAAACGCCTGCATGAATGCAGGCGTTATATGTCTTGAATACTAGATGGAGATACTTGGCAGTTTTTCAAGTCTCCATCGGTATCACAATGGCTTAGTCATTTTCCAAGAATGAACGTAAGTGTTCAGAGCGGGAAGGGTGACGTAATTTGCGTAATGCTTTGGCTTCAATCTGACGGATACGTTCACGTGTTACGTCAAACTGTTTACCGACTTCTTCCAGAGTATGGTCAGTTGGCATATCAATACCAAAACGCATTTTCAAGACTTTCGCTTCACGTTCAGTCAAGTTTTCAAGGACTTCTCGAGTCGCTTCTTTCAAGCCTTCTGAGGTTGCAGCATCAATCGGAGAGGTGATGTTGCCATCTTCAATGAAGTCACCCAAATGCGAATCTTCATCATCACCAATTGGCGTTTCCATAGAAATCGGTTCTTTGGCAATTTTGAGTACTTTACGCACTTTAACTTCGTCCATTTCCAGACGTTCACCCAATTCTTCAGGTGTTGGTTCACGACCCATTTCTTGAAGCAATTGACGTGATACACGGTTGATCTTGTTAATGGTTTCGATCATGTGTACTGGAATACGAATGGTACGCGCCTGATCCGCAATTGATCGGGTAATCGCCTGACGAATCCACCAAGTTGCATAAGTCGAGAATTTATAACCACGACGGTATTCAAACTTATCTACGGCTTTCATCAAGCCGATGTTACCTTCTTGAATCAAGTCAAGGAATTGCAAACCACGGTTGGTGTATTTTTTCGCAATCGAAATTACCAGACGCAAGTTGGCTTCAACCATTTCTTTTTTCGCACGACGGGCTTTGGCTTCACCAATCGACATACGTTTAGAAATGTCTTTAATGTCCTTAACATTCAAACCCAATTCTTTTTCGATGTCGGCAATCTTTTGCTGGAATGCCAGTACATCTGGACGTACTTTTTCTAAATAAGCTTTTTGCTCGGCAGGTGCCTTTGCAATTTGCTCATCTAACCAGGCTGGATTCGACTCCTGACCCGGGAAAGAAGTACGGAACTGGGTACGATCCATACGGCCACGACGTACTGCATAACGCATGACTTCACGTTCAGAAGTACGGATCTGTTCATGTGTGCCACGAATCATTTCAGAAATAATGTCAAATAAACGCGGGGTAAATTTGAACATCATGAACACAGTCGCTAAAGCTTGCAGCGCTTCTTCTGCCTGCTTGCTATTACGGCCATGCTTTTCAATCGCAGCTTTAGTTAGTTTCCATGCATCTTCCAATTCGGTGAAACGAATACGGGCAATTTCTGGATCAGGACCTGATTCGCCTTCAGAATCGTCATCACTTTCAGACTCTTCTTCGTCATCATCGTCCAGTTTTACATCTTTGGTTGTTTTAGAACTTGCTTCTTCATCTTCATCGATTTCAGCTTCCTCTTCTAAAACTTCTGGAATTTCTTCATCAGATTCCGGGTCTAAATAACCCGATAAAATATCAGCAAGACGACGTTCACCTTCAGTGACATCGTTATATTCTTTTAATACAACTTCAACTGCATTTGGCCAATACGCAATAGAATGAAGAACGTCACGAATACCTTCTTCAATGCGTTTAGCAATGCTGATTTCGCCTTCACGCGTTAATAGTTCAACCGTTCCCATTTCACGCATGTACATACGTACTGGATCGGTCGTGCGACCAGGTTCGCTTTCAACTGACGCAAGAACAGCGGCCGCTTCTTCTTCAGCAACTTCATCGGTTGTTTCAGTATTCGAGCCATCGAACATGGTGTCATCAGATTCAGGCGCACGTTCATGCACTGGAATGCCGACGTCTTGAAGCATCTGAATAATGTCTTCAATCTGTTCGCTTTCCGTGATCGAGTCCGGGAGATGATCGTTAACCTCAGCGTAAGTTAAGTAACCTTGCTCTTTGCCTCGGCTAATCAGAGCCGCTACTTGCGAAGTAGGGGAAGTCATATCGCTCATCTTTGCTTACTCTTCGTTGAATCTGTGGCAGTGAAAAACCGTGCATGATAGCACAATTCGATTAAAATTGTTTTGAATATTGATTGCTCAAGTCTCATTTAAAAAATATGAATTTGATTTAACAATTGTTTTCAATATGGGGCTGAAATTTTTTTTTTCAAGGCCGGGTGAGGGATCGCCTACAAAATATTTTGAGTTTGCTTTATCCGGCGTAATAAAAATTCTCAGCGTTCATAAATACACAATTTTAGAGGTAAAAAACAAGATAAAATGGTGTTTCTAAGATAAAAAAATAAAAATACTTGACAAAATTACATAGGTACGATAAATAGCGCCTAGGCCCATTCACTTTTTTTTCACCATGAGGTAGTTTTAGTGTCTTCTACAGATTTTGAACTAGATGATAGCTACAGTGATGATGATGTTAGTTTTGATGAAGTATCAAGCAAAATTAGTGCTAAAGAGTCGTTAGAAAAACGTCGTCTCATTGATGACCTTCTCGCACAACGTCGTTTAGAGCGTGAACTGAAAGATTTTGATTATGATCTTGATGATGACGACGATTTTGATGATGAAGAAGACTAAAATAGGATTCTGCACAGCCAGCTAAAATGCTATGCTATGCGGTAGTTATTTTACAAACTTGGATTTTAAATGAGTGCTTTAGATTTAGACCTTTTGAGCGATTATCTAGATGGCGACCAAAACGAATATGGTCTGGATTTTGCGGCAACTCATGGTTTTCTGTGTGCAATTGCAGTTGGCCCTGCTTTTGATAAGTGGCTCGATGAACTCTTTGACAACAATCAAAAGAAAGTTCCGAGTGAAATTATTGCACAAGTAAAAGCCTGGTTAGAATCGATTCGTCAAAACCTGGCGAACGAAGAGGGAATTGAATTTCCTTTTGAAATTGAAGAAGCAGATGTGGATTCAAGTTTAGGTGACTGGAGCGTTGGTTTTGTCGATGCCATGTTCTTAAACGAAGATGCTTGGTTTACGCCAGAACATGAAGAGCAACTGGTAGATTTAACTTTACCGATGATGGTCTTTAGTGGTGTAGATGAAGAAGATCCACAAATGGAATCTTTCCGCCGCAATGGTCAGCTCATGGATGAAATTGCTGAAGAAATTCCAGATAACTTGAATGAATTGTATTTGATGTACCATACGCCAGCGTGATGGTGCGCCTTGCGTCGTTCCAATAGCGGCTTATTTATTTACCCTAGATTAATTTGTTAAATAAAAAAGCACCATAAGGTGCTTTTTTATTTGTTCAACTAGCTATTTTCTGGATTTTAATTTCAAGAAGAGAGGACTCATCCACTGATAGGCAATAAAGAATAAAGCAAAATGTATTGCAACGATGAGCAACATAAATACGGCATAACCTGCTAGCCCCATTTTTTCAGCAGATTGAATAATTTGTTCTGCATTCGGGTTCATCATGACCAAAAAGAATATAATAAAACACTCTAAAGTAATGGCAATCGCGGTATTTCCCCAGACCAAGATATTGCGTTCTTGTGCAGTCGGCAAGCGTTGTTCTTTTTGCAGGAATTTAACCACATGACGAATCATGGTAACCAAAAAAATAGCGACGAAGAGCATCAAGCCAAGATTGGTGACAAACCATAGAAACAAAACGCTGAGAAGTAAAACCACGCCATAATCGATAGCAAAACTTTTTAGATATTGTTGCATTTAAGCCCCGGATAAAATCACAATTAGTTCTTCATTTTGCGTAGCTGTCTACGGTATACAATCCAGCCAATAAGGAGCACGACAATGACAATAATCACATCACTGACTTTACTAAAAATTTGCTGCATGAGCTGCTGATTTTCACCAAAATAAAATCCGACACAGGCAAGAAAAGTGGTCCAGATGATAGTACCCAAGCTGCTATAAAACATAAATTTCCAAAAGGGCATGTGGCTCATGCCCGCTGGAATACTAATCAGGGAACGTACGGCGGGAATCATACGGCCAAAGAATACGATGCGATGTCCATAATGCTCAAACCAGCCCAATGACTTTTTCACATCTTCAGATTTGATAAACAGATATTTGCCATAACGGTCTATAAATCGAAAAATGCCTTCATGCTTGAACTGATAGCCAATCCAATATAGAAAAGCTGCAGCGAGCAGTGAGCCGAAACAGCCTGCGATAATGACCCCAAGGAGTGTGAGCTGACCTTGTGAGGCTGAGTAACCTGCGGAAGGCATGATAATTTCAGAAGGAATCGGAGGGAATACATTGTCGAGAAACATGAGCAGGGCAATACCGAGGTAGCCCAGTTGTTCCATAATGGAAATAATCCACTCAGTCAGATTCATATGGTTATAAAAATAATAATGATATTTCAACCATCCTAAATATTATTCGGCTCAGGGTAAAGTATCCTTCTAAATACAGCAGGTTATTCTGGGCTATGGATTAAGGTATGGATATAAACTTTTCTTAAACTATAGGCTAGTGCAAAAGGAACCGCACTGAGCAGGGCGTATTCTATAAAATTAGGTGTAAGGTGATAAGCGATGAATATAGACAAGATACTGCCGATCATGGCACCTAATACCACAATAAAAAGATGTGATTCGTGCTCTAAAATCTGTTTTTGTTGTTCTATTTTTAGGTGATTTTTTTCCCGAACCTGGTGAAAACGACGGGTATAATCAATTGAACGGCTAATTGCTCTAGGCATAATTTTTATCCTTTTTCACGTTAAATATGAATAAGTTAGCTCTTATTGTGTGTTGTAGTTCTCAGATTAACAGATTATTGATGATTATATATACATTATTTGTGTGTCTTGGTATCTTTTTTTATCTTTTGTTTTTTTAGTACTTAGATTAGCATTTGAAGTGCAACACCATGTTGTTGCCATAATACCTGACTCGGACTTTTAAAGCCGAGTCTTTTTCTTGGACGATGATTCAATCGTTGAGTAGTTTCTGCAATATATGCATCCGCATAGTCATTCAAGTCACTGCCTTTTCTAATATATTGTCTGATCAATCCATTTGTATTTTCATTTGTTCCTCGCTGCCAGGCACTATAGGGATCAGCGAAATACCAGTCTACATCTAATTCCTGAGCAGCATACTCATGCAGGCTGAACTCTTTACCATTGTCCGCGGTAATTGTCTTTAGATGTGCTTTGATGGGTTCCAATAATTTGATCGTGGCTTGGCAAACTTCCTCAGCCTTTCGCGTGCTGCACTTTTTCAGCCAAAGATAACCCGTCTTCCGATCTACAATTGAAACCAGGGATTGTTGGTGATTCTTGCCAACAATCGTATCTATTTCCAAATCACCGAAGCGGGAGCGCTGCTCAATCTCAACAGGTCTATCGTGAATGCTTTTGCGGTTTGTCAGTTGGCCACGAGTCTCAATAGAGCCATATTTCCTCTTTCTTTGATTTCTGAGACGTAAGTTGTGGAAGAGCACACCGCCTCTGCTTTTATCCTGCTGTATAAACCTGTATATGGAATGTAGACTGACTGAAATATGAGAAGCAATCTGTTCGGGACTCCATTGGAGATCAAGATAAGCAATGACTTGTACCCAAATATCATAAGGGATTCTTTTGGGATTAGGGCAATGCCGTCTTTGAGCTAATTTATTAGCATGTTTAGCGAAATAACCATTCCTTGTTCGATTGCGTGCTATTTCTCTGGAAATGGTTGAAGGTGAGCGATTTAGCCTCCAGGCAATATAGCGCTTAGAAAAACCTTCACGTAACAACGTAGAAATCTGATATCTTTCTTCTTGAGTAAGATGAGTATAGTTCATGATGCAACTTTGACTTTGGTCGGTCGGAAGCAAAATGCTATCTCATCTTGCTTCCTTCCAATAATTTAATCTCTGTTGCACTTCATTTGAGAATCCAAGGTAAATAAAAAAGTCCTCTAAAGAGGACTTTTTAAAAGATTTTCTTAGTTTGAATTACAGACGTTTACGTTTAGCCGCTGCAATCTGCGATTGACGCATACGGAATCCGGCTTTCTGCTGTTCTGTGGTTTTGTCGATGCAGTATTTGCATGATACGCCATGTTCATAACTTGGAAGTTCAACTTCTTGAGGAAGTAGCGGCCAACCACAAGCATGACATTTAACGTTCTGACCTTCTTCTACACCGTGGGTAACTGCGGTACGGCCATCAAATACGAAACATTCGCCTTCCCACAGACTTTCTTCAGCAGGGGTTTCTTCCAGGTATTTTAAGATACCGCCTTTTAAATGATAGACTTCATTAAAACCTTCTTGCAGTAATAATGAAGTTGATTTTTCACAGCGAATCCCGCCGGTACAGAACATGGCAATTTTCTTGTCTTTGTGCTGTTCAAGGTTCTGTTTGACGTATTCCGGAAATTCACGGAAAGTTTCAGTTTTAGGATCAACCGCGCCTTTGAACGTACCGGCTTTATATTCGTAGTCGTTACGCGTATCAATCAAGATCACGTCATCACGTGCAATCAGTTCATTCCATTCTTTAGGATCAAGATAGTGACCGACTAAGTCGCGTGGTTTAACTTCCACACCCAAAGTCACAATTTCAGTTTTTAGTTTAATTTTCATTTTACGGAATGGTTTGTCAGAGCTGTGAGACTCTTTGTATTCCATGGCGTTAAAACCTTCATTCAGCAGAAATTGATGGATTGTATCAATCGCTGCACGGTCGCCCGCTACAGTTCCGTTAATGCCTTCACCAGCCACAATTAGAGTTCCACAAAGATTGATGGTTTTTACCAAATCAAGTAGGCGTTGTTGAAGATCGGCAGGATCTTGAACTTCTTTGAATTGATAAAGTGCTGCAACAACCCATTCAGTGGTCGCTTGCTGTTCTACAGGTGCAAGCTGTTCTACAGTAGCGTTCATGGAATACTCCAAATGTATTTAAGATAGGACAAAATTTAAGGCGCATATTCTAACGTGAATTGTCTGAATTAGCGAGAAAACCATGTATGAAATATGGTTTTTAATTTGCTGTTTGGAGATGTATTATGCCTGTGCTAATTGAATGTTAAATATAAAGTGGTCTTCATCTGTCAGACCTGAATGTTATTGAATTTCGGAGTTTATCTTGAATATTGATCGTCGAATTGCCTCTTTGACTCCATGTGCAGGGCGCTGCTCTACGGTGTTTGGTGATTCGGTATGCCGTGGTTGCCGTCGTTTTAATCATGAAGTGATTAAATGGAATACCTATACAGCAGAACAGCATACGGCTGTCTGGAAACGTCTGGATGCCCAGCTGGATCAAATTTTAGTGCCGATGTTGCCATTTGCCGATATTCGGCATGTCGAAGGCTTTGTATTATCTAAACGGGTTCGTTTGCGTGATGATGCCTCGAAGGGTCGTAAGCTGTATCACGCTTTAAAAATCTGTGAAAAGAATCGACATTTTACTGATGACAGTGGTTTAGGTATTCATTACAAAGATGTACGTCCTTTGTGGCAGGAATTTGAGCGTCGTGTACTGGCGCTGGCGACAGCAAGCTACGATTTTGCCTTTTTACGTGCCGATGGGATTAGTCATCACTTATTGCGTGAAGTGGAAGAGGATGACTAAGTCCTCTTTTTTTATGTGGTTTAAAATAATAAAAGATTAAATCAAGCGAGTTAGCCTGTGAATATTGGAGAATTCCTGCTGTATGTGGTTGCAGGTATTATTATGATTGCAACTCCAGGGCTGGTAATGTTACTGGTAGCAAGTGCTGGATTAAAAGGCGGCTATCGCAAAGCATTAAAAACCATTTTTGGAACCAATTTCGCTTCATTGATCCTGATCACTATTTCTATTTTGATCTTAAAAGGTTTTCTGGAGCTTAATCAGCAATGGTTTAACAGCATTAAAATTTTAGGCTGTATTTATATTGCTTATCTGGGTTTTCAGATTCTAACAGAAGCTTTCTCAAACTCAATTAAGGGTTATTCAGCACAAATAAAAGCAGCGGATGGCGGTTTTAAACAGGGTTTTCTGTGGGCATTTCCAATCCTAAAGACATTCTTTTCTTGGCTGCATTTTTCCCTCAATTGATCAATATTACTTCCGATCTGGATTACAGTTTAATACTTTTAACGCTGACTTGGATTATTTTGGATTTCAGCACATTATCAATGGTACATCTGGCTTTTAACCGGTTAGCTCGGTCAAAAATCTATCATCATTTAATGGCAGGATGTGGAGCGATTTTAGTATTGGTCGCAGTCTATGGAATTTATTCCGTATTATTTTAAAAATAAGAATGACTTAAATTCTTAGATGAAGTAGTAAAAAAGCCCCAGATAGTGGGGCTTTTTATCATGAATTAGACATTATGCGCTAAGCGGTATTGCACTAGTTCTTCAATGGTAATCACGGTTAATTGATGGGTTTGTGCATAAGACAATACCTGGATGCCCGATGCCATAGTGCCATCCGGATTGGTCAATTCACACAAAACACCAGCAGGTTTTAAGCCGGCCAAACGTGCTAAATCAATGGTGCCTTCAGTATGTCCACGGCGGGTCAAGACACCACCTTCACGTGCACGTAAGGGGAATACATGGCCCGGGCGGTTGAGGTCGCTAGCTACGGCACCATCTTTAATTGCTGCTTTAATAGTAGTGGTACGGTCTTTGGCTGAAACCCCGGTGGTTACACCTTCTGCAGCTTCAATCGTTACCGTAAATGCGGTTTTAAACTGGCTTGAGTTGTCAGCCACCATGGATGGAAGTTCCAGATGATTAGCCAATTCATCAGTTAAGCATAAGCAGACAATACCTGAACCGTCACGAATCATGCGTGCCATGGTTTCTACCGTTAATGTGTCTGCAGCTACAATCAGGTCGGCTTCATTTTCACGATCAAAGTCATCCATGACCAAAACGGGTTTGCCTTGGCGGATATCTTCTAAGGCTTTTTGAATACGTTGTTCAGCTGGGGGAAGGGCTGAAAAGAAAATTTCGGGTTGAATCAAACTAGACATTGAAACGCTCTCGTAAAATAAACATACGGTTGAACATTTCAGGACTGATGCAGAAATGGGGTCGCAGCGATATATCAAATATAAATATCCGTTACGTCGTCTTCTTTCATCCGGACTATACCGTCGGCTTTGGCTTTTCACCAAATCTGCGAGTAAACCATTTTTAGTTTACAGGCTCGTGGGCTGATTAAATGCTATAAAAATATAGTTTTAATTTACCACCGGTGGGGAATTACACCCCGCCCTGAAGCGATGTGCAATAAGTATAGACCTGTTTTGCAAGGATGACTTAAGTTTCTATAGATGAATCAGTCATATGTTTAGTCAAACTAAGCATAAATTAAAATGTGAAAAGTCGCGTATAAAAAAGCCCGCATGATTGCGGGCTTTTCATATCTTTAAATCTTAAGCCACTTGAACAGGAATACAGTTCGCTGTGTGATTTACAGTATTATTCGGGTTGGCATACACAAGACGTGGTTTGTGTGCATTTGCTTCAGCTTCGGTGAAATCACCAAATGTAGCAATGATCATCAGATCACCAACATCAGCTTGCAGGGCAGCACCGCCATTCACTGAAATAATGCCAGAATTTTCTTCACCACGGATGGCATAAGTGGTAAAACGCTTACCATTAGTCACGTTCCACATATGAATTTCTTCATATTCGCGGATACCAGCTAAATCCATTAACACGCCGTCAATTGCACAAGAACCTTCATAATGTAATTCTGCTTGTGTAACGACACAACGGTGAATTTTAGCTTTTAATAAACGAGAAAGCATGGCTAGCGTCTCCTTAGTTGACCTAAGATTTTGTCTTAGTTAAATCAAATCACTTCTTACTGGATCAGTAATCCGCAGAAAGCGCATTTTGCTCCGAAAAAAGCAACATGGCAAGAAGGAAAATTCAATTATTTGTAGAATGATCAGTTCGGTTTGTGAGCATTAATTTGATTCATGGCTTGCTGTATGTCACCGTTTACCAGCAATTTAATGCGAGATAAAGCGTGGGCAATGGCATCATCCATTAAATCTTGTTCGCTGCTCGGTGCTTTGCTGAGTACATGACCCGATACCCGCTCTTTGGAACCAGGATGACCAATACCGATACGCAAGCGATGGAAATTAGGGCCTGTATGCGGAACGATATCGCGTAAACCGTTATGTCCACCGTGACCACCACCTGTTTTCAGGCGGATGACACCGGGATTCATATCCAGTTCATCATGTGCGATGAGCATTGCTTCGGGAGCAACTTGATAGAATTTGGCGAAGGGAACAACACTTTTGCCTGAGGCATTCATAAAGGTTGTGGGTAACAGCAGACGGACGTCTTGACCTTCAATATTACCTCGACCACTGATTCCGTAGAATTTAGGATCGGCTTTGAGAGAAATGCCATATTGTTCTGCAAGGCGTTCAACGAACCAGAAGCCTGCATTATGGCGGGTTTGGGCGTATTCTTTACCAGGATTGCCCAAACCAACAATTAGCGAAAGTTTTGACACTAATTTACACCATCAACACTTATGCGCGTTTGAAGTCAGCGTGCATTGGAGTGTTTTTAGCTGGGTGACGTTGTAAAGCTTGGATTTTAACGCTTTCAACTTTATCACCAACTTTGATTTCAACAACTTCTTCAAAGAAAGCATTGTTTTCAAGTGCTTTAACAAGTTCGCGAAGTTCTAAAGTTACTGCAACAGGTTCACCTGAACCGTAGATGATTGCTGGAACTTTGTTTTGAAGACGAAGGCGGCGGCTCGAACCTTTCCCTTGAACTGCTTCTTCACGTGCTACTGCATTTAATACGAAGTTTGCCATGATAGACATTCCTAATTTAAGTTTAATTGACTAGGCCTTCGACCAGCCTAGTGATAGAAAACCCTGCCATAAGACAGGGTTTTGAAAATTCAGCGCTATATTATAGATAAGAATCGAACATTGCGCTAATAGATTCTTCGTTGTTAATACGACGAATTGTTTCAGCAACCATGCTAGCTACTGAAACTTGGCGAATCTTACCAAGTTCTTGGGCTTCTTGAGAAAGCGGAATAGTATCTGTTACCACAAGTTCGTCGATTACAGAGTTTTTCAAGTTCTCAATAGCTTTACCAGAAAGTACTGGGTGAGTTGCATAAGCAACAACGCGGCGAGCACCAAATTGTTTGAGTGCATCAGCTGCTTTACACAAAGTACCTGCAGTATCAACCATGTCATCTACGATGACGCAGTCACGATCTTTAACATCGCCAATCAAATGCATCACTTGTGATTCATTTGCTTTTTGACGACGTTTGTCGATGATTGCAAGATCGATATCACCCATTTGTTTCGCTACAGCACGGGCACGAACTACACCGCCTACGTCTGGAGAAACAACCATAAGGTTATGGTGTTGCTGTTGACGAAGGTCAGCAAGTAATGCAGGAGTACCGTAGATGTTGTCTACAGGGATATCGAAGAAACCTTGAATCTGGTCAGCATGAAGGTCGATCATTACAACGCGGTCAATACCTACAGTAGTGAGCATGTCTGCTACAACTTTTGCAGTGATTGGCACACGGCTTGAACGAGGACGACGGTCTTGACGAGCATATCCGAAGTAAGGAATAACAGCGGTAATACGACCTGCACTTGCACGACGTAAAGCGTCAGCCATAACAAGGACTTCCATCAGGTTGTCATTGGTTGGCGCACAAGTAGGCTGTACAACGAATACGTCTTTACCACGAACATTTTCAGTAATTTCGACAGCGATTTCACCGTCAGAAAATTGACCTACAGATGCTGCACCTAAAGGAATGTGCAGGTGGCTTACGACTTTTTGGGCGAATTGTGGATGTGCAGTTCCACTAAAAACGACAAGATTGGGCATGAAGCACCCTTGGCGGTTGGAATGTTTGAAAATAGATGGCAGGGGCGGCTGGATTCGAACCAACGGATGCCGAGATCAAAACCCGGTGCCTTACCACTTGGCGACGCCCCTAATGCGGCAGAACTTTAATATTTTTGCTGCTCTATGTCAAGGTGAATTAACAAATGAACAAGCAAATATTGTACTGTCTTTTTTGAGAAAATGGCAGGGGCGGCTGGATTCGAACCAACGGATGCCGAGATCAAAACCCGGTGCCTTACCACTTGGCGACGCCCCTAAATTCGATCACTGTAATATTAATTTAAACGACTGGTTTAAATGGCAGGGGCGGCTGGATTCGAACCAACGGATGCCGAGATCAAAACCCGGTGCCTTACCACTTGGCGACGCCCCTAATACAGTAATCTACAGATGAAAATGATGGCAGGGGCGGCTGGATTCGAACCAACGGATGCCGAGATCAAAACCCGGTGCCTTACCACTTGGCGACGCCCCTATCATATAACCTCGAAATGACGTAATGGTGATTCATTTAAACTATTAACCAAGTAAGCTTTACAAGGTGAATGAGCTAAAATCTCATCAATATTCATATCGGCAGTTACTTCAGTAAAAACACAAGCACCTGTACCTGTAAGTTTTGCAATACCGAACTGATCTAAATACTGCATCGCTTCATTGACTTCCGGATACAAGCTTCTTGCCAATGGCTCAAAGTTATTTCCGAAGTTAAATGGCTTTAACTGATAGGCGCAAAATTTAGTAGGCTTCGTGTCTCTTGTCAACGTTTTTTGTGAAAAAAGCAGTTGAGTGCTGATAAAACAGTCAGGTTTTAACACGATGTATTGTTTTTGATCTAAGTCTATGAATGTTAAGTGTTCACCAATGCCTTCTGCCCAGGCATTACGGCCATGAATAAAAATGGGCACATCGGCACCCAGTTTTAAACCCAGTTCTGCCAATTGCTCAATATTTAAACCGCATTGCCATAGTTGGTTTACCACAATCAGGGTGGTGGCGGCATCGGATGAACCTCCGCCCAGTCCAGCACCCATGGGAATGTTTTTTTCAATGCTGATATTTAAGCCTGAATATGCTTTTGCATAAGCTTTTAAAATCTGCGTGGCCTTGAAAATGAGATTTTGTTCCAAATCGACACTGCTTAATCCATCAATACTGATTTCAGGACTGGCTGATTGACTAAATTCTAGCCAGTCATACAGGTCAATCAGCTGAAAAATACTTTGCAATTCGTGATAACCGTTGTCACGGCGACCGGTGATATGCAAAAAAAGATTGAGCTTGGCAGGAGAGGGAACACGAATCATAGAATTTTGAACTTTTAAATAGACTTAACGATTTTGAATGAGCATTGTAATACGGTTTTCCTGACCGGACTCAAGGATCTGTTTCAAAATCAGCTTGTTCGGTAACTGGGCTTGCGTGTTATAACTCAGGTCGACGGTCCAGCCATCTTCCAGAAACTGGATGGGACGATTTTGCTCGTCTTTACTGATTTTTGCTTGTGTCGTTGCCGGTCGGGCCTGAACCCAGTCGACTAAATGGGTAATCGGCGCTTGCCAGCCGGTTGCACGTTCCAGTAATTCTTCAGGCGTACCCGCTTGAATCAGACCTGTTTTGGCACTGTTGAGGCTGACATTACCCGGTTGACCTGAAATCTGGGTTTTACCGACACCTAAAATTCCGCTTAACTCGATGTTAAATTCATCCTGCTGTTGTACCCAGGTGAAAAAAGCACTCCCTGATTGTCCGGGTGTTTTTACCCCAATTTTACCTTGCAGATTGAAATGATTGGCGGCTACCGGAGGTTGAGAAACGCCGGGTGCCTGAGGCTGGGTATATTGCTGGCATCCGCTTAGGATCAAGGTGCTGGTGGCAATCAGGCTTAAGCTCAATTTTGAAAAAATGTGCATACAGATAATTAACTCTTTTTCATTTGTTGCGGTAACAGTAACGATTTCAATTGCTCTAATTGCGGATCATTCGGATGATTTTTTTGTAATTGTTGTAACACTTTACTAAATTTTGTCAGATCACCTTGCATGTATAACGATTTTGCATAGCGCACCCCAATTTTCACGCTTTGACTCAATTGATAAGCCTGTTCTAACACCTGAGCCGAGGTTTTAAAGTCGTTTTGTAAAAAGGTGATATAGCCCAGGGTATCTAAAATAGACGCTTGTTCGGGAGCAAATTCCAAGGCATGTTCAACATACTTGCGGGCTTCGTTCAAACGCCGGTTTTGGAGTGCAAGGGTATAGGCATAGGCATTCAGATAGGTTGGGCTATTAGGCTCAATTTCCAGCAATTTTTGTAATAATTTATCAAGTTTGTCCCGATCTTGATAAGGATCGAGTAATAGCACTTCTGAATAGATCAGTTCCGGATCATCCGGGACATTTTTGATGGCTTCATCGAGCAGGCGAATGGCTGCCTTTTTATTGTCCATACGTTTTAAAATATCGGCCTGCGCCTGATATAAAAAACTGGCATATTGCGGATAATTGACCCGTTCTTGGGTCAGAAAGCGCAGTGCGTCAGTCAGCTGATTTTGGGCAGAAAAAATATTAATCATGTTGCGGCGTGAAACCGTGTACAGACTACCATCTACCAGCCGGTAATAGGCTTTTGCCGTTTCAAAATGCTGCTTTCTTTCGGCATTGACTGCCAGATAGTAATAAGCTTCATTCTGGTATTGGTTGGAAGAACGCAGTTCTACCAAATATTTTTCAGCGTGCTCATATTCTTTTAAGTCAATACTGGTCAAGCCGGCAATAAACAGCGCTTCTTCTTCATGGGGCCATTTTTTTAGTAAGCCTTGTAGTTTACTGAGGGCTTTTCCCGACTGATTGAGTTTAATCAGATATTTAATTTCGGCTAAACGCACTTCTAAATTGTTTTTATGTTTACGACTGGCTTTGTCATACCATTTTAAGGTTTCTTCTTCATTTCCCAAGGCACTAAGCAAATTGGCCTTCATCAAAATGAAGGCTGTGACATTAGAACGCTTCCTTAATGCACGGTTGATGGTGGTCAGTGCCTGTTCCAGCTGTCCGTTTTGTGCTTCTAGGCCTGCTATCAGTACCAGTACCGAGGGATTGTCCTGTTCTTTACTTTTGCGCAAGGCCTCAATCAATACTTCGCGATCTTCTGGCTGTTCCGGGGCAATACCGACTAGAATTTTTTCCAGGTCTGCATCTGGGTCGATGTTTAAAATCTTGTCCAGCGTGTCCGCAGCCAGTTCATACTCATGCGATTTCAGGGCAATATGTGAAAGATAAAATAAAGCTGGAACGTCGGTTGGTTCTTGAACCACCCAATGGGTGGCAATATCCAGTGCCGCCTTCAAGTCATTTTGCTCTAAAGCAACATTTAATGCGCGTTGTTTAACCGTGCTTGAATTGCTTTTAATTGCCAGCACGGTGTAGTTATGCAATGCTGTGGGAATGTCATGATAGGTCAATGCAAATTCAGCAATCATGCTTTGTTTTATGGCATTATAGTTTGAATTGGCATGATAAATTTCTCCAGATGCTCTAATATGAGCACTGGAAGCCATGCTACCCACAAGTAAGAATGTGGTAGAATATTGCTTAATTGTCATGCCGTTAATCCGGCCATTTGTTTGACGCAATTTTTCTTGATCCAAGTAATGCTTTTTATGACACCAATACCGCACAATAGCATAAATTTAGCGAAATGATGATCTGATATGTCTTTCTTTGCATTGGGTGTCAACCATCAAACCGCTTCTGTAGAACTGCGTGAGCAGATTGCATTTAATCCTGAAAAATTAATGCAATTGCTTAGCCTACAAAGCCAAAAACATGACCTGAACGATATGGTCGTGGTGTCTACCTGTAACCGCACCGAAGTTTATGCCATGTCTGAAGATGCAGACATGGTAATGAATTGGCTCGCCCAAGCAAATGGCATAGATGCTAAACAATTGTTTAATCATGTCTATCGCTATGAAAATGCACAGGCTGTAACGCATCTGATGCGAGTTGCCAGTGGACTTGATTCCTTGATGCTGGGTGAACCGCAAATTTTAGGACAAGTAAAGTCTGCACTTTCTCTGGCTAAAGATGCAAATACTGTTTCTGCAAACTTGAACGGTATTTTTGAATATGCCTTTTATGCAGCGAAACGTGTGCGCTCGGAAACTGCTGTGGGTAGCCATGCGGTTTCTATGGGCTATGCGGTTGCCCAGTTGGCCTTGCAAGTATTTAGCAAACCAGAAAAGCTGACCGTGATGGTGGTTGCTGCAGGTGAAATGAATAGTCTGGTGGCGAAACATCTGGCGGAAATGGGCGTGGGTAAGGTTTTGATTTGCAATCGGACCCGTGCTCGTGCTGAAACCTTAGCACAAGAAATTGCGCATCGTGTCGATGTGGAAATTATTGAATTTTCTGAACTGGCTGCAAATTTGCACCGTGCAGACGTCATTTCCAGCTGTACTGGAAGTTTGCACCAGGTCATTTCATATCAAGATGTCAAGACGGCTTTAAAAAAACGTCGCTATCAACAAATGCTGTTGGTCGATTTGGCTGTTCCGCGCGATATCGATCCCAAAGTTGAATCTCTAGATGGTGTCTATCTGTATGGCGTCGATGATTTACAGAGCGTGATTGATGACAATCTGGCCCAACGTCGCCAGGCTGCGGTTGAAGCAGAGGTAATGGTCAATCAGTTAGCTACAGAGTTGCTCACTCAGCAAAAAATTAAAAAAGCGGGTAGTACCATTCAAGCTTATCGTGAACAGGGTGAAGTACTTCGACAAGAAGAACTGGCTTTGGCGATGTCTCGTATGGCCAGTGGTGACAATCCGGAGCAGGTTTTACAGGAATTGTCGCATCGCCTGACACAAAAATTACTGCATCCGACGTCTATCTTATTGCGACAAGCCGCCAAGGCTGAAGATCCGGGTTATTTCGAATCGCTGCGTGATCAATTAGAAGATGTATTTGCCAAACGGCGTAACACCAAGCACGAATCATAAGCAGTAAATAACTGCCGCTCGCTTATTCTTCTAACAGGGTCAGTGAGCGTTTTTTATCAATCTCATAAATTTTCTGTTTCAGATTGCGCATTTCGGCAATGCTGGCAAATTTCTTCGATTTCAGTTTTTGTTGCAGGCACTGGTATTGCAGTTTAATGGAGAAATCTTCCGCCAGTTTATCGGCCTGCTCAGGTGAAGAGGTGTAATCACTGATATTGGCTTGCAGTAAAATATGTTGCAAGTCATGGTGATAAGCTGCGCAGGCTCCTAATACGTAATACTGCGACAACTCGATATCATCGGGTAAATCATCAAAAATAATATTCAAGATATTTAAAATTTTAAACAGCAGCTGATCAGGTGAAATCAAGGCCCGCAGCGGTTCAAAATGAATGTACAAATAAGGGTGATTCATTAAAATCGCAATCACATATTCTTCAGCATCAATCTTGGTGCTAAAGCTTAAGGATGCATCATTGTTGACTTGCGGCTGCCATTTGCGACTATAACCGAGCTTTTCACGGAAATATTGCTGTAGTAAATAACGATAAGAGCCATGTTTTGGTAGCAGTTCAGTGAGCTGTTTTAACTCACCCATGACCTGACTTTTACCTTCAGGCGATGTGCTGTTATGATTTTGAGTTAAATGCGCAAAAACAAACTCGGACAATAAAGGCGCGGCTTGCAACATGCGTTGGAAGCTTTCTAAGCCTTCACGACGAATCAGAGAATCCGGATCGTGATCATTGGGGAGTACAAAAAACTTCAGTTCACGGCCATCATTCAGCAGCGGCAGGGCTATTTCTAAAGTACGACTGGCAGCTTTTTGTCCAGCGGCATCTCCATCAAAAGCAATCGTGATACGGTTATTCTGCTTGAATAAAATATTCAGGTGTTCGGTGTTACTTGCAGTACCGAGTGTTGCGACGGCTCCAGCAATACCATATTGCTGCAAGGCAATCACATCCATATAACCTTCAACCATCAGCCAGTCTTGGGCTTTCTGTTTGCGGCCTTCATATAAACCATACAGTAACTGGTTTTTATGGAACACTTCAGAGTCAGGCGAGTTGATGTACTTGGGCTTGATTTCGTCATTTAAGGCACGACCACCAAAACCGACCACACGTCCTTTAGCATCACGGATCGGGTAAATCACCCGGTCACGCAGCAGGTCAAAATCACGGCCATTGTCACTGGTACGGATCAGACCAAGCAGTTTTAAGCCTTCGAGGTCTTGTGGAAAGGCCTTTTCAAGGTGTTGCCAATCTTCTGGTGCATAGCCTAAGCGCCAATAGTCAATGGTCTCTGCGCTTAAGCCGCGCTGCTTAAAATACTGTTGTGCACTGGCACTGTGCGGTAATTGACGTTGGTAATACTGGGCAATATTTTCTAGCAGATCAAACAGGTTGCCGTCTTGTGCAGTTTCCTGCATAGGCATCTGTTCAAAGGATGCAAAGGGGTCGTCATAGTAGTCATTTTCTTGAGCCTGAAATTCTGCAAAAGGATCAAAATGTGCTACAGGCGCTGCATTCGGTGCTTGATCGGGGCTGCCTTTCGGCTTATCTTGCACCTGTACTGTGGGAGCAGGTTTTGCTGCTTCACGTTTATATTTGATTTTATTGCTGTCGTTATTGTCTTTAGGCAGTTCAATCCCGGTTCGGCTCGACAGGTCCTTCATCACGTCGATAAAGTTGCGACCGTCAATATCCATTAAAAAGCGAATGGCGTTGCCGTTGGCCTGGCAGCCAAAACAATGAAAATATTGTTTGTCACGATAGACATGGAAAGATGGCGATTTTTCCTGATGAAAAGGGCAGCATCCTGAATAGGTGCGACCGGTTTTCTTGAGTTTCACGCGCTGACCAATCAGATCGACAATATCGGTACGATCCAGGATTTGATCAATCGTGTGTTGAGGAATAGCCATAGGTATGCAATCGGGTTGTGATCTATCTATAAATGACTGACAGATAAGCTGTCAGAATGTACGTAAGTTAAAATTGCGTCATGCGTTAAAAGTTAATTTGTATACCTTTTGCGCAAAATGATCAATATGATGCATTGAAATCACAAAAGGGCAAGTATGATAACTTGCCCTTCATGAAAATGCGACCGATTAAGCTAAGCTTATTTTGCGGCTGGTGCTTCAGTCGGTGTTTCTGGTTGAGGTTGTTGCTCTGGTGCGGGAGGAATGCTGCTTTCAGTTTTAGGACGATCCAGCAAACCAAAACTTAAACGATTGGTGAGACTGCGCTTTTCAGACTGTTCTGAAATTTGCTGTTGCTCTGCTTCGGTAGAGTTTTGCGCTTCACGACCAAAAACACCTAAAGTAGCGCGGTTAAACCAGCTACCTTCACCATGTGCGGCACGCATATTCACGCTACCGTCTGCTTTAACCAGATGAGGATAATTCAGCTTTAACACTTCAACGTATTGCTGTGAAGTTTGCGTATCGCCTAGCTTGTCATAACCATAAGCCATGGTCGCTAAAGCTTCAGGAACTTGAGGCGTTTGTGGATAGTGTTCGACTACCCATTGTGAGCGTTCAATAGCCGCTAGCCATGCTTTACGTTTAATATTAAAACGTGCTGCATTCATTTCACTTTCAGCCAGTTCATTGCCAATAAATTTCATGCGCTGCGCTGCATCTACCGCATAGGTACTCGACGGGAAACGACGGATGAAATCGACAAAGTTCTGATAGGCCACTTTTAAATAGCTGACATCACGGTGAGCCTGCTTTAATGAGGTATAACGCAATAGACTATCGTAGTTTTGTTCCATATTCGCTACGCCACGAACATAGTAGGCATAGTCCACATTTGGATGTTGCGGATTTAAACGAATAAAACGTTCGGCAAGGGCAATTGCCCCCTCATAATCTTTTTGTTGAAATTTAACGTACAACAATTCTAATTGTGCTTGTTGCGCATATTCACCTGTAGGGTAATAGGTATCTATGGCTTCAAGATGTTTGGCCGCGTCAGTATATTGACCACGTTCAAGGGCTTTTTCAGCTTTTTGAATATAAACTTGCTCGCTAGACTGCGGTCCTGTGTCCACCACATCTTTCTTTGGATTACTGCTACAGCCCACTATTGCCGACGCAACGCCTAAAGATAAAGCAAGCATTGTCATTTTATAACGTGGTAACGACATAAAAATTCCTCTGTTAATACGGGCAATGAGCTACAATTGCACTATTAAACCACTTTTGTCTGAATGAGCAAATGAGTCAAGCACAATCTTCTAATTCTAATGTCCCTGAAACTGATTTCAATTTACTTGAAGATTCTGAGGATGCAGATAACCATACTTCAGACTCAACTGCAACACGTTTATCGTTGCAATTTCAATTGGATGAAAGCTATTTGGGGCAACGTATCGATCAGGTTGCAGCGTTAATCTGGAATGATTTTTCCCGTGAAAAATTAAAGCAGTGGCTGAAAGATGGTCATTTGTTGGTAAATGGTAACACTGTTAAACCTAAGTATAAATGTGAAGGCAATGAGCTGTTAACGCTCGATGTTGAGCTGGAAGTTCAAACCACAAGCCAGCCGGAAAATATTCCCTTAAATGTGGTGTATGAAGATGACGATATTATTGTCATTAACAAACCGGTCGGCATGGTGGTTCATCCGGGTGCTGGAAACAGCTCGGGTACTTTGGTCAATGCCTTGCTTTATCATTATCCAAAATCTGCTGAATTGTCACGCGCCGGTCTAGTGCACCGTATTGATAAAGACACCAGCGGTTTGCTGGTAGTAGCAAAAAATCTGGAAGCACAATTTTCTTTAAGCAAGCAATTGGCGAAGAAATCGGTTTACCGTGTCTATGACCTGATTGTTTACGGCAATATTATTGCTGGCGGTACCATTGATGAGCCAATCAAGCGCCATCCGGTCGATCGCGTGAAAATGGCAGTATTGCCCGGTGGTCGAGATGCGGTTACCCATTACAACGTGAAAGAGCGTTTCCAGCATTTCACCCGTGTGCAGGCGCGTCTGGAAACCGGTCGTACCCATCAGATTCGTGTACATTTTAGTTATTTGGGCTTTGGTCTGGTTGGTGATCCGGTCTATATGAACCGTGTTCGTGTACCGGCAGGTGCTTCAGAATTGCTGGGTGATACTTTACGTAACTTTAGACGTCAGGCCTTGCATGCAGCCAAACTTGGCCTAGTTCATCCTCGTAGCGGTGAGGAAATGATGTTTGAAGCGCCATGGTCAGATGACTTCGCGCAACTGGTTGAGGTATTGCGTAGTGAAAATAAAGCCTATTAAGCCGTTTTAAGGCTGGGTATGAATCATAGGGAAAAGCACAAGGAAATAAACATGCAATTTGTTCAAGGGCTTCCACTAGGTGTATATGTTAGGCAGACCCGCGTGCATCATGAAAAAACGCTGGCCTCAGCTCAACCTGAACTTGCAGGATTTAACCTGGCATTGCATGTCCATGATGACGCAAAACGTGTACAACAGCACCGTATGGCCTTGCTGCAACAGTTTGCCGAGTTTGGGGTGGATAAAGTCACCTGGATGACACAAACGCATAGCACCATCTGCCATAGCATCAATGAAGAAATTTCTTTTCTGGCTTTGGAGGGAGATGGTCTGGTCACACAGCGTAAAGCACATGCTTTAATGATGATGACGGCCGATTGTTTGCCTGTCGTGCTTGGCAATGCAGATGGCACGGAAATCGCGAATCTGCATGCCGGTTGGCGTGGTCTGGCGGGTGGTATTGTGGAAAATACGATTGCGACCATGCAAACTCAGCCAACCTGGGCGTGGCTGGGTGCTGCAATCAGCCAGCCTTGTTTTGAAATTGGTGAAGAAGTCAAAACGGCTTTTTGCTCCAAATATCCTGAACTGGACAGTACTTTTAAAGCCGGTGAAAAAGCGGGTAAGTTTTATGCAGACTTATACGCTATTGCACGGTTTATCTTAAAGCAACACGGTGTTGAGCTGGTGCTGGGAGGCGATCAATGCAGCTATCAGCAGACAGGGGAATATTTTTCCTATCGCCGTGAAGCCAAAACAGGACGCATGGCGACATTCGTGTTTATGGCTTGAAACTGTTAAACTTGATTAAAATTTATTGTTTTTATTGATATGTCTTTATCTTCTAAATCGCTTGCCATCGTTTATCACAGCCCATATGGACATACCGCAAAGGTTGCTTCTTTTATTACACAAGGTGCCAAGCAAACGGGTATTCATGTGCACTGCATGAACATTGAACAGGTGGATTGGGAGGTGCTGGATCAGGCCGATGCGATCATGTTGGGTTGTCCTACCTATATGGGCAGTATTACCTCTGGCTTGAAACAGTTTATGGAGCAATCTTCCAAACGCTGGTTAGCACGTACCTGGCAAGGCAAGATCGCGGCCGGTTTTACCAATGGTGGCGGTTTAAGCGGAGATAAACTGGCAGTATTACAACAGATTAACCTGTTTGCCATGCAGCATGGCATGTTATGGACCGGTTTACCGCTGATGCCGACCGGACGTAGTTCGCAGGATCTAAACCGCATGTCGAGTTTTTTGGGACTCATGACCCAATCCGATAATGCGCCGGTTGAAGTGACGCCTCCCCAAGGTGATCTGGATACGGCAATCTGGTTTGGTGAGTACGTTGCGCTGTTGTTAAATAAATTCAAATAATCATTTTTGAGTATAAAAAAACCTCCTTAGTTGGAGGTTTTTTATTGATGCAAAATTATTTATGGATTATTTATGCATAATCCGGGCCTTATCGCGTTGCCAGTCACGATCTTTTTCTGTGGCACGCTTGTCATGTAACTGTTTACCTTTAACCAAGGCAATTTCCAGTTTGGCATTTGGACCTTTCCAATAACATGCCAATGGCACACAGGAATAACCTTTTTGGTTAATCGCACCCATAAGCTTTTCAATTTCACGGCGGTTCAGCAAAAGTTTACGTGTACGCGTTGCTTCAGGAACGACATGTGTTGATGCACTCAGCAAAGGCTGAACTTGTGCACCAAACAGGAAGGCCTCACCATTTTTAAAGGTAATATAGCTTTCTACGATGGTCATGCGACCTGCACGCATTGATTTGACTTCCCAACCTTGTAAAGAAAGCCCTGCTTCAAATTTTTCTTCAATAAAATAATCGTGGCGTGCACGTTTATTCAGTGCAATCGTGCCGCCGTTATTTTTTTTAACTACAATACTTGCTTTCGCCATAATCTGATACTTCCAAACTTACTGCTATTGTACCGCATCTTGAATTGAGTTGAAGTTTTTAAATTAATGGAGTTTCTTCACCAATAAATCAAGATTTTGCTAAAATACAGTTCTACATAACAAACAGGGTACAAATGGATGTCTAAAACTCGCGTGATTTATCCGGGAACTTTTGATCCAATCACCAACGGTCATATTGACCTTGTGACACGTGCATCAAAAATGTTTGATGAAGTCGTGGTCGCGATTGCTATTGGTCATCATAAAAACCCGGTGTTCAGTTTGCAAGAACGCGTAGAGTTGGCAAAAGCATCGCTTAGCCATTTGGACAATGTTGAATTTGTAGGCTTTGATGGTTTGTTGGTCAATTTCTTTAATGAACAGAAAGCCACTGCGGTGCTACGTGGTTTGCGCGCCGTCTCTGACTTTGAGTACGAATTTCAGTTGGCTAATATGAACCGTCGACTGGATTCCAAGTTTGAAGCGGTGTTTTTAACCCCTTCAGAACAATATTCATTTATTTCATCTACATTAGTACGTGAAATTGCACGTTTAAATGGTGATGTGACTCAGTTTGTACCGCAGGCTGTGGTCGAAGCTTTTAAACGGAAACAACAGCAAGGTTGGTAGCGTGTCTTTATATATTACCGATGAATGCATCAATTGTGATGTCTGTGAGCCGGTGTGCCCGAATGAGGCAATATTTATGGGTGAAGTCATTTATGAAATTCACCCTGATTTATGTACCGAATGTGTCGGGCATCATGATCAACCGCAGTGTCAATTATTCTGTCCAGTCGATTGTATTCCGCTTGATCCCCAGCATGTGGAATCGCAAGATGAGCTGATGGAAAAATATAAAAAGCTGATTGCACAAAAAAGCACCAGTAATTAGTGCTGGAATTTGTTAGCATACGCCCCGAAGTGAGCCAGACGATCGCTGCTGTGGAAATCTCCGTGATTGAAGCAGGGGAGGAAAGTCCGGGCTTCATAGGGCAGGGTGCCAGGTAACGCCTGGGCGGTGAAAGCCGACGGCAAGTGCAGCAGAGAGTAGACCGCCATCTTTGCAATTTCCTTTCGGGGAGACCAACAGAGATGGTAAGGGTGAAAGGGTGCGGTAAGAGCGCACCGCGTGTCTGGTAACAGTTCACGGCAAGGTAAACCCCACCAGAAGCAAGACCAAATAGGAATCCTTCAGGCACGGCCCGTGCTGGATTCGGGTAGGTCGCTTGAGCGTACGAGTGATTGTACGCCTAGAGGAATGATCGTTCACGACAGAACCCGGCTTATCGGCTCACTTCACCAGATTTTTTTACAATTATTGCGTGATATTTCTTGACATAAGATTGTTTGAAATAGATAATATGCGCACAGTTTTGGCTATGTAGCTCAGTTGGTTAGAGCACCGCACTCATAATGCGGGGGTCACAGGTTCAAGTCCCGTCATAGCCACCATTTTGATAGACCACGTTTCTAAAAGCGTGGTCTTTTTTTATGCTTAAGATTTATATTAAAAAATCATTATTCACACTGTATTGCACTAGCCTCGAGTTTTACTTTCGGAAATTCTTGATCATATTTTTCCAGAATCTGTTGCTTTTTATCTTTTCCAAATACAAGCAGTTGCAGTTATTTATTTTATGTTCTGAAACATAGAGTCGGGTGCAATGCAAGGCAATCTGGTTTTGCATGGCAATGGCTAATTTCTGATCTTGCGGAATCTGTTCAATTTGATAAAGTTTTTGTTGTGCTTTACTCAGCTGGGCAAGGTTACGTTTTTGTTGCATGCTCAGAAGCTGCTGATTGTTGATCCAACGTGCTACATCCATGCGTATCCCATTGTAGTTCACAAACAAGGGTGAAATCAGCTGGCAGGCTGTGGTGGTCAGGGTGATTAAACTGATAGTGATGAATTTGAATTGAGATATCTTTATCTCGACTTTTAAATGCTTTGTTGATGAGATTAAAGAAAAAATAGCATGAATAAATGGTGGTTTTGCTTAAATATTAACTGAAAAGAAATAAAGTGCTTAAACTCTGAACACTCATCAAATAAAGGGCTTGACGCTAATCGCTGAAATTTAGATAATGCGCACACAGTTTACGGCTATGTAGCTCAGTTGGTTAGAGCACCGCACTCATAATGCGGGGGTCACAAGTTCAAGTCTCGTCATAGCCACCATTTTTATAGACCATGCTCTCAGCATGGTCTCTTTTTTTGTGGGTTAAAAAAGTGGGTGTCATAACTAAATGGCACATATAAAAGAAACTTACAAATTTTCCTGAATGAACTGCTCAATAAATTGATGGGTGCTTTCACTTGAATAAAAGGGTGAAATCAATTCCTGAATAATACCGTCCAATAAACCTTGTTGTTCCAAAGCCTGAAGAGTGTAGGGTAAAAAGCGTCGTGCTTCTTGATATAAATCTTCTTCATTCAGTCCTACAGATTGCAACAGTTCCTGTAGATTGTAGTCGGAAAAGTAATCATAAAAACCTGCAACCACATCCAGAACTACTTGCTGTAGGTATTCACCTTGTCTGAGCTGTCGCCATGTTTCATAGACCAAGATGAAGAACTCTTCAAAGTCGATGGCCTGAAATTGAGAAAAAGCTTCTTGTAGGGTTCTTTGCTTAATATCTTCCCATAAATGCAGGCTGATATCAGCCAGTTCTTCATTGGGCAGTAAAAACAGATTGGCAAGCTGTTTAACCAAGGCGTGAGCCAGTTGTTGCTCAAGTTTGAGTTCAATATGCTGTTGCTGGTCTTGAATAAAACTTAATATTTTGGAACCCAAACCGGATTGATGGGTATTTAATCTACGTAGATGATCTAGCCACGGGGTATTGCTTTCAAGAATCTGATTGGCCAGCTGTAAGCTCACCTGCTTGACTTCAGGATTATGCTGCAGGTTGTCATGGATGTAATGACGCAATTGATCTAGTTCAAGTACCTTGTACAGCCATAATTCAAAGGAGTTATCCGACAACAGCTCGTTAATTTGAGTCTGGCTATTGACTGCGAATTGATGAACTCTTCGTGCAACCACGCCAATAAATTCCAGAATTTCAGGGCCTAAATTCAGCTCAAATGCATATTTTTGCACAACTTCTTGTAAAGACTGAAATGTGATGACCTGTTTTAACAAAACCTGTTCGGAATGGGTATATAGATAATGAACAAATTTTTCGATATAGGAATTATTTTGTTCTGCTAATAATTGTTTTTTTATAAAACGGGTTTGCTCAAGCAGAAGTGCTTGAGCAAACTGTTGGGCTAGGTCCTGCTTAGACACCTGGCACCCATCCATTCATGATTGGATAGCGGCGTTCGCGGCCAAATGTACGTGGACTAATACGTGGGCCAATCGCAGCTTGACGGCGTTTATATTCGTTACGGTCTACCAAACGAATCACTTTCTTCACCACCTCTGCATCAAAACCTTTGGCAATAATGTCATCCTGGCTAATATCTTCTTCAATATAAGCATACAGAATGGCATCAAGCACTTCATACGCCGGTAATGAATCCTGGTCTTTCTGGTCAGGACGAAGTTCTGCAGAAGGTGGACGGGTAATCACACGTTCAGGAATGACTGGCGCATCGGCAATGCTGTTACGGTATTTGGCCAGTTCAAACACAATGGTTTTATATACATCTTTAAGAACTGCATAACCACCGACCATATCGCCGTACAAGGTGCAGTATCCTACAGAAAGTTCAGATTTGTTGCCGGTAGACAGTACCATATTGCCAAACTTGTTCGACAAGCCCATCAACAAAGTGCCTCGAGCGCGCGCTTGCAGGTTTTCTTCAGTTGCATCAGCTGGGCTGTTGCCAAAGAATGGATACAGGGTTTGCATGAAGCTGTTCACAATCGGGTTGATTTCGGCAATACCAAAAGTCACACCCATAGTTTTAGCCTGTGCAGCTGCATCTTCCACACTGATTTGCGCAGTATAGGTATAAGGCATCATCACCGCCTGGACTTTATCTGCACCAATGGCATCTACGGCGATCGCCAAGGTTAATGCAGAGTCGATCCCGCCGGATAAGCCGAGAATAACGCCAGGAAAACCTGAGCGCTGAACATAATCACGGGTTGCCAAAACCAGACCTTGATAGATTTCGGCCATGGTATCCAGCACAGGGGTAACTTGTCCGACCTTAAAGGCTTTTTGTTCAGTTTCGTATTCTGCGTAATAAAGATCTTCTTTAAAACTTGGCGCCTGTAAGGCAATGCCGCCATCTTTATTGATCACGAAACTGGTGCCGTCAAAGATCAGATCATCTTGACCGCCAACCTGGTTGGCATAAACCAGATTAATGTTCAATTGTTTAGCCAGCTCACTCATGGTGCTCAGACGGTGCTGAGGTTTGCCGACTTCATAAGGTGAAGCATTTAACACTAAAGCAGTTTCAACATTGAGCTGAGACAATTGGTGTACGGTGTTGAGTGACCAGATATCTTCACAAATCAGCACACCAAACTTATGACCCAGGTATTCAAATACCAGATGCTGATGTCCTTCATTAAAATAGCGTTTTTCATCAAATACACTGTAGTTTGGCAAGTTTTGCTTGTTATAGATTCCAAGAACTTGACCATCTTTCATTACGGCAGCTGCGTTATAACGCTGACCATCTTCAGTTTGATTAACGAAACCAAACACCATCACAATATCTTTGACTTGGCTTAATTGTTCAAATGCTTTCTGCGTACGTTTCACCAAGCTAGGGCGAAGTAACAAGTCTTCTGCAGGGTAGCCTAATGTTGAAAGCTCTGGGAAGATAATTAAATCAGCTTTTTGTTTTTTGGCTTCATTCACCTGTTCAAGCATTTTTTGAGCATTTGCTTCGATATTGCCAATATGCGGAGAGAATTGTGCAAGGGCAATTTTAAAACTTTTCATTCCAACTTAATCCTATACCTATAGGGATGTATACACAGACTGATGATTGTTTATGGTTATTGATTCAACGCTGTGTATGCGATAATAAACAAAACAAAAAGAAGAATTAATCAATAATTAGCAATCCGATACTATATACGAATTGAGTCATTTGTAGAGAAAAAAACAAAAAAAAATCCGAATTTAGACAAAAAGCTACAGCGATCATGAGAAAATGAACAAGCGGTTCATTTGTAGTGGTGATGAGGCACAATGACATTTTTATGAAAGCTATTTGGCAAAGATTTAATCGCTTGTTTGAAATTAAAAGCCGAAAGCTGAGCGCAGGTGAGAGAAGGCTTGCGGAGTCGGTTTTTGGGCCTCATTTGCAGCTGGATGCTATTTGCATCGTGGCACATCGGGCGGTTTTGAAGAATTATGCAATCAGCCCGAACGGGCATATTTATTTCAATCCCAAGAACTGGTGTGAAGATTTTTCCAAAATGCCGCTGGGGAAACAATCCTGGTTTATTCATGAGTTAACCCATGTTTGGCAAATTCAGCAAGGTGTGGCGGTGGTGCGTAAAGCGCTATTTGACCGTAAATATCATTATGTACTGGAGCAGGGTAAACAGTTTTTGCAATATGGAGTAGAGCAGCAGGCACAAATGGTGCAGGACTATTTTATTAAAAAAATGCGTGGCGAAGAGTGCAGTGCATATGAAGCTTGTATTCCATTTTTGATACAAAAAGCCTGATTTCATCTTGTTCATCGAAAAAACGTATCAAATACTTTAAATTTTTTTATTTTAGATATTAAAAAACCACCCGAAAGGGTGGTTTTTTAAATCATCAATTCTTGAAGAATTAACGACCTTGGATGTCACGTTGAACTTCACCAGTGTAAAGCTGACGTGGACGACCGATTTTGTAAGGGCCGCTGTGCATTTCTAACCAGTGGCTGATCCAACCCACAGTACGTGCAAGAGCGAAGATTACAGTAAACATTTCAGTCGGGATACCAATCGCTTTAAGGATGATACCTGAGTAGAAGTCTACGTTAGGGTATAAGTTACGTTTGATGAAGTATTCGTCAGAAAGTGCGATACGTTCAAGTTCCATAGCCAAAGCAAGTTGTGGATCGTTGATGCCAAGAGCAGCAAGAACTTCATCACAAGTTTCTTTCATTACTTTCGCACGTGGATCGAAGTTTTTATAAACTCGGTGACCGAAGCCCATAAGTTTAACTTCTTTAGTTTTCACTTTTTCCATGAAGCCAGCAACATTTTCTACAGTGCCGATTTCATCAAGCATCTTAAGAACGGCTTCGTTCGCGCCACCGTGAGCAGGACCCCAAAGTGCAGAGATACCCGCAGCGATACATGCGTAAGGGTTAGCACCAGTAGAACCCGCTAAACGTACTGTAGAAGTAGACGCGTTTTGTTCGTGGTCAGCATGAAGCGTAAAGATACGGTCCATTGCTTTAGCAAGAATTGGGTTAACTTTGTAGTCTTTGTCTGCAGGAGTAGCAAACATCATGTACAAGAAGTTTTCAGCGTAGCTCAAGTCATTACGTGGGTAAACGAATGGTTGACCAACTGTATATTTGTAGCTCCAAGCTGCTAGCGTAGGAACTTTAGCAATCAAGCGGATTGCAGTAATTTCACGGTGGTTAACATCTTCGATGTCCAAGTTGTTGTGATAGAACGCAGAAAGCGCACCAACTACACCAACCATAATTGCCATCGGGTGAGCGTCACGACGGAAACCATTGAAGAAACGGCTAACTTGGTCGTGAACCATCGTATGGTTACGAACTTTAGCATCAAATTCTACTTTTTGTTCAGCTGTTGGAAGTTCGCCGTTTAACAATAAGTAGCAAGTTTCTAAATAATCTGCTTTAGTTGCAAGCTGGTCGATTGGGTAACCGCGGTGTAGAAGAACACCTTTGTTACCATCGATGAATGTGATTTTAGATTCACATGCAGCTGTTGCCATAAAACCAGGATCAAAAGTAAAGTGACCTGCGGCCAACACATCTTTAACGTCGATTACATCTGGGCCCAATGTGCCGCTGTAAATTGGTAATTCAATTTCTTTGCCATCAAGCTGTAAAACGGCTTTTTTGCCAGTTGCTTCAGACATTCAATAGATCTCCTGTCCTGGTGAATGTTTTATCTGACTCGTAGTACTAATCTTTTAATGCGCGAATCAGACGGGTCAAAAATTTGCTATAAGATTAGTGAGTACTGAAATTTTGTCAATTATACTTATGGATAAAAAGAGACGCTCTCGCAGGGATTTGGTCAAAAATAATCCAGTAGCGAAAAGGAAAATATCAGTATCGACGCAGTATAATATGTCAAATGAAAATAAGTTGCAGAAAAAAATATGCATGTTGTTTGAATTGTAAGCAATTTTTAATTCTTAAAAACTCTGATAAATCTCAGTTGTTTGTTGGTTTTTATATTCTAAATGATTAGGATTTTCGTAACTTACCTCTTTCTGGTGTTTTTGTTGTTGTTTTCTTGGTCATAATTAAAAGCGATAAGTGAAGCGTAAAATAAAGTTTGTTTGGTTAAAAAATAGCTGCTGAATATGTGCTGAAATGCTGTTTATTTGTTCAAAAGATGGAAAATATCCTATAATTTTGCTGAAGAATTAAGCGTGATTTTACTATGCAGGGAAGTTATACATAGACTAAGTGGTTATTTCGTTTCATGATGTTTAATAAGTATAATTTTAGTAAATGTTGTATATTTATATTAAAAATAAAATCTATTATAGAGAATGTAAATGTAGCTAAGGGTGTTATAAAATATAACAATTACTTGTTCATCTTTAGTCTAAATAAATTATTTAAATTATTAAAGTAAAAAACGATCAGTAGATTTGAACTTTAATTAATAAAAACCAACTATATAGGTTAATTTTGTTAGATTTATTTTGTCTGCATATATTGAACAATTAATGTTAATGATTCTTATTTAAGTGTTTTTTATGGAAAAGCTAAATGTGACTGTTTGTGTTTTGATAGTTCACGTTTTATAATTCAGTGTCGTTTTAAATTTAGGTATTGCTAGATATAGTAATGGCCTAAAAATGCTAGCTTTCCTTCGAATTAATTCCAACAAACTCCGGATGGAGTTTTTACTTACAGGATGCCCGCTGTGAAAAGCAACAGACCTGTCAATTTGTCCATGGGTCAAGTTTTAGAAGTAAACTTAAAATCCCCTGTGGCTATTGCATCAATTCTACACCGTCTTTCTGGTGTCATCGTATTTTTACTTGTACCGGTACTTTTGTGGCTTTTAGACAAATCATTGTCTTCTGCTGAAGGTTTTGCTGAAGTTCAGGCAATCTTTGGCGGCTTCATTGTGCGTTTTATCGTATGGGTATTTGTAGCCGGCTTACTTTTCCATTTCATTATGGGTGTTAAGCATTTACTTGCTGACCTTGGTTTTGCTGAAGAACTGCAAAGTGGTCGTGTAGCAGCTACTATTTCATTGATCTTGGCTGCGATTTCAATTGTCGCATCATTTGTATGGATTGTTCTCTAATGAAAAGTGCTACAGGTTTAACGGGTTCAGGTTCTCGCGATTGGTATATCCAACGTGTAAGTGCTGTTGTATTAGCTGTTTATACTGTTGTGGTATTGGGTTGGATCCTTTTTCATGGTGGATTCAATTACGAACAATGGTACGGCTTCATGATGACATTACCAATGAAGATTTTATCTTTATTGGCAGTCTTATCTCTTGTCACACACGCTTGGATTGGCATGTGGCAGGTATTCACTGACTATGTGACTACTCGTCAAATGGGTCCTTCAGCTTCAGGCTTGCGTTTGGTGCTGACTTCAGCAGTGATCATTGCTGTATTTGCATATGCAATCTGGGCGATCCAGATTTTTTGGGCGAATTGATAGGAAACAATCATGGGCGCTATAACCCCTAAAGAAGATTACACAAATATTCCACATCAAACTTTCGATGCAGTCATCGTGGGTGGTGGTGGTTCAGGCATGCGCGCTTCTTACCAACTTGCTCAAGCGGGTTTGAAAGTTGCAGTACTGACTAAAGTATTCCCAACACGTTCACACACTGTTGCGGCACAGGGTGGTATTGGTGCATCTCTTGGTAATATGCAAGAAGATAACTGGCACTATCACTTCTATGACACAGTGAAAGGTTCTGACTGGTTAGGTGACCAAGACGCGATCGAATTCATGACGCGTGAAGCGCCTCAAGTTGTTTATGAACTTGAACACCTGGGTATGCCATTTGACCGTAATGCGGACGGTACAATTTACCAACGTCCATTCGGTGGTCACTCTGCGAACTACGGTGAAAAAGCTGTTCCTCGCGCATGTGCTGCTGCCGACCGTACCGGTCACGCGCTTCTTCACACGCTTTATCAAAGCAACGTGAAAATGGGTACTCAATTCTTCGTTGAATGGATCGCGCTTGATTTGATCCGTAATGAAGCAGGCGATGTACTTGGTGTAACTGCAATTGACCAGGAAACCGGTAAAATCGCAGTATTCCAAGCGAAAGCAACATTATTCGCTACTGGTGGTGCTGGTCGTGTGTACCGTGCATCTACCAACGCATATATCAACACTGGTGACGGTCTTGGTATGGCAGCTCGTGCAGGTATTCCATTACAAGATATGGAATTCTGGCAGTTCCACCCTACAGGTGTTGCGGGCGCAGGCGTATTGTTGACTGAAGGTTGTCGTGGTGAAGGTGCAATCCTTCGTAACAAAGACGGCGAACCGTTCATGGAACGTTATGCTCCAACTTTGAAAGACTTGGCGCCACGTGACTTCGTATCACGTTCTATGGACCAGGAAATCAAAGAAGGTCGCGGTTGTGGTCCTAAAGGTGATTATATCCTTCTTGATATGACTCACTTGGGTGCTGACACGATCATGAAACGTCTTCCATCTGTATTCGAGATTGGTAAGAAATTCGCGAACGTTGACATCACTAAAGAGCCAATTCCGGTAGTACCAACAATCCATTACCAAATGGGTGGTATTCCTACGAATATTCATGGTCAGGTTGTTGTGCCTGAAAGCCGCGAAACTACGCCGCTTGAAGCACATTACAACAAAGAAACTGATGTTTATTCTACCAATGCTGAAGATCGTAACTTCACTAAACCTGTAAAAGGTTTCTATGCAATTGGTGAATGTTCATGTGTATCTGTACACGGTGCAAACCGTTTAGGTACTAACTCACTGCTTGACTTGGTTGTATTTGGTAAAGCTGCTGGTGAACACATCATCGACTACGTGACTAAACACCACGGTGATGAATATGCACCGCTTCCAACGACTGTACTTGAGCAAACTGTTGCACGTATTCGTAAACTAGACGAATCAGCTACAGGTGAAAACGCTCAAGAAGTTGCTGATGCAATCCGGGATATCGTTCAAGACCATGCGGGTGTATTCCGTACATCTGCGCTTCTTGATGAAGGTGTTAAGCAGATTCTTGCGATCGAGCCACGTGTTCGTAACATTCATTTGAAAGACAAATCTAAAGTATTCAACACTGCGCGTATTGAAGCTCTAGAAGTTGAAAACTTGTATGAAGTTGCTAAAGCGACCTTGATTTCAGCCGCTGCTCGTAAAGAGTGTCGTGGTGCGCATACAGTGGTAGACTTTGAATTGTCACCTGATCATGCTGACTACCCATATGGTCGTCGTGATGATGAGTGGATGAAGCACACATTATGGTTCTCAACAGATAACCATCTTGAGTACAAGCCAGTGCGTTACCGTCCATTGTCGGTTGATGCTATTCCACCTAAACCACGTACGTTCTAATTAGGAGAAGTAAGATGAGTAGAGGTACTCGTACATTTAATATCTACCGCTACGATCCTGATAAGGATAAAGCACCGTACATGCAAACTTTTAAACTTGAGTTGACTGACAAGCACCGTATGTTGCTTGATGCTCTTCTTGCGTTGAAAGTACAAGACGAATCTTTGACATTCCGTCGTTCATGCCGCGAAGGTATTTGTGGTTCTGATGGTGTGAACATCAATGGTAAAAATGGTTTGGCGTGTCTTTGGAACCTGAACGATTTACCGGAAGTGATTACGGTTCGTCCTTTACCTGGTTTACCCGTGGTAAAAGATTTAGTTGTGGATATGAATCAGTTCTACGATCAGTACGACAAGATTCATCCATTCTTGATTAATAACCAGCCTGCACCAGCGAAAGAGCGTTTACAGTCTCCTGAAGAACGTGAACACTTAGATGGTTTGTATGAATGTATTCTTTGTGCATGTTGTTCAACTTCATGCCCATCATTCTGGTGGAACCCGGACAAGTTCTTGGGCCCTTCAGCATTGTTGAATGCATACCGCTTTATCATTGACTCTCGCGATACTGCAACTCAAGATCGTTTGGCTCGTCTTGACGACCCATTCAGCTTGTTCCGTTGTAAAGGCATCATGAACTGTGTATCGGTTTGTCCTAAAGGTCTTAACCCAACTAAAGCAATCGGTCACATCCGTAGCATGTTGTTAGACCAAGCAGGTTAATCTGTACCTAGTTAAAAAAAAGCACACCTTGGGGTGTGCTTTTTTATGCTGATCATAGTTGCGTGGTATGAATGAGATATGAAATATCAATATAAATAACTTGCGGAGAGGCTGATAATGATTTTTTAAAGAGATATGGCTGATTAAAATAAAAACGAAAATGTGCTTAAAAATGATCTGTTTGTTGTGAGATTGTTTTATTCGACAATTTAAGCGCTAATTGCAAGTTTGAATCTGCAAAGTTGAGATTAAGATGTTATCATATAACGTATATAAAGAGGGCCCAGTGTAAAAATTGTGCTCTCTTTTGTTATATGTGGTGGTGAGGCTAGGACTATGGTCTACATTGAATCTAAATTTTAGATAAAGCACCATATGTTAGAGGAAAATGATATCTATGTATTTCGCCAAGTTATGGAGGGTATGTGTCAAAAAAATCAATTGTAACTGGAGAACATGTTACGATTTGACGCAAAGCTATATTTAAAAAAAGCCCTGTATTTACGTACATTTTTTCAACATTTGAAATTATGTATAAGGTTTATAAATAAATATAAATCGCTTTAGAAAAATTAAGTCGCGTAGTTATTTTTTCTAAGTCGATTTGCAAAAAATTGCTCGGTCTTGGTCGAGTATTTAAATGAGTGATGATGCCAATGAGGGCGTTATGATTCATTATTCACATTGGGTTATTCCTAATGTAGTGATAACGCCTCATGGCTTATGCCTGATGGGGACTAATGTCATATTACCAATTTGGCATTATTAATCATGGGTTCGCTTAAAAAGCATCCTGAAAATGTTTTTGCAATAGGAAATGGGTCCACAAATGCAAGAAGTTGCTGACGCACTGCGTCTTGACACTGAACTAAGCGCTGACAGTGCAGCGTATATTGAAGAACTTTATGAGCAGTATTTAACGTCACCAGACTCAGTTGGAGCTGACTGGCAGGAATACTTCGGTAAATTCCCTAAAGGTGATCAACCCCACAGCAATGTACGTGAGCAATTCCTTTTATTAGGTCGCAATTCAAGTCGCGTGCAACCTGTAGTGCAAAGTGCTGTAAGTTCTGAGCATGAACGTCGTCAAATTGGCGTTTTACAACTGATTGCTGCTTATCGTAACCGTGGTCACCAAAAAGCAAAATTAGATCCACTTGGTTTGGCTAAGCGTGAAATCGTGCCTGATCTAGATCTTGCTGCGCATGGTTTGACTCAATCTGACCTGGACACAGTATTTAACACGGGTAATCTTGCAATCGGTAAGACTGAAGCGACTTTGGCTGAAATGGTCAATGCCATGGAAGCAACATATTGTGCTTCTATTGGTGCTGAATACATGCACATTGTTGACACCAAAGAAAAACGCTGGATTCAACAACGTCTAGAAGGCGCTAAAGGTCAATTTGGTTTCTCTGCTGAGCAAAAGAAACACGTATTAGAGCGTTTAACTGCAGCTGAAGGCCTAGAAAAATTCCTCGGTAATAAATACGTAGGTGCAAAACGCTTTGGTGTTGAAGGTGGTGAATCTTTCATCCCGATGGTAAACGAACTGATTCAACGTGCAGGTTCTGTAGGTTGTAAAGAAGTTGTGATCGGTATGCCTCACCGCGGCCGTTTAAACCTTCTTGTCAACATCATGGGTAAAAACCCGGCTGACTTGTTTGGTGAGTTTGAAGGTAAATCACTGACCAAAAAAGGTTCTGGCGACGTTAAATATCACCAAGGTTTCTCATCTAACGTAATGACTCCGGGTGGCGAAGTTCACTTGGCATTGGCATTTAACCCATCACACTTGGAAATTGTTGGACCTGTAGTAGAAGGTTCAGTACGTGCGCGTCAAGTACGTCGTCGTGACATTGGTGGTGATGATGTATTACCAGTCATCGTTCACGGTGATGCTGCATTTGCGGGTCAAGGTGTAAACCAAGAAACCTTCCAAATGTCACAAACTCGTGGTTACACAGTGGGTGGTACGGTTCATATTGTTGTCAACAACCAAGTTGGTTTCACAACATCTGATCCTCGTGATGCACGTTCAACAGAATACTGTACTGACATCGCGAAAATGATCCAGGCGCCAATCTTCCATGTGAATGGTGATGATCCTGAAGCAGTACTGTTTGTTTCTCAATTGGCACATGACTTCCGTCATACTTTCCGTAAAGACGTAGTGATTGACATGTTCTGTTACCGTCGTCGCGGTCACAACGAAGCTGATGAGCCAGCTGCAACTCAGCCAATGATGTACCAAATCATCAACAAGAAAACCACGACTCGTACCTTGTACGCTGATCAACTGGTACAACAGGGTATTCTTGATCGTGCTGCTGCAGATGCAATGGTTGAACAGTACCGTTCAGACCTTGAAGCGGGTAAACACGTTGCCAATGCACTTGTATTGGAACCAAACACCAAAATGTTTGTAGACTGGACTCCATACTTGGGCCATGACTACACTGACATTTGGGATACGACTTTCCCTATCGAGCGTTTAAAAGAACTTGGCACTAAAATGCGCGAGCTTCCAGAAGGCTTCGTAATGCAACGCCAAGTGGCTAAAGTGATTGATGATCGCTTGAAAATGCAAACTGGTGAAATGCCACTGAACTGGGGTGCTGCTGAAACTTTAGCCTATGCCACCATTCTTGATGAAGGCTTCCTTGTGCGTTTAACGGGTGAAGACGTGGGTCGTGGTACATTCTCGCACCGTCATGCAAAATTGCATAACCAGGTAGACGGTTCAACTTACATTCCATTATGTAACCTGAAAGAAAACCAGCCACGTACTGCAATTTATGACTCATTGTTGTCAGAAATGGCGGTTCTTGCGTTTGAATACGGTTATGCAACCACATTACCGAAAAGCTTGGTGATTTGGGAAGCTCAGTTCGGTGACTTCGCAAACTGTGCGCAAGTGGTGATTGACCAGTTCATCTCATCTGGTGAAACCAAATGGGAACGTGTATGTGGTTTAACACTGCTTCTTCCACACGGTTTTGAAGGTCAGGGTCCAGAGCATTCATCTGCACGTTTAGAACGTTTCTTGCAGCTATGTGCTGAAGACAACATGCAAGTGATTACGCCAACTACACCGGCTCAGATTTTCCATGCGATGCGTCGTCAGGCAATCCGTCCAATCCGTAAACCAATGATCGTGACTTCACCGAAGTCATTGCTTCGTCACAAACTTGCAACTTCTACATTAGAAGAACTTGCAACTGGTACTTTCCAGACTGTGATTGATGAAATCGATCAAATCAATAAAGCAGACGTGACTCGTCTGGTACTTTGTGGTGGTAAGGTTTATTACGATTTGCTTGAAAAACGTCGCGAGCAAGAATTAAACAACACTGCAATCGTTCGTATTGAACAATTGTATCCATATCCAGAACAACGTATTGCTGAAGTACTTGCTTCTTATCCAAATGTTAAAGAAGTAGTTTGGACTCAAGAAGAACCGAAAAACCAAGGTGCTTGGTTGTTCATTGCGCCGCGTTTATATGACGATGTAATGAAAACAGGTAAACAAGTACGTATTAGCTTCGCAGGCCGTCCAGCATCTGCTGCGCCAGCTTGTGGTTCACCATATTTGCATGCAAAACAACAAGCTCAGCTGGTAAATGACGCATTAGCGATTGCAGCTGAACAATCAGGAGATTCTAAATAATGGCAACCGAAATTAAAGCACCGGTATTCCCAGAGTCAGTTGCAGACGGTACGATCGCAACTTGGCACAAACAACCAGGTGAAGCTGTATCACGCGATGAAGTGATCTGCGATATCGAAACTGATAAAGTTGTTTTAGAGGTTGTTGCTCCTGCTGACGGTACAATTGCATCAATTATCAAAAATGAAGGCGAGACTGTACTTTCGAATGAAGTGATTGCACAGTTTGAAGAGGGTGCTGTTTCTGGCGCTGCTCAAACTCAAGCAGTTCAATCTGAAGGTCAGGTAGAACAAGCCGCTGCTCAAACTGAAGCGGGTGCTGCACCTGTAGTTGAACGTAGCCAACCTGTTCAAGATCAAGCGCCTGCAGTTCGTAAGGCGTTGGCTGAAACTGGTATTGCTGCAAGCGATGTTGCTGGTACAGGCCGTGGTGGTCGCATCACTAAAGAAGATGTTGCAAGCCATCAAGCTAAACCAGCTGCTCCTGCTGCTGCGCCATTAAGCGTTGCTGTTGGCGAACGTATTGAAAAACGTGTTCCAATGACTCGTTTACGTAAACGTGTTGCTGAACGTCTACTTGCTGCGACTCAATCAACTGCAATGTTGACTACGTTTAACGAAGTAAACATGAAGCCAGTCATGGAAATGCGTGCGCAATATAAAGATGCATTCGAGAAACGTCATGGTGCACGTCTTGGCTTTATGTCATTCTTCGTTAAAGCGGCAACTGAAGCACTTAAACGCTACCCAGCGGTAAACGCTTCTATTGATGGTGACGATATCGTTTACCACGGTTTCTATGACATCGGTGTAGCAGTTTCTTCTGAACGTGGTCTTGTGGTTCCTGTTCTTCGTGATACAGACCGCATGAACTATGCTGAAGTTGAAAATGGTATCCGTGCTTACGCTGCGAAAGCGCGTGATGGCAAATTGGGCATTGAAGACATGACTGGCGGTACATTCACCATTACTAATGGTGGTACATTCGGTTCATTGCTTTCTACTCCAATTTTGAATACACCACAAACTGCAATCTTGGGTATGCACAAAATCCAGGAACGTCCGATGGCTGTAAATGGTCAAGTAGAAATCTTGCCAATGATGTATTTAGCGCTTTCTTATGACCATCGTTTAATCGATGGTAAAGAAGCGGTAGGTTTCCTTGTAGCGATCAAAGAATTGTTAGAAGAACCTGCTCGTCTTATCCTTGATCTTTAATTCTAAAGAATAAATCCATGGGCTTAGGGCGATCCTCTAAGCCCATTTTTTGGAGATAAACATGTCTCAACAATTTGACTTAGTTGTAATTGGCGGTGGACCAGGTGGTTATGAAGCGGCGATTCGTGCTGCTCAACTTGGTTTCAAAGTTGCTTGTATCGAAAAGCGTATTCATAAAGGCAAACCATCTTTAGGTGGTACTTGCTTAAACGTGGGTTGTATCCCATCTAAAGCTTTACTTGATTCTTCACATCGCTATGAAGATACCGTTCAGCATTTAGATGACCATGGTATTACTACCGGTGAAGTTAAATTTGATCTTTCTAAAATGCTGGCTCGTAAAGACAAAGTTGTAGATCAATTGACTGGCGGTATCGATCAGTTACTTAAAGGTAATGGCATCGAGTGGTTAAAAGGTACGGGTAAACTGCTTGCAGGTAAAAAAGTAGAATTTGTTTCTCACGAAGGTGAAACTCAAGTTTTAGAGCCTAAATACGTGATTCTTGCGACGGGTTCTGTTCCTGTAAATATTCCGGTGGCTCCTGTAGATCAAGACTTAATCGTTGATTCTACTGGCGCACTTGAATTCCCAGAAGTACCTAAGCGTTTAGGTGTGATTGGTGCTGGTGTAATCGGCCTTGAGCTTGGTTCAGTATGGCGTCGTCTGGGTGCGGAAGTTGTTGTATTTGAAGCAATGGATGCATTCTTGCCAATGGCTGATAAAGCCTTGGCAAAAGACTTCCAAAAACTGTTGACTAAGCAAGGTATGGATATCCGTATCGGTGCAAAAGTTGCAGGTACTGAAATCAACGGTCGTGAAGTAACGGTTAAATATAACCAAGCTGGCGAAGACAAAACTGAAACTTTCGATAAATTGATCGTTTGTGTAGGTCGTCGTGCCTATGCTGAAGGTTTATTGGCTGATGATTCAGGCATTAAATTGACTGAACGTGGTTTGGTTGAAGTAAACGATTGGTGTGCAACTTCTGTTGAAGGTGTATACGCGATTGGTGACTTGGTACGTGGTCCAATGCTTGCTCATAAAGCAATGGAAGAAGGCGTAATGGCAGTTGAACGTATTCACGGTCATGCTGCACAAGTGAATTACGATACAATCATTTCTGTAATCTATACACACCCAGAAGCGGCGTGGGTAGGTTTAACAGAACAGCAAGCGACTGAAAAAGGTCACGAAGTTAAAACCGGTCAATTCGGTTTTGCTGTGAATGGTCGTGCTTTAGCTGCGGGTGAAGGTGCTGGTTTCGTTAAGTTTGTTGCTGATGCGAAAACAGATCGTCTACTCGGTATGCACGTGATTGGACCTGCTGCGTCTGATATCGTTCACCAAGGGATGATTGCGCTTGAGTTTGTATCTTCAGTTGAAGATCTACAGTTGATGACTTTCGGTCACCCAACTTTCTCTGAAGTGGTACATGAAGCTGCACTGGCAGTCGATGGACGCGCAATTCACGCGATTCAACGTAAGCGTAAGTAATTCGAAAAAAGAGCGACTTAGGTCGCTCTTTTTACATTTGATAGTTGTTTTTATTAGAACAATCATCTAAAAATAAAGATAAGAATCATTTTTAAATTCTCAAAATACCAATATTGATTGAAAAGATATTGGTGAACGTAATAACAAAGTCAAATAAGTAATAAAAGGTTGTTCAATGAATTTACATGAGTATCAAGCAAAAGCGTTATTAAAAAAATATGGGATGCCGGTTCAAGAGGGTGTACTGGCAACCAATGCAGCAGAAGCTGTAGCAGCATTTGAGCAACTCGGCGGTAAGTTTGCCGTAATGAAGGCTCAAGTTCATGCGGGGGGACGTGGTAAAGCAGGTGGGGTTAAAGTCGTAAAATCAAGCGATGAAGCCGCTGAATATGTAAATGGCATTATTGGTACACGCCTTGTGACTTACCAAACCGATGCCAATGGTCAGCCGGTAAATAGTGTTCTTGTGTGTGAAGATGTCTATCCCGTTGAACGTGAATTGTACCTAGGTGCAGTGGTGGATCGTTCTAGCCGCCGCGTAACTTTTATGGCATCCACCGAAGGTGGTGTCGAAATTGAAAAAGTGGCAGAAGAAACCCCAGAAAAAATTATTAAGGTAGAAGTGGATCCTTTGGTGGGATTAATGCCTTTTCAAGCGCGTGAAGTGGCCTTTGCACTTAATTTAAAAGATAGACAAATCAACCAATTTGTCAAAATTATGACGGCTGCTTATCAGGCATTTATTGAAAATGATTTTGCTCTATTTGAAATTAATCCACTTTCAGTCCGTGAAAATGGTGACATCTTATGTGTGGATGCCAAAGTAGGCATCGACTCTAATGCATTGTACCGTTTACCAGAGATTGCAGCGATGCGCGACAAGTCTCAAGAAAATGAACGTGAATTGAAAGCTTCAGAACATGACCTGAATTATGTAGCTCTAGAAGGCAATATCGGTTGTATGGTCAATGGGGCCGGTCTTGCCATGGCAACCATGGACATCATCAAACTGTATGGTGGTCAGCCTGCAAACTTCTTGGATGTGGGTGGTGGTGCCACCAAGGAACGTGTGATTGAAGCCTTTAAAATTATTTTGGCAGACAGTTCGGTACAAGGGGTTTTAATTAATATTTTTGGTGGAATTGTACGTTGTGACATGATTGCTGAAGCCATTATTGCAGCGGTTCAGGAAGTTCACGTAGCCGTGCCGGTTGTTGTGCGTTTGGAAGGAAATAATGCAGAACTGGGCGCCCAGCTATTGGATGAATCTGGACTAACGTTAATTTCTGCATCAGGTTTGGCTGATGCTGCAGAAAAAATTGTTGCTGCTGTAAAAGCTTAAGGGAGTATCAAACATGAGCGTATTAATCAATAAAGACACCACTGTATTGGTACAAGGCTTTACAGGTAAAAATGGTACGTTCCATTCAGAACAATCCATTGCCTATGGTACCAAAGTCGTTGGTGGCGTAACCCCAGGTAAAGGTGGGCAGCAGCATTTAGGGCTTCCGGTTTTTAATACCATGAAAGAAGCTGTTAAAGAAACAGGAGCAACAGCAACTTCCATTTATGTTCCGGCACCTTTTGTTTTAGATTCGATTATTGAATCAATTGATTCAGGAATTGAGTTAATTGTGGTGATTACTGAAGGCGTCCCAACCTTGGACATGCTGAAAGCAAAACGCTATCTCGAAACTTATGGTAATAATGCACGTTTAATTGGGCCAAACTGTCCAGGCATTATTACACCAGGTGAATGCAAGATCGGCATTATGCCAGGGCATATTCATCAACCCGGTAAAATTGGCATTATTTCCCGTTCAGGCACATTGACCTATGAAGCAGTCGCGCAAACGACTAAATTAGGCTTGGGCCAGTCAACCTGTATTGGTATTGGGGGTGACCCGATTCCAGGCATGAACCAGATTGATTGCTTGAAGTTATTCCAGGAAGATCCGCAAACCGAAGCTATTATCATGATTGGTGAGATTGGTGGTACCGCAGAAGAAGAAGCAGCAGAATATATTCAGTCGCATGTGACTAAGCCGGTTGTGGGCTATATTGCAGGCGTGACTGCACCGAAAGGCAAGCGTATGGGACATGCGGGTGCGATTATTTCTGGCGGTAAAGGCACAGCTGAAGAAAAATTCGCAGCCTTTGAAAAAGCGGGTATGGCATATACCCGTAGCCCGGCAGAACTTGGCTCAACCATGTTTGAAGTATTAAAGAGCAAAGGTATGGCTTAATACAAACCTGGTAAATGTAATAAAAAGCCCTCGATAGAGGGTTTTTTATTGAGTACTATTTGATGGCTTGGCAATGATTGGCCATTAAAAAATTTAATATTGAAAAATGATGGATTGTAAGAGATGATTTTTTTGTAGTTAAAATTAAAGAGTGAACAAAAAAGACACTGATTAAATAAAGAAAATATCATAATTAAAGTAAAGAAATAAGTTAAAAACAATATAGTTTATAATTTAAATAACGTGATATATATCACATAAAATAATAAAAACACAAAACGAAACACAATATTTTGTTAATTGGTTATTTAAAGCACATATTGTGGACTACAATATGAACATTAATAACAATGAATAAAGAATATTTTAATTATGAACTTTAAACTCAATATACTTTTTTTATCTTGTGGAACTTTACTGTTTTCTACATTGTCATATGCAGAATTGATCTATAATGACGTTGTCGATCAACAACGTGAAAAGATTGTACCTTTAATTAAACAAGGCCAGGTGGATAGTGGATTACAAAAACTCAGACAATTATTGATCCGTTATCCCAATAATCAGAAATTGATTGCTGATTTTGTGGTGCTCGCCTATGAAAATAAAAAATTTACAGAATCAGATGTTCAGTACCTTAAGGGTATAAAAAGCCAACAATTTCCAGATTATGCAAAGGTGAATGTGCTTAAGGCCTTGCGTGATTTAAAAAAATTTGAATTAGGAGAATTTTGGGCAAAAAAATTCGCCCAAACAGATCAAAATCAGATGTGGACAGTATGGACCGGTGTTTTGCAAGCGGAAGCAGGCAAAACTGCTCAAGCAAAAAATACACTAAAGCCGATTGATATCAACTATGTAGAGGCCGATTATTTAGCACAACTCGCCTATACCTATCGACTTTTAAACATGCCGATCGAGGCAATCAATGCAGCGACTCTGGCCATTGAGAAAAATAAAGATTTAAGTACCGAAGAACAATATGTACTGGCACTTATGGCGAATTCAAATTATGCCAAAGCTGAACAGTACCTGGGCCGTAATGAAATAAGTCAACAACAGCCGCAACTGGGCACCACGGTAAAAATCAGTGAATTTACCCAACGTATTCAAAATGCGGTGCAATATATTAAATCAGCCAATTACCGTGTTCGTGGCAGTAATCCTTATCAACCGCTAGATAGTGTGCTGGCGGATATGGAAAGCTATGAAACCCAGATGCCCAGTAATAATATCAATTTAAAACGTCAATTTTACTATGAATATATCTATGCCTTAAATGCAAGAAATCGATCAAAAAAAGTGATCGAGCAGATTCCTAAAGTGGGTTTGCCAGTTGAGCAAATGCCGGTCTATGTACGTCAAGCGATTGCAGAAGCATATCTGAGTGATCATCAGCCTAAAGTGGCGGAAGTGCATTATAAAGATTTGATTAAGGACAAAAAGAATGCAAATTATAAAATGTATGCAGGTTTGTATTACGCTTTAATTGAACAGGAAAAATATAAGGAAGCGGATCAGTTCCTCAAAGATCTGGATAAATTGTTACCGACATTTTTCTATAGTAATGCTAAAGGGGTAGATAAAGTTACCCACGATGACCGTGGTGAATATTTGGGACTTGTGGGTCTTAATTATTTATATCGCAATGAAAATAGTAAAGCAGAAAAATATTTTGAAGAATTAGTAGCTAAGGCACCCAATAACGTGGTGTACCAAGCTAATCGTGCACAAGTGCAACGCACACGTGAAAATCCTCAGCGAGCTGAAATAATATTGTCGCAGTGGGATAGTATGGTGCCCGTTGATGAAAGTATAAAAATCAATCATATGCTGAATATGCAGGCCATGGGTGATATTCAACAATGGCGTGCTCAAAATGCTGACCTGATGCGAACCATACCGGAAGATACCGGGGTGGTAAAAAGTAAAAAAGAACTTGATGATCGTGATCATGCATCTATTCAACACCAAAGTCTTTTTTCAAAAAGTGAATCCGACAATTCTGCATTACTGAATCGTTTGAAGGGTAGTCGTGAACAGGAAAACTGGACACGTATAAATACGCCTTGGTTTTACGACAATTTCCGAGCTTATGTCGACCATAGTATTCGATCAGCTGATTACGAGGAAGGCAAGGTAGATGATCAGCGCGTAGGCTTGGGTCTGGAATGGGAATCGCGTCGCAAAGCTGCAAATATTATGCTGTCCCAAAGTATAGATGATGCACTGGGAAATGACCGCTTTGGCGTACTGGTGAATTGGTCACAATGGTTAAATGATCATTGGCAGTACACTTTAGGCTATAACAGTCAAGCTAATATTCCCTTACAAGCGGTAAAAAATGGTAATGAAGGTCAGTCTTATAATTTAGGCCTAAACTGGCAACAGCATGAATCTCGCGAAGCTGGAATGAACTATCAACTGACCGATATCGATGATAATAATACCCGTCATGAAGCGATGGCCTATTTTAAACAGCGGATTTTAAAAGGACCTCACCATATTACCAGTTTGTCTTTAGGAGGGTATTACAGTCAAAACGATCAAGTTGCGGTGAATTATTTTAATCCTAAAGAAAGTTATAGTGCGGAACTGACCTTACAGCATGATTGGAACACCTGGCGTAATTATGATGCATATTTCAACCAGCATTTTGAATTCAGTGCTGGAGCTTTTGGGCAAAATGGATTTTCCTCAAAGGCTATATATAACGTTTTTTATCAGCACGATTGGCAGTTTTCTCGAACCTGGAGTGTGAACTATGGCATAGGCTGGGGAGTCCATCCTTATGACGGGGAAGATGAAAAAAGAACTTATGGATCAGTAGGTCTGAAGGGGCGTTTTTAATGAAGAAAATCGAAAAATTTTTACTTGTTGTCTTCTTTAGTACTGTTTGGTTTACGCCAACAATGAGCATGGCGCAAAATGCAACAAAATCTAAAGCTGAAGTACCAAATAATTTATTTGTGACCATCACCTTTCACGATGTGCGAGACGATGTTACTTCAGGTGACAGCGATCTATACGCAATTAGTACTAAAAATTTGGCCCAATATTTTGCGTGGTTACAGCAAGAAGGATGGGTTCCGATCCGTTTGCAAGACATTTGGCTGGCAAGACAAAAGAAAAAGAACTTACCACCAAGATCCGTATTGCTGACCTTCGATGATGGCGCACTCAGCAGTTATACCCGGGTTTACCCTTTATTAAAACAATATAACTATCCCGCCGTATTTGCCATCGCTACAAGCTGGATTAATGGGAATACCAAAGATCCCTATGAAGCTTATGGCAAAAATAATTTAATGAATTGGGATCAGATGCGAGAAATGCAACAATCCGGCTTAGTCGAGTTTGCTTCCCATTCAGATAATATGCATAAAGGTATACTTGCCAACCCTCAACAAAGTATGGAGCCCGCTGCAATTACCCGTACCTATTTACCCCAATTAAAACATTATGAAACAGATGAAGCCTATCAAGAACGTGTCATCGAAGATTTAAAAAAGTCGAAAGAAACTTTAGATTTTGAATTAGGTACACAGACTCTAGCCATTTTTTGGCCCTATGGGGCAGTGACCAAAGAGAGTGAAGAGCTTGCGGTAAAGGCAGGATTACCACTGTCATTTAGTTTGGGTAGCATGTCGACACTTGCAGATGCAGGGGCCACATATCAACGGGCGCTGGTGATGGGTAATCCTACCCCGGAAATGCTACATACAGAAATGCTGGATTTCTTGACTTTCGCCAATGAAGCATACAAGCAACGTAAGAGCTTTGTTGGTTTTGATCTGGCTGAAATGGCCAGTCCCAATAATGAAATTTTTGATCAGAAACTTGGACAGTTGCTTGATCAAATTAATGCCTTAAAAACCAATACGCTGGTCTTAAAAGCAGTGGCTGATGAGAATGGAGATGGAAAAATAGATGTTGCCTATTTCCCGAATTCTCAGTTAGGTATGCGGCAAGACTTGCTCAACCGTACAGTTTGGCAAGCACGTACCCGTATTGATAATCGTGTATACGCAGAGCTGCCTATTGATCTAGAGACGAAACAGGGATTGAATCTGGCTAAATTAACTGGAGATATGGTTAAAAACAATACTTCTATTGAAGGCTTGATGATTGAAACTGGGGATGAATTTGCATGTGCTCTGCAAAATAAAACTTGGGATTCTGCTTGTACCCAAAAAGTGAAGCGTGTTTTGCAAATAAAAGAACAGACTAAACAACAGGCGAAGTACTACGCCAATATTAGTAATAATTACCAAACTGCTTTGAAAATAGGTTTAAAGAATAAGCATATTGATGGTCTGAAGCCTTTAATTGAGCATAGCTTGGCGGACAGTGACTTTCTTTATATTGAATTTGATCCCGTTGAACATCCTGAGATATTTAAGGCTGTGCAAAAACAGTTAGAAAAATTAAATGCTCAACAAAAGCAGCATCTGATTTTTAGTTTTACCGTTAATCCAAACTCCAGCAAGCATGAATGGAAACATTATCAACAGAATTATCAAACTATAAAAAATTTAGCGATACAAAAAGTTGGAATTAATAACTATCAGTTAAAAGCAGGACAGCAGATTCAGGAAAATCTTTATAGGGAGTTAAGCAACAATGATAGTCCGTTAACTTATCGCAATCCTTATAAGAATAATACTGCGAAAAGGAGACAATAATGGGGGAATTCAGTTCAATGAATGTGAGTGATTTATATTTTGGTTTTGCTTTTTTTTATCCATTATTTATGGCTTGGATTTGGATTGCAGGCGGAATCTGGTTTTATCTAAAGCATGAATACAAGAAACCGCCATTGCCTCATCCTAGCGAACAGGGATGCAGTATCATTATTCCTTGTTTTAATGAGGCAGCACAGGTTAGAGATACCATAAAATTTGTCATGCAAACTCAGTATCCAGATTTTGAAGTCATTGCAGTGAATGACGGTAGTCAGGATAAAACTGCTGAAATTCTGGATGAGCTTTTGCAAAAATATCCGAAACTCAGAGTTGTCCATTTGGCTGAAAACCAAGGCAAGGCCTATGCCTTACGTGCCGGGGCAATGGTGAGTCAAAATGAATATCTGATTTGTATAGATGGTGATGCCTTAATACATCCGCATGCAGTGTTATGGATGATGCATCATTTAACCAGTTACCCACGGGTTGGGGCAGTCACCGGGAATCCACGTATTTTGAACCGTTCCAGTATACTGGGCAAAATTCAGGTCGGCGAATTCTCTTCTATTATTGGATTAATTAAACGTGCACAACGCACCTATGGACGAATCTTTACTGTTTCAGGCGCAATAGTCGGTTTTCGTAAAACAGCCCTAGACCGGATCGGATATTGGCGTGATGACATGATCACAGAGGATATCGATGTATCATGGCGTTTACAGTTCGATCATTGGGATTTGCAATATGTCCCACGAGCATTGTGTTACATCTATATGCCTGAAACCTTCAAAGGCTTGTGGAAACAGCGTTTACGTTGGGCCCAAGGAGGAGTAGAGGTTTTATTTGCTTATTTACCGAGCTTATTTAAGTGGAATCGACGCCGTATGTGGCTTATTGCGCTGGAGTCTATTATCAGTGTGGTTTGGGCGTATGTGATGTTTGGTATTATTATCTTATATCTATATGGTCTGTTTTTTTCTTTACCAGGAGAGTGGGCAATTCAATCTCTCTTTCCACAATGGTACGGGATTATTTTGGGTTTAACTTGTCTGATCCAATTCTTTGTCAGTTTATGGATCGATAAACCTTATGATAAAGCCCGAATCTTCAGGAACTATTTTTGGGTCATTTGGTATCCACTGTTCTTCTGGATTCTGACCATGTTGACGACAGTGGTTGCATTACCTAAAACGATTTTCAAGACTCAAAAACGTGCGCGCTGGGTAAGCCCAGATCGTGGATTTAGAGGAGAGCCAGAAAATGACTAAAGTATATAAATTTTATTTAATTGAAGATGAGTCAAAATTGGAGCTGCCAGAATATATTGATCAACCTGAATATGTACGTAATAAAAACATGGGTTACAGTTTGCAAATCGTAGGTTGGTTTGTGTTTATGTGGTTATTTATGCCAGCGTTGACCATGCTGTTTTGGTGGTTTGAAGGTCAAACCATTTATCAGCAACTGGTCACAGAGGCTCAACCGGATAGCCAATTAAGTTTAATGAATATTATTGTACTGATTTTAAGCTTTATTAGCGTGCTCTTTCTTTGGGCAACTTATAACTGGGTCCGCTTTTCAGGTAAGGAGCGTAGAAAAACCCCATTAGCAATTGCGGTACCCCAACTTGCCAGTAGCTTTAAGGTGAATACGGCAGATATTATCAATATGCAACAGGCCAGGAATTTAACCCTTTATTATAACAATAAAGGGCTACTGGAGTTTTTTGAGACTAATCACCAGTTAAAAAAGCGGATTTCAGCTTAGAAGGCTGAGGATGTTCATGGACAAAATCATCGGGGTAATAACCAATATGTTTTACCCCGTGTTTTTCTAAAAACTTGATAGTATCCACAATTTCTTCGGTGGAAAGCTTCTGATCGTTTATCCAATTCAATGCTTGAAGTTCAAAGATCGTATGACTCAAATCTGGGTCGTATTTTTTTGACTGTCGTATCAGGTCTAAATAAAACTGTTGATGGTCATCCGCTTCTTCCATATAAGGCATGGCCATAATGGCATTGTAGTCATAATATTGATAAGTACTAGGCATGGATTGGCTAAACCAGTTTTCACTATGTGGCTCTAATACTACTGGTGCATACATATTGCGTGCAGTCAGAAGATTAGGCTGTTGCTGTTTAATGATTTTGGTAATGCCTGCAGCAAACTGATCCAGATAGGCTGTTTTGAATTTTGCAAATTCCAACTGTTTAGATTGTCGAGGTTGTTTTAATAATTGATCTGCACCGAATCCCCAAGCCCGGTACATGCTTTGTGCCGGAGCAGAGCTATCTTCATAATCGTTGAGCGTGACATCATCGTGATAGAGCACGCCATCCACCGCATTTGATTTTATAAAGTCTAAATAAATTTCGGAAACATATTTGAGATTTTTAGGATCAAAGGGTGAAACCCGAATATAACCATGTTTTCCACCGGCGTTGTGTGAAACATAGGTCAGTCTGTAACTTTTGGGAAACTCCCAAGCCATTAACGGTAGCCAGGCATAAATATGCTTAACCTGGGTCTTGCTACGAATCTGGCTGACCAGAACAGGGAAAAGATTATCTCTGGTCGGAATATGGCGGTTTTTAAAGTACACCTGATCGGCTGAACCATTGGCATCGGGGTCGGCAAAGGCTTGCAAGAAAATGGTATTCGGTTGTATCTGGATAATCCGTTGGATTAAATCTTGAATATTTCGTTGTTGCTGTTTTTTATCTTTATCATAAACATAGTCAATATCGATATGCATGATACGCATCTGATCGATTTTTCCGGTTTTTTTTAAGGGCGGCGCGACTGATTTTTGCGTCATATTTTGCTGTACAATTGCATCAATAGGATGCTGTTTGATTTGCACAATATCGGCAGAATATGCAGACAAGGGGAGACAGCTTAAGCTCCAATAAAGACAATGGCTAAGTCTATTCTGGTATAAATTTTTAAAATTATTCATTCTTATACTCACTTTTATCATTTATTGAATTTTTAAAAAATCTCAATTTATTCATTATTGTTTTATTATGCAGTGGCCCGGTTGCAGAGCGATCAGGCGCGAAGTAAATCATCAATCAACAGCTTTTTCATTTTAAACACCGCTGCCTGTGCACGAGGGTTTTGCCTGAGTATTTCACTCAAATTTTCAGGATGAATTTGCCAGCTCACACCAAACTGGTCTTTACACCAGCTACATTGACTTTCTGTACCTTTGAGCGTGATGCTATTCCAGTAATAATCAATTTCAGCTTGATTTTCGCATTCAATGATCAAGGATACGGCTTCATTAAATTCAAACGGTTGAGGAACGCCACTGTCCATGGCCATCAGGGTGAAGTGATTGGCGATCACTTGGGCATGTTTGATTTGTCCAGCGTACTCGCCCTCGCTATATTTTAAAATGCCTTGGGTGCGAAAATGATGAAATAGGCTTTGGTAAAAATTTAATGCAGCCAGACATTGTCCCTGATATGCGCCGCAATACATCAGCGTTGGGACAATCTTTTGCTGATTGGTATCGGATAATTTTCCCAAATAAAGTTGCCAGCTAAATCCATATTGATCTTGCAGCCAGCCATAATAATCACTCCATGCATATTGCCCCAATGCCATTTGTGCAGAACCGCCTTCAATCAATTGATTCCAGTAGCGATCAACCTCGGTTCGATTTTCACAAATCACCATAAAAGAAATTGAAGGATTGGGATGAAATGTAGGTCCATCATTAATGGCTAAGAACCGTATGCCCGCCAATTGTGCTTTTACCGCATACTGATTTTCTTCGATCAGGTGGCTATTGGGAAAAATAGAGCAATACCATTCAAATGCAGCTTTGGCATTTTTTTCAAACCACAGGCAAGGGTAGATAGAGTGTGTCATTATTATGCTCTATGTCTGCAATATCAGCAGATAATGCGACCTTCTACAGCCTTAACACAAGTAACTTTATAGAGCGTAATTGTATAAAAATTATTCGGATTGAAACGAGAAAATATTGTTTTAAGATGGCATATTCTCAGTTTTTAAAAACTTATTCAGATACAATAACTTGAGCCTATATTCATCGATATCAACCACAGCACTTTCCGTATACGGTTGTGGGTGGAGTGGGAGAGTGAGGGCAATAAATAGACCTAAAAATGATTCGAGATCAATGACCCACTTAAAACATAACCAGTTGCACAATGCCCAACAGTTGTATTGGGCAACGGATCATGCAGAAAATCCGTTAGGTGATGAATAACGACTTTCTATCTTGTTTTTATCTAAATGAACGCTATCTTTAGGTAAAACCATCAATACAAACAGGTTTGAATGCGAATTTTCATTTCCAACGCTTGTTGCACAATAAAGGTTTTCATCCAGTTCACCTGTTGTCCCATGGGATTGGTTTTAATGGCTGTATTTAAGAAATCTAATGACGGCTGACTGAACAACTGCGTTTCAATTGCATCTGTAAGCTGAGCGCTATTGGCGCTCAGTGGCAGGCTGACCAGATAAAATGCCTTGGGATAATTATAAAAGGCGTAGAGCAGGTTAAAGGCTTTTTGATCGGCCTTTAAATTTCCCGCACCGATTTCATAGCAGCGATCCTGGTTGCTATGGGTTACACCGATCAAAAAATCACATTGATTACCCGAAAGTCGTAGTCCAAATTGCAGTCCAATCTGGTCAGCACTCAGTTCATGCTGAACAAAATTATTCAGAATGGTACCATCCTCAGCCCAAGGTTCTTGTAAGACCAGTAAATGCTGATTGTGCTGATAGATATGACCAGCAAGCTGGGCGCGTTCTAGGCGGGACTTAACGGATTCAATGTTTGGGTCGGGTAGTGGCATAATTTAAAAAACACAGGAGATAGGAGAAAGTTCAGTTAATGTATGAAATTTTCAGGGCGAATAAAATATATGGCTTAGAGGAATTAACAATCAGCTTATATTTTGTACATTTTAATCTTTAGTTGTGATCCGGCCTATCCCTGAGTAGAATAACAAGAGGCTTAAGCTGATCATTAATAAAAACTTATACTCATTATCAGAGAAGCTTTATATGATAAATTTGCATATCAATATAATAAAACAAGCAATAGTCTGGATAACTAAATCTCTATAATGAATATATATATTTTTAAAAGTGTAATAAGTACACGTTGATCTGAGTTGGTGTTGTCAATGTCCATAACTGAGGAAAGACTTACTCATCTTAAACAGCTTGAAGCTGAGAGTATTCACATTATCCGTGAAGTGGCTGCCGAATTTGAAAATCCGGTCATGTTGTATTCTATTGGTAAAGATTCTGCAGTAATGCTGCATCTTGCTTTAAAAGCATTCTATCCTGCAAAACTCCCATTCCCGCTACTGCATGTAGACACGGGCTGGAAGTTCAAAGATATGATCACATTTCGTGACAACATGGCGAAAACCCATGGTTTCGATTTGATCGTGCATCAAAACAAAGAAGGTAAAGACGCTGGGATCAATCCGTTTGATCACGGTAGTTCTAAATATACCGATATTATGAAAACCCAAGGCTTAAAACAGGCTTTGGATAAATACAAGTTCGATGCCGCTTTTGGTGGCGCACGCCGTGATGAAGAAAAATCACGTGCCAAAGAACGTGTATATTCATTCCGTGACAGCAAACACCGTTGGGATCCTAAAAACCAGCGTCCTGAACTTTGGAATCTTTACAACGGTAAAGTGAACAAAGGTGAAAGTATTCGTGTATTCCCGTTATCAAACTGGACTGAGCTTGATATCTGGCAATACATCTACTTGGAAAGCATTCCATTAGTACCACTTTATTTAGCTGCAGAACGTCCTGTGGTTGAGCGTAGTGGCACACTGATTATGGTTGATGATGAACGTATGCCTTTAAAAGAAGGTGAAGTTCCGCAAATGAAATCGGTACGTTTCCGTACATTAGGTTGTTACCCATTAACGGGTGCGGTTGAATCAACTGCCAACACCTTGCCGGAAATTATCCAGGAAATGCTTTTAGCCACCAGTTCTGAACGTCAAGGTCGTATGATTGACCATGATGAAGCAGGCTCGATGGAAAAGAAAAAGCAGGAAGGTTACTTCTAAGAACCTAAAAATCTCCCCTTGCGCAGCAGCGCTGCTCATCTTTATGAAAGAGAGGAGAAAAAGTCCCTCTTTTATAAAGGGGAATTTAGGGAGATTTAGAAACCGATTTCAACGAATTTGTGGAGCTTTGAGCGATGTCTCATCAATCAGAATTGATTAGCCAGGATATCCTGGCGTATTTAAAACAACATGAAAATAAAGACCTGTTACGTTTCCTGACTTGCGGTAACGTGGATGACGGTAAATCGACTTTAATCGGTCGTTTGCTTTACGATTCAAAATTGATCTATGAAGATCAATTGCAAGCCGTAACCCGTGACTCTAAAAAAGTGGGTACAACAGGTGATGCACCTGACTTGGCGTTACTTGTAGATGGTCTGCAAGCTGAACGTGAGCAGGGGATTACCATTGATGTGGCATACCGTTATTTCTCTACAGAAAAGCGTAAGTTCATCATTGCCGATACTCCGGGGCATGAGCAATATACCCGTAACATGGCTACAGGTGCATCTACCTGTGACCTTGCAATCATCTTGATTGATGCGCGTTATGGTGTACAAACTCAGACTCGTCGTCATACCTATATCGCAAGCTTGCTGGGTATTAAGAACATTATTGTTGCGATCAACAAAATGGACTTGGTTGAATTCTCTGAAGCACGCTTCAATGAAATTCAAGCCGACTATGCAAACTTCGTAAGCCAGTTGGGCGACCGTAAGCCAAGCAACATCATCTTTACGCCAATTTCTGCATTGAATGGCGATAACGTGGTGAACAAGTCTGAGAATACGCCGTGGTACAAGGGCGAAACCTTAATGGGTACGCTTGAGTCTGTTGAAATTAACCGTGATACCGCGAAACGTGATTTCCGTTTCCCTGTGCAGTATGTGAACCGTCCTAACCTCGACTTCCGTGGTTTCGCAGGTACGATTGCACTTGGTGAAATCAGCGTAGGCGATAAAATTGTTGCTTTGCCATCGGGTAAGTCTTCAACTGTTAAAGAAATCGTAACCTTTGATGGCAACCTTGAACATGCTTTTGCAGGTCAAGCGGTGACATTAACGCTAAACGATGAAATTGACGTATCACGCGGTAATATGTTGATCCGTGCGGATCAGGGTATTCCTGCCATTTCACGTTCGGTTAAAGCAACTGTGGTATGGATGGCGGATCAACCGCTTGTGCTGGGCAAGTTGTATAACATCAAAATTGGTACGCAAACTGTTCCTGCCAAAGTGACTGGCATTAACTTCCGTACTAATGTGAATACACTTGAGCAAATGCAAGTGGATCATCTTGATCTAAACGCGATTGCCAATGTGACTGTTGAATTTGATGCACCAGTGGTATTTGACCGTTATCAAGACAGCCGTTACACCGGTTCGTTTATCTTCATTGATCGTTTGAATAACGTAACGATTGGTGCGGGTATGGTTGAAGAGTCTGTTGAATGGACTGCACATAGCAACCCTGTAACTGCGGAAGACCGTGCGGCACGTTTGGGTCAAAAACCTGCGTCAATTACTGTATCTGCTAAAGCACTGGAAAATGCACAAGCGCTTGAAAACTTGTTGCTTCAACAAGGTATTGTAGCGATTGCGAAAGCTGACCTTGATGCTGCTCAAGTTGCACTTCTTCGTGAAACGGGTATTGCAGTGATTACCACTGTTGCAGAAGTGACAGATGTAAGCTTCGCGCAAGAGTCGGTTGAAGAATTGGCTGAAAAAATTGTGGAATTGGTTCGTCTGTAAGACTGGACTGATTTTAGAAGACCCGCCGAAAGGCGGGTTTTTCATATTAAAGAATATTAATTTGGATTTGCGGATCGTCCAGGTTTGACAGAATAGACTTATAAATATTGTAATTTTCTTGATCGTAACAGACAAAATACACATGCTCGATATGTTCAAAACTAGGTAGGCTTGAAAGTACCGTACCAATTGCGATTTCGGTTGCTTCCTGTTTTGGATAGTTATATACATCTGTTGAGATATGAGGGAATGAGATAGTTTTGCCTTAACCTCATTGGCTTTAGATAAACTATTTAGATAAGCATTACAAAGTTCTTTAGTTTCGTTTTTTGAGCCGCCTAGCCAACGAGGTCAACTGTGTGAATGATAAATTGAGCAGGTAAATTACCAGCTGTGGTAACTACAGCCTGGCCATTAGGAAGAGAGCTACCAATCTCATTATGAATTCGGCTACATACCTTTTGCATCTCAGCACCGGCTTTTTTATGAATGATGTAATCTACACCTCCGCCACCAATCAATGATTTATTGGCTAAGTTTACGATAGCATCGACAGTAAATTTAGTTATATCATCTTGAACAAGAGTAATTTTTTGTAAAAAAGACATTTTATAGTACCAATAGAATATATGGTGATTTAACTAATTAGGACGTGAATAATGATTGAAAAGATATACATTGAACAACACATTCAGAATACTTGTGATTTAATCATTCAACATATAAAAAATGTTCTAATTTTTCAGAAAAATATTAATAAATCTTTAGGTTGGCATTCAAGATTCATGGAAAATTTATTTCATCCAGAAGATGCTTTGATTTTTAAAGGATATTCTAAAACTATATTTGATGATAAAGAGTCCGGTATTATAAAAACTCAAAAAGAACATATTGTCCCAATGACGTATCTTTTAAATGAATTATGGTTGTTGATAGAAAAGAAAGAATTATCGGATAAAGAACTTTCTGCCATTTTAAAACGAAACTTGGGAGTTGCTTATATTTCTGATAATGAAGCAAAAAAATTGGATACAAAATTTTCGGGTTTGAAAACAAAAATGCCTGATCATTGGAATATTATTAGTGATGACCCCTTAGATCGACTCAAAGCAGTTGGGATTATATTGGTAAACGAGGATGGTCAAGAAGTGAATACTTTAAAATAATTTATTTGTAAGCAATGAATAGCTAAGCATCAATAACTGAAAATTATTCTTTTAATGTTTAGACGATATTAACTGAATTACTTATCTTAAAAACACTTAGCAGACAGTTTCAATTATTTAAGAAAACGAAAACTATTTTTAGTCAGGTCTCTATTCAAAAAAAATAGGTTTGATTAATATATAAAATCTAATTAAGATATATCTTAGTTAATCTTAAGGTATATCTCTACTATGCCAAATTTTGACCTTGTTGCAGACATCGAAAGCACTTCAAAACCCCGTAAACGCCTGTTTGAAGCAGGGCATATGAAACTGTTGGTACTGCACCTGATTGCTCAAGCGCCTAAGTTTAGCTATGACATCATTAAAGACATGGCATCACTGGTAGGCGGGAACTACAAGCCGAGCGCAGGTACCATCTACCCAACGCTAAATTATCTCGAAGAACATCAATATATATGCTCAGCATTGAATGTAGATGAGCGTAAGCAATACAGCATTACATCTGCCGGTATAGAGCATTTAGAAGCAGAACAAACTACTGTAGAGAAAATCCTGTGCCGCTTCGATACACGCAAACAAATCCACAATAACGAACAGTTTATTGATATCAAACGTGCGATGGAAAACCTGAAAACTTCACTGCGTTTAAAACTATCCCAAGCTGAATTAAGCATTGAAGATGTTCAAAAAATTGCAGAACAGATTGATCAAGCAGCAGCGAACATTACCCGTTTGTAATTCAATACACGATTTAAAAAGATTAGGTTAAATGATGAAAAATACGCTCCCAAAATTTCACCCAAAACATCTGACTTGGCTGATGCCCCTCATCCTGTCAGGCATTATGAGTGGGGCAATTTCCTGCTTTAACATGCTACTGAATAAAGGCTGGAGTGACCAATTTATTTCATTATGGCTACATGCCTGGAGCTTATCATGGCTGATGGCATTTCCACTGATTTTGGTGATGCTGCCATTGGTGCGTAAATTTTTGATGCAATTTGTAGAAATGCCAAAATAAGAAACGATTCGGTTTGATTAAAAAATTATCCAAACCATAAATAGAGAGATGGGGTGAATGCATAAGATTTAACCCCGTTTTTTTATCAGCCAGATCACCAAGCGGGTCAACATAAGCAGTAGGGCAAAATAGATTTGAAAGACGGCTGCAAAAATCATGATCCAGCCGCTATTCCCGGGTGTCTTTCTTGCATCAAGCTCAATTACAAATACCAAAACAGCAATCCCAATTTCAAAAGCAATTACGGTTTTTAATAGCCATCTCCAGGGAAAACGCAACAACCACGTGAGGAAAATAATACCCAAACAAGGAAACAGACAAAATAGAAAAATAACTTTTAAATCCATAACAATTCGGTATTTTTTATTGTGGGGGGTCTTACAATATATTGAATAAAAATAGAAATAAAGCAATGTACTTGAAAAGACTATGCAATATTCAATTGGGTATTTTTATCATGTAACCATAATAATTTTAGATTAGTCCATTGAATCAACAATGCTTTTCATTTCATTCAAACTTTTTACCCCTGCAATCCGTTGCATGATTTGTCCATTTTTAAAAATCAGTGTAGAAGGCAAACCGTAAACGTTATAGCGCAAGGTCAAAATAGGGGATTGATCGATATTCACTTTGCCAAATTTGATCTTGGGTTTTACTTCAGCATAATGTGCAGCCAACTGTTCAAAGACAGGGAAGTTTTGTACACAGGGTTTGCACCAGTCGGCATAGAAACGGATGACTGCCAGACCTTCAAACCATTCAAAGTCACTATAATTATCTTCATTGTATTCAATGATGGCTGACATCAATTTTTCCTCATATTTTCCCGATCAATGCTTGGACCAAGTCATGCTTAATTCTGTATGACCAGTGTTTTTATCCATGGCTTGGCTGATGATTTTAAAGCCCTGCTGTCGATAAAAATTGACCGCTGCGGTATTTTCAGCATACACATTTAAATGCAATTCATCACATTGCTGTTTTAAAAAATCAATTAAACATTTGCCATATCCACAGCTTTGCTGATGAGGTGCAATAAAAAGTGCAGCCAGCACCGCCTCTGATCTTAATAAGGATGCAAACCCGAGCACCGTTTTATTATCTTTAATGACATAATTTTCGGCCAAAGGCAGATAAAGATCATGCATTGGAATCAGCTGCTTTTCCCAGTAAGTAGCAGGAATAAAATCATGTGCCTGTAAGGAAGCATTGAGCCAGATGCCTAAGATAGCGTCCATATCCTGCATTTCAGCTTTTTGAATGGTTGCCATGCCTATCTCATATCATTTTGCTGAATAGTAGGAAGATTATACATAAGTCCACGGTTATTCATTCCCGACTATTTCTATGTTCAAATAGGACGGTAAATTTAAAAAGTAATGAATAGATCAGGAAGAAACTATGTCACAAGCGACTATGCAACAAGTCATTATCACAGAACCGGGTGGCGTGGATAAACTCGCTTACGAAACTGTTGCAGTACCTGAAGCTAAAGCAGATGAAGTCTTGGTAAAGGTGCATGCCTTTGGTATTAACCGTCCAGATATCTTGCAGCGCCAGGGTCTATATCCAATGCCTAAAGGGGTGACGCCTGTGCCGGGTCTGGAAGTTGCAGGTATTGTTGAGGCTGTGGGTGGCGATGTCACCCAGTTTAAAGTTGGCGATAAGGTTTGTGGCTTAACCAATGGTGGTGGCTATGCAGAATATTGCGTGGTGCCTGAAAGCCAAACCCTGAATATTCCTGAAGGGGTAAGCTTCGTACAGGCAGCGGCGATTCCTGAAACCTTCTTTACTGTATGGGCTAACGTGTTCCAGATGGGTAAAGCCAAAGCAGGGGAAACGGTATTGGTACATGGCGGAACCAGCGGTATTGGTACCACTGCATTGATGCTATGTAAATCACTCGGTATTAAAACCTTTGCTACTGTAGGTACCGATGAAAAAGTTGCAGCAATTTCAGATTTAACTACTGCCATCAATTACAAAACTCAAGACTTTGAGCAGGTCATTAACGAGCAAACCGACAATGGTGGTGTCGATGTGATTCTGGATATGGTCGGTGCGCCATATCTGGAAAAGAACCTGAACTTGTTACGTCGTGAGGGTCGTCTGGTTTACATCGCTTTCTTGGGTGGGGCAAAAGCCAAAGAGGTTAAACTCGGTCAAATCATGATGAAACGCTTGACTATTACTGGTTCAACCATGCGTGCGCGTAATACTGCTGAAAAGGCTGAAATTGCTCAAGGATTAAAGGAGCATGTTGCACCGCTGTGGGCAAAAGGTGAATGCTTGCCGATGATCTATAAAACTTTCAAGTTTGACCAGATTCAGGATGCACATGCAGTGATGGATACTGGTGAACATGTCGGTAAAGTTGTGGTGGAAATCATCTAACCATTCAAGCTTTAAATAAAATAAAAGCCAACATATGTTGGCTTTTATTTTGCATGTAATAAAAAATGATAAGTAATTTAAATTAATGAATAGAAAAAAGGTCATAAAGTTTAAAAAATGGTAAAAAAATGTCTATTGCTCGACACAACCTGTCAGAACTAGGAGGTAAATTAAGATTTAAAATAATCCGACTAAATCGTTTGGTATTAATTGAAGTGTCATGTAATAAAAGGAAGTATATTATGAAAATAGTCTCAGCTCCTTATACATCTGAACATGGTTTACGTGCATTGAAAAGATTGCATAAGGCCATTATTTGCAATCAGGTATTGCCTTCTAATCTGCATCAATTTTATAAAGCCATGCTGCATCTTGAGCGTTATGTTGAACGGCTTAATCCTAAACCGCCGACAAAAGGTGTCACCAGCCGTTTCAAATCGTGATTCGAGTTTTTCCTATTAGGCTTAAGTTGAAATAAATATTTAAAATTAAGTTTTTGATTGGTAGTATAATTTTTAGATAATTTAAAAATTTTAGCATTTTAGGCATTGTGCTTTTATTGCACAAAGAGGGTGTTTATGAAGGGCAATGCGTCAACGCATGAGCGCCTCGCAGAGCGTTTGGCCAATATTTTAACCAAACTGAATATAGGGCATCAGTTAAGTGTACAAGAACTGGCGGGTGAGTTTCAGGTCAGTACCCGAACCATTGAACGGGACTTTGACCGGCTTAATTCATACTTGCCTTTGATTCAGGATGAAAACACTAAACGCTATTATCTGGAACCTTCCTATTTAGGCCGTTTTAAACTGCAGGATATCCAGAATTTTGCGCAACTGTCGGGAATTAGTGAGCTTTACCCGACGCTGGATATTTCTTTTTTACGCGAATTGATGGACGAGCGGGCGAGTCAGGTCTTCTCGGCAAAAGGCTATTATTTTGAAGATACCAAGCGGTTTGCTGAACATTTTAAGCTGCTTAGCGCTGCGATTTATAAACGTCAATGGATTGAGCTGCAATATCGTGATCAATGCAGAATCATCCAGCCTTATCGTTTGATCCATCATCATGGCATCTGGTATTTGGCGGGTGTCTTTCAGGAAAAACTGCAGACTTATCGCTTAAGTCAGATTCAGCAGGTGAAACCGCTATTTGAGGCAGAAAATTTCCAACATGATGCCGAGCTATTGAAAATACTGGCCGATGAGGAAAGCATCTGGTTTGGACAGCAAAAACAGCAGGTTTTTATCCAGGTAAAAGCTGAGGTTGCGGTATTTTTTAAAGAGCGGCGTTTGTTTCCGGAGCAACAGATCGAACAGGAATCCACATCGGGAGAATTATTGCTTAGCTGTCAGGTTCGCCACGAAATGCAGTTGTTGCCTTTGGTGCGGTATTGGCTACCACATGTCAGGATTATTCAGCCGGTTCATTTGCAGCAAAAACTGGAGCAGGATCTGGAGAACTATTTGCGCTCTGCGGGATAATACTCAAAGAGCAGAATAGGGGAATGCAATCCAGAATAAAAATCTGAGTTGCTAAATTTGAGGCATAAAAAAACCAGCTTAATGCTGGGCTTTTTATTTACACCATCTTAGTAGGCTAAGAATGGTGCCCGAGGCCAGACTCGAACTGGCACGCTTTGTGGGCGGGGGATTTTAAATCCCCTGTGTCTACCGATTTCACCACTCGGGCTTAACAAGATTGGAGGCGGAGGTCGGAATCGAACCGGCGTACACGGAGTTGCAGTCCGCTGCATGACCACTCTGCCACCCCGCCATCTCTTGTTGCTGCGTATATTATCAAGCCCTGAAAAAAAAACAATAGGAGATTTATGCAGATGTGCATAAAAACAGCATATAGCGGAAATTATTTAAAATATTCATGTAGAATGTGCGAAATTGATTCATATCAACACTTGGGAGAAGTGCCGTGGCATTAGTTTTAGATGGTCGTGCATTGGCAAAGCAAATTGAGGCTGATTTGTTAACTCGCGTAGAAGCGTTAAAAGCAAAATCAGGTCGTACTCCAATCCTTGCGACTATTTTGGTGGGTGACGATGGCGCATCTGCAACTTATGTGCGTATGAAAGGAAATGCTTGCCGCCGTGTCGGTATGGATTCACTCAAAGTTGAATTAGGCAAAGAGACCACAACTGAACAATTGCTGGCTGAAATTGAAAAACTCAATGCCAATCCTGATGTTCACGGTATTCTTTTACAGCACCCGGTTCCTGCCCAAATTGATGAGCGTGCATGTTTCGATGCCATTTCACTGGCAAAAGACGTAGATGGTGTAACTTGCCTTGGTTACGGTCGTATGGCAATGGGTGAAGCAGCTTATGGTTCTGCAACACCTGCAGGTATCATGACTATCCTGCAAGCCAATGACATTGAGATTGCAGGTAAACATGCAGTTGTGGTTGGGCGTTCTGCGATTTTGGGTAAACCCATGGCTGCAATGCTACTTGAAGCCAATGCAACTGTTACGATTTGCCATTCACGTACTCAAAACCTGGCTGACTTCGTTAAACAGGCAGACATCATTGTCGGCGCGGTAGGTAAAGCTGAACTGATTCAAAAAGACTGGATTAAACCAGGTGCAGTCGTGGTTGATGCTGGCTTCCACCCACGTGATGGCGGTGGTGTCGGTGACATCCAACTCGTCGGTATTGAAGAAGTGGCTTCTGCTTATACGCCTGTTCCAGGTGGTGTAGGTCCTATGACCATCACAACATTGATTCGTCAAACGGTTGAAGCTGCTGAGAAGGCTTTAGGTTAATCTTTTGATTAAAAGATAGTGAAGGCACGACGGAGTCTTACCGTTGTGACGATCGATGTAAGAAGCTCATATGTTACTTTTGTTTCGGCAAAAGTAACCAAAACCATTTGTCACCCGCAGAACTCGGCATTTTGTGTCATTTAATTTGAAATGTCGCAGAAACAATTTTAAATAAATTGAGGTCTGCCTCGGACAGCTGCGGATGACGTGGTCATATATCAAATCCCCTTATAAGTGCTAATAAGATTATCGCCAAGGCTTAAGCATGAGCTGTACTTTCCAATTCCCTAAAGCCCCACAACATTTAATTCAAGCTTTGCATGAAGTGATTCCAAGCTGTGAGCTGCTTGCCCAGCAATTGCCTGAAACCCCGATTTCACTGTGGCTAATTCCACCGGTATTTCCAACCGATAAACTCGATGATGAAGTGATTCGTCGGATCTGGAATGATACACCGTACTGGATTTTCTGTTGGGCATCAGGCCTGGCAATGGCACAGTGGCTCTTAGCTGAACCGCATCATGTCAAAGACAAGGTCGTACTCGACTTTGGTGCAGGATCGGGTGTGGTCGCGATTGCAGCGAAAATGGCAGGGGCTAAACGGGTGATCTGTTGCGATATCGACAGCGTGAGTCTGGATGCTTGTCGTGCCAATGCAGAACTAAATAATGTCGAACTTGAATATCTGGATGATTTATATAAAGCAGAGCAGGTCGATGTGCTGTTGGCCGCAGATGTACTGTATGACCAATGCAACCGCTTTTTCCTGGATGAATTTCTGAAATTTGCACCAGAAGTGTGGGTGGCAGATAGTCGGGTGAAAAATTTTAGTCATCCAAAGTATGAAAAACTGGATGAACGTAGTGCTACGACTTGGCCGGACTTAGATGAGTCGCCAGAATTTCGTAATGTCAGTTTTTATAAGACGCTATAAATAGCGTCTTATTTATTTGTATCTGTGGTTTTAAATTTTAAGAACAGGTATAACGAACCACGCTCAAGGTACTCGGGCGCGCATCTAAAGACTGGCGAGTGGCCATATTTTCACTGTTATACAAATCTGGGGTATTGCTTAAACTCACGCTGGTACGGCTTTGACCCAGTTGACGACCATATTGGGGTGTTTGTATTTCAGGGTTGGCAATTTCACTAATGCTTAAAATGGTTAATTTATATTGTTTATTTAAGCCCAATACTTTTTGACAGGCGCGTTGTAATTTCTGCTCATCCATTTTCTGGTTTTGACGAACAGCCAAAGTATAAGCCAGTGTTGCACGATCCGCCGACTGGCTTTCAATCTGATAGCCGACACTACCATTGTATTGACGCGGAGTACTTTGACAAGCACTAAGTCCAAGCGCAATCAAACCTAAACCTAATAATTTATATCTCTTGTTCATCTTCAAAAGTTCCCGGCGTTATTATTCCATTCAGTATGCCATAAGCCCGTTTTTTTAACGATCTTGACGTGGCGTATATTCCATAAAAAAGCTTTCCAAATGTGACCATCTGGAAAGCTTGTGAGCTGCTGATTGAACTGGATTAAATCGACTTAATCATCAGTAATCATGCTGTACTTTTGGGTGTCTTTCATAAAGAAATAAATAATTAAAGACAAGCCTATCATGAAGGTAATGTAGAAGAAGTGGTAGTTTTCATGATCTGCATTTTTAAAGCTGAGAGCAACCAGTTCTGCAGTACCGCTAAACAATGGATTGGCAATGGCATAAGGAAGCGCTACACCTAAGGCACGAATATGTGACGGAAACCATTCGGCTTTGACTACAGCATTAATTGCACTATAGTCAGTCACAATCACCATGGCTACTCATACATAGCATGAAGTCAGTAGCTAGATTGGTGATCGAGCCTAAACCAGTGAAGATTGGAATGGTGAACAATACGCCCAGAATACCAAAAGTAATCATAATTGGCTTACGGCCAATTTTATCTGACAATGCACCAACAGCCGGTTGTAACAGAATGAAGATAAAGATCGCTGCTGTGGTAATTTCGGTGGGGCTGTAGTTTTTTCAAAACCAGAAGTATTGACCAGATATTTTTGCAAATAGGTGGTAAATGTATTGAAAGCCAGTGTACCGCCGGCAGTCAATATAATCACGGTAAAGGCTTGTTTTGGATATTTGGTGAATAAAGCCAGCGCACCTGATTTAGGCCCGCCATTTTTTGCTTGTTCCTGAGCTTCTTTAGGTGATTGAGTTTCAACCAGTCCGCGACGAATCCAGAACACCACGACTGCTAACAATGCACCAATGGCAAAAGTTGAAGCAGTTTTACGGTGTCATCGCCTTCAGGGGAAAATTGGGAAGCAAAGTACAAGGTAAATGCGGCATAGACATACCATTCAACCAGGTTGCCTGCAGAGCCGCCGAGGATAGATTTAAAACGAGTTTTTCTATCAAGTGGCAAAGCTGCAACATGAGGAGATGAATCTGTCACAACAATTCTTCAAAAGAATGTTGGCAAAACACATCTTTTTAAATTCTTCAGCTGAAAAATTTAAAAACATATATTTTGTTGTGGAAGATAGAAATAAGGTTTTACAATTATGTTATATGCTGATGTTTAAGCTTCTACATTGGATTTTAGTCTATAACCCCAATCCTGTTTAAGCCAATGATTCCATAATCTGAATGATTGGCTTATTTCGATGGATTAATTGGTATGCACATACCGAAGCATAAATCCCACTTAAAAAGCCCGAAATACTACGAGCTTTACTTGTTACTAAATTGTATTGTCCTTTCAATAGGCTGAAAACGTTTCTATTTTATTGCGCTGTTTTAAGTGATATTCATCAGATTTTGGTAGTTGAACAGACTT
>NZ_NEGA01000015.1 GCF_002135315.1 Acinetobacter sp. ANC 3903 | reverse complement strand
CCACATCTAAGGCACGGCAAGCATGTAAGATTGAATACCCTTGATCCAATACAAGACTAGCAGCTTCGAGTTTAAACTCTGGAGTAAATGTACGTCTTGGTTTCATAAGCACCTCATTGGTGAATCTATTATCACCTAATTTGGTGTCCAGCTTTATTAAACCACTACACTGAGTACTATTTCTAGAAAGGTTAAATGTTATGAAGTTGAAACTATTCTAAAAGATACAAACCCATTGGATATAAATAGTAAAAAAGTCTGTAATAGTAAACTTATTATTCGTCAAAATTTTGACTCATATGTGCTGCATTCTTACTACCAAGAGTATTATAAACTTTGGGAATTTGTACAATTAGGTAGAGAAGAACAAAAAACAGAGATAGCTAGATCTTTGCGCCCAATTTTGGAAGCTTATTTAAGATTTATTTTTCCTAAAACTTTTACAGAGGATTTGTGGTTGGGAAATATGATTCCAAAAATTAGAGAAGAACAAGATATAAATAGTCCTTTATATGATAAATATGACAAATTGAAATCAATCGAGTCTATTAATGAGTTTTCTAAGGCATACCATCATGCAGATGGTTTTGATACAGGAATACAAGATATTGAATTTTTAACGTTAAAAAATTATGCCAAAGAGACTCTAATATTTATTACAGGACTAAATTAATAAAAATCCCTCCCAACCTCCCTTTTTAAAGGGCGGAGCTGTCACATAATTCAATTGATATGTGAAAGTCCCCCTTTGAAAAAGGGGGACTTAGGGGGATTCGAAGAGTTAAAATAAAAAATCCCCTCACTTGAGGGGATTTTTTTACTCTAAATTAGAGAGTTCTTAAACCACAGAATCATCCAAATTTGGCGCTAACCAGCGCTTCGCCTCATCCAGTGTCCAACCCTTACGTTTCGCATAATCCTCAAGCTGATCGCCTGCGATTTTACCCACATTAAAGTATTGGCTCTCAGGGTTTGCATAGTAGAAACCGCTGACAGATGAAGGCGGCCACATTGCAAAGCTAGAGGTCAATTGCGTACCAATCTTGTCGGTAGAACCTAACCAGTCGAACAACGGCGCTTTTTCAGAATGCTCAGGACAAGCAGGATAGCCCGGTGCAGGACGAATACCCACATACTTCTCTTTAATCAAATCTTCATTGCTTAAGGCTTCAGCTGCCTGGTTGCCCCAGAACTCTTTACGGATGCGCTCATGCAAATGCTCTGCAAAGGCTTCAGCAAAACGGTCACCCAAAGATTGCGCAAGAATGGCAGAGTAGTCATCACCTTTGGCTTTATACTCATTTGCCATTTCTTCCGCACCGAAGATCGATACAGTGAAACCGCCCAAGTAATCTTCAGCCACACCTTTAGGCGCAACAAAGTCAGCCAATGACAAGTTCGGCTTGCCAGTCACTTTGTCAGTCTGCTGACGAATATGATGGAAAGTATGCGTTACCGATTGACCATCTTCGCTGTAGACCTCAACCGAGTCAGCCGCTGAACGGTTGGCAGGGTAAATACCAAATACCGCACGCGCATCAAAACGCTTATTGTTAATAATATCTTTCAGCATTTTCTGCGCTTGTTCATACAAGTCAGTTGCTGCTTCGCCCACCACTTCATCTTTCAGGATTGCAGGGAATTTACCCGCCAAGCTCCAAGAAATGAAGAACGGTGTCCAGTCAAAATATTCAACCAAAGTTTCCAGAGGATAATTGGTGAATGTTTGCGTACCAATGAAGTTTGGTTTCACAGGTGCATTGGCTGCAAAGTCAATTTTCAAGCCATTTTCAACCGATTCTGCATAAGACAGTTTAGCTGCTTTCGGCTGTTTGTTGGCAATACGTTCACGCACTTTTTCATATTCAGCACGGGTTTCTTCAACAAACTTCCGCTTCATTTCTTTAGACAATAACGTCGTTGCAACACCCACCGCACGTGATGCATCGGCAACATAAATCACTGCATCATTTGAATATTGCGGGTCAATTTTCACGGCTGTATGTGCTTTAGAAGTGGTTGCACCACCAATCATCAACGGTACATTAAAGCCTTTACGCTGCATTTCTTTGGCAACGAAGACCATTTCATCCAAAGATGGGGTAATCAAGCCGGAAAGACCGATGATATCAACCTTCTCGTCAATTGCTGTTTGCAGAATCTTCTCGCACGGTACCATCACACCCAGGTCGATAATGTCATAACCGTTACAGCCCAGTACCACGCCAACAATGTTCTTGCCGATATCATGTACGTCGCCTTTTACGGTCGCCATCAACACTTTACCTTTAGACTGCGCGCCTGTTTTTTCCGCTTCGATGTACGGGTTTAACCAGGCCACAGCCTGTTTCATTACACGTGCAGATTTCACTACTTGCGGCAGGAACATTTTGCCCGAACCGAACAAGTCGCCAACCACGTTCATGCCGTCCATGAGCGGGCCTTCAATTACGTCCAAAGGACGTTTGGCTTTTAAGCGAGCTTCTTCGGTATCTTCGTCAATAAAGGCAGTGATACCTTTGACCAACGCATGTTCTAGACGTTTTTCTACCGGTTGATTACGCCATTCAAGATCTGCAACCTGTTTTTGTGCAGCACCTTGACCACGGTATTGTTCTGCAACTTCTAGCAGTTTTTCAGTGGCTTCCTGACCGCTTTCACCCTGGTTTTGGTTCAGGATCACGTCTTCAACCGCAGCTTTTAGCTCTGCATCGATATCATCGTAAATCGCCATTTGACCAGCATTCACGATACCCATGGTCATGCCTTGCTTGATGGCATGGTACAAGAACACCGAGTGAATTGCTTCACGCACAGGCTCATTCCCACGGAAAGAGAAGGATACGTTGGATACACCGCCAGAAATCATGGCATGTGGCAAGTTCTGCTTGATCCAGCCTGTTGCTTCAATGAAGTCCACCGCATAGTTGTTGTGTTCTTCAATCCCGGTTGCTACCGCAAATACGTTCGGGTCAAAGATGATGTCTTCAGCAGGGAAGCCAACTTCATTCACCAATACATCGTATGAACGCTTACAGATTTCACGCTTACGTGCTGCTGTGTCTGCCTGACCATCTTCATCGAAGGCCATCACAATCACGGCTGCACCGTACTGACGGCATAGGCGTGCTTTATGGACAAACTCGTCATAACCCTCTTTGAGGGAAATTGAGTTTACAACCGGTTTACCTTGTACGCATTTCAAACCTGCTTCAATGATTTCCCATTTAGAGGAGTCAATCATGATTGGCACGCGTGAAATTTCAGGTTCAGAAGCCACAAGATTCAGGAAATGCACCATCGCAGCTTGCGAATCGAGCATGCCTTCATCCATGTTGATGTCAATCACCTGTGCGCCTGCAACCACTTGTTGTAGCGCGACATCTAAAGCTTCGGCAAAGTTTTCTTCACGGATTAAACGCAGGAATTTTTTCGAACCGGTGACGTTGGTACGTTCACCAACGTTTACAAATAGGGATTCAGCAGTAATGTTAAATGGCTCTAGACCACTTAAACGGCAAGCAGGTTTGGTTTCAGGAACCTGACGCGGCTTGATGTCTTTAACTGCATTGTAAATGGCACGGATATGATCAGGCGTTGTACCACAGCAGCCGCCAGTAATGTTGATTAAGCCGCTTTCAGCGAATTCTTTAATGAAGGCCGCAGTTTCTTCCGGAGTTTCATCATAACCACCGAAGGCATTTGGCAAGCCCGCGTTTGGATGGGCAGATACAAAAGTATCGGCTACATCGGAAATGGTTTTTACGTGCGGACGCATGGCATCTGCACCCAAGGCACAGTTAAAGCCGATCGACAGTAAATCGCCATGACGGACAGAGTTCCAGAAGGCTTCTGCGGTTTGACCAGTCAAGGTACGGCCAGATGCATCGGTAATGGTGCCTGAAATCATCAATGGCAATTCATAACCAATTTGATTGAACACTTCTTTCACTGCAAAGATTGCAGCTTTACAGTTTAAGGTATCGAATACAGTTTCGATTAATAGAATGTCTGCACCACCTTCAATCAGGGCATGCGCAGCTTCAATATAGTTTTCTTTTAAAGCATCAAAAGTGATGTTACGGAAAGCAGGGTCATTAACGTTTGGCGAGATTGAACAGGTACGTGATGTTGGCCCAAGCACACCGGCAACAAAACGTGGTTTTTCTGGGGTTGAATATTTTGCACAAGCTTCTTTGGCAATACGTGCCGCTTCACGGTTAATCTCGGGAACCAGATCTTCCATGTGGTAGTCAGACATTGAAACACGTGTGCCGTTAAAGCTGTTGGTTTCAATAATGTCGGCACCAGCCTCAAGATAGGCTTCATGAATACCCTGGATGATTTGCGGTTGCGTCAACACTAAAAGGTCGTTATTGCCTTTGAGGTCAGATGCCCAGTCAGCAAAACGCTCACCACGGTAGTCAGCTTCTTCGAGTTTGTGACGCTGAATCATGGTGCCCATAGCACCGTCGATAATCAGAATCCGTTGAGCGAGCAGCTCTTTTAGGGTGGCAAGCGTGGACATAAATAACCCCAATCCGATGGAATATAAAATCGGCATATATGTTAGCAGAAATCAGTTCATTTTTACTGATATTCAGTTTATTTACTGAGCGCAATGATTGGCTTGCTGAATAAATAGTCGGCTTGAATTCAAGGCAGCCCGTTGAAAGTTTTGTAATAAATCCTTCATCAAGCTGTAATGAATATGCATCATGCTGTGTTATATGTCCGTATGACAGCGTCTGGCTGTCTGATATTTTATGCCTTGTAACATTATTGGAAATGGCTGAAGTATAAGGGGAAATTGATGAGATTTGATTATAAGTATATGATTTTTATTGTGTAAGTTGACTGTTTATCTCGGGATTCTATCGAGAAATGTGGCAAATAAAGTATGAAATATTGCTTTATATGACAGCTCTTTGTCATATAATTGTCACAATTAAATTGAACAATATGGGGGATTTAATTATCCCCTTTGAACCGTCTGCATGAATTCTAATATTCCTCCCGTCCAAGATCAGGTGCAGTCAGCACCAACGAAATCGACGAATGTGCATGTTGCTACGCCGAAATTTTTTATGCCGGTGTTTTTCACGGTTATTATTTCTACTTTAGCGTATATCGGTTTTCAGCTTTCGACCGATTTGGCGCATGTGCCAGCATTAAGTTTATATTCCGTTATTCTTTTAGCGACTGCGTTGTTAATTGCTTTAGGCTTTGAATTTGTTAATGGTTTTCATGACACGGCCAACGCAGTCGCAACTGTTATTTATACCAATGCCTTATCTGCACCTGTTGCCGTAATGTGGGCAGGCTTCTGTAATTTCCTTGGGGTGATGGTGGCAAGTGGGGCAGTAGCCTACGGCATCATTGCTTTATTACCTGTTGAACTGATTATGAATGTCGGTTCAGGCGCAGGCTTTGCCATGGTTTTTGCCATGCTGATTGCTGCGATTCTCTGGAATCTGGGTACCTGGTTTTTGGGTATTCCGGCATCGAGCTCTCATACCCTAATCGGTTCGATTTTAGGTGTGGGTATTATGAACTACCTGCTTCATTCAGGCGCTGGCGCAAGCGGCGTAGATATGGAACAGGTGATGAAAGTGGGTAAAGCACTGCTGTTTTCTCCATTGATCGGTTTTGCTTTTGCTGCTGTCCTGTTTTTACTGGTGAAAAAAATCTTCCGTAAACAGTTGGAGCTCTTTCATCCGCCTGAAGGTAACAAGCCGCCGCCACCTTTAATTCGTGCGATTTTGATTTTCACTTGTACTGGTGTGAGTTTCGCGCATGGTTCAAATGACGGTCAAAAGGGCATGGGCTTGATTATGCTGATTTTGATTGGTTGTGTACCATTGGCTTATTCTTTAAATAAGAATTTAGACAGTGCACATATTCAGTCTTTTGAGCAATTGTCTCAGCAAACGGCTACTGCTATTTATCCACAGCATGAAAATATTACGGATGCTCAGGCACGTGCTATTATTACCAAATATATTCAAACCAAAGAAGTGAACCCTGAAGTGGTCCCTGCTTTAGCGGGCTTGACAGATCATTTGGGTCAACGTGTTGCCAAATATGGTGATATTCACAATATTCCAGAGGCTGAAGTTTCTGCGATCCGTAATGATATGTATCTCAGCACGACTGCATTTAAGCGTTTAGATAAAGCTGAGCAGCTTCCTGCAATGTCAAAAGATCAAAGCAAGTTAGTTAAAGAATATCGTAAAAACCTGGATTCATTCCTGCAATACATTCCAACCTGGGTGAAAGTGGCTGTTGCCTTGGCATTAGGTCTGGGTACCATGGTGGGCTGGAAACGTATTGTGGTCACTGTAGGTGAGCGTATTGGTAAAAACCATATGACTTATGGTCAAGGCATGTCAGCCGAACTTGTGGCTATGACCACTATTGCTGCAGCAGATGGTTTGGGTATGCCTGTATCGACAACCCACGTTTTGAACAGTGCAGTCGCAGGTACCATGGTAGCCAATAAATCAGGTTTGAATTTACAAATGGTGCGTACGATTTTATCGGCATGGATCTTCACTTTACCAGCGACCATTTGTTTATCTGGTGGTTTGTACTGGTTATTCTTACAGTTCGTTTAAGACTTCTGTTTGAAACAAAAAACGCTGCAATTGCAGCGTTTTTTATGCTCATTCCTAAAGTCCTCGCCCTGACCAAGCTTAAAGTTGTGCTTTTAGTGAAAATACCAGAGAGGATGTGCGAGAGGGGGTAATTAATAAAATATTGACCTCTCCCTTGCGTACTCAGCATATATTCTGAGGATCCTCATCTCCTAGAAGAAGCGGGAAAAGTAGCGTGATTATTTCTTAAATTTACCTAACACTCGCTTAATCGGCAATTTTTCATTGGCAAAACCATAGAGTGCGGCAAAAGGCAAAGCAGTGCGGGCCAAATAAGGCACACGCCACAATCCGCCATGGTTGGCGCCTTTCATCATTAGTTCTAATGGATGACTCAACGGTGTTTCAGGGTTGGCTACCGATTCCGGATGACGCAGGTCATAAATCCATAAGGCAGCCATTAAGGCATTGGTGGTTTCAGGGCTAAACGATTCCACATCGAACAGGCTGGCACCATTGAAGGCCGCTTTCAATAACGGATTTTTGGTCACTGAATGGGTTGTAGTGGATGGGGCAATGTTAATACTGACGCGTTGTCCATAATGACGCGCCAGTGTTGCACGCCACTGCTGGATACGCTTGGCCAAGGCATAGTTTGGACCTTGCTCGACCACCAGACAGTCCGCAATGCCATATTCCTGACCGTTGTCGGAAGGAATGAGCATATGTAGGTTCTGCTGGAAAAAGCGCTTGGCGGTAACGGTTGAAATGCCTTTACTCATAAGCCGCCGGACTTTGGAACGGCATTGGAACTTGTCATAAGACGCTTCGACTACTTCCTTCGGAATGGCATAGACATCGGTTGGCGTGCACATAAACATTAAACTGGTATCGGATTTTTGCTCACTGACATATTCCATGATGCTGTCCATGGCCATGGCCACACGGACATGCTTTTCACCATCAAGATAGGCAATGGCAGCCAGGTCTAGCTGACGTTCACTCTGGCTTAACCAATGTGCAATTTCAGGGGTTTGGGTGAGTAAATCTGCGCCTAATTTTTCTTTCAGCACTGTACTTGAGGTATCTTCTGCCAATTTTTCCGTGCACGGCGCATAGAGAATGGCGTTGCCTTGCTGAATAGTGTTGAGAATTCTGTCCCACACCCGGGTATTGGGTAAATCTACGGCAATAATATTGGCTTTCCATCGTGCCAGCCAGGTCAGCGGGCCAGCTTCAGAGCCTGCACCAAATAACACCATGGTGCGGTCTGAAAGGTCAAACCATTCCGGATGCGCCTGTGCGGTACGCAAGGCATCTGCATGACTGCATTCGATAATGCCTGCATCTTGCCAGGTCTGGATTTGATCCAGTAAAGCCTGGCCTTGTAACTTTTGCCCTTTATAAGGGACATACCATTCTGGTGCAGCATCACTTTCACCTTTGAGCTGAATGGTATATAGCACTGAGGTATCGACATCTTTCATGATGTCTTTGAGTAAATAGCGTTGACCATCACGATAAAAGTCAAAGCTATGATGCGCTTTATGCAAGCCTTGTTTGGCAATGGTAATAGAGTTGTTGATGGTGCGAATACCTTGTTCTACCAAGGCTTTGAAGTAGATTGGGTAGTGCTTGCGCCAATTTTTTTCGGCAAGTGCATCCATGGATGCCTTGTTGTCCACAATAGACAGAGCTTCAGCAATAATTTCTTTGCCTGTTTGGGAGGTACTGGCTTTTTTGCTGTTGGGATTGATCGGGAATTGAAGACCATTTAATGAAGTAGACATGCAAAAGATCTCTTTTTCTTGCGCATTTATATACAGATGTCTACATTATCTATGCCAAAATGAATTGCGGGTTGGCATTTAATGACAAAATTATGTAAATATTCATTTAGAGATAGAGAATGAAAAAGGAGCATGCTGCTCCTTAACATTTGAAACATCAACAGTGCGCTGTATTGGGCAAAGGCTGCAAATTTTTTTAAGCATAAATGCAGGGTTATGCCATCATCCACAATATTCTTAGAAAGGCAATTGCATCAACTTATTCAAAAAGTGCGGAATAACACGAGGTTCAATAATAATCGTCATGATTACCCCATAAGCCGCGCCCCATAAATGTGCACTATGGTTGATGTTGGAGTTGCCGCGTTTGCCTGACCAGATGCTATAAGCCACATAAAGCACAGCAAAAATAATGGCTGGTACAGGAATAAAAAACACAAAGATCAATTTCCACGGTTCAAACAAAATATAAGCAAACAGTACTGCAGATACTGCACCAGAAGCCCCCAAACTTGCCCAGCGATGATCATTTTTATGTTTTAAGTAACTTGGAATAATCGCTGCAATCAACCCGCCCAAATAAAACAGCACAAAGCCTAAATCGTACATATATTGCCGATAAAAACTTTCAATCACGCTGCCAAAAAAGAACAGGGTAATCATGTTGAATAACAGGTGAGCCCCGTCTGCATGCACAAAACCATGGGTAATAAAACGATCATATTGTCCACGCTGCATGGCAGGAGGCCAGAAAATTAACCGGTTCATAACATTCTGGTTTGAAAAGGCAATCAGCGAGATAATAACGGTAATAAGAATCAGGGTAACGGTGTGGTTAAAAGGTAAATCCAACATAAAAGCAAGTTCTACATTTCAAAATTTATCACTCATAATGCCATTAAATGGCAGCTTAAGTGGAACTTTCACAATAAATCCGACAATTTTAGTTGAATTTCTGAAATTACCCCACATCTTCAGTTAAAATGGCAACTTCAGCTTGAGGAAATATTGTGATGTCGACTGAGAACACCAGCACTGCAGTTGCAGAAGAGATTCCAAACTTATTGATTACTCCAACTGCTCAAGAGTATTTAAAGGATTTGTTAGAAAAGCAAAACACGCCAGGCATTGGGGTGCGTGTGTTTGTGGAAAATCCTGGTACGCCACGTGCTGAATGTTGTATGGCATATAGTGCACCTGAAGAGGTTGTCCCAACTGACTATAAACAGGACTACCCGGATTTTCCTGCATTTATTGATACACCGTCTATTCCATATTTATTAGATGCGGTGATTGACTACAATAAAGACCGTTTTGGCGGTCAATTAACTTTCCGTGCACCAAATTCTAAAGTGCCACGCGTGGGGCCAGATGCATCAGTCGAAGAGCGTATTACCTATGTGCTTCAGTCTGAAATTAACCCGGGACTTGCAGGCCATGGTGGTAACTGTGCGCTGGTCGAAGTAGTAGAAGATGAAGAACACGGTTTAACTGCGGTGCTTAAGTTTGGTGGCGGCTGCCAAGGCTGTTCATCGATTGATCTGACTTTAAAACAAGGTGTGGAAACCACCTTAAAACAGCATGTTCCTGAATTGGCACGTGTGGTTGACCAAACTGACCACAGCAACACTGAAGGCGCTTATTTTAAATAAGACCCGTTCAGGTAAAAAAAGCCGCTGAATGCGGCTTTTTTATTGCAGGGATTTAAGGCTCAATCTTTAAAATATTCTGTGCTGTTTCAGCATAATAAAATTTCTCTAGATATGCTCTGGCACGGCTGCGTAAATATTCAGAGGAAATTAATTTTTGTACAATTGGCGCTAACAATTGCTGCAATTGATGTTGAATCAAGGCTTCATCAATATTCAGGTCACGTAATAACAAATCAAACGGACGTTCCTGATTACGGATGTACCAGGCATAGACACCATCATGAACTTGCTGTTTTAAATAGTCAGTCTGACGGATATGATCCCAAATTTCATGGCCCAGACTTACCGTATTGGACAGGTCCTGAACTTCAATATAATTCTTTAAAACATTTAAAGGCATATCTTTAATTTTATGCCAAAGATTGGCCTGAAAATGATAGAGCTTTTCATCATCAAAATGCTGATTTAAAACATGCTCACTCATTTGGCTCAGTTTTAAAATGTTCTTCTGCAGATAATGGGCAACCGTTTCATCCAGATTTGAATCGGTAACGGTTTCTAAAACAGATTTGCCCATTTTCATAAAACGGGATACACCAGGCACCCGTTTTGCCATGACTGAATTATCTACATAGTCTTGAATGGAATGCTGGATCAGCTGGGTAATCATGGCAGAAAAGGCAGGATTATTCACCACGGTTTTAATTAAACGCTGACGGTGAGCACTTTTGCTTGCCACATATTGAGCAATCTTGTCGATGGTTAAAACAGGAATAACATCCGCTATTTTAGTGCTGTCATTGAGCGGATGAACCAGGGCAAAGCGCACATGTTCAGTGATCTGTTCAATCAGAAAATGGCTGGCAGGCGTATCCAGAATCTGTTTTTGTAACAGCGCATTAATCTGCTCAAATGACCAGAGCTGTTGCAGCGTCTGTTTCCTAAACCATTGATAGAAATTTAGAAATTCAGTTTCAATAGTCGCAGTATGTGAAAACTCTTGTTCTAAAAATTCAAGATGAGCTTCAATTAACTGCTCAATCATTGGATGTTTCTGCATACTGTCTCGAAAAAAATTAATTGAGTGGAATAAGTTTATCCGCAAGCGGATTTTTCATTTTTTGGGTTTTGGCAAGAAAGGGTAAATAATATGCTGCTACTTCCTGCTCTGCTTCCAAAATGGGCATGTGTCCTACATTGTTGAGAATGACAGGAGCCTCAGCATGTTTCAATAACGATTTTAATTCATTTGCCACTTCAACATTAATGATTTTATCCTGCTTTCCCCAAAGAATCAGTGTCGGTGCTTCAATTGTTCGTGTCAGTCGGGCAAAGGATTCTGGCGTATAAATACGGTTCAGGGTCACCAGTTGATCAATCAGTTTGCAGTTATTTGCTGCCTGAGTAATCAGATATTTTTCTTGTGCTGACCTTAAGGCCTTGGGCAGGGTGGGCGGATTTTGCATGACCCGATGCATTACCTGTTCCAAGTCACCCGGTTTAGACACAATCAGCTGTTTAAGGTTGACAGGGTCTTTGGAATAACGGGTATTGGCCTTGGTATAAATACCTGCACTATTCAGCAAAAATAAACTTTGCGTATCAAACGGATATTGTGATGCATAGACGGTAGCAATCGATCCTCCCACAGAATGTCCTGCAACATTCAGTTTATCTTCTACATCGATGGCTTCGACAAAACGGCGCAAGCTCTCTGTCACATTGGGTACAGAATCATCAAAATCTTGCGGAGTTTTGGTTTCACCATTGTTGGGTAAGTCGGGAATCACTACATGATAGTAGGGTGTTAAAAAATGGGCCACACGATTCCAGTTATCGCGATTTCCGGCTAAGCCATGAATGAGCAGAATAGTGGGTTTCTGCTTTGAGCCGCCCTCATTATATGCCCAGCTAATCTCGCCCACTTGAATGGTTTTAGCCTTTAAACCTGCTGCATTGCGTTGCTGAAGCAGATAGTTTTGCAAATTTATTTGTTCAGTATTGGGTTTATTGCTTTGCGCCAGAGTAATACTGCTAAAACAACAGGCTGTAATAAAACAGAGCTTGCGTACAAATTGAGCAAAATTTGAACCAGACTGTGTCATTGACGATCATCCTTGAAGACTCATGACGATGATATTTTTAGGAAAAAAATATCTAATTTTAGACAGCATTTAATTTTTTTAAAATGTCTGTTGTTTATTGTAAATATTATTGAATAAATGTCACTGAATTGTTTCTTGAAGTAAGTAGCTGTGAGCTGAAAAACTGTGAGCTAAGTATTATTTTTAGGGCAAATAAAATATTTTGTAACCTTAGATATAAATTAAACAGCTATTCTTTTTGCAAGTGACTTTCAGTTTTTATGGCATTAAAATGTTGCAACTTAAAACATTGGAAGACCAGCATGCTAACAGCAGAAGAAGCTTTAGATCGTTTAAAAAAAGGGAACCAGCGTTTTGTAAATGGTGAAACGACGCACTCTACACTTATGACTCACCAGCAACGTGCTGAAATGGCAGATAACCAAGAGCCGTTTGCAATTGTTTTAGGCTGTTCAGACTCGCGTGTACCTGCCGAAATGGTGTTTGATCAAGGCTTGGGTGATCTGTTTGTCATTCGTGTTGCAGGTAATATTGTTGCGCCATCACAAGTGGGTAGCGTGGAATTTGCAGCAGAAAGCTTTAGCTGTCCAGTGGTGATTGTATTGGGGCATACACACTGTGGCGCGATCCATTCCACCATTGAAGCATTAACTAATCCAACGGCTCCACCATCTGCAAACTTGATGTCAATTGTGAACCGTGTCCGTCCTTCAGTGGAAATTTTAATGCAAACCGAACTGAAAGATGATTTGGATAAACTGTCTAAACATGCGGTACGTTCTAACGTTTTTGCATCTGTAAATCAGCTGCGTCATGGTTCTGCCGTACTGGAAAACCTGATTGCCAAAGGCAAGTTAAAAGTAGTTGGGGCAGAATACTCGCTTGAAACCGGTGAAGTGACTTTCTTCGATTTTTAAAAGAGCAGATATTTTCAAGTTCAAAAAAGGCGCTTTATAAAGCGCCTTTTATATAGGGATATACATTGTTCAATAAGATGCTTTGCGCTTGAGCAGTAGGATGCACCAGATCTGCTTGCATCAGGCTTTTCTTGCCGGCAACGCCTTCCAAAAAGAACGGCAGCAATGGTACATGATGCTGCTGACTGACAATTTTATAATTTTTTTCAAAAGCCTTGCTATAGGCTGTACCGTAATTGGGCGGAATTTTCATACCTAAAACAATCACCTTGGCATTTGCTTTGAGACTGTGCTGCACTAAAGTGGCCAGATTTTTTTGAATCAATAGCGGTGGCTGACCGCGCAAACCATCATTACCACCGACTTCAATCACCACAATATGCGGTTTATAGGTTTGCAGTAATTTGGGTAAGCGTGCCACAGCACCACTGGTGGTTTCCCCGCTGACACTGGCATTGACCACTTTATGCTGTTTCGGATACTGTTGGTCTAGACGTTTCTGTAATAATGATACCCAGCCTTGCTGTGCCTTTATGCCATAACCCGCACTAATACTGTCGCCTACAATCATAATGGTTTTAGCAGACGCTATGATTGGAGTAACACCCAGACCGAGCATGGCCAAGCAAGCAAATACAAAAGTTTTAAGATTGCGATTTTGCATATAGGGATTTTATGACCCAAGTTAATAGCGACTATTCCATCATGCCACAAGTGATTATCTCTGCACAGCAGCTTAGCCAAAAGATAAAATTTGCACAAAAAGAGCTGAGCATTTTTGAAAATCTGACTTTTGATATTCATAGCGGCGAACAGGTAGCGATTACCGGGCGTTCGGGTTCCGGCAAATCGACTTTGCTGGGTATTCTGGCGACCTTGGATCAGGCCAGCTCAGGAAAATTGAAGGTTTGCGGGCAATCAATTAGCGAATTGAATGAAGAACAGCGTGCACTGGTACGCTTAAAACATATCGGTTTTGTGTTTCAATCCTTTCAGCTGTTAGCGCATTTAACAGCGCTTGAAAATGTGATGTTACCGCTACGTTTACAGCAGAGTTTTAACTTTGCTGCTGCTGAAAAAAAGGCCTTGGCCTTGCTGAAGAAAGTGGGTTTAGAACGTCAGGCCATGCAAACCCCTAAAGTGCTTTCTGGCGGTGAACAACAACGGGTGGCTATTGCACGTGCCTTAATTAGTGATCCACAAATTATTTTTGCCGATGAGCCTACCGGTAATCTGGATACACAAACTGCCAAGGAAATTGAACAACTGCTGTTTCAGCTGAATCGTGAGTTTGGCACCACCCTGGTACTCGTGACCCATGATTCAACTTTGGCCCAGCAATGCCAACGGCATTTTGAATTGCGTGATGGTCATTTGATTGAACATGCTTCGGGAGCGGGCTGAAATGAATCCACTGTTTCGGCCCTTGCTGAGCCAAAGCTTTAAAAGCACCGGTATTTATCTGTTGATCATTGCTTTGACACTGGCGATTAGTGCAACCACGGCGCTGAAATTTAGCAATGAGCAAATTCAAAATGCCGTGGCCTTACAGGCCGCAGAAATGCTGGCAGCGGATCTGGTGCTTACAGACAATCAGCCGCTGGAAAAAAAGTGGCATGATCAGGCCGAACAATTAAAACTACGACAATCCCAAGTCACTGCATTCAGTTCAATGGCACATACCCGTGACCAGTTTGTGATGGTTAATGTCAAAGCCATCGACCAGGCATTTCCCTTGCGCGGGGAACTTCGGGTGTTGCCAATGGCCAAAACCATCCAGTCTGGTGAGGTCTGGATGAGTCCACGTGCCATGGATTTATTGCATGTAAAAGTGGGGGATAGGGTCAATATCGCGGATGGTCAGTTTAAGATCACCGCAAAAATTGAACATGATTCCAATCAGGAGCTGGGCTTTTCCGGGTTTTCACCGACGGTAATGATTTCTCAGGTTGATGTGGCGAAAACCAATGCCATTCAGGTCGGCAGTCGTGCCGAATATCGTTTATTAATGGCGGGAGAGGCACAGCAAACTAAGCAGTTTGAACAGAATTTTAAGCAACAGCAGCACGTCACATTGCCGAAAACAGCGCAAGATGCGCAAATGCTGGATGAGCAAAATAGCCTAAGATTACGCAATGCCAGCGAAAGCAATACCCGATTAATGAAGCCGATTGCCAATCTGGATACTTTCCTGCAACTGAGCAACATTCTGACCATTTTACTGTGCGGGATTGCCATTGCCTTAACCAGCCAGCGCTATGTGCAACAAAATCAGGACAATATTGCATTGATGCGCTGTATCGGTGCGACACGAGGGCAGATTCTCAATGCCTATCTGGCCTTACTGGCTGTGGTGCTGTTGGTCGCGATGCTGATTGGCAGTCTGGCTGGGGTGGCGCTAGGCTATGGTTTGTTGCAACTGATGCTGCAACTGATTCCCAATTTGCAAATGCAATTTTCTGTATGGGCGATGCTGCTGGGGCCATTACCAGTGGCCATGCTGACCAGTGCCGTGGTGTTACTGGGATTTATTGTGCCCAGTTTATGGCAATTACTCAATACCCCACCAATTCGTGTGATACGCCAGCAGGAAAAATCCGTGCAGTCGATGCTCTGGATGTTATTGATGGGCACAGCCAGCCTGGCGCTATTCAGTATCGTGCTGACAGAAAATATCGTGCTGACCGCCTGGGTGATGGGGGCGATTGTACTGCTGTGTACGCTGCTCTATTTATTGATCTGGGGTTGTTTAAAATTCATCAAAGGCCTGAAAGGAGCAATTTCGGCCTATGTGCGGGTGCCGTATCAAACGGCTTTTCAAATTACTGCCTTGGCACTCGGCCTGAGTCTGATGACGGTGTTGACCGTGTTAAGAACAGACTTGCTGGAGCGCTGGCAGCAACAATTGCCTGAAGGCACTCCCAACCAGTTTGTTTATGGCCTGCCACCCTTTGATATGCCTGCCTTTAAGGTACAGATCAAGCAGCACGGCTGGCCAAGTACGCCTTTATATCCCAATATTCGCGGTCGCCTGGTGGCCAAAAATGATCAGCCCTTTGCAGCAGAACTGGTTAAAAGTAATAACTCATTACGCCGTGAACTGAATTTAACCCAGACCACAGAATATCCAGAAGACAATAAAATTGTGCAAGGTACAGCAGTACTCAAGCATGCCGGCGAGGTATCGGTTGAAGCTAAAACCGCAGCAGAGCTGGGCATCAAAATCGGAGACCGGCTCACTTTTAGTCTGCCTGAAGGCCAGATTCAAGCCAAAGTGGTGAACCTGCGCAGTGTGGAATGGGAAAGTTTTAGTCCGAATTTTTTCTTTATTTTTGCCCCTAAAACCATGGATGAAAATGCCGGCAGCTATTTAGGCAGTTTTTACGTGCCAGAACGGGATAAAAGCCAGATGGTGTGGCTGATTCAGCAATTTTCCAACACCGTTTTTATTGATGTCAGCCTGATTCTGGATGAGGTCAAACGTTTGGTGAATGTGCTGGTACAAATTGTCAGCATTCTGGCACTGTTGGTCAGTGTTTCCGGGATCCTGGTTTTAATTGCCTGCTTAAACCTGTTGATGGATGAACGTAAACGTGAAGTGGCTTTGCTGCGATCATTTGGCAGTTCCAAACAAAAGCTCAAGCAGATGATGACCTTGGAAATTGGCTTTATGGGATTGATGGCAGGAATTGTATCCTGCCTGTTTGCAGAAGTGATCAGTGCCATTGCCAGTTATAAAATGAATCTGATCATTCAGGCCCATTGGCAAATCTGGATTATTTTACCGATACTCATGACGCTACTGTGTGCCCTGATTGGACGCTATCGTTTGAGTTATCTGTGTGATATTCCGCCACTACAAAGCTTACGCGAGATGAATCAATAGCAGATTCATCTTTTACAGTAATAGGTAAGGAGATAAAAAAGGAGCTTAGATATTTTTCATGAATTATTTTTTAAGATTCTAAGCTGTTTGTACTGCCAAAATAATCATAAATTTTGCCAGGTATTTGATTCATGAGTGTGGCATGGATGCCACACGTTTCCCATCCCTTGCGCTGTATTTTAAAGCAGTGCTTAAAACTGGCTCAGGATGTTGTGTATGGGAAACAAAAGGTTTTTCTTGCGGACTCAAAATATATTTTGAGATCCTCATTTTGACCTTTCAAAAGTAGAAAGCTTACCTACACGAAAACATAAAAATTTAAACAATCAAATGAGGTAGTGCTGAGTTAGAAAAACTAATATTGAATGTTGTGATTTATAAAAGAAGTCTATTAAAGAAAATCTAAAAATGCAGTTGTGCCCGCATGGCAGTCAATATTTGCCGCCAAACCGGTTCCAGAATCTGCACTTGTTGCATGCAGTAGGCATACAGCAGATAGCAGCTGATGATGCCCACCGCCATGCCTACTACAAAGGCCAAATTCGGTTTATGTATTCGTTGTCCCACATACCAAATTGCTGTGAGCACGGCACCCATCAGCATGCCGCCAATATGTGCAGCATTGTTAATTCCGGTCATTGTAAAGCCAATCAGCAGGTTAATACCCATAATCATCAGCAAGGTTTTCTTATCTAAAATAAAGCGCTGCTTAGGTAATAGAGGGAGTAGGGATAAAACCGTCAATGCACTGCCTATGCCCATAACTGCGCCCGATGCACCGGCACTCACGGTGGGAAGCAGGCTGGCATCATTACTTTGCAGCAGTTCAAAGGTATTATGAATATCGATCAGGCCACTGAGTAAACTGCCCATCAGGCCGGCAAGAATATAAAGACCCAGATAATAAAAGCGGCCTAAAAGCTGTTCTGCCACGCTGCCAAAAACATACAGCGCCCACATATTCAACATTAAATGAATCAGGCCAAAATGAAAAAACATGCTGCTAAACAGGCGGGTGGGTTCCTCTAAAAAGGTTAAAGGTGCATAATCAGCTCCCCAATGAATAGCATCCACCAGGCTTGGAGCAGTAATATTGACTCCGCTCAGGACTTGCCAGAGAAACAAACCGACATTGATGGCAATAAAAACTGCTGTCAGCCACCAAAGCTGGATATCGAGTTTGCTTTGAATGGGAGGGGGAGAAAGTTTGGCCATGCTATTCTTTTATAATCTTTGCTATATTCAGCCTCAAGCTTAGCACGAAAAAAACAGATTTTTGGAGTAACTCACTGACATGAAAGCTTTTATTGTTCGTAGTTTGTTAATACTTGTCAGTTTGGTGCTTTTGGTTCAACTTTGGATTTTTGCAAGTTTAATGTGGTGGCGAACCCATCCGGTCGATACCACCATGATGATGCGTCTTGATTACTGGTCCGACTCTTCGAAACCGATTCAACACCAATGGCGTGATTATGATCAAATCAGTGATTATATGAAACATGCCGTGGTTGCTGCGGAAGACGGGAAATTTTTGCAGCATAAAGGTTTTGACTGGGAAGGCATGCAATTCGCCTTGGAACGCAATAAAGATAAGGGCAAAGTGGTTGCGGGTGGTTCAACCATTTCTCAGCAATTGGCCAAAAACCTGTTTTTATACAATAAGCGTTCATTCTTGCGTAAGGGACAGGAAGCAGTTGCAACCTGGATGATGGAACGGATGTGGTCAAAACAGCGCATTCTGGAAGTGTATCTGAACTCGGTCGAGTTCGGTGACAATATTTATGGGATAGAAGCGGCAACCCGACATTATTTTGGCAAGAGCTCTAAAAATTTATCGCGTGAACAGGCGGCATTTATCGCTGCCATTTTACCCAACCCTAAATATTATCAAGATCATCGTGATGATAGAAAACTGCAATATCGTAAACGTATGATTCAAAAATATATGCGCTACAGCCATATTCCCTAATTTAGGATTTATTTTAAAAAAGCCCAGTGATTTGGGTTTTTTTTATGAAATTGTCATAAATTTGAAGCATACTTATGAAGATACGGACTACTTTCGAATAATCACAGGTTAGGGTATGAATACGGCTGCTAATACGACTCCGGCGCAAATAGAATATGCATATAATGATCGCTACATTAATCGTGAGCTTTCTATTCTCGACTTCCATTTGCGGGTATTGGAACAAGCGGTCGATCCTTTACATCCTTTGCTTGACCGGATGAATTTCCTGCTTATTTTTTCCCGTAATCTGGATGAATTTTTTGAAATTCGTGTTGCCGGGATGATGGAGCAACTGGATTTAGGTAATGAGAGCCATACCCCGGACGGTCTAACGCCTAAGCAGGTGCTGGACAGTATTTCCAAAACTGCCCATGATGCGATTGAGCGCCAATACCGTATTTTAAATGAAGAAATTCTACCGAAACTGCGTGAAGAAGACATCTGTTTCTTGCGCCGTGGAGAACTCACACCTGCTCAATCTGCCTGGATTAAAAAGTATTTTCAAGAGCAAGTCGCTCCTGTACTGACCCCAATCAGCCTTGATCCGGCCCATCCTTTCCCGCGTTTGGTGAACAAAAGCCTAAACTTTATTGTCACGCTGGAAGGTAAGGATGCCTTTGGTCGTCAGATTGATTTGGCTGTAGTTCCTGCACCGCGTTCATTGCCGCGTGTAGTACGCTTACCGGATGAACTCACTGATGGCAAAGAGCATCATGTGATGTTATCCGCCATTATTCATGAGCATGTTTCAGATTTATTCCCCGGTATGACGGCGACAGGTTGCTATCAATTCCGTGTTACGCGTAATGCAGATTTAGCTTTAAATGAAGATGTCGAAGATTTAGCCAAAGCTTTAAAAGGTGAGTTGAACTCGCGCCGTTTTGGCCGTGCAGTACGCTTGGAAGTGACTCAGAATTGTCCCGAACATATCTACGAATATTTGCTGGATGAATTCGATCTCGACAAAGAACAGCTTTACAAGGTAGCAGGTCCGGTAAACCTTGCCCGTTTATTGTCGAATTTTAAACGTCCACATTTACGTTATGATTCACATACACCGATTATTCCTAAAGTCCTGAAAAAATCTGAAAATATTTTTTCTGCCATGCAGAAGCAGGATATTTTACTCCATCATCCCTTTGAATCCTTTGCCCCAGTGATTAATTTGCTGCGTGAAGCAGCACGTGATCCGCAAGTGCTCGCGATCAAGCAAACTTTGTACCGTAGTGGAGCAGATTCTGAAATTGTACAGGTCTTGGCAGAAGCAGCACGTAATGGCAAGGAAGTGACGGCCGTGATTGAACTCCGTGCCCGTTTTGATGAAGAATCCAATATTGAAGTGGCCAATGTACTGCAAGAAGCCGGGGCGGTGGTGGTATATGGAATTGTCGGTTATAAAACCCATGCCAAAATGATTCTGGTGGTACGCCGTGAAAACAATAAGCTGGTGCGCTATGTGCATTTGGGTACCGGTAACTATCATGCCGGTAATGCCCGTATCTATACTGATTATGGCTTATTAACCACAGATAAAGAATTGTGTGAAGATGTGCACCGCATTTTTCAGGAACTGACCGGTATGGGGAAAATGGCAAAACTGAAGAAGTTATTGCATGCTCCTTTTACCCTGCACGCACAGCTGGTTAATTTTATTGATGATGAAATTGCCAATGCCAAAGCCGGTAAACCTGCGCAAATTATTGTCAAGGTCAATGCCTTAACGGAAATGCAGCTGATTAATAAATTATACGAAGCCTCTCAAGCCGGGGTGAAAATTGATTTAATTATTCGTTCTATCTGCTGCCTACGTCCTGGTTTGGCAGGTTTGTCGGAAAATATTCGGGTACGTTCCATTGTCGGACGTTTCCTTGAACATACTCGTGTCTATTACTTCTTAAATGGTGGTGACAGTCGGATTTACTGTTCAAGTGCGGACTGGATGGACCGTAACCTGTTCAACCGAGTGGAAGCATGTTTCCCGGTTGAAGACTCAGCATTGAAAAAACGCATTTACCAACAAGGTTTACTGAATTATTTAAAAGATAACCAGCAAGCATGGTTGCTGCAAAGTGATGGCACCTGGTTACGTGCGCAAGTCGCTGAAGGGGAAGCAGCACATAATGCACAGCGGATATTATTAGAGATGATCAAATAATTTAGACCAGCCTTGGTAACATCAAATCAAGGAGTCTTTGGACTCCTTGATTGTTTTTAATCTACGGACAAATCCTCCAGCTCGGATTTGTTTTCACTATATTGAGTCTGACGAGACAAAATATATTGGGCCAAATTGTGATGAAGAGGAGCACCTCCACGTAGAATACTTTTAATGTTATTGATCATTTCTGCTTCAGTATGATGATGAAAAACATAGCCTTGTGTACCCGACTGAATGGCATCGAAGAGTAATGTGGTGTGCTGTTCAGTTAATATTGCAATTACATAGCTATCTGCATGGATTTGTTTCAGCTGTTTTATAAAGCGTAGCTTTGCTGGGGAGTTCAGTTCCAGATCAATAAAAATCATGTTGGGCAAATGCTGTTGCAACCATGCTTCAGCTTCGGCAAGATTTTGGGTGCTGATCATTAATTCTGTCGGATAGCCCAATCCCATTAGAATCATGTCTAATCTATGCTTAAAAGCAGGTTGATCCTCGATCATCATGATGGGAACGGGTAATGTTAGTTCACCCACAAGATTGTACTCACACTGGATTTGTATTTTATCTGGTCACTTTGCTATAAAATCAATGAAACGACTATCCCCAAACTAGTGAATTTATACAATTAAAGTAAATTTAAGTATCTGTACAATAAATATATTTAAATAAAAATTACTTTTATTATGATCTGGTTGTTATCGAGTTGTTTTTTGTTCAAAATAAATTCGTTTTATATAAAAATTAAAAAAATCCCTAATTACAGTGATACTAAAAGTAATTTTAACCGTTTAGTCTAAAGGCACTTTTTATGAGTTTTATTAAAAAATGCTATTCCAACGCTAAGGAATATAATATTTTACCTTTCATGGTTTATTCATCTAGATCAGCCATTTTTTGAATTTTTTATTCTATTTTTAGGCTAAAAATACCTATTATCAGGGATATAAAGCACATAAACAGTGACCTAAAATAAGTTCACTTCTTGCAAGCTCCTTAGTAAAGAAGTATGCAAGTTGTCGAAGAAAGAAAGATTTCTCATTTCATCCATGTATGAGAGGTTGTGCATTTGCTTCAAATCAGGTTTATTCGAGTGGTAAACCTTTTTTATGAAAAAAATAGGGCATGACATTGGAAAATGAGCCTGGATACTTTTATTCGAGCATAAAAAAAGGAGCGGTTGCTCCTTTTCATCGACTGAATCTTTTAATGAGGATTTTGCGTGATTTTTTGCAAAATCTGCAGCAGTACATCGAACTCGCTTTGTAGTGGCGTACTCTTACGTGTCAGCAAGGCGAGGGTGCGACTTGGCGCTGCTTCTATCGGTTTCACCACTAGATCTGGATTGGCTTTAATCATATTGGTATGAAGTGCAATTTCAGGAAGCAGGGTAAAGCCCAAGTCTGAAGAAACCATTTCTACCAATGTAGGTAATGAACTTGCTTTTAAGCGATGATCATTTTTACGCTCACCTATTGGGCAGGCACTTAATACATGATTGCGTAAGCAATGGCCTTCTTCAAGTAATACTAAGCGGGATAAATCCAGATCATCTAAACTGCGGGCATTCTGGGCATTCTGGTCAGCTTTATGGTAAACCAAATACAAGCTTTCTTTTGAAATCTCGGTAACTTTTAAACCACGCGTGTCAAAAGGCAATGCCAACACGATCATGTCTAAATTGCCGTGTTCTAGTTTTTCGACAATTTTTTCACTTTGTGCTTCGTGCAAGTGCAGCTGAATTTTAGGAAGCTGCTTATGCACTTCATCTAGAAGTTGCGACAAAATAAAAGGTGCAATCGTAGGGATAATCCCTAAATGCAAATCACCCGTTAACGGTTCGCTCATTTCACGACTTAAACGCATCAGGTCTTGTGCATCTGCCAATAGAACACGGGCTCGGGCAACAACCTGTTCGCCAAGCGGAGTTAAACGTACATTTTGGCGGTCGCGTTCAACGAGGACTCCACCTAGCAAACGCTCTAATTCCATGATCCCGCCTGATAAAGTCGACTGGGTCACAAATGAACGGCGCGCAGCTTCAGTAAAATGCAGCGTTTCAGACAGTGTAACGAGGTATGACAGCTGTCTTAAAGATGGTAATGCAGCCATAGTGTCCTAATGTTTTGATTTAAAGTGATCAGCAAATAATCCGCTAAGATAGGGAATAAAATGTGGTGGGATATCATGCCCCATTCCATCAATTAATTCAAATTTCGCATCAGTAATTGCCTTTGCAACTGCTTTGCCATGACTCGGTGGCAGTAAACGATCACGAGAGCCATGTACCACCAGGGTAGGTTGCTGAATTTGCTTACTCAATTGTAGCAAAGAACCTGTACATAATATTGCTAAAAACTGTTGAAGTACACCCGCTGGATAATAACTTCGTCGATATAATTTGCGCGCAGTCTGAATAATTTCCAGTTGGTTGATGTATCCAGGGGAACCAATAATGTTAAATACTTTTACGCTATGATTCACAATGCCTTCTTCGTCAGTCGATTCAGGTCTGCCAATCAGGCTAAACAGCTGCTTAGGAAAAGGCGGCGGTAACAATGGTTGGTTGTTGCTGGTAAACATTAAGCCTAAGTTGCTGACTTTCTGCGGATGTTTGGCTGCCAGAATCTGTGCAATCATGCCGCCCATGGAAGCGCCAATCACAGAGACTTGTTCCAGTCCCAAATGATCAATCAGTAGCGCGGCATCTTCTGCCATATCATATAAGTTATAAGGTGCACCCTGATTTTCCAGACCTAAGACAAAACGACCCATTAATTTCAAGGTGTTGAGTCGTGGGCCTGAATGACGGATTTTAGAGGATAAACCAATATCGCGGTTGTCATAACGAATTACCCGATAACCCTGATCAATCAGTGATTTGCAAAAAAAATCAGGCCAAAACAACATTTGCGCACCTAAACCCATAATCAGCATGATGGCAGGATGTTCAGGATTTCCACCCATTTCAACATGCAGTTCAACACCATTACCTAAGTTGACTTTAGTTTCATGCATAAATGAAGTATAGGGAGAGCCGGTAAAATTGAGTGCGCTATTCATTGTTGTTTTCCTAAAAAAGGACATTTTGTTGAAAAAATGTCCTTGTATTAAAACCTTAAACTGCAGCAGGAATCAAGTCAGGAACTTGCTTGGTCAAAGCTAAACGCTGCTTTGCTGCAGTAGCGCCCAATAAGACAAAACCACGCAAGGTGTTTTGATTGTCCAAGGCTTTGGCAATCATGCCATCTTCAAGTTCTTCAGTTTCCCAAGTGACTTCAACGTCTACAGGTGCAGGAAGTACCGTCAGAGGAGCCGCAGGCGTTTTTACCGCAACTGGCATCGCTGGATAGTGAACATGGGTTTTTTCACCGTTCAAGGTTTTAGCTAAAGCGCGGGCTTGTTGCATGATGGGCATCACATAAGGCAACAACAAACCATTCACTTCAGCACAGTCGCCAATCGCATAGATATCAGGCTGACTGGTTTCCAGATGACTATTGGTCAAAATGCCGCGACTGCAATGAATATCCGCAGTTTTCGCTAATTCCAGACTTGGGTGTAAACCAATCGCAGAAAGCACAATGTCGGCAACCACCGAATGACCATTGGCTAATGTAATTTGATAATCGCCATTTTCAACTTTCAGTACTTTTTCAACGGTAGTACCCAGTTCAAAGTGAATACCAATATCTTCAAGTTTTTCCTGGAAGGATGTTGCAACATGGCCTGGCAATAAGCGACCCAAAGGTTGAGGTGCCAAATCAATCACGATCACTTTGTGGTCGGTATTTTGCAGGTCATTGGCAAATTCGCAGCCAATCAGACCGGCACCCAGAATCACCACACGTTTGTCGTGATGTTGATCCAGATTCTTACGGAATGCCTTGTAGTCCTCTAAATTGTTGACCACATGAATGTCATCACTGCCATCACCTGCAATGGCTACGCGAACCGGATGAGCACCCACCGCAAGAACCAGCTTGGCATAAGGCTGAATACTTTGTTGGCCATCTTTTTCTAAAATAAGCTGATGTTGGGCTGCTTGAATTTCTTTTACCCAGGTATTGGTTTCAATACGCATATTCAGTTGCGTTGCCATTTTAGCTGCATCGCCCAAGGCAATTTGCTCAGGTGCCTTGTTGCCGACTAAGGCATTTGAAAGCGTCGGTTTGGCATAGTTTACCGCATCATCTGCACAGATCATGACCAGCTCATGCTCGGGATTAAGCTTGCGAAATTCACGTGCTGCGGTATAGCCGGCCATACCAGAACCAATGATGACGATAGGATGCATATTATTCTCCAGACTGTTTTTCTTTAATAAGACGTAAAAAAAGACCATTCACTATGGTCTTTAGTATCAATAATTAGATTTCTACCATTTCAAAATCAACTTTTGATACACCACAGTCTGGGCAAGTCCAGTCATCCGGAATATCTTCCCATTTTGTACCCGCGACAATGCCATCTTGTGGCCAACCTTCAGCTTCGTCATAAATCCATCCACAAACGATGCATTGATATTTCTTCATTTGACTCTCCAAAACACTGACTTTTCAAAAATATGCGGTCAGTAAAATTTTATATACAGCATGAACCGATTGATATGACTTTCGATGTACATATTCAAGCAAATTTTTACGCAGTTCTATTGCTAATGTAAAGCGAATATCGGAGTTTAAGGGCAGAATTTGAAAGCAGAATTGCTGAGGAGGACAAAACTTGTCTTTAAAATAAGGAAATAAGCGTGAGTTTAGCAATATAAGTCATTCATCCAGATCAATATATGGCTAAATGAGGGCTGTGCAGCAGAGTTTGTGCAAAGTGAAAGGATTAGTCTTTTTAGACTAAGGTCGTGCAGAAAAAAAATACTGTATTTGTTATTCTATGATTAGATAAATCTATACCTATTATTTATTTAAAAAATTAACTAAATAAATCAGTAATTTATAATTTTGTGATTATTTTTATTATGGTTTAAAAGTAAGCACTGACTGGTCATAGGCCTAATAAAGCGTTAAAATTCATATATTCTCTTTTAAAATACTTTTCTCCCATGAGCAATCTGTCTACAACTTTGTGGTCTAACATTCGTACTGTTCAGGATTTCCCTAAACCAGGTATTTGTTTTTATGACTTGACTCCATTATTTATGGGAAACATTGAGTTATTAACTGATGCTTTAGTTGCCAGTATTCCTGCTGAAAAATTGGCAGAAGTCGACAGTTTTGTCGCGGTTGAAGCACGCGGTTTTGTACTTGCAAGTTTATTGGCGCAACGTTTGGGTAAAGGTTTATTGCTGGTTCGTAAAGCAGGAAAATTACCTCCACCAGTGGTTGGTGTCGGTTATAGCCTGGAATATGGCATGGATCGTCTGGAAATGTCGGCTGATGTCCAAGCGCAAAAAATCATTATTGTGGATGATGTGTTAGCCACTGGCGGTACGCTAAAAGCAGTCAAACAGTTAGTGAATAAATGTAAACATGAAGTTTTAGGGGCAAGTGTTTTTCTGGATTTACCAGATTTACATAATGACCTGGGCTTAGATATTTGGTCGGTATTAGATGAAAAATCGCAGCCCGAACAAGCTGTTGCTTAATTAAGCGGATGTAAGAAAAGCCTTGGGAATAACCAGGGCTTTTTTATTTTTTTAGAAAATGTGTCTGCATATGCTGAAGCAGGTCGTTGATATTTTCTGGACTGGCTAAACGGTGGTGTCCACCTTCGACCGCCTGAACCTGCATATACGGTTCGAGTTGCTGTTGTACAGCATACATATCCAGTTCTTCATCACCTAATTCCAGATAGGCAATTTGCGCAATATCGTGTTCCAGATCATCTTCATTAATAGGAGGATAATCGGCACGAAAATCTGGGCTTAAGTTGGGATTGGCGATAATTGCTGGAATTTTATATAGAGCTGACATTTTAAGCGCCCAGTAAGCGCCCAAGCTATGGCCAACCAGGATTTCAGGTTTGATTTTGGCAATAATGTCACGATAAAAATTAGCGACGGTTTGAAAATTCAGGTTACGATAATCTACGTCGATACAATATTTATGATCGGCGTTAATAGCATGGAATCTGGCTGATTCACGCGAAGAATCAAGTCCATGCAAAAATAGGATTTTTAAAGGGCATGTCTTCATTTTTTTAGTTCATACTTTCTTTATTCACAAAGATAGACACAGTTGAATAGATTACTTTTCAACTATTTTTCTTGAATCTATTGTAAGTGACTTGGCTGAACAAAGAAGTTAGCTTTTGGTCTAAGGTGTATTTCAGATCAATCTAATAAATTCAATTACAAAATAAATTTTTTATTAAAAATAAATACTTAGTGTTATTGATTGTTCAATTCAGTATTCAATAACAAAATGTAGCTATGATGTAAAAAATGGTTTCTCTACTTTCATGGACAGCATGTTTTAGAGAGTTGGCCACTCTATGGAAACATTAAATTATGCAATGTTAATTGAAGCCACACCACAACAAGTATGGCAGGTGCTATGGAACCCAGATAACTATAGTCAATGGACCTATTATTTTTTGCTCACTTCCAGTATTCATTCGGATTGGAAGGTGAATGGTAAAACGCTATTTCTGGATGCTGACAGGATGGCACGGTGTCTACCATTGAGCAGATAGATGAATTTAAGACATTGATCTTTAAAAATTTAGGTATGCTTCGAGAGGGTATTGAAGATTTAAACAGTGCAGAAGTTAAAAAATGGAAGGGTGCTTTAGAGAATATTTTCTGGAAGATTTACACGGAAAAACCAGATTGAGGGTGGAACTGGAAAGTCCTAGAGAATATAGGGAAATGATGGGTAACGGATTTAAGAAGGGCTTTGAGATTGTGAAACAATTAGCAGAAGCTTAAAAATGTGCCTCAAAATATAAGTGAAAGGAAGTGTTTTTAGTAAATCAATGCTTTTGAGTAGCAATAAGTCATTCGAAATTTATACTAAATCTGCTATGCTATGCAACTTCCGTTTTTTACACATATTCGAGGCAGAGATGACGCAACATAACGCTCAATCGACTTCTGAACAACACATTTCCGAAAACGATTTAATTGCACAGCGTCATGCCAAGTTAAAGCATATTGAAGAACATGCTCAGGAAAAGGGAACTAGCCCTTGGCCAAACACCTTTAAACGCGAAGATTATGCTCAAGATTTACAAGTACAATTTGCTGATAAGTCTAAAGAAGAAATTGAAGCTGGCGAGCAGGTTCGTGTCAAAGTAGCGGGTCGCGTGATGTTGAACCGTGGTTCATTCATCGTGATCCAGGACATGACTGGCCGTATTCAGCTTTATGTTGCACGTAAAGAACTTGCACCTGAAGTACTGGAAACCATCAAGAGCCTGGACTTGGGCGATATTATTGCCGTTGAAGGTTATATCGGTCGTTCAGGTAAGGGTGATCTGTATGTTCATATTGAACATTTTGAACTTTTAACTAAATCTTTACGTCCACTTCCAGACAAATTCCACGGTTTAAACGATACCGAAGTTAAATATCGTAAACGTTATTTAGACTTAATCGTAAACGAAGAAACACGTAAAACTTTTGAAATTCGTGCCAAAGTAGTTGCTGGTATCCGTAACTATTTAATCAATGAGCGCTTCATGGAAGTGGAAACACCGATGATGCATGTGATTCCAGGTGGTGCATCTGCGCGTCCATTTGAAACTCATCACAATGCTCTGGATATGCCATTGTTCTTGCGTATTGCGCCTGAGCTTTACTTGAAACGCCTGGTGGTGGGTGGTTTTGAACGTGTATTCGAAATTAACCGTAACTTCCGTAATGAAGGTGTTTCAACACGTCATAACCCGGAATTCACCATGATTGAATTCTATCAAGCTTATGCAGACTATAAAGACTTGATGGAACTCACTGAAAAAATGCTTGAGAAATTGGCCATCGACATCTTGGGTTCTACCGATGTTCCTTATGGCGAAGAAGTGTATAGCTTCAAAGGTCCATTCAAGAAAATTTCAATGTTTGATGCCATTCTTGAACATAACCCGCAATTCACTCCAGAAAATGTATCTGACCGTGAATTCCTGGCGAAATTCATTCAGGAAGAACTGAAAGAACAAGTGAAACCTGGTTTTGGCTTGGGTAAACTTCAAACCATCGTATTTGAAGAAACTGTTGAAACGAAGCTTCGTCAACCAACCTTCATTACCGAATACCCAGCGGAAACTTCTCCATTGGCTCGTCGTAATGATACCAATCCACACATTACTGACCGTTTTGAATTCTTCATCGGTGGTCGTGAATTGGCGAATGGTTTCTCGGAATTGAATGACCCGATTGACCAGGCTGAACGTTTCCAGGCACAGGTTGCTGAAAAAGACGCGGGTGATGATGAGGCGATGCATTTTGATGCTGACTTCATTGAAGCACTTGAATATGGTCTTCCTCCAACAGCCGGTCAAGGTATTGGTATCGACCGTCTGGTGATGTTATTTGCCAATGCTCCAAGTATCCGTGACGTGATTTTATTCCCGCATATGCGTCACAAACATGCATAAGTTGTGAGTATTAAAAAACCCGCCTTGTGCGGGTTTTTTATTGCCTGAAACTCATAGAAACTCATAGAAACTCATAGAAACTCATAGAAACTCATAGAAACTCATAGAAACTCATAGAAACTCATAGAAACTCATAGAAACTCATAGAAACTCATAGAAACTCATAGAAACTCAGGCAAAAAAATACGCAATGATTGGGGTGATCATCGCGTAGAACAACGAATCTGTTTGCACAGTTCGGTTAAGGAGAATGTTAGAACTAGGGGTAGCTCTAAGCATTTAAGACATCATAAAATGAATGCTGAGTCATTTCATGAGGCTTTCAGTTAAGTTGTGTTAATTCAGGTTAATAACCATAGGTTAGCGTGATTAATTGCTCATTTTTTGACTATAAAAAAGCCCTCGATGAAACAAGGGCTTTTTTATTTATAAGGGTTTAGAAATGGAACACACCCAAACCTGATTTGATTTCATCCAGGGTTTGCTGAGTAATGTCACGGCATTTTTCAGTACCCGTTTTTAAAATATCCATGATGTAGTCTGGATCTTTCTGTAATTCCATACGACGTTCACGAATAGGGCCGATCAGTTCTTTTAAAATGCCTTCAAGACGTTTCTTCACCGTACCATCACCCAAACCGCCACGACGATAATGTGCTTTTAATTCTTCAAGCTCTGCTTTATTGGTATCGAACGCATCTAAGTAAGTAAACACTACGTTACCTTCAACCTGACCTGGATCTTCGATACGAAGATGGTTCGGGTCGGTATACATGGCATTGACTGCTTTTTTGATGTCCTTGTCAGATGCATCCAGCACAATGGTATTGCCTAGCGATTTAGACATTTTCGCCTTGCCATCAAAGCCAGGTAAACGACCGACATTGGAAAGTAGCGCTTTACATTCAGGCAAGATCTCATGACCAATCTGACGGTTCAAACGACGCACGATTTCGTTGGTCTGTTCGATCATTGGAATCTGGTCTTCACCTACCGGCACTACGGTTGCTTTAAACGCAGTAATATCGGCTGCTTGTGCCACAGGGTAGCAAAGGAAACCTGCCGGAATATCACGCTCAAAACCACGCATCTGAATTTCAGATTTAATGGTCGGGTTGCGCTCTAAGCGTGACACAGTCACAAAGTTTAAATACAACATTGTTAGTTCATTCAATGCAGGCAAGCATGATTGAACACAGATGGTTGTTTTAGTTGGGTCAATACCCACGGCTAAATAATCAGTTGCCACTTCAATAATATTGCGACGTACTTTCTCGAAGTTATCTGCGTTATCTGTTAAAGCTTGAGCATCAGCAAGAAGAAGATGTTGATGATGAGAATCCTGTAATCCTACACGTGAACGTAAAGAACCTACAAAATGACCTAAGTGAAGTTGTCCGGTTGGGCGGTCGCCAGTCAAAATAACAGGACGATTGTCTTGATTACTCATTATCTCTCTATTCCAAAGTAGTTATTAGCACTACACGTATATGCTGATGAATGGCCTTATTGTACGGCATAATGTTTTTGAATGGCAGGCACTATAAAAACAGATCATTGAAAAAATAAGAACAATTTAATGATGTTGATACAGTTTTTTTAAATATTTATCTTTAAAATACAGAATAGAAATTTTAGGGATAACAAGAATGGCGAGTAGCTTATTAATATTATTAGATGATATTGCGACTGTTTTAGACGACGTTGCTGTCATGAGCAAAATGGCTGCAAAAAAAACTGCAGGCGTATTGGGCGATGATCTGGCACTCAATGCCCAACAAGTCAGTGGCGTGCGTGCTGAGCGTGAGCTTCCTGTAGTTTGGGGCGTTGCCAAAGGCTCTTTTGTTAATAAGCTTATTCTTGTGCCTTTGGCCTTGTTGATTAGTGTGGTTGCACCTTGGTTAATCAATCCCTTATTGATGATTGGCGGTTTGTTTCTATGTTATGAAGGTGTGGAAAAGGTTCTGCATAGTCTGAAGCATAAAAAAGCCACGACTGAAGAAGCGGCTGAAGCCGAGTTAACAGCAATCGAAACTGATTTAGCCACATTTGAAAAAGAAAAAATTAAAGGTGCAATTCGTACCGACTTTATTTTATCTGCTGAAATTGTGGTGATTTCATTGGGTACAGTAGCAACTGCTGCTTTTGCTACTAAAGTCATGGTGCTTTCAGCCATTGCCGTTGTCATGACGGTGGGTGTTTATGGCTTTGTCGCCATGATTGTCAAAATAGATGATCTGGGATTGTACTTAACCGAGCAGGCATCGAGTTTCAAACAAATTGTGGGACGTGGTTTACTGGCTTTTGCACCTAAACTGATGAAGACTTTGACCATTGTTGGGACTATTGCCATGTTCCTGGTTGGTGGCGGGATTATTACTCATACCATTCCATGGTTTCATCATTTCACTGAAGATTCAGTAGATTATGTGCAGCACATGCCCACAGTAGGCAATATTATTGGTGCTGTAACGCCGACTTTAATTAATCTGGCGATTGGTTTTGTTGCAGGGTTGCTGGTTTTAATCGTGATTGCAATGATTCAGAAGATGAAGCCGAAATCAAAGCAGGCATAATCCAAAGGCTGGCTAAATAAGCTGAAAGCAAACTAGAAGGAATATCACTATGCGCTGGAAAGGACGTCGTATCAGTACCAATGTGGAAGACCGTCGTGATGGAGCCGGAGCTAAAGCAGGTGGTATTAGTATTTTAGGGCTTATAGTTGCATTTGTGGCCTGGAAGTTTTTTGGAGTTGATCCGCAGCAAGCTTATCAGGCCACCAAACAGGTAACCTCACAATCGCAACCGGCTGAAACCAAGGGGCTGGATAATCCAACCCCTGAGCAGCAAGAGGCGATGGATTTTGTCGGCACAGTATTGGCGGATACTGAAGATACTTGGACTCAAGTGTTCCAGCAGCAATTGAATGCCCAGTATGTTCCTCCTAAACTGGTGATGTTTAGCGGTGTGGTTAATTCCGGCTGCGGTACGGCGCAATCTGCAATGGGGCCTTTTTATTGCCCATCCGATCAGAAAGTGTATATCGATACCACTTTCTTTAAAGATATGCGTCAGCAAATGGATATTTCCGGTGAGCAAAACAGCACCGAACTTTCACGCCAGGACCAGGCTGGAGATTTTGCCCAGGCCTATGTGGTGGCACATGAAGTCGGACATCATCTTCAAACCTTGTTAGGCATTTCGGCACAAGTACAAAAAGCCCGTGCCCAGTCAAGCCAAGTACAAGGCAATCAACTTTCCGTACGTCAGGAATTGCAAGCAGACTGCTTTGCCGGTATTTGGGCTAACCACAATCAGCAACGTACCCAGTTCCTGGAGCAGGGGGATATTGAAGAAGCCATGGATGCCGCGCATAAAATTGGTGACGACTATTTGCAGAAACGTGCGACTGGACAGGTGGTTCCTGACAGTTTTACCCATGGCAGCAGTCAGCAGCGGATGAAATGGTTTCAAACCGGTTTGAAGTCAGGAAATATCAACGATTGCGATACTTTTAATCAAGCCATTTGAACAGCTGAAAATGCTAGTCTAAGATTGAAAAAGAGGATTTTAAATCCTCTTTTATATTAACCATGGATAAATTTTTTAAAGTTTCGAATAATTCGAATCGACACATAAAGTGCGGCGCATGCAAACAACGCAATGCTTAACAGGCTGTATTTTAAACTTGAAATATCAGCCTGATAGAATTGCTGTATTTGTGGTTTGGAATAAGACCATTGTTGCTGCTTTTGAGTGCGACTATCTTGATAACTGACCTGCTGAATATAATGCTGCTGACCAATTTTTAATAACTCTAATTGTTTGATTTGCCGGGTATGCTGCTGGTTATAGGCATCGGTACAAATATCTTGCAGATAATGCTCACAGCTGAGTTTGGCAATATAACCATTATTCGCGATGACAATATAAATTGCTTGATCTGGTCGTTTATTGTTGGAAACCAAAACTAATTGTTCTTGCGGTGTCGATTTGAGTGAAATCTGCTTGGCTTGCTGGAACTGTTGATCTGCATTTAAAATTTCTTGGCTTTTTGAAAAAATACTCAAAAATAAAGCCACTGTAATCAGAAAAATTACTCCTGCAAAAAAAAGCCGAAATAGGGTTTTAACTGTTTGATGCATGAATAAATTCAACTTAAGGTAGAAATTAAGGAAAGGCTGGCTACACGAAATGTGCAGATATCAGGCTATGTTAAATGATTGCCAAAAATATGTAAAAAAACTTAACTATTTCGTATGACATAGCAAAAAATGGTTAAACTGATTCGGTTAATAAATGTTATTTAATTAAATATTTACATGGAAATGTTGGGATGCGTTCGCTTTATTCCAATGAATCGCTCGAATTGGAACTTTAATGGGAAATTTCTTTTTTCTTCAAGTCTTTACAGTTATTTTTGCGCTTTCAATTGCAACGACTATTTTTAATAAGCGTATTTTAGGTTTCCCTCAGGCGATTGGTGTACCCATTGTTTCGGCAATTTTTGTCTTTATTTTACAGTGGGGCGCCAGTCTGCTTAGTGGCAACCAGTTTATAACCATTAATATTCATAATATTGAAGAAGCGGTTCGTCATATTGATTTTTATGACTTTTTAATTAATGGGGTGATTTGTTTTATCCTGACATCTTCCGCTTTGAAATTTAAAGTTTCAGATTTAAAAAGTCACTGGAAGCCGATCAGCATCTTGGCCAGTATTGCACTGGTGCTGTGTGCGGTGTTTTTTGGTGTCACTTTGTATGGCTATCAATTCCTGATTGGCAAGCATGTCGATTTACTGGTGCTATTACTGTTAGGTGCCGCATTAGGTGCAACTGACCCGATTGGGGTAAAAGGGGTGTTGAGTTCGGTACGTGCACCGCATCACCTGATCGTAAAGCTGGAAGGTGAATCACTATTTAATGATGCTATGTGTATTGCCGTATTCATGACCTTGTTGAATGTATTACAGGGTGAACACTTTACCATCATTGGCACTTTAGAAACCTTGCTCTATGAGATTGTGGTGGCCATTATCATTGGTTGGGGCTTTGGTCTGGGGATTTTAAGATTACTGCGTGGCAAGCACGAAATGGAATCTTTAATTCTCACAACAGCGCTGTTGGCTTGCGGTTCCTATCTAGTGGCCTTATTTGCTCATGCATCTGCACCTATTGCCTGTGTTATTGGGGGCTTGGTAGTAGGGAATAAATGGAAAGAGATTTTACAGGAGCGTGAAATTCGCGAGGTCAATCATTTCTGGCATACCGTTGAAGGCATTATCAATTCATTCTTATTTACCCTGATTGGTCTTGAACTCTTTATTCTGGATTTAAGTATTAGCCTGATTCTGGGCGGTATCGTCGCATTCTTTATTCTGCATGCTTCACGCTTTGCCGCAAACTATTTGTCATTCGCATTTTTCCCGAACTTTAGAAATAAAAGCTATAACGGAAGTCTGGCAATTCTGTCATGGGGTGGGGTACGTGGCGGCATCTCATTAGCATTGATACTTGCCGTGGCGAATGTTCCACGACTAACTGAATACAGCAGTATTTTAATTGGCTATACCTTTATTTCGGTACTGCTTTCAGGCTTGGTCTGCGGACTCGGTTTGCCTGCGGTCATGAATGCCTTTTATTACAATCCGAATGAAGAAACTACGGGTTTTAAAGGCTGGTATCAACGCATGTGCCATAAAATGAATAAGAAAGGCTTCCAGTACATTGTCGGTGAAGATGCCAATGGCAATGAAACCATTACCGTTTACAACCCGGATGCGTTAATTGATGAGAAAGCCGAAGATGGTGTGGCAGTGATGCATAACCCAGAGAAGGTGCAGGTGGTGAAACGTCTGGAAAGCCCGGATAATTTCTAATCATCCTAAGTAACCCGAATTACGGATAAGAAAACTGCTTGAAAAAAAAGATGGTTAGAGCCATTTAGAAAGTTACTACACAAACCAAAGACTCTAACCACCATGTTTGATTTTACAGAAATTTTCTGTACCGTTGATGATTTTTTTAAGAAATTTGAACCCATCTATTGGCAATTTCTCAAGCAGGAAAAAAAGCGTAAACGAATTCGATTTGCAACCTTATCCCTCTCTGAAATTGTGACGATTGCAATTTGTTATAAAATATCGCAAGTACATAACTTTAAAATATTTTTTCAATTACTTTGCCAATTTGAGAGTAAATTGTTTAAGTCTTTGCCTTGCTATAAAAATATGCTCAGCCTGATTAACCAACATCAGCTTGCGATCCATGCGCTACATCGTGCTTTAAGCAAAGGACAAGCATGTCAATATCTATGGATTGATTCAACACCTTTGCCTGTCTGTAAAAACAAAAGAATTCCTAAAGGTCACCATGCTTTAGATGATATTGCTTCTCGTGGTAAAAGTTCCATAGACTGGTTTTATGGCTGCAAATTACACCTGCTCATGAACAGTGAAGGAAAAATTGTGAATACAGTTTTATCCACTGGACACCTTGCAGACATTAGAAAAATCGAAGAGTTAGTTGATGGTTTATTGGCAACTATTTATGGAGATAGAGGTTATATAGGAAAATCGATAAAAGCCAAATTATTAGAGCAAGGTATTGATTTAATTACTTATCCAAGAAAAAATATGCAAGTAAGTCGATTGCCTTTTTCTGATGAGTACCACTTGAGACAGCGGAAAAGAATTGAAACTTTAATTGGTTTGTTGAAAGAAAAATATCATTTAGTGAGCAGTAAGCATCGAACTATTTCTGGTTTTCTGGCAGGCATATTTTCATCTTTATGTGCTTATCAACTCTGTCAGAAGAATAAGCCGAAAATTCATGTCGTTAGAAATTTGGCTTATCCGTAACTGAGGTTAAGTAACAAAGGCCCCTTAGCGGGCTTTTTTATATTTTGTTTCTTGTGGATGCTAGAGTAGAGAGATATCAATGATCTATGGGATATTCTTAGAGATGAGCCATCTTGATGATGAGTTGGAAGTCTTTTAAAGCTACCAGCTTGAATGCAAAAATCACGAAATCTCAAGGTTTAATAAGGACAATATATGCTTCAACATTCCAATACGTCCAGTGATGAATTAGCGCGGCAAATCCTGCAAGTGGTGGCTTTAATTCCCTACGGCAAAGTCGCTTGCTATGGACAGATTGCCAAGATGGCGGGCTTACCCAAACATGCACGTTTAGTGGGGTATATTTTAAAGCATCTGGATTCAGAAGCGGAAATTCCCTGGCATAGGGTCATCAATGCTCAAGGAAAAATTAGCCTAAGCAAATTGAATGATCAGGGAGAAAATATCCAGCGATTAGAGTTATTGGCAGAAGGGGTAATGGTGATTGGAGATAAAACAATATCAGTGGATGAATGCTTTATAAAAAAATGTATGTGAATCAAGCTTTTCCCACCTTTAGCAAAAGATGGGAAAGCCCATGGCTTATTATTGACGAACAATCAGTACCGGAACATGCGATTCGCTTAGCAGACTTTGTGCAACACTGCCCAAGAACAATTTTTTCAGACCTGTACGGCCATGTGATCCAATAACAATCAGATCGGCATGGGTTTCGTTAGCTGCATTGACAATTTCACGATGAATTACTTGTCCTTCAATAAGTTTAGTTTCAACTTCAAGACCTTGTTCATGGAATTTTGCTTTTGCTGCCTCAAGAGATTCTACAATTGCCGTACGAGCACGTTCAATCAAGTCATTGGTTTGATTGGCAGAAATATATTCTGCTGCAATATAGGGATCCAGCGCTAACACTTGAACTACAGTGACTTTACTGCCGAATGCTTTAGCAAATTCAATTGCTTTTGTTACAGCTGCATAAGCTGTTTCTGAACCGTCAACAGGTACTAAAATATTTTGATAAGCCATGTGTATTTCTCCTTATAATCCTTACTAGAAACAGATGCTTTAACCCTATGAATTTCTGTACATGGAACTATTTGAAATTTGATACTAGGCGTTTTAAAATAAAACAAAACCTAGTAATTTCATAGGGATAATTAAATCCGCTAAATTTTTTTGTAATTTAATCTAACATGGATTGGATGGAAAATTAGTGGGTTTAAAACTAAAGTATGATGAAATTGTAAGCAGATTTTTTATTTGTAACTATGTGTAAAAATACCTGTGAACTGCTGCTTAGAATTGTCTTATTATACATCTGTTAACCTATTGATAATGAAATATAAATTTCTAAAACAAATCAATTGAATTAGTAAGGTGACAGTTTTAAAAAAGCATAGCAGTAAGAATCGCGGAATCGAAAATGTCTGAGTACTCAACTTAGTAATTATGTTAATTACTACAAAGTGTAGCTCTGTAGATTAGAGCGTAGCATTCATAATGCTGGGGTCACAGATTCAAGTTTCATCGTAGTCACCATATTCTGAAAAAGACCACTCCGATTGAGTGGGTTTTTTTATGTCTTATGCTTTGTATTGAAAATAAATAGATTATTTTCCACAATGAGGACATCGTCCTCTTTTGAAGGGCCCAAGATCTAGAGCTTGTGGTCTTGATCTTGTATTTAGTTGTGTGGGTGTTGCATTTAACATTATTGAAATTCGTACTCTATCTTGTGGTGATAGTTGTTGGATGGCCCTTAAAATTGTTTCTACATTATTCATGATATATCCTTAAAAGTTGGCACAGTTGTCACACTTTTTACCTTTAGCTGGTTTTTCAGTTTGAGGGATCTCATTACACATTGGGCACGTGACTTGGAATCTATAGAGTGATTTTCTTGTACCATAGCGTATTTCTTTATTAGATATAGATTTTGAAATATCATCTTGCTTATATCGTTTTTCTTTTTCCAACAATCTATCAAATACAGTTTGGAAGTTTCTATCTTGCTGATCAAGATCAGAAAGCTCAGTAAATAACTCATCTTGACGTTGAAGCGCTACAATCGAATATTGGTGTTTATCATCCCATTTATCAATGATTGACCAAAGAAATGCTAATATTTGGACAGCTCCTAAAAATATTGCCCACCACTTTACAACATCATCTACGGACCCAATAGCCAAATAAATTAAGCCAATTATGATTGGTATGGCTAAACCTAAAAAATTTAGCAATTTAATTAACAGAGCGTACTTTCTGACTCGTTTTTCGAAGATACGAGCTGTTCCAAACGTATTAAATAGCTTTTTTTCTAATAGAGAAGACATGGTTGCTTAAGGTTGATTTTTTATAATTATATTATTATATGTATGTTTTTATATGAATTTCTATTTTTTCAAGATCATCCGTCTGTAACTTTTCACGCATTTTTAAAAACTGCTTTTCATCTAAGTTATAAAGCTTAAGGGAAAGCAGTTTTTCGATATCTTCATGTGGAAAACGGTATTTAATAATTTTCGCAGGTACGCCACCGACCACGGCATAAGGCGGCACGTCTTTTGTGACCACTGCACCTGTCGCCACAACTGCACCTTCACCCAGCTTCACGCCTTGCATAATCATGGCACGAGATCCAATCCAGCAGCCATCACCAATGATTGTATCGCCAGCAGGCATAAAACTACGGGTATCAAACGGAAATGCTGAAATCCAGTCGGTACGGTGCAACTGGTTGCCACCCATCATAATCACGCATTCTGCGCCAAAACAGACGAAATTGCCGATATAGAGCTGATCAATCGGCTTCTCAGGTGTGGAAGGCTTGTCATGTAGATAACGCACCACACAACGCTCAAAACCCTGATCCCAATAGGCTGAATAGTAAGAATAATTCCCTTTAATATGAATATTCGGATTCTTCACTGTTTTAGAGATGAATTCGAACTCGCACCAATGCTTTACAGGGGAGTTAATCAGCTTTTCAGACATAAGAGGGCTATAACAATAAGGAATGCGCCATTATACCGAATTGATCTTTAAGCTGGCGAACAATCCAATTCAACAAATGAACTGATTTTGAAAGTAAGTTTTTACATTGCCTGAGATCATTGAGGTATACGTGCAACTACTTTGATTTCAAAGTCAAAGCCAGCCAGCCAAGTCACGCCAACAGCCGTCCAATTTGGATAAGGTTTTTGCGTAAACACCTGATTTTTAACTTTCATAATAGTTTCAAATTGCTGTTCATGATCGGTATGAAAAGTGGTGACATCGACAATATCATCGAAAGTACAACCTGCCGCTGCTAATGTAGCAGCCAAGTTTTTAAAAGCCTGTTCTACCTGTTTCTCGAAGTCCGGTTCAGGGCTACCATCTTCACGGCTACCGACCTGACCTGATACAAAGAGTAAATCTTCCGATTTGATTGCAGCCGAGTAACCATGTTGTTCATACAAGGCATGGCGATCTTGGGGAAATATTGCAGTTCTAGTCATGACTATTCTCACTGAATGTCTAATTTAAAAAGATTCAAAAAACTTAATTTTTCACATACGCCTCGTATGTAAACATAATTGACATACGAGGCGTATGTCAATTAAAATTTTTACATTGATGAGGTAGTTAAATTGATGTCTGTTCGTGAACTAAAAATGGCGGAGACCCGCAAAAAACTCATAGAAGTTGCACGTCGTGCATTTGCTGAATATGGTTATGCAGACACTTCAATGGATAAACTCACTGCAGAAGTAAGGCTGACCCGTGGCGCGCTATACCATCATTTTGGAGACAAACGGGGTTTATTTGCTGCTGTGGTCGATCAAATTGATTCAGAAATGGCGGAATATTCCCGGAAGTATCTGGATCAGCCTGATGATCTTTGGGAAGGTCTAATGCTGGAAGGGCGCACCTATATTGAGAATGCCTTGAATCCTGAATTTCAGCGTATTGTGCTACGCGATGGACCTGCGGTACTGGGTGATCCTGCACATTGGCCAAGTCAAAATAAATGCTTGCAGTCTACCCGTGAGTGCGTTGAACAATTATTGGCGTTAGAGCGGATTAAAACTGTAGATCCTGAAGCGGCTGCCGTATTTTTAAATGGTGCTGCCATGAATGCTGCATTATGGGTGGCTTCCAGCGAACATCCTGAGCAGGTATTACCAGAAGCATTACATGCTTTTCAGCTCTTTGCGTCAGGATTCTTAAAGGAAGGATAGAGTAGAGTATTTATAATCAATTGTCTGAATATAAAAACCCCTCATTAGGAGGGGTTTTTAAGCCTAAAATATCTAAGACTTAGAGATATTCAACTTTCACAATTTCGTATTCAACTTCGCCTTGCGGAGTAACGATTTTCACTTCGTCGCCTTCGTTTTTACCCAACAGGCCACGTGCGATCGGAGAGTTCACAGAGATCTTGTTGATCTTAAAGTCTGCTTCGTCATCGCCAACAATTTTATAGGTCTTTTGTTCTTCAGTGTCGATATTTTCAATCGTTACCGTTACACCAAAAACCACACGGCCATTTTGCTCAAGTGTTTTTACATCAATTTCTTGAGCTGCGCCCAATTTGCCTTCGATGTCTTGAATACGCCCTTCACAGAAACCTTGCTGCTCACGCGCAGCATGATATTCAGCGTTTTCTTTCAAATCCCCATGTTCACGTGCTTCAGCAATTGCTGCAATGATACGTGGACGGTCAACACTTTTAAGTTGCTGTAATTCTTTCTCTAGGGCAATTTTGCCTTCGGGAGTCATAGGATAACGTTGCATTGTTGTCCCTCATATTTGTAAAAAGTAAAAATCAGTAAAAGTACTGATTTATAAATAAAAAAAGCCCGCCACCGAGAGGTGACGGGACTTCTCGGTAACTTAATTAACCTTTAGTAAGGTCTTGCAAGCGGTATACGTCCATTGGCAATTTAATTGCTAAGGCTTGGCATACAGCATCGGCACCGTTTAAGGTAGTTGTGTAATACACTTTACCTTGAAGTGCAGAGCGACGGATCGAGAATGAATCTTCTTGAGCCTGTTTGCCTTCAGTCGTATTGATAATGAGCTGAACTTCGCCATTTTTCAAGCGGTCCACGATATTAGGACGGCCTTCTGTGACTTTGTTCACACGTTCACATGCAATACCAGCTTCTTTAATGACATCATAAGTACCGCCTGTGGCGATCACTTTGAAGCCAAGATCAGTTAACTGTTTAGCAATACCCACTGCACGAGGCTTATCTGAGTGACGTACAGACAAGAATGCGTGTTTTACTTCACCTTCAGTCGGTAGACCTGGTAAACGATCGTTAGAGCCTAACACAGCTTTATAGAACGCTTCACCAAAAGTTTTGCCAACGCCCATCACTTCGCCTGTAGATTTCATTTCAGGGCCAAGAATTGGGTCAACGCCAGGGAACTTGTTGAATGGGAACACTGCTTCTTTTACAGAGAAATGTTCAGGAATAATCTCTGTAGTGAAGCCTTGCGACACAAGAGATTGACCAGCCATACAACGTGCAGCAACTTTCGCTAAAGATTCGCCGATACATTTAGAAACGAACGGAACCGTACGTGATGCACGTGGGTTCACTTCCAGAATGTATACGTCAGTACCTTTAACAGCAAACTGTACGTTCATCAAACCAATTACGCCTAGCTCTTTCGCCATAGCAACTGTTTGACGACGCATTTCGTCCTGAACTTCTTTAGATAAAGAGTAAGGAGGAATAGAACATGCAGAGTCACCTGAGTGAATGCCCGCTTGTTCGATGTGCTGCATGATACCGCCAATCACAACGTCTTTACCGTCAGATACGCAGTCCACGTCAACTTCGATCGCATCATCTAGGAAGCGGTCAAGCAGAACTGGCGCTTCATTTGATGCTTGAACCGCATCACGTAAGTAGCGTTTCAATTCGTCATCGTTGTAAACGATTTCCATTGCACGACCACCCAATACATAAGAAGGACGTACTACAAGTGGATAGCCAACTTTCGCCGCTTCAGCCATACCTTCTTCAGCAGATTTTACAATGCTGTTGTTAGGTTGACGAAGTTGCAGACGTTGAATCATTTGTTGGAAACGTTCACGGTCTTCTGCACGGTCAATTGCGTCAGGTGATGTACCGATAATTGGTGCACCCGCTTCTTCTAAAGCACGAGCCAATTTAAGCGGAGTTTGACCACCGTACTGAACGATAATGCCTTTAGGCTTCTCGATACGTACGATTTCAAGTACATCTTCCAAAGTAATTGGTTCGAAGTACAAACGATCTGAAGTGTCATAGTCGGTTGAAACAGTTTCAGGGTTACAGTTCACCATGATGGTTTCATAACCGTCATCACGCATTGCAAGGGCAGCGTGTACACAGCAGTAATCGAATTCGATACCTTGACCAATACGGTTAGGACCGCCACCGATGACCATAATCTTGTCTTTAGAAGATGGGTTTGCTTCACATTCATCATCGTAAGTTGAGTACATGTACGCTGTGTCAGATTCGAACTCTGCAGCACATGTATCCACACGTTTATAAACTGGGGTTACGCCCAAGTTCCAACGGTGTTTACGGAATTGTTTTTGTGAAATACCCATCAAACCAGCGATACGAAGATCTGATAAACCTTTACGTTTAAATGCACGGATATTGTCAGCATTTAAATCGCCAAAACCTAAAGTTTTGATTTGGTTTTCAGTTTTGATGATGTCTTCGATCTGGATCAAGAACCAACGGTCGATGTTTGTTGCAGCGAACACTTCGTCTAGTGTGAAACCGTGACGGAATGCATCGCCCACGTACCAAATACGCTCTGGACCTGGAACTTTAAGTTCTTGCAGGATTTTTTCTTTCGCGCCGGCAGTACCCACTTCGATTTTTTCATCAAAGCCACATGCGCCAACTTCTAAGCCGCGAAGAGCTTTAGATACAGACTCTTGGAAGTTACGGCCAATCGCCATCACTTCACCGACAGATTTCATCTGTGTTGTAAGCGTTGCGTCAGCTTGCGGGAATTTCTCGAAGTTAAAGCGAGGAATTTTAGTAACAACGTAGTCAATTGCAGGTTCGAATGATGCAGGAGTCGTACCGCCAGTGATGTCATTTTTCAATTCATCAAGAGTATAACCAACCGCCAATTTTGCTGCGATTTTTGCAATTGGGAAACCAGTTGCTTTAGACGCAAGAGCTGATGAACGAGAAACACGCGGGTTCATCTCGATCACAACCATACGGCCGTCTTTCGGGTTAATACCGAACTGAACGTTTGAACCGCCAGTTTCCACACCAATTTCACGAAGTACAGCTAAAGATGCATTACGTAACAGTTGGAATTCTTTGTCTGTCAATGTTTGTGCAGGCGCAACGGTGATTGAGTCACCAGTGTGCACGCCCATTGGGTCAAAGTTTTCAATGGTACATACAATGATACAGTTGTCGTTTTTGTCACGAACAACTTCCATCTCGTACTCTTTCCAACCAATTAAAGATTCATCGATCAATAATTGTTTAGTCGGAGAAAGATCGAAACCACGTTCACAGATTTCGATGAATTCTTCACGATTGTATGCGATACCGCCGCCTGAACCGCCCATCGTGAATGATGGACGAATGATCACAGGGAAACCGAAACGCGCTTGAATTTCAAGTGCATGTTCCATGCTTTCTGCAACGTCAGCACGTGGACATTCCAAACCGATTTTGCGCATTGCGATATCGAAAAGTTTACGGTCTTCCGCTTTTTCGATCGCTTCTTTGGTCGCGCCAATCAATTCAACATTGTATTTCTTTAAAATGCCGTGCTCGTCTAGGGCAAGGGCACAGTTCAATGCTGTTTGACCACCCATTGTAGGAAGAACAGCATCTGGGCGTTCTTTCTCAATGATTGCTGCAACAGTTTGCCAGGTAATCGGTTCGATATACGTCGCATCTGCCATAGCAGGGTCAGTCATAATGGTCGCTGGGTTAGAGTTCACCAAAATAACGCGGTAACCTTCTTCACGAAGTGCTTTACACGCTTGCGCGCCAGAATAGTCAAACTCACAAGCCTGACCAATCACAATTGGACCAGCACCGATAATTAAGATGCTTTTAATGTCTGTACGTTTAGCCATGATGCTTCCTTAATTACTTCTTAGATGCTTCGATAAGTTCGATGAAATGATCGAACAGTGGTGCGCAGTCATGTGGACCAGGGCTTGCTTCAGGGTGACCCTGGAAGCTGAACGCAGGTTTATCAGTGCGATGCATACCTTGTAAGGTTTGGTCGAACAATGATTTGTGCGTAGCTTTCAAGTTAGCCGGTAGCGTGTCTGTATCTACTGCGAAGCCATGGTTTTGAGAAGTAATCATCACTGTACCATCTTCAAGATTTTGTACAGGATGGTTGGCACCGTGGTGACCGTGAGGCATTTTCACAGTTTTTGCACCTGATGCAAGTGCAAGAATTTGGTGACCTAAACAAATACCAAATACCGGAATTTCTGTGGTTTCTACAATTGTTTTTACAGCTTCAATTGCGTAGTCACATGCAGCTGGATCGCCGGGGCCGTTCGACAAGAACACGCCATCTGGATTCAATGCAAGTACGTCAGCAGCAGGAGTTTGCGCAGGCACTACAGTCAATTTACAACCGCGGTCTGCGAGCATACGTAAGATGTTGGTTTTGACACCGTAATCGTATGCAACAACATGGAATTTAAGTTCTGGTTGAGAGAAACCTTTACCCAGTGTCCAAGAACCTTCAGTCCATTCAAAGCCTTCAGGGTCGCAACATTCTTTTGCAAGATCTAAACCGTTTAAACCGCCAAATGCACGAGCTTTTTCTAAAGCTTCTTCTGCCGTGATATTTTCGCCAGCAAGGATGCAACCATTCTGCGCGCCTTTATCACGTAAAATACGTGTCAGTTTACGGGTGTCGATATCTGCAATAGCAACAACGTTGTGTTGCTCTAGGTATTCACCTAATGATTGCGTTGAACGGAAATTGCTATGCAATAAAGGCAGGTCACGGATAATTAAACCGTTTGCCCATACTTTATGAATTCGACCTGACTCAGCGTCTTCATCGTTGCAGCCTGTATTACCGATATGCGGGTAAGTCAGCGTTACAAGTTGCTGTGCATAACTAGGGTCAGTCAAAATTTCTTGATAGCCAGTCATGGCAGTGTTGAAAACGACTTCACCAGTCGTACTACCCGATGCGCCAATTGAAGTACCTTTAAAAATAGTACCATCGGCAAGGGCTAAAATTGCTGGGGTGCTCAAACCAAAGCTCCTGAAATTTAGGCTGTAAAAAAGCGAGAAGACGAAAAAAAAGGAAGGCTGCTTAAAAACCTACCCTCCCTATGTCTGCTCGCTTGAACTTAACACGGCATTATACGCAGAAAGCCCATTGAAGTCCATTTTATTTACCAGGAATATGTAAGATAAATGCCTTGTGTTTTATTGAAAAGTCTGTTTGTGCTGCTGTGTATATAAAATGTAAGCAAATTAGAATTGTCTAACAAATCAAAACTTAAATTTTATCAAAATCGACTACGCTAGGGCTCTCATGCAATAACTATAGGAACAAGATCATGACAGTAGAACAAAAGACAGTGAAAGCAAAAACCACTTTAAAAGAAGTGGTTGCAGAAGGTGCTGATAAATTGGAACAAGCATCTAAAGACGCTCAGCAAAAAGTTACTGAAGCGGTGACTGAATCCACTGAAAATGTAAAAGTGGAAGCCAAGGAACTGCAAGCTAATGTGCAGGACCAAATTCAAACCCTGAAACAAGATTTGCTTCAGCGTATTGAGTCAATTAAAAAACAGTTGAGTTTTTCTCCTAAAGACTTAACTGAATTAAAGGAGTTTGTGAAAACTGAATTTAATGCAGTGCTTGAAGATTTATCGAAACTTGGCAAAGAGTTAAAAGAGGATGTCAGCCAAATTTCCGTCAAACATAAAGATCATCTGGCTGAAACTTTAAAACGTTCTAAGGAGCATACTTTAGATGCGTGGAAAAAGGTATCGGTGAAATCGGATGATGAACCTACTTTAAAAAGCTGATAGATAGGTAGAGAAATCTACTTATATACTGGCGAGGAAGGTCGCTATGCTGGTTTTCCTTCGGTCAACATTGCAGATCTACGCAATGCAGACATAAAAAAGTGAGGTACTTTGCCTCACTTTTTTATTGTTTGAATATTGCTGCGATGCCTTAAAACTGATGTAGCCAATCACGTTTGTTATGAAAGTCTGCATTTGGACTGCTGTGTTGCATCGCAAAGTATTGCTCGCCTTGCGAAGTTTTGAGTACAGCCGTTAAGCCCAAGAATAGATCCGACCACTGTAATTTGTGCTTTAACATAAACTCGGTTAAGTCCAGGCTCACATTTAAACCGTAATGGGTTCGTTTGAGCTGGTTGAGCTCAATATCATGGGCAGCTTGCGGCGGCATATCTTCTGGATAGCGATATTCTTCAAACTGATACGCTTGCCATGCCTGGGAAGGGGAGAGATTGATTTCTCGATAGAAATCTTCACCCTGTACCCCAATAAAAATTTCAAAACAGGTGTGTTCCCACAAGAAATCCTGACGAGGATGGTCTTGAACCATTTCAGGCCATTGCATGAGCTGATTGGGATCACGTAACCAGTAGCCCACATTTAAGCTATATGGGCTTTGTTGTTCAATCGCAGCAACCAGGGAGATCGATTGAAAGCGACGATCAAAGGCGCTAAGTTCGTAACTGGCCATGAAATCTGCTTAGTTCGATAAATGTGCGTGACGAACTAAGTTAGATAATTTGGTATTTTGTTTTGCTGCTTTTTTATAAATCAACGCAATTTTACCAATTTTTTGAACAACTTCAGCGCCAGTTTGAGCTGAAAGGTCTTCAATTAAAGATGCGCGTTCTTCACGATCTTCAGCCACAATTTTCACTTTAATCAATTCGTGATCGTTTAAAGCACGGTTGAGTTCTTCAACTACAGCTTCAGTCAAACCTTTATCGCCCAGCATAACCACCGGGTTTAATGCATGTCCGATTTGACGTAAACGTTTACGTTCCTGAATAGATAAAGCCGCCATAAAGATAACCTAATTTTAAAAACGGCCTAGTATAACAAATGCCAAGTTTAAACGCTTTATATTCTGTTGAAATAATCGATTTCAATTATTGAAAAAAACATCACCAAAGATCAGATTTAGATACAGATGTATACTGCAACAGTGGTGTTTTTCACGTACAATCATATATTAGAAGTTTTTTATTATTTAGAGAGTTATGGCGACACGCATTACCAACCAGAAGTTGTCAAAAAGTAGTCGAGAGTGGATGCGCGAGCATTTGGATGATCCTTTTGTAAAGAAAGCGCAAAAGGAAGGTTATCGTGCGCGTGCTGCTTATAAGCTTCTTGAAATTCAAGAAAAATACAAAATTATTAAACCGGGCATGACTGTCGTTGACCTGGGTGCTGCACCAGGAAGCTGGTCGCAAATTGCCGGTAAGTTAGTCGGTGATAAAGGGTTATTGATTGCGTCCGATATTTTGCCTATGGATGCATTGCCAGATGTAACCTTCCTGCAAGGCGACTTCCGTGAGGAAGAAGTTTTTGAAAAATTGTTAAATATTTTAAACGGACGGACTGTAGACGTTGTAATTTCGGATATGGCCCCCAATACATCAGGTAATAAGGCTGTAGATCAACCGCGTCAAATTTACCTGTGTGAACTGGCTTTGGATTTTGCCAACAAGGTTTTAGGACCTAAAGGCCAATTTGTAGTCAAGGTTTTCCAAGGCACCGGATTTGACGAATTCCGTAAACAAGTTGTAGATAGCTTTGATGTATTGAAGACGGCAAAACCTGCTGCTTCACGTGCCCGTTCTAAAGAAGTATTTTTAATCGGGCAAGGTCGTAAGAAGGCTTCTAAATAAAGTTTACTTGCCAAGACGTTAAAAATTGTGCATTTTGTACATTTTTAAAATATTGCAAAGCTGATCTTCAGCTTAAATTAAGGTCATCCATTTCTGGGCGTGATCAAATTAGATTGATATGGGAATAAAGCTTTGAGCGATCTCTTCAAGAATGCCGTATTGTGGCTGGTGATACTGGGTGTACTGATTCTGATTTTCAGTAACATCAGTGACCGCAATCAACCGACTGCAATGAATTATTCAGAGTTTGTTTCAGCGGTGAATGCTGGTCAAATTAAGCAAGTCACCATTGATGGCGAAAGAATTCGTGGTGAAAAAACAAACGGTTCAGAGTTTGAAAGTATTCGTCCTGCGGTTCAAGACCCGGAACTAATGCCAAGCCTCATTAAACATAATGTTGTCGTAGAGGGCACTGCTCCTGCACGTCAAGGTTTGTTGATGCAACTTCTTATCGCTAGTTTCCCTGTACTTTTGATCATTTTGTTATTCATGTTCTTTATGCGCAACATGGGTGGTGGTGCAGGCGGTAAAAGCGGTCCAATGAGTTTTGGTAAATCAAAAGCAAAAATGCTTTCTGAAGACCAAATTAAAGTTACTTTTACCGATGTTGCCGGCTGTGATGAAGCAAAACAAGAAGTTGTTGAAATCGTTGACTTCTTAAAAGATCCTTCAAAATTCAAACGTCTGGGTGCAAGTATTCCTAAAGGCGTGTTGATGGTTGGTCCTCCGGGTACCGGTAAGACATTGCTGGCTAAAGCGATTGCCGGTGAAGCCAAAGTTCCGTTCTTCAGTATCTCTGGTTCTGACTTCGTAGAAATGTTTGTCGGTGTGGGTGCGTCCCGTGTCCGTGACATGTTCGAACAGGCAAAACGTCATGCGCCTTGTATCATCTTCATTGATGAGATTGATGCAGTCGGTCGTCACCGTGGTTCAGGTACAGGTGGTGGTCACGATGAGCGTGAACAGACCTTAAACCAGATGCTGGTAGAAATGGATGGTTTTGAAGGAAATGAAGGGATTATCGTTATCGCTGCAACTAACCGTGCAGATGTACTTGATAAAGCCTTGCTTCGTCCAGGCCGTTTTGACCGTCAAGTGATGGTTGGTTTACCAGACATTAAAGGTCGTGAACAGATTCTTAATGTGCATTTGAAAAAATTGCCTTCACACACAGGTGTGGATCTGAAAATTCTTGCTCGTGGTACACCTGGTTTCTCTGGTGCACAATTGGCTAACCTTGTAAACGAAGCAGCATTATTCGCTGCACGTCGTAACAAGAATACTGTCGATATGCATGACTTTGAAGATGCAAAAGACAAGATCTACATGGGGCCTGAGCGTAAATCGATGGTGATTCGTGAAGAAGAACGTCGTGCTACCGCTTACCATGAAGCAGGTCATGCCATTGTTGCTGAAATTTTACCGGGCACAGATCCTGTACATAAAGTGACTATTATGCCGCGTGGTTGGGCATTGGGTGTGACCTGGCAGTTGCCAGAACACGACCAGACCAGTCATTACAAAGACAAAATGCTGAATGAAATTTCAATTTTATTTGGTGGCCGTATTGCTGAAGAAGTGTTTATTAACCAGATGTCGACTGGTGCTTCCAACGACTTTGAACGTGCAACCAAAATGGCGCGTGCAATGGTGACCAAATACGGTATGTCAGACAAAATGGGCGTGATGGTCTACGAAGATGAAAACCAGAATGGTTTCTTTGGAAACGTAGGTAGCCGTACTATTTCTGAAGCGACCCAACAACAAGTGGATGCTGAAGTTCGCCGTATTTTGGATGAACAATATAAGGTTGCTCGTCATATCTTGGAAAATAACAAAGATATAGCGCATGCAATGGTGAAAGCGTTGATGGAATGGGAAACTATTGATCGTGACCAAATCCGTGACATCATGGAAGGTCGTGAACCACAACCACCTAAAGTTTATGTTGCTGAAAATCCTGTGATTGATGTAACTCCGACAGATGGTCCTGCAACACCGCCACCATTACCGGCCAGCTAAGCTGAATGTTTAAAAAGAGTCTCAACTGAGGCTCTTTTTTTATGGGGGATGATGATCGGGATGAAAAGATTTCAGTCTGTATAAATTCAGACTTGCTAGAATAGCCCAACTGTTTGAAGGAGAAACATGATGCGACTAATACCATTACCCAATCGAGTGCTGAAATGTGGGGAAATACAGCTGGATTTGTCTACGCCGCATGTGATGGGAATTCTAAATGTGACTCCAGACTCTTTTAGTGATGGTGGTAAGCATAATGCTAAAGATACTGCTGTGGCTCATGCCTTGCAGATGATTGCAGATGGTGCAACGGTGATTGATGTGGGCGGTGAATCCACACGGCCAGGGGCTTCAGCTGTGACGGTTGAGGAGGAAATTCGTCGGGTTGTGCCAGTGGTGCAGGAATTGGCGAAACATGAGGTGATCATTTCAATTGATACTTCGGAACCTGAAGTCATTAAAGCTGCTGTGCAAGCAGGTGCCCATATCTGGAATGATGTACGTGCATTGACACGTCCGCATGCCTTGGCAACAGCGGCTCAGCTGAATATTCCTGTGATTATTATGCATATGCGTGGTGAGCCAACGACCATGAATAATTTGGATCAATATGAGGATATTACGCTGGATGTCATCCGTGAACTGTCGAAACGGGTTCAGGATGCTTTGGAGATAGGAGTCAAGCCTGAAAATATCATGATTGATCCGGGTTTTGGTTTTGCCAAAAATGCACAGCAAAACTTAAAACTATTAAATGAATTTTATAAATTAAATGACTTGGGTTATCCGATTCTTTCAGCCCTCTCACGAAAACGTTTTATCGGTGAAGCATTGGGTGGGGCAGATGCACAGCATCGTGCGGTTGGTTCGGTAGCGGCGCATTTGCTTAGTATTCAACAAGGTGCTTGTATGGTGCGTGCGCATGATGTTAAAGAAATGAGTGATGCAATTAAAGTCTGGAATGCAATGAATAATCTAGCGGTATAAACAAGAAAAAGCTCGATAAGGTGTCGAGCTTTTTTGCTTTAAGAGGTAATTATTTGCCTTTGTACTCAAGCGAAGAATGGTGAGTAACTATTCGTAATTTTCCTGCGTTATCTTTCACAAATTGCCAGGTTTTATCTACAGTTGTTACTTCACCCTTTTTATTGGTGAAGTGGACTTTGCCTAAAGTGGTTGCACTGTTATCCCATATTTTTATAGCTGCATTATCAACTTCGCATTTTTGCCATCCAGCAAGGGCAAAGCCTTTATCATTAGGATAATTTGAATCTCCTCCTACAAAATAAGACAAAGCACCTTCTTTTGTGGTTCTGAATGTTTGCGGATTTGTGGTTAATGTTGGTTTAAACAAAACAGGGCCATCTTGATAAAAATATGCGCTATCAATGACCTTGCTTGCGAGATCACTTGCTGCCTGTTTTCCGCTTTTATCATAGGTTGAGCTGATATCAAGTAATGCTTTACACCAGGCTTGCTGTGCCGCTATTACTTCGGGTTCAGAAATAATATTTTTTTGAGTATCTTTCGTGGGTGTGGTAGAGCATGCTGCTAAGGTTATTCCAAGAAATGTAACTAAAATGGCTTTCATAACATTTCCCTATAAAAATTATGTTTTTATTTTATAAGGTAGATTTTATTTAAATCCTAGCCATTCTATCCTATGTATCGAAAACTCAACCAAATCCCTACATGAAATAAATTTTAAAATAAATTAGTAACTTAGATTGTAATGTGAGAAGGGTTATAGCTTTAATTGTTCTAATGATCGTGTAGTGAGCCATAAATACAGAAAGTAAAAGCTGGTATGGAAATAATCCATTTAGGATTTAGGTGGTGCTTGAATTGTGCAGGCACATGATGTTGACAAGATCAGTAATCCCATTACTTTGCAGGGCTAGGAATTATGCTGAATATCAAAGTTCACATGCATTAAATGAAGGAGGGTATCCCCCGTATTGATGGTTGGGTTTGGTAATTTTGTTGCTTTGTGTTATATAGGCTCGCTTGAATGCGTGTCTTTTTTGAGTGTTGTATGTTTGAAGATTTACTTCTCCCTATGTTTGATGATGGATATTATCCCGATATTCTGGTGGCTGAAGTTAAGCAGCTTATTCAACAGTTTGCGAAAAAATTAGCCAAAACTGATTTATCTGAAACTGAGATTTATCAATTTGCTGCTGAAACTGTGGTTTTAATTAATAAAATGAAGCCACAGTTTGAAGATCTTGAGTCGTCTTTAGATGATACTGCCGCAGATTATATTGCTGAAGCCATGATGATGGTGGTGCAAGATCAGGGCTATATGGATATTGAAATGGAAGAATTGGTGTCTAATAGAGAGTGGTAAGTCGCTCTCTATTGGTTAGCATATATGTTTAAAGCTTATCCAGATTAGACAATAGATCGGTGAGATGGCAACTTGCCTGAGGATAAATTTCTGCTATCCCATCTACGATTAAGTGATATTCCTTATTTTCAGAATAAGCACTTGCTCTTAGATTAAGCCAAAAGTTCGGGTCTTGTTGCAGCAAATTTCTGATTCGCTTTTCATCTTCAGGATGATTAAAATGCAGCGGATAAGGGTATTTCGCTAAAGTGCAGTGCTTTAAAATGAGTTGCCCTTGTTTTTCGCTTATGGTGCCAGAAAACAAATCATAAACCTTTTTGGTTTGTGGTTTTTCAATAGCCTCTAGCGCATGAGTCAAGTTTGCACTGATCAATATAAACAGGCAGCCACAGAGCAGGATAAACAGGAGCAGGGTATATAGTTTAATTCGTTTCATTTTTATTCTTTTTTTATTTTTTGAATATTTTTAATTTCTTATCTTAATCATTCAGGCATAAAAAAACCAGCTTATCGCTGGGTCTTTTATTGCACCATTTTAATTAGTATTAAAATGGTGCCCGAGGCCAGACTCGAACTGGCACGCTTTGTGGGCGGGGGATTTTAAATCCCCTGTGTCTACCGATTTCACCACTCGGGCATGTGCGCAATAATAGTGGACGAAATAAAACTTGGCAAGTGTCTTTCCGTGCATTTGCTTTCTTTTCAATCAATTCATGTGCTTATCGCAGTAAAATAGGGCTTTGACCGAATTTTTGTGGTTAAGATCTTATTTGAAAGATGAGCAAAGCTATTTTTAAAATCTACATCAAACTATCCAGATAGGTTTCGACATCGACATGCTTATGTGTTTTACACAGTTCATTTTCATAACGAATCAGCTGTATATGCAGATCGATAAACTTTTTTTCTTGTTGTCGCAGAGTATGGCGTGCAGCTGAGTTCTTGCTGGTAAATAAGCTTTTAAACTGAATTTTTAAAACTTGCTTATAGGCCCAAAAGCAGATGCGGCGGATTTCTTGCAGATAAAAATATTGCTCGTTTTGAGTCCCTTCACGAAACATATTTTCTTTGTAAAATCGCACAAAGCCAAAACTTAAGGCAAAGAAAAATAGAATGATTTGTAAAACTGTACTTTCAATATAGGCGATATTGACTGTTTGTAGCACAATTACAACTGCCAGTTTAACTGGAGTATGGCGAAGTTGCTGATATAAAGAAGTCGAGCTATGTTTAATTTGTTTAATAACCACTGGAGTGTAGAGCATAAACAGCAACATAATGGCTAGAACGGCAATTCCTTGTGCGCGAAAAGCATTAAATTGAGGAAATTGGCTAGCAATATAAGGGCTTAAGCTCATTGAAAGAGAGATAAAAATCATGGCGGCTAGAACCCAGGGAATCAGCTCTTTCAGTTCGTCTAAGATGCCTTTGGTTTTGATCATGCTATAAAACAAATAATTTCTTTTAAAGGCTGTCGGGTATTGTTCCCGCAGTTGTTTTAAAAAAAGTGCAGTTTGTTTATTGCTGGTCATAAGAATTAAGGAAACATAAAAAGTAAGGCTAATATAAAGGATTTGACAGTATTTAACAGAGAAATATCTGCAACTTACTGTTTCCTGCATCTCAAAATAAATCTTTAGTTGGTTGTTTGAATTGAACTAAATTTTCAGTTCGCTACATAGACTTAAATTTTATTTTTACTTATTTTACATGAAGAGATGGGTATTTGGTGTGTTTGTAATGAGTGGGAGATATTGCACTCAATAATCAGGCTTGCAGCAATATTTTAAATCATCAAGCCAGTAACAACATCGGGAGCTTAATTTTATTCCTGTATTCAGTCTGGAATTATGCGAAAATAGTCCTTTCTTATTTTTGTCCAAGGACAGTTCATGACTGATCAATCTCCTGAATCTTTAAGCGATATCGAAATTTTAGACATTTTACAGTCCATGAAAGACGATGAGCTGGATACTGAAGCGAAAGAGATTATCCGTAATGGCGGTAAGGCTGGTCGTCAAGAGGCACATAAACAGGCATTGGTGGCTTTAAATAACAGCTTTGAAGACAAGTTTGTTGAAGCTGTGACTTTGGCACTGAATTTAAACGAAGCGCAAAGCAAAAAAATTCGTTATAAAAAAGACCGTATCCGTATTTTAAAAGCACGTGGCATTGATTATTTAGCTATAGATGGTGCCGAAACGGCACAGGTTTTATCGCAAGTTGCACAAGCCATTGTACGTGAAGATGCTGTAGTCACCCATGACCTGCATAATATTTTTCCTTTCTGGAAAGAAGGCTGGCCTATGGTGCAGTTTGATAATGCTTATAAAATTCTGGAAGAAGACATTACCATTCACTATCAAGCTGTCTTAGATGCTTTAATCGCTTAGTCTTAAAAAGACAATTAAAAAGCACCTTTGGGTGCTTTTTTTGGCGCTTAATTCGATTTTTTATGGATACAGCCATGCCAATAATACAGAGATAGGCCAAATAAAAAGTCGCCACCAGCTGATCAATGGATACCAGAATAACTCACCGATTCGCATGGTTGAGTCATAATTCTTTCTTTTTCGTTCATAACTATAAGGTGTAATCCAGCACGCCAAAATGAGCAATACGATTGCAAGAATCAAAATTAAAGGCTGGGTTTGCCGGGCGAAAAAATAATAAATCATGTAAAGGCCTGAATAAAAACTCAGGCAGGCAAATAGGGCAGTCACTGAAAAGTTCATGGTTTTATCTATTTTAATTTTTATTTTAAGTTAAGGTGAAAAGAATCAGATTACTCTGATCCTTTAAGGTCGTCATGAGATTCAGTTTCTTTTAAAAGACGCGTAACCAGAAGTTGGTCAATTTTAAAATGATCGACATCAACCACTTCAAATTTATAGTTGCCATAAATGACGGTGTCGGCAGGACGTGGAATCTTGCGTAGACGGTACATCATAAAACCTGCCAGTGTTTCATAATTTTCTTCATCCGGCATTTCATCGATTTCAAGGGCGTGTTTCAGATCCTCAATCGGGGTACTGCCATCAATCAGCCAAGAGTTGTTATCACGTTTAATAATTTGCTGATCAGCTTCAATCGGAGTGACCCAGTCGCCCATCACGGTAATCATAATATCTGACAGGGTGATGACACCAACCACCAACGCATATTCATTAATAACCACTGCGAACTTTTCTTTGGTAGAACGGAAGCGATCCAGTAATTCTGATAAAGTTAAAGTATCGGGGATAGTGAGTACATTACGAATGGTGTTTTCATTGAGTTGCAGTAAAGACTGGTTATTCAGAATACGCACCAGAATATCTTTGGCATCTACATAGCCAATCACATCATCAATATTTTCACTGCAAACCAGAAACTTGGAGTAAGGATATTCCGCCAGTTTCTGGCGAATACTCGATTCAGATTCTTTTAAAGTAAAGAACACCACATTTTCACGTGTGGTCATACTTGAAGGCACATTACGTTCTTCAAGCTCAAACACGTTTTCAATGAAGTGATGTTCCTGTTTTTGTAATACGCCTGCTTGAGCGCCAGCATCCATCACGGCAGAGATATCAGCAAAGGTGATATTGTCTTCACGTGTGGTATTGACCTTGAATAAGCGGAATAACAGGTTGGCAATCGTATTGATAAACCAGGCTAAAGGCTTGCAGACGGTAATAAAGATCTGGATCGGGTTAATCACCGACACTGCAATTTTTTCAGGTGCAATCATGGCCAAACGTTTTGGCATTAAATCGGCAAATAAAATAAACAGTGAAGTGACTAAGGTGAATGAGAGGGTAAAGCTAATTGTTTCAGTCCAAGGACCTTGGTAGAAGCCGGATACAAGTTCAAGGAAATAAGGACGGAAGGCACCTTCACCTAAAATACCGCCCAGAATGGCAACGGCATTTAAGCCGATTTGCGATGCTGCGAAAAAGTCTGCTGAATTTTCCTGTAAATCTAATACTTTCTGAGCGCGTTCTTCGCCCGATTCAGCAAGTATTTTTAGTTTAACTTTACGTGCACCTGCGAGGGCAATTTCAGTTAAAGATAAAAAACCTGCCCCGACAATAAGGATGACGATGATGACGATATTTTGAAAGAGGCTCACAAATCCACCTGTGGATCATCATTATTATGAATATTTTTAACACAAAAAAACTGTGGGTAGTAATGGAATTACTACCCAGATAAGTACAGTATAAGCTTAAAAAAGAAGAATTTAAGAAAAAACGTTGTTAATAGTGTGAAAATTGAGAATTATTCATTAAAAACTCACGATTTTCTTCTTCAATCATCTGACGCGCCACATACAGAATCAGCTGACGTAACCAGCGATGTGCGGGATGGTGATGTAATAAAGGACACCACGCCATTTTCAATTCAAACTCGGGAATATAGAACGGTGGGTCTTTAATCAACAAGTTTTGGTTTTTAGCCTGCAAACGTGCAATACGTGTGGGCAAAGTTGCCACCAGATCAACATTGGCAGCTAAAAGCCCTGGCATTTGATAATGACGGGTAAAGACCGAAATCTTGCGTTTTTGCCCGATACGTTCCAAAGCCTGATCAATCCAGCCCAGCCCGGCTTGTTTTTCAGGATTGACCCCAAAACCGACACCCATACCGGTTTTAGAAACCCAAATATGCTGTGCATCGAGGTAACTTTTCAGGTTGAGATTGGCGCTGGCAGGGTGCTTATTGTTGAGTAAGCAAGAAAAGCTGTCACGCCATACTAAAACCTGGTGGAAACTTTGCGGAATTTCATTGAAGCGGTTAATGGCCAGATCAACTTTACCCTGTTCCATGTCGCGGTAGGACACATCACTTGGTGTTAAAAAGTCGAGGACCACATTCGGTGCTTCTGAGCGTAACGCCTTGACCAAACGCGGTACTAAGGTCGCTTCTGCATAGTCCGAAGTCATAATTCGGAATACGCGATTCGAGGTATAAGGACGGAATTCGGTACGCGGTTCCAGAATCATCGACAAATCAGAAAGTGCATCACGAATACGCGGTTGTAATTCCAAAGCACGTTCTGTGGGTGTCATCCCTTCAGAAGAACGGATTAATAGCGGATCATTAAATAAGTTACGTAAACGACGCAGAATGTTACTCATGGCAGGTTGGGTGACACCCAATTGTTCTGCCGCACGCGTTACATTTTTTTCACGAAGGAGTACATCAAGATATATTAATAGATTGAGATCGACTCGCTCCAGATTCATAAAAGAAATACCGAAAATAAACTCATGAAATTATTTCGATTATGCCATAAGCGACAAGGCTTGTGTAGGAATATTGATGAAAAAAGAAACGGGATAATACCCAGATTATTATAGAAAAATCACTCAATGAACGGCTTTGGGCAGGAATGATTACAGTAAAGTCTACTAAATCCAAAAAATTGGTCAGGTTTTTCAATATGCTGCAAAAATAAAGCTGTAATGATCTGAAAAAAGCAAAAATAGCTGTAATAAAATACAAATGTATTTTGAAGATAGGGAATAAAAATGTACAAAAATAAGCTTAAAAATAATGGGTCAAGCTTTTTTTTTGCGAGGCAAGACTTAAGTCTAATGAAGAAAATAACAGCAAAAGGAATATTTTTTAAGCGAAATGTTATTTTGTTATTTTTAAATAAATTAAATTAAAACAATTATTTAAAATTTTGAAACATAAATATAATACGACTTTGATCTACATATTTTTTAAATAAATACTGAGAATTACTAGAGGATATTGGATTAATTTTTTCAGTCAATCTAAGCTGTGTCCATAGCAACGAAGCGCTCTAAATCTGAACAAATCAATATCTTGCAGATTTAGTCCTTTGATTGATGAAATCCTAAAATTATATACAGGGTAGAATATCATGACTACATACCAAACAGCGATTGATGCAATCCGCGAATTAAAAGCGAAATTCGGCAACACTTGGGCAGACATCAGTCCTGAAGATGCTGCGCGTATGCAAATCCAAAACCGTTTCAAAACTGGTTTAGACATTGCGAAATACACAGCTGCGATTATGCGTCGTGATATGGCTGCTTATGATGCTGACTCTAGCAAATACACTCAATCATTAGGTTGCTGGCACGGTTTCATCGCGCAACAAAAAATGATTGCGAATAAAAAATACTTCGGTACTACTGAACGTCGCTACATCTACCTTTCTGGTTGGATGGTTGCTGCTCTTCGTTCAGAATTCGGTCCTCTTCCTGACCAATCTATGCACGAAAAAACTTCTGTTCCTGCATTGATCGAAGAAATCTACACTTTCTTACGTCAAGCTGATGCGAAAGAATTAAACGACTTGTTCCGTGCGCTTAAAAAAGCAAACGAAGCTGGTGATACTGCTAAAGCTGCTGAAATCACTGCTCAAATCGACGGTTTCCAAACTCACGTTGTGCCAATTATTGCAGACATCGACGCTGGTTTCGGTAACGAAGAAGCGACTTACTTACTTGCTAAGAAAATGATCGAAGCTGGTGCTTGTGCGCTACAAATCGAAAACCAAGTATCTGACGCGAAACAATGTGGTCACCAAGCTGGTAAAGTAACAGTTCCACACGAAGACTTCATCGCGAAAATCCACGCTCTTCGCTATGCATTCTTGGAAATGGGTCTTGACGACGGTATCATCGTTGCACGTACTGACTCTGAAGGCGCTGACTTGACTCAAAAAATCCCAGTGGTTAAAGAGCCAGGCGATATCGCTTCTCAATACATCAGCTACTTAGACACAACTGAAATCGATATTTCAGAAGCTCAAGAAGACGAAATCCTGATCAAACGTGATGGTAAACTTCACCGTCCTAAACGTTTAGCGTCTGGTTTGTACCAGTTCCGTGAAGGCACTCAAATCGACCGCGTTGTACTTGACTGTGTAACTAGCCTTCAAAACGGTGCTGATCTTCTTTGGATCGAAACTGCGACTCCAAACGTTGACGAAATCGCTCACATGGTTAACCGTGTTAAAGAAACGATTCCAAATGCGAAACTTGTTTATAACAACTCGCCATCATTCAACTGGACTTTAAACTTCCGTCAACAAGCTTACGATCGTTGGGTTGCTGAAGGTAAAGATGTTTCTGCTTATGACCGCGCTAAATTAATGAGCGCTGAGTATGATGCTACTGAATTAGCTGCTGATGCTGATGAAAAAGTACGTACATTCCAAGCAGATGCTTCTCGTGAAGCGGGCGTGTTCCATCACTTGATCACACTTCCGACTTACCATACAGCTGCGCTTTCTACTCACGAACTTGCTCAAGGTTACTTCGGTTCTGAAGGTATGTTGGCTTATGTTGCTGGCGTTCAACGTAAAGAAATCCGCGGTACAATCGCTTGTGTTAAACACCAAGCAATGGCTGGTTCTGACATCGGTGATGATCACAAAGAAATCTTCTCTGGTGACAACGCTCTTAAAGCGCATGACGATGCTAAAAACACTATGAACCAATTCGGTGGCTAATCCTCCTGATTGATTCAAAAAAAACCCTGCGCATGCAGGGTTTTTTTATGCTTTAAAATTCTGGGTAATAGATGAAAAAAAGCACCGGTTAAGGTGCTTTTAAATCGCCTAGATTAAAGACATAAAATAACTAGTGAATCAAAATAATCAGCCAAACAAAAAAGATTATGCTGAGGGAAACAAACTGCGCTGCACTGCCCATGTCCTTGGCATTCTTTGAAAGCGGATGTTTTTCTAATGAAATACGGTCGACCACGGCTTCAATGGCTGAATTGAATAATTCCACAATGAGTGCCAGCAAACAGACAGCCACCATGAGGGCTTGTTCAACGGCACTGACATCCAGAAAAAAGCTGACTGGAATTAAAATGGTATTAATGAATACGATCTGACGAAAAGCAGCTTCATGCATAAATGCTGCCTTAAAACCAGCCAGTGAATACTGGGTGGCATTGAATACACGCTTAACACCTGTTTTGCCTTTAAAAGGAGAATAAGAGTTCATTGCACTCAAACATTGACTAATTTGAGTCATTATATTCGATTTTACTTAATCTAAAATTAAATTAAAATATTGAAATAAAAACGTTAAAAATATGCACCATGAGCCAAGCTTCACAAGAGATAACGATTTAATATAAAAATTCCCTTCATATTTTCTCCTTATTTAAGGCAAAGTCTCATTTTTCTGTTAAATATGTTTGGCTTTTATACTTCTGTCATTGATGATCAATATCAAATAAATCATTTTAAGTATTCAATGATTGAGTTGAATTTTTTATACCTCACCCTTTAAGTGACCAGGACATATGCTGTCTAGATTTTTTATTCATCGACCGATTTTTGCAGGTGTTTTAGCCATTATCTTGATGGCTTTTGGTATTTTTGCGACGCTGAATTTACCCGTAGAGCGCTTTCCGGATATTGCTCCGCCACGTATTAGTGTAAGTGCCAGCTATAACGGCGCTTCGGCGGAAACGGTGGAAGAAAGTGTTACCCAGGTGCTGGAACAGCAAATTAAAGGCATTGATCATCTGCTTTATTTTAGTTCCAGCAGTGATTCCTCCGGGCGCAGCCGCATTAACATCAGTTTTGAAAATGGCACCGATCCGGATACGGCACAAGTTCAGGTGCAAAATGCGATTAATGGGGTGCTGAACCGTTTACCGGATGAAGTACAGCGTCAGGGAGTGAATGTATTCAAGTCACTGGGTGATACGCACATGGTCATTGGCCTGTACGATGCCACGGGTAAAAGTGATAGCATTGCCTTGTCCGATTATATGCAGACCCATCTGGAAGAAGATCTGGCACGCATAGACGGTATTGGTGAAGTCGATGTTTTTGGTTCGCAATATGCCATGCGTATCTGGCTGAATCCGTTAAAATTAAAACAATACAGTTTAATGCCGAGTGATATCCGCGCTGCGGTTGAAGCCCAAAATACCCAAGTCGCAGCTGGGGCGGTAGGGGATCTGCCGACAGTAGCAGACCAGTATTTAAATGCTAAAGTCACTTCTGGTTCACGTTTAAAAACCGTGCCAGAATTTGAAAATATCATTGTCAAATCTGCACGTGATGGCAGTTTTATCTATTTAAAAGATGTCGCTCGGGTTGAACTGGGGGCAGAAAATTATCAATCCTTTAATACCATCAACGGTTTTCCTTCTGCCGGGATGGGCATTTCGCTGGCTTCCGGTGCCAATGCCCTAGCGACTTCAGCACTGATTCAGGCTGAAGTGGATCAGATTTCGAAGCAGCTTCCTGAAGGCTATAAGCTGGTTTATCCGCGTGATAATACGCCCTTTGTCAAAGAATCGATTAAGGAAGTGGTGAAAACCCTGTTTGAAGCGGTATTGCTGGTGATTGCAGTGATGTTCCTGTTTCTGCAAAACTGGCGTGCAACGCTTATTCCCGCAATTACCGTACCTGTGGTACTGCTAGGAACAATGGCGATATTGTATGTGCTCGGCTTGAGTATCAATACATTAACCCTGTTTGCCCTGGTTCTGGCGATTGGGCTGCTGGTGGATGATGCCATTGTGGTGGTGGAGAATATTGAACGGCTGATGCATGAGAAAAATTTAACGGCTCAGCAGGCATCGATTGAATCCATGCAGGAAATTAGTGGGGCATTGGTCGGGATTACGCTGGTACTGACGGCCGTGTTTATTCCCATGGCATTTTTTGGCGGTTCAACCGGGGTGATTTACCGTCAGTTTTCCATTACCTTGGTCGCTGCCATGGCTTTATCTCTGGCTGTGGCGCTGGTATTAACGCCTGCTTTATGTGCCTTGATTTTAAAGCCTAATCCACAGCCTGCCCGATGGGCGGTCTGGTTTAACCAGAACCTGGATGGCTTAAAGCAGCGCTATCTTCAATTATCCACTTTAACCCTGCAGCATAAAGCCATTTGTCTGATGGTATTTGCTGCGTTGATCAGTGTGTTTGCCTTGTTTTATCGGGCTTTACCGACTAGCTTTATTCCCAGTGAAGATCAGGGCATTTTAAATGTGCAGTTTAAACTGGTGGATGGTGCACCAATGTCGAAAAGTTCTGAAATTGGTGAGCAGATTAGACAGTATTTTCTGGAAAATGAAAAAGATAATGTAAATCTGGTCATGGTTCGTTATGGCCGTAATGCTGCGGGAACCGGACAAAATTTAGGTCAGGGTTTTATTGCCTTAAAGCCCTGGGATGAGCGTTCCGGTAAAGAAAATTCAGCCCAAGCCATTCGGGAACGCGCCTTAAAGCATTTTAAGAAGAATCCGAATGCACAAATTAATGTGACCATGCCCGCTTCGGTCAGTGGTTTAGGTCAAACTGACGGGCTGGATTTCTGGATTCGTGACATCAATGGCCAAGGTCGTGCCTATCTGGATAGCCAGTTTAAGCAATTGCAGCAGCAGGCAAAACAATACCGCACTTTTGAAAATCTGGACAAACGTTCGAACCCTGATAAAGCAGGTCTAAAGGTGAACATTGACCAGAAACTGGCGATGGCAAATGGCCTGTCACAAACTGCCATAAACAGTACCTTGGCGAGCGCATGGGGCGGCAGCTATATCAATGATTTTATCGACCGCGGCCGGATTAAACGGGTGATGATGCAGGGCGATGCCGAATTTCGTTCTAAACCTGAAGACTTACAATACTGGTATGTGCGTAATGATTTAAATCAAATGGTGTCATTTAGAAATTTTGCCAATGTCAGCTGGAGTGGTGGGCCAGATGTGGTGAACCGTTATATGGGTTATACCGCATTGCAAATGGAAGCGGATACCGCCAAAGATATCAGTTCGGGCGTAGCAATGGGTGATGTAGAGCAGCTGGTTGCACAGCATCCGGGTATAGACGTGGCATGGAGCGGTTTATCCTATGAAGAAAAACGCTCGAGTAATCAGGCTTTATTGCTGTATGTGCTTTCCATTGGATTTATTTTTCTATGCCTAGCAGCACTGTATGAAAGCTGGTCTATTCCTACGGCGGTATTAAGTGCCATTCCTTTGGGCATTGGCGGTAACATCCTGTTCAGCTATTTTGTCGGTTTTCCAAATGACATTTATTTCCAGATTGCCTTGCTCACCACGATAGGCTTGTCCTGTAAAAATGCCATTTTAATTGCCGAGTTTGCTGCACTTGCGGAGCAGCAAGGTCGCAGTGTGATTGAGGCTGCGCTGGAAGGGGCAAGTCTGCGTTTACGCCCGATTCTGATGACTTCATTGGCTTTTGGTGCAGGGGTGATTCCCTTAGTATTTGCCTTTGGTGCAGGTGCAGCCAGCCGTCAGGAAATCGGGGTGAGTGTTTTAGGCGGTGTGATTTTTGCAACTTGCCTGGTGCTGATTTTTATTCCCTTTATGTATGTGCTGATTCGCACGCTATTTAAAGCCAAACCACAGGCATAATTTGATGTAATTCAATCCCTCTATATTCCTTTAGTAAAAAGGGGGATATAGAGTGGTTTTGTGTAGTACATAGTTCGTAGTTCACTCTCACTTGTTCATTACATCAATACACATCAATGCACAAAGATATGATGTAATCTCAATTATTTAGATGAATTATGTCTTGGGAACAGGCGATGTCTGAACAACCAAAAAAACTCAGCCAGCAAGAAGTCATACGTTTGGAACGGGATTTGGCCAAGTTTGCCAATATGATGGATTCGGTGGTTCGAATTCCATTTACCAAGCAGGGTGTCGGGGCGGATGCTGCCTTAAGTACCATTCCAGTGGCTGGAGATGTTGCCGGATTTGTACTGACTTGCTATGCCATTTATAAGGCCAAGAAAATTGGCGTGCCACAAAGCAAGCTGGCTCCAGTGCTGAGATTGGCCATGATGGATGCGGTGGTCGGTTTTATTCCAGTGCTGGGGACCATATTTGATGTGTTTATTCGCCCTAGCCGTAAAGCTCTGGCAATCGTACATGAGCATATACGTGAGGAATATCAGATTCGCAGTGAGTCGCATGTCACGCATCCCTTTTTACATGAACGTCTGGAGCACAAGCAGCAATATTCTGCTTTTTGGCGGAATCCTGTCGTGGCCTGGATCTGGCTGCATCTTCCTGATCTGTTGGGTGTTGTTTTTATCATTTTATTAATCATTGCCATGTGGTTGGGGTTCAGTTGGTTATGGCAATGGTGGCAAACATTGAATATTTAACGCCTTGCAAGATCAAGTAATCGATGATTTTTCTGTCTATATTGTGCATATGAGTAGCGTGCGTAATTGATTTCAATGACATTCTGTTGTATTGAATTTAGTCATAAAAAAAAGCCTCCATGACGGAGGCTTTTTATATTCCATTTATCTCAATAGATTAAGTTTAAACAGATTATGGACAATTTAACTGGTGTAATGCAGCCACACGTTGTTCAATGGTAGGGTGGGTTTGGAACAAAGCAGCCAGGCTAAAACCTTGTTCTTTACCTTCTGCAATTGCAAAGGCTTTCATTTCTTTCGGCATTTGATCAGGTAATTCTGATTCTGCCTGTAAACGCAATAATGCAGAAATCATCGCTTGTTTACCCGCTAAACGTGCTCCGGCTTCATCGGCACGATATTCGCGCTGACGTGAGAACCACATGACGATAGAAGATGCCAAAATACCAAATACAATATCCAGTACCATGGTAATACCAAAGTAAGCCAAGCCCGGTGCTTCGCCGTCTTCACGACCAAACACGTTACGGTCAATAAAGTCACCAACGACACGTGCAAAGAACATGACGAAGGCATTGACGACGCCTTGAATCAAGGCAAGAGTCACCATGTCGCCATTGGCAACGTGACCAATTTCATGCGCAAGTACCGCACGAAGTTCGTCTTTGTTCATTCGTTCGAGTAAACCCGTTGAAACGGCGACTAAAGCGTCGTTTTTGTTCCAGCCTGTAGCAAAAGCATTGGACTGATAAGAAGGGAAAATACCCACTTCTGGCATGTTAATACCAGCGCGTTGCGACAATTGTGCAACTTCTTGTAATAACCATGCTTCTGCTTGGTTACGAGGCGCATTCGGGTCAATTAATTCTGTGCCAGTGGTTTTTTTCGCCATCCATTTTGACATGAACAGGGAAATGAGAGAGCCAACCATACCAAAGACAAAACAGATGACCATTAGGTTGCCTAGATTTAAGCCACCCGCGCCATGGTAACTACCGACACCGAAGAGTGACAAAATAATGCCAGCTACAACCAGTACCGCGAGGTTGGTAAGCAAGAACAAACCAATCCGCATCATTGAGAAAATCCTCTTATAATAAAAAAATAATCTGATTTATGAATCAAAAATCGTCTTAGTAAATATGAGGTGTAAGTCTTAAAAATTCAAGGAAAAATTAAGGAAACTCTAAAATGATGCAGTTTCTAAAACAATTTAATTATCAACAATTGAAATTCTTGCAGAAGCTGTCGCATGTGCCGTGGCATACGAGCCGGGGGCATCGGTGAAACTGCCATCGGATGCCATGATAATTTGACGCTGGGAACTATAACGAGGGGCTGCATGTGATGAAGCGGATTTATCATTGTCGGATTGGGCAACAATTTTTCCGGCATCGGAACCAGATTTTGTTGAATTTGAGCTATGACCCAAGCCATTGGCATATAAGTTGCTGAAACGGCTGCTCACGCGTCTGACATAATCTTGTGTTTCTTTGAACGGAGGAACACCGCCATATTTGGTGACATTGCCTTCACCGGCATTATAACTGGCTAATACCAGCGAGGTATTACCGTTAAAGCGTTTCATCAGCCAAGCCAGGTATTTTGCTCCACCCATAATGTTTTGTTGCGGGTCAAAAGCATTTGAAACATTAAAGCGTCGTGCAGTCGCCGGCATGAGCTGCATCAGTCCCTGGGCACCCACAGGCGAGCGTGCATTGACATTAAAACCAGATTCGGTATGCATCACGGCTTTAATCAGACCTTCAGATATTCCATGCTGAGTAGCAGCCTGTTTAATCAGGGGATCAAAGACATTTTTATTGCGACTATAACTTGGAAGTACCGAAGCTTCAGATGAACCCCAGTTACTATAGCTATGGATATTGCTGTCTGGGTAATACGTCTTTTTTTCGACTTTAAGATGGTTATAACGATTTTTTTTATTGGTGAGCAAGGTCGTACCATTCGAATCTTTTAACTGATAAATGGTTTCACCGGCATAACAGCTCGTTGCAACAGAATGAACTGCCACAAACCCCAAAAAATAAAGTCCAGTTTTTACAAAGTTATTTTTCATTTTTATAGATAGAAAACATCTGTTCCAAACAGTACAAGTGGAGTTTAACAAAAAAAAACAAGTTAGAAAGCATTACTCCATTAATTTCACCACTAATTTGTAAAAATCAAGTACTGTTTGTAGAGATAGTAATCAAAAAAAATTTAATTTTTTTTTAATCAGGATAACTTGACACATATAAGCTGTTGATTTTAAATAAAAACAAAATTGATCAAAAGATGATCAATTTAAATAGAAGCCTTAACTTGCAGGTCAGACACCTTGTCAAGTGTTTTAAAATCCACAAAGTTATCCACAGGTTTTGTGGACAACTGTGGAAAAGTACAAATGGCAAGCATCGTGGCTATTTTTTGAACTGCTAAGGTCAAAATAAATATCAGGGTTTTAGATGAAAAGGATAGTAATAAGCAATTTGCAGAAATTACATTCTTTTGGTGCGATGTGGGGCTGAATCGGATAAAATTGCGCGGTATTTTTATTTATGGGTAAATCTCGTCTATGTACTCGCCAGTTGAGTCCGAACAAGGATTTAATTTCAAACCAGAACTGCCAACTAGCTCGGCATATTACCGTTTGTTGAAAAAGCTTCGCCGTCAAGTCGGTCATGCCATTCGTGATTTTAAAATGATCGAAGATGGCGACAAGGTAATGGTCTGTATTTCTGGTGGTAAAGACAGTTATACCTTGCTGGATATTTTGTTGCAGTTCAAACGCATTGCACCGATCAATTTTGATGTGGTTGCAGTCAACCTTGACCAAAAGCAGCCAGGTTTCCCTGAAGATGTCTTGCCACGTTATTTAGAAGAAAATAACATTCCTTATTATATTCTGGAAAAAGACACTTACAGCATTACCAAAAAACTGACCCCTGAAGGTAAAACCTACTGTGCAGTGTGTTCACGTTTACGTCGTGGTTCATTGTATGGATTTGCGCAGGAAATTGGCGCAACCAAAGTGGCTTTAGGTCATCATCGTGATGACATTATGGCCACTTTCTTCCTGAACCTGTTCCATGGCGGCAGCTTGAAGGCGATGCCACCAAAACTGTTGTCTTCTGACAAAAAGAATATCCTGATTCGTCCACTGGCTTATGTGGAAGAAAAAGACATTATTAAATATGCAGAAATGCGTCAGTTCCCGATTATTCCGTGTAACTTGTGTGGTTCACAGGAAAACTTGCAGCGTGCCATGATCAACAATATGTTGCGTGAATGGGATGCACAATATCCGAAACGTTTACACAGTATTTTTGGTGCCATGCAGAATGTATCGCCTTCACAATTGGCCGACCGTGAATTGTTTGACTTTGAAGCTTTAGATGCGCAACGTGAAATTGATTTCACTGGCAGTTGTTCAACTGAAGAAGAAGAAGGGCAAAGCAAACGTATCAATATGGTCAATTTAGGTTTTGCTGCCGACTAAGATGGTTTTTAGACACCAATTTCAGGATTGGTGTCTATTTTATATAACTTTATATATCTGATTTACTTAAGAAATGTATCAAAAATATAAAAATTGAACGCATCGTACAAAAAACGTTAAGCAGAAAACAATTTTACATGCTATAACAAGCTTCAAGCAAAATAGCTTCACAAAGATGTTGTCTGGATAGGCGACACCAATGGACAAATAAATTGAGGAAAGATCATGCCTGCCTTTTTAACTGATGATTGGTTTTCAACTGTAGAAACATTAACTGCGCAAGCCGGTGATTTAAACTTGCCACCTGCACTTGCAAATTTAGCCATCAACTTGGTGGTATCTGATGCCCAAGGCAATACAGAATTGTCTCTTGATGGTGGTGCAATCAAAAAAGGTCTATCTTCAAATGCGAAAACCACGTTGAACATGGATGGGGAAACTTTGCGTAAAGTCTTCCTGGAATTTGATATGGCTGCTGCAATGCAGGCATTCATGACCGGTAAAATTAAAGTTCAGGGTGATATGTCACAATTGATGGCTTTACAAACAGCCAAGCCAAGCCAAGAACAAAAAGATTTATTCAAGAAAGTGCTTGAACAAACCGCTTAAGTCTTTATAACTAATATCTAGTGCAATAAAAAAGCTTACCCAAGGGTAAGCTTTTTTTGTATTTAGAAGAGATTAAATATTCACTAACTCTGAAGTCTTAATATGTTCTAAATAGGCACGAATGCGTGTTACATATTGCACTGCTTGACGGTAACGGCCATTGCTGGCTTTATTACGTTCTAAATAACCATACAGGTTGACCCAGTTATTCGGGTCTTGACCTTGTGCATGGATTTTATCTTGAATCTGATCCACTGCACCTGGCCCCATATTATAAGCAACCAGGGCATACCAGTTACGGTCAGGCAAAGGTACGTCTGAATAACGGCTCAGCATCTGGTCGTAATATTTCGCACCCCCTTCAATACTTTGTGCCGGATCGGTTCGGTTACTGACACCCATGGCCTTTGCTGTACCATTGGTTAGCATCATCAAACCGCGCACGCCTGTTGGTGAAACAGAATTAGGTTTCAGGTAGGACTCCTGATAACCAATTGCTGCCAATAAGTGCCAGTCCAGATCATATTTTGCAGCGGTATTTTTAAAGCTGGCCTTATAAATCGGCATGCGCTGATTCAGATCACGCTGAATGTTATCCCATGATTGTTCTTCTACTACATTCCGATTATAGAATGAAGCCAATCGGCGAATTGAACCAGACTGTTTACCTTGACAGACAAAACCACTTGCAGTTTGAGTCAATGGATCATTGGCATGCTTAAATACCCAGTTCAGATTGGTGTTTAGGCCATTTTGCTGCAAGCTGCTGATATCACCGCAGGTTGCAGAAAAAGAAGTTAAATGCTTTTGCTCGATAGTACGCACATCTGCAGTTGTCATGGCAAAATTGGCTTTACCTTGTGCAACCCATTTCAATGCGGTGGCATTATCCGGCACAGTTTTAAACACCAGCTTAACATTCAAGCTGTTGGCATAGTTGCGCGCCAGGTCATAACCAAAACCATGTTGGTGTGAACCATCTTGAAATATTGTGGTTGGATTTTCAACTGAAACCACAGTCAGCTGTTTACCATCGACCACAGAATCATATTGGTAAGATTTACTTGCATTGATACTGTGGAACGGAATTAATGCAGTCGTAAATGCAAGAATTTTTAATGAGAGAGAAGAAGTTAATGAGTTAAGGCAAAGCCTCACTCCAGAAGTTGAACTACTGTGCATGGTGTCTCCGCTACAAGTAATTTATGCCCTAAAAAGCAAAGGCAAACAGGCCTCAGACTTTTGCAAGTTTGATAAATTCAATAAGGGTTGGGCACATGACGTCATTCAAAAAATGACATTGGATTAAAAGGAGAATAATGTAGAATTTCTACATAGATTAAAAATTAAGCGATCTAAAAACATGCGCGCATAATACGGCTGAAAAATAAGCTTGTCAAATTTTGTACGAAAAATTTTAGAGAAATATAACATAACAAATTAATTTTATTGAAGAATTAATTTTATAAACTTTAGTTGTGTGTAAATACGGGATAGAATAGCCCATTCTTGTAAGCAAAATGTAAGCAGAACTTCAAAAAACATCATGAAATCTAACTTAATTACACGTACTGGTCATGACAAACTGGTCGCAGAATTACAACATTTATGGCATGAAGAACGGCCTGAAATTACCAAAAAAGTGAACTGGGCGGCGAGTCTCGGGGATCGATCGGAAAATGCTGACTACCAGTACAATAAGCAAATTTTACGTAAGATCGACCGTCGTGTTCGTTACTTGGGTAAACGTTTAGAAGAGCTCAAAATTATTGATTTTTCCCCTGAGCAAGAGGGCAAAGTGTATTTCGGTGCCTGGGTGGAAATCGAGAACGAAGACGGTGAGAAAAAAAACCTGCGTATTGTGGGTGTGGATGAAATTTATGATCATCACCCACAGAATATTTCTATTGATTCACCCATGGCACGGGCTTTATTGGGCAAGCAGGTAGATGATGAAGTACAGGTACTGACACCCTTAGGTAAAAAGCTGTGGTATGTGAATGAAATTCGTTATGAAAAGCCTGAAAATTCAGCAAATTAATGCGTTTTGTTTTTATTTTAAGCGGTTGATAAGAAAAATATAGAAAAGTATTTGCCAAGATGGGATTTTATTTATATTATAGCCGCCATTGGAAGCGTGGCAGAGCGGTTTAATGCACCGGTCTTGAAAACCGACGAGGGTGCGAGTCCTCCGTGAGTTCGAATCTCACCGCTTCCGCCAAATTCAAAAGCCCCTGTGAAAACAGGGGCTTTTTTAATGCCTGTTCAAAATAAACCATCCTATAAAAATACATTTAGATATGTCTCTATATCGACTTTTTCTCATGCTCATGGATGGGTTTTATCTTGGTTTTTATACGATGAAATCAGTAATTCCTGTTGCATCCAGTCGACAAATTTTTGGATTAAAGGCGAGCTTTCCTGGCTGGAATGCACCAGATAATAGGCACGGCGACCTTCCAGTTTTTTAGTGGAGGCTATTACCAATTTTTTTTCCTTTAATTCCTGTTCAATCAGCATTTGAGGAATTAAAGCCATGCCCATGCCATGATTGGCCGCTACAGCCAGCATGGAAAACAATTCATGCCGCTGTCCTTCAAAGGGATTGGTGTGCTTGATTTGATGATGTGCAAACCATTCTTCCCAAATGCTGGGGCGGGTGGTTTGTTGCAGCAAAGGAAGTTGAACCAGTTGCTCGGCAGTTAAATCAAAACTCATCTCATTCAGCATTACAGCATCAGGATAATATTTTCGAATCAGCGCAGGTGAACATACCGGAACCACATCTTCATGCATTAAATAATGGGTTTGCGTGCCGGGCCAGTGTTCAACCTGCTGCAATGTACCGGCATAAATGGCAGCATCGAAGATATTTTCATTAAATAAAAATGGCTTGGTACTGGTTTCCAGATGTACGGTAATTTCAGGATGAATGGCATTAAAACGATGTAATTTCGGCAATAACCAGCGCGTGGCAAAGGTCGGAACCACGCCCAGCTTGAGCGTTCCGCCTAGACCCTTATGTGACATGATATCCAGCGTACTTTGTTCCAAACCCCTTAAATAAGGAGTGATGGTTTTATAATATTGCTGTCCGGCATGGGTCAGTTCTACGCCGTGACGGGTACGGGTAAACAAACTCACGCCTAAAAAGTCTTCCAGTTGCTGGATTTGCCGGGAAACCGCACTTTGGGTAATAAACAGTTCCTGAGATGCGTGGGTATAACTGGCATGCTTCGCGGCAGATTCAAAGCATAACAAGCCCTGTAATGAAGGAATACTTCGACGCATGGATCAGTCCTTTAATCGTGCAGATATTTCAAAATGACATAATTTAAACCAGCGCCCATTCTACTTTAGTCTTGAAAATCATTTAATCATGTAGTTGATTCAGTGCTCTAAGCTGTGAAAATTAATCATGAAGCATTCAGGTATGCAAAAACAGAATATCTACATGCAAATTTATCGTTTGAAAGGATGATCATTCACACATAGCATCGAACTCAAAGTAGAACACTTACAACGAAAACTGATCTCAAGCAGAGGAAGCGATGAATCAAATGGTCAATACTAAAAAACCGGTTAAAGCGCAATTCAATTGGCAAGATCCATTTTTACTGGAACAGCAATTGACTGCAGAAGAGCGCATGATTCGTGATAGCGCTCATGCCTACTGCCAGGAACGTTTACAACCTCGGGTACTTGAACAGTTCCGCCATGAAAAAACCGATCCAGCAATTTTCCGTGAGATGGGGGAGCTTGGCCTATTGGGTCCAACCATTCCTGAACAATACGGCGGTGCAGGGCTGAATTATGTCAGTTATGGTTTAGTGGCACGTGAAATTGAATATGTCGATTCAGGCTACCGTTCTATGGCCAGCGTACAAAGCTCGCTGGTCATGGTGCCAATTAATGAATTTGGTTCTGAAGAACAAAAGCAAAAGTACCTACCTAAACTTGCTACAGGTGAATACATCGGCTGTTTTGGTTTGACTGAACCGGATCATGGTTCTGACCCGGGCAGCATGATTAGCCGTGCCAAAAAAGTCGACGGTGGTTACCGTTTAACCGGCGCGAAAATGTGGATTACCAATAGTCCAATTGCAGATGTATTTGTGGTTTGGGCCAAAGAAGTATCACCTGAAGGCAATGTCGGTGATATCCGCGGTTTTATTTTGGAAAAAGGCTGGGAAGGGCTGTCTGCACCTGCGATTCACGGTAAGGTGGGTTTACGTGCTTCGATTACCGGGGAAATCGTGATGGATAATGTTTTTGTTCCGGAAGAAAATGCCTTTCCTGAAGTGCGTGGCTTAAAAGGTCCGTTTACCTGTCTGAACAGTGCGCGTTATGGAATTGCTTGGGGTGCCATGGGCGCAGCGGAATTCTGCTGGCACACTGCGCATCAGTACACCATGGACCGTAAACAGTTTGGTCGTCCTTTGGCTGCCAATCAGCTGGTTCAGAAGAAACTGGCCGATATGCAAACAGAAATTGCCTTAGGTTTACAAGCTGCACTTCGTTTTGGCCGCATGAAAGATGAAGGCATTGCAGCGGTTGAAGGTACATCACTCATCAAGCGTAATAACTGCGGTAAAGCCTTGGATATTGCGCGTGTAGCACGTGACATGATGGGCGGCAACGGTATCAGTGATGAATTCGGCGTGGCGCGTCATCTGGTGAATCTGGAAGTGGTGAATACCTATGAAGGTACACATGATGTACATGCGCTGATTCTAGGCCGAGCACAAACCGGCATTGCCGCATTTTGTAACTAATTCATTTTATAAAATTTAGGATGTTCATTCGTGAACATCCCAGAGCCTTTTGTTTCAAAAAATCAATAAACATAGATAAAGGATTCATCGTGAAACATTCTTGTAAAGCTGTGCATTTGCAAGCCTGAGTTCAAAAGATGTCACAAGAAAAACAATAAAGAACAGCTAAGGCAAATGTAGAGACATGGGACTGCCGATGACTCATTTGGGAAAATGAGGTAATAAATCATGAACAATGACGTTCAAACAATTGCAGGAACTCCAGCGAGTTCTTTGCCACGCAATATTGGAACCTATGAAAAAATCGGACCCAACACCTGGAAGTGGGCCTTGCTATTCGCCTATTTTGCCATGGTGGTAGATGGTGTCGATATCATGTTGCTGTCTTATAGTTTAACCAGTTTAAAGACCGAATTTGGATTGTCGACCTTTCAGGCCGGTGCTCTAGGCAGCGCATCGCTCGCCGGGATGGGGATTGGCGGGATCTTGGGCGGCTGGGCATGTGATAAATTTGGCCGAGTTCGTACCATTGCCAACTCAGTGACTTTCTTCTCGATAGCCACCTGTTTGTTAGGTTTTACCCATAGCTTTGAGCATTTTATGGCACTGCGTTTTATTGGTGCTTTAGGTATTGGCGCACTATATATGGCCTGTAATACTTTAATGGCCGAATATGTGCCAACCACTTACCGTACAACAGTGTTGGGTACGCTACAAACCGGTCAAACGGTCGGTTATATTGTTGCAACACTGCTAGCAGGTTCGATTATTCCAGATCATGGCTGGCGTATTCTGTTCTTTATTACTGTGATTCCTGCATTTATCAATATTTTCCTGCAACGCTTTGTGCCAGAACCAAAATCATGGCAGCTGACCAAATTGAATGCCCTACAAGGCAAAACTCAGCCTAAAGCGGTGGTTGCTCAGGAAAAACCGAAAAGTGGCAGTATCTACAAGCAGATTTTCAATAACTTTAAGCATCGCAAAATGTTTTTGCTCTGGATGAGCACAGCTTTCTTCCTGCAATTCGGTTATTACGGCATTAACAACTGGATGCCAAGTTATCTGGAAACCGAAGTTCACATGAACTTTAAGAGCTTGACCAGCTATATGGTGGGTTCATATACCGCCATGATTCTGGGCAAGATTTTAGCAGGCTATCTGGCAGATAAATTTAACCGTCGTGCGGTGTTTGTATTCGGTACTCTTGCCAGCGCCGTGTTCTTGCCAGTGATTATCTTCTGCAATACGCCAGACAACATTCTGTACTTGTTGGTGACTTTTGGCTTCTTGTACGGCATTCCATATGGTGTAAATGCGACCTATATGGCAGAAAGTTTCTCTACAGATGTACGCGGTACAGCGATTGGCGGTGCCTATAACATCGGCCGCGTCGGTGCGGCAATCGCTCCAGCGACGATTGGTTTCCTGGCATCGGGTGGTACATTCACCATGGCCTTTATTGTGATGGGTGCGGCGTACTTTGTCGCAGGTGTATTACCAGGTCTATTTATTAAAGATCGCCAGTACGATCCACAACAACAATCATAATCAATCACAGGAAGATGTCGGTGCGGCATCTTCCTCTATTAAGGAATGACAATGGGTGCATTACAGGGAATTCGGGTGCTGGATTTGAGTCGGGTATTGGCAGGCCCATGGTGTGGACAGATTCTGGCGGATCTGGGTGCTGAAGTGATTAAAATTGAACGTCCAAAAGTGGGGGATGATACCCGTATGTGGGGGCCACCATGGATGCCAGACCAGCAGGGCAATGCCACACGTGAATCTGGCTATTTTCAGTGTGCCAATCGCAATAAATATTCAGTTGCGGTCGATATTGCCTCGGCTCAAGGGCAGGAAATTATACGGGAAATTGCCAAAACTGCCGATGTGGTGATTGAAAATTATAAAGCCGGATCACTGGCAAAATATGGACTGGATTATGCAAGTCTAAGTGCACTGAACCCCAATGTAGTCTATTGCTCGATTACCGGCTTTGGTCAGGATGGACCACGTGCCGAAGAACCGGGTTATGACTTTATCATTCAGGGCATGTCTGGGCTGATGAGTATTACCGGTGAAAAAGACGGTGAACCGGGTGCAGGTGCACAGAAGGTTGGGGTGGCAGTTGTGGACATTCAAACCGGTTTATATTCTACCATCGCCATTCAGGCAGCATTATTGGCCAGACAGCATACTGGACGTGGCCAATATATCGATATGTCCTTACTGGATGTACAGGTTGCGACATTGGCCAATCAGGGTATGAACTATCTCAGTACCGGTATATCTCCGAAACGGATGGGAAATAATCATCCCAATATTGTGCCCTATCAGACTTTTAAGGCCAAGGACAAGGAATTTATTATTGCCTGTGGCAATGACAAGCAGTTTAAAGATTTGTGTATTGCTATTGGCTTGCCTGAACTGCTGGAAGATGCAAAATTCCAGCGCAATCAGGACCGGGTCAAGCATCGTGATGAGTTGATTCCGTTATTGTCAGAATATTTTCTTGGCAAAAATGCCAAAGATTGGGTGGATGCCATTCACGCCATGAAAGTGCCGGTGGGGGTGATCAATTCAGTGGAAGATGCCTTGGCTGAACCGCAAATTCAGCATCGTGAAATGGTGGTAAATATTCCACATGCCTTGAATGAAAATTTTAAAGTGATTGCATCTCCGATCAAGCTTTCAGATACACCGATAGAATATCGTAATGCACCGCCACAATTGGGTGAACATACCCAACAGATTCTGTCACGTTTTAAAACGGCGGATGAGCTGCGTGCCTTAAAACTACAAGGCATTATTGATGGAGATGTGGCTTAAGCAACCTTCTTTTGATCCATATTTATTTTGCCCCTGTTGGATCGGATGGCTAAAGCATACGGTCCTTTTTTTGTGCAAGGAAAGATGACATCCATTTTATGCCTCATAGTGTCTGTGAAATCGCCCAATGCGACAAGGTGATACCTATAAGGTGCATGGTCAGATGCAGTGCTAAGCGTTATCATAATCGGCATAAGATCATTGGATTGCATTATGAAAATCGTTGCAGATGAAAATCTGGCATTTACCGACTATTTCTTTTCCGAATTTGGTGAAATAGAACAAAAAGCAGGGCGTACCCTAAGCCATGCCGATGTTAAAGATGCAGCAGCACTTTTGGTTCGTTCAGTCACCAAAGTCAATCAAGCTTTAATTGCAGATAGTACGATCAAGTTCGTGGGCAGTGCAACCATTGGTACCGATCACCTTGATATTGTAGCATTGGAAAACAACAAGATTGCTTGGTCAAATGCTGCAGGCTGTAATGCGCAAGCAGTCGCTGAATATGTGATTACCGCTTTATTAAAATTAAAACCTGAGCTGATTGATGCCAATGCTACTTTTACATTGGGGATTATCGGGCTGGGCAATGTCGGTTCACGTCTGGCTGTTATGGCCAAACTTCTGGGCTGGAAGGTGATTGGCTTTGACCCATTTGTACAGCGTGAACAGATTGAGCAAGTCGATTTAGATACCCTGCTAAAAACAGCCGATGCCATTTCCATCCATGTGCCTTTAACCAAGACGGGTGAGCATCCTACCTATCATTTGATCAATGCTGCAGCTTTGACAAGCATGAAAGCTGAAGCCATTTTAATTAATTCGGCACGCGGGCCTGTGGTGTCCGAAGCTGCTTTAATAGCCGATATTGAAAAGACCGGCCGTCAGGTGGTGCTGGATGTCTTTGAGCATGAGCCGGAAATTTCAGCTGAATTGCTGGATTTAATCACTTTGGTTACACCACATATTGCAGGCTATAGTCTGGAAGGCAAGGCGCGTGGCACCCAGATGATCTATAACGCTTTTTGCAAAACCTTTGATTATCCAGCCGACAAAAAATTTGAAACCCAGTTGCCGGTTTGTGAACAGTATTTCAAAGACCGCGACCTAAAAGCTGTACTGAAACAATATCTTTCCCAGATTTATGATATTGCCCGGGATGATGCCAACTTACGCGCCTGCCTAAAAGATGGCAAGGTCGATCAAAAAGCCTTTGATTATTTACGTAAAACCTATCCCTTACGCCGTGAGTGGGCTGCACATGGAGGGCCAAAAGCGTGAATCAAACAGTTTCTTATCAGCCAACTTGTGACTTAAAGGCTATGCAGGCGCGTGCCAAAATGTATGCACAAATCCGTCAGTTTTTTGCCGAACGTGATGTACTTGAGGTGGAAACGCCGATCTTGTCGCAAGCCGGGGTGACTGATGTGCATCTGGCATCCATACAGGCGCAGCGACATGTACGAGGCAAACAGCAGACCCACTACCTGCAAACTTCACCTGAATTTGCCATGAAACGGCTGTTGGCCAGTGGCAGTGGGCCTATTTATCAAATTTGCAAAGTCTTCCGTGATGACGAGCATGGCCGTAAACATAATAGCGAATTCACCATGCTGGAATGGTATCGTCCCGGATTAAGTCTGAAAGAGCTGATGTTTGAAGTGACCGATTTGCTCAATGTGACTTTAAAACAGCGTTTTGGTTCGGTACGTCCGACCATCCTCAGCTATAAACATGCTTTTATGGATCGTCTGGATTTAAATCCATTGCAAGCGAGCCTAAAAGAATTAAAAGATTGCTGTAACCGGGTGGGGGTAAATCTGGATCTGGGTGATGATCGTTTGGGTTACATCGACCTGCTGTTCTCGCATTTTGTTGAACCGAGTCTGGGTTTTGATACTCCGGTATTTTTAACTGATTTTCCACCTGAACTGGCATCGCTCGCTAAAACGAAAAGCGATGAAGATGGTGAGCTGGTTGCCGCCCGTTTTGAGCTTTATATTGAAGGTTTAGAGCTTGCTAATGCCTATGATGAACTGATTGATGCAGATATACTGCGTTCCCGTTTCGCCGCAGATAACGCAGAGCGAGAAGCTTTGGGACTGTATGTGATGCCAATCGATGAATATTTGTTGGCAGCTTTACCTCAGATGCCAGAATGTTCAGGTATTGCTTTGGGGATTGACCGTTTATTGATGGTTGCGACTGAACAAATGAAGCTGGAAAAAGTCATTACTTTCCCGGCAGATGTTTCTTGATTTAAATGATTACTAGTAATCCCCTAACCCCCCTTTCATAAAGGGGGAGAAGTCCCTCTTTGGAAAAGAGGGATTTAGGGAGATTGATAGAGATCAAAAAAAGCACCTTCAGGTGCTTTTTTTATGGGCTATACAGCAGCCACCATCTGTTGTGCTTTGAGCTGTTCAATCGCTTTAATGCGGCGCTGAATCAGCATTTCACCAATATCGGGTCCCTGAATATCAGGCGGTAAATCTTGTGCCTTGATATTACGCACCACTTGCATGGCTTCAAGCACATAAGCAGCCTGAGGATATTCACGGTCTTCCAAACCTAAACGACCACGGGAGTCACATTCGCAGGCTTGTACATAAGCTTCCACCCGTTCAGGACGACGCAGTACATCGAGTCGTTGCAATAAACGCCATAAGGTACCCGGTTTCAAGCTTAAAGCCTGATGGCATTTTAAATGTTCTTTACATACCGCAATCGCCAGTTGTTTGGTATTGGTCGGCACTTTAAGGCGATCACAGATTTCAGTGACCGGTTTTACTCCACGTTCTTCATGCATGATATGACGCGGTAATTCGTCTGCAGGAGTCAATGCTTTACCTAAGTCATGAACCAGAACGGCAAATCGTACATCTAAAGAATAGTTGGCTTTACAGGCTTGTTGTAATGACATCATGGTATGAATACCACTATCAATTTCCGGATGATATTCAGGACGCTGTGGAATACCGTATAAGGCATCCAGTTCCGGGAACAAGACTTTTAAGGCACCACAGGCACGCAAGACTGCAAAGTATTCATCGGCATGAACTTCCATCAGTGCACGGGAAGTTTCTTTCCAGACACGTTCCGAGATCAGTGCATTGAGCTCGCCTGATTCCACCAATTGTTTCATTAAAGCGAGGGTTTCTTCCGCCACACTAAAGCCTAAACTTTTATAACGTGCAGCAAAGCGGGCAATGCGCAGAACACGTAGCGGATCTTCGACAAAGGCATCGGAGACATGACGTAAAATTCGCTGTTCTAAATCTTGCTGACCATGATAGGGGTCATAGATATTGCCTTCACTGTCCATCGCCATGGCATTGATGGTTAGGTCGCGACGGATTAAGTCTTCTTCAAGAGTAACACTAGGATCGGTATGAAATTCAAAACCATGATAGCCACGACCTGACTTACGTTCAGTACGTGCCAGTGCATATTCTTCTTTTGTTTCGGGATGCAAAAAAACAGGAAAATCCTTACCCACCGGCTGATAGCCTTGAGCAAGAAGCTGGTCGGGCATTGCGCCAACCACAACATAATCTTTTTCGTGATAGGGGTGTCCGAGCAAGTGATCTCGAACCGCACCGCCTACTAAATAAACTTGCATGAAAAAACCTCTATTCTTCAAGCAATCATGCTACAGAATAGAGGTTTTCTCAAGTCACAAAATGTGATCTAGCTGACTAAATCAAAGTGCTAATTTTTCGTTTTCCTGAATTTCAGCAACAGTTAATGCAGTCATGTTCACCAAACGACGTGTAGTCGTAGTTGGTGTCAGGATATGGACAGGTTTAGATGCACCTAACAGGATAGGACCAATGGTGACGTTATTCCCTGAAGTCGATTTCAACAGGTTAAACGAAATGTTGGCTGCATCTAGATTTGGCATAATCAGCAAGTTTGCAGAACCTTTGAAGCGCGAATTCGGGAAAGCAAAGTGACGGATGTTTTCGTCAAGTGCCGCATCACCGTGCATTTCACCTTCAACTTCCAGTTCAGGCGCAGTTTCAGACAAGATGTCATACACTTTACGCATTTTTTGCGCGCTTAAGTCATCTTGGTCGCTACCGAAACTTGAGTGAGAAAGAAGTGCGATGCGTGGTGTTACACCAAAACGACGTACTTCTTCAGCAGCCAAAATGGTCATTTCAGCAAGCTGTTCAGCTGTCGGGTTACGGTTGATGTATGTATCCGCAATGAACAGGTTACGGTCTTCAAGCATTAATGCATTTAGCGTAAAGAATGTGTTATGACCTTCTTTCTTACCAATGATGTTGCTTACGAAGTCCAAGTGGATGTCGTAACTTGAGTAGGTACCACACAGCATACCGTCTGCAAGACCGTGTTTTACCAGCATAGATGCAATTAAGGTAGAGCGGCGACGTGCTTCACGTTGAGCATACTCAGGTGTTACACCTTTACGTTGCATGATGCTGTAGTAGTCATCAGCAAACATTTCGTAATGTGGGTTCTTTTCTTGATCGATGATGGTGATGTTCACACCATCTTCAAGACGTAGACCTAATTTCTTGATATTTGCTTCAATCACTGCAGGGCGACCGACAAGGATTGGTTTAGCCAGACCTTCATCGACTGCAATTTGTACTGCACGAAGTACACGCAGGTCTTCACCTTCAGCATAGGCAATACGCTTAGGATCAGTTTTAGCTTGGGCAAAAATCGGTTTCATCATGAATGCCGAGTTATAAACAAACTCAGACAAACGTTGACGATATGCAGAGAAATCTTTGATTGGACGAGTCGCTACACCTGAATCCATAGCTGCTTGTGCAATTGCAGGAGCAATTTCAAGAATCAAGCGTTGATCAAGCGGACGCGGAATTAAATATTCACGGCCAAATGATGCCGATTTTTCGCCATAAGATGCCGCATCTGCTTCAACATGTGCCATGCGAGCAATTGCGTGTACACAAGCGATCTTCATTTCTTCGTTGATGGTGGTTGCGCCAACGTCTAATGCACCACGGAAAATATACGGGAAGCAAAGTGCGTTGTTCACCTGGTTTGGATAGTCTGAACGACCGGTCGCCATGATGACATCATCACGAACTTCGTGCGCGTGTTCAGGCAGAATTTCTGGATCTGGGTTAGCCAATGCAAAGATGATTGGATCTTTGGCCATCAGTTTCACCATCTCTTTGGTGAGAATACCGGCTGCAGAAAGACCAAGGAACATGTCAGCACCGCCGATGACATCAGCAAGTTGAGAGCCTTCTATGTCTTGTACGTATGCTTTTTTAGATTCATCCAGACCTTCACGCTGAGTGGTTAATAGGCCACGTGAATCGGCAACGATGATATTCTCTTTTTTAGCACCCAAGGCACAAAGAAGATTTAAACAAGACAGAGCTGCAGCACCGGCACCAGAAGCGACAATTTTAATCTCTTCAATTTTTTTGCCGTTGAATTGCAATGCATTAAGAAGAGCTGCACCCACGATAATAGAGGTACCGTGTTGATCGTCATGGAACACAGGAATGTTCATGCGTTCACGAAGTTTTTGCTCGATGTAAAAACACTCTGGAGCCTTAATATCTTCGAGGTTAATACCACCAAAGGTTGGCTCTAAGGCTGCAACGATGTCGACAATTTTGTCAGGATCGTTTTCTGCAATTTCGATATCGAAAACATCCACACCTGCAAATTTTTTGAACAGTACGCCTTTACCTTCCATAACCGGTTTAGAAGCCAAAGGACCGATATTCCCTAAGCCCAGTACTGCAGTACCATTAGTCACGACCGCTACAAGGTTACCGCGTGCAGTATAAAGGGCAGCAGTTGAAGGATCGCGTTCAATCTCAAGACATGGTGCAGCAACACCAGGTGAATAGGCAAGCGCTAAGTCACGTTGATTGACCAGTTGCTTGCTAGGCGTGACGCTAATTTTTCCTGGTGTTGGGAATTCGTGATAATACAATGCCTGTTGTTTTAAAGATTGATCGTCCATCTGTATCTCGTTTGTTACTGGGGGGATTCAGCAAAGCTGCTGGTTTTTTGCTTGGTTGAATCGAATATAACATTTGTTGCGACCTTAGCACAGTCGCGTATGTGTCTTTTTCAAGCAAACTTGAGATTAGAAAGATTGACTTATATCAAGAAGGTATAAGTCGATGTTGTTCTAGGTATGTAGTTGCTTCTTTTTCAGGTAGCGGTCTGGAAAATAAGTAGCCCTGTGCGATATCGCATTCAAGATCTTGCAGGTACTGCAGTTGCTCTTCGGTTTCAATCCCCTCTGCAACCACCATCATGCCCATGGCCTTGCCCATGGCAATCATGGCACTCACAATGGCTTCCTGCTTGTCTTGTCCAATCTTGGATACAAAACTGCGGTCAATTTTTAAAATATCAATTGGAAAATCAGCAAGATAAGATAGAGAAGAATAACCCGTTCCAAAGTCATCCAAGGAAATATGAATGTTACGGTCTTTAATTTCATTCAACAGGTTTTTCACCTTGACTGAATTTTCCAGTAATGATGATTCGGTAATTTCAAGTTCCAGACTAGAACCGGAAATTTTGTAGGTTTGAATGGCGTGATCAAGGTCTTGCAGTAAGTGACCACGTTGCAATTGCTGGGCAACCACATTGACCGATACACATATATTATTAAAGCCTAAGTCATTCCATCGGCGGATTTGTTTGGCAGTTTGTTGAATTACAATTCTGCCTATATCCGAGATCAGGCTGGTTTGTTCAGCTAAAGGAATGAACATGTTGGGTGGAATAATCCCTTTGCTTGGATGATTCCAACGCACCAGCGCTTCAAAACCATAAATATTTTGATCACTGAAATTTATTTTTGGCTGATAGTAAACGATCAGCTCATTATTATTGATGGCATGGCGCAAATCACGTTCCAGATAAATGCCTTGCTCAAGTAAAGCGGTATTTTTATTTGAATAGAAACTACAGGTATTGCCGCCCAGGTTTTTGGCTTCGATTAAAGCCTGTTCGGCACAATTGTTCAGATAGTCTAGCTGGCGTCCATTTTCCGGATAGAACGAAATCCCCATAGACAGGGTGATAATATGGTCCTGACCGAAAATGTTAAAAGGTAAGGAAAAAGCTTTGGTAATGCGTTCACAGTGTTGCTGAATTGATGGACGAATATGTGAAAGTTCATACACAATTGCAAAATCATCACCATTCAGATGCGCTACAAATAAAGCTTCGGCATTGGTCAGGCGCAGTCGTTGTGCAACTTGGCGTAACAGCTCGTCACCACCGCTATTGGTTAAAAACTCATTTAATGGTCTGAAACGGTCGATATTCAAACGAATCACGGCCAGTTGTTTAATTGAATCTTTTTGGCTGACTAAGTATTGGTGTAATTGATAGTTGTAATAAAAACGGTTAGGCAAGTCTGTTAGAGGATCATAATTTTCTAAATAAGACAAACGTTGTTCTTGCAGTTTGCGCTCAGTTAGATCGGAAACAATACCAATATAGTGGGTGACATGATTCTGCTCATCGGTAATGGCATTAATGTGCATCCAGAGGGTGAGTTCTTTACCGGAAAGGAATTTTTCGTGCAGTTCACCATCAAACTCGCCAATTTTTTCCAGCTGCTGAATAATCGAGTTGTGGCTGCTTCTTTGTTGCGACTTATAGTTTGCCGTAATATCAAATAAATTTTTGCCAATAATATGCTGGTGTGTAAAGCCGGTGAGCTGTTCATAAAATGGATTGACATCGATATAACAAAGTTGCTCATCAAGAATGAAAATACCTTCGGCAGCTTGCTGAAGTACGCTCGCTGCGAGTTTTAAGCGTTCCTGATCGCTACGTTCCTGATGAATATCACGGCGGATACCCACCATACGTAGGGGCTTTTTATTGTTAGGATCACGAACAATGACTCGACCAATATCATGCACCCATTTCCACTTGCCGCTGCTATTTTGAATTCGATAGCTTGCTTCATAAAGTGGTGACTGACCACGTAAATGCTTTTTCATTGCTCGCTTGAACTGGTCAAGATCAGACGAATGAATAATATTTTCTAGCTGATGATGATGCAATTTGGATGGTTTAAGGGTCTTTTGCTGTTTTGAGTCCGTCACCAGAATTTCACGATCTTTAATATTCCAGTCCCATGGACGCAGTCCGGCAATTTCATGTGCCAAGACCAGATTTTGCTGCTGATTTTCTAGATCAGCATTCATTTTGGCAATATCAAAAGTCCGTTCTTTAACTTTCTGTTCAAGCAGCTGATTATTTAATTGTAATTGCAGTTCAATATCTTTCGATTTATTAATTTCAGTTTGTAATTGCTTGCATAATTGATCCGTCCATAAAACCTGTTGTTTGGCATTTTCAACCAAACGATTGTTTTTTGAATAAAGAGCAGAAATGCGCTGATGAATACGCGATGTGGTATTGGCACATAACAACATGACAATCAGGGCAAAATTTATGGTCAGATGGAATAAGTGATTTGTTGTTTCTGTGCTGATAAATTGTGAGGCCAGATAAGGAAAAATAGCCGGTATAAACGTCAGGCAGAAATAGGTTAAGCGCTGGGTTAAAAAGGTCAGTGCAAATGCCTGACTGACGATGAGCAATAACGCTGACAAAATTAATGCATTTACATAATTAAATGCAGGATTGTATTGCGGCAGATAGTAGTAAATCAGACTAATGCCGATGCCAATAGCACTTCCAGTCAATAAACTCTGAAATTGCAGCCAACGGTGTGCATGGTTCAAACAGAACTGATCGGGCTTAAAATAGATGCTGGTCAGCAGGATATTTAGGCCACAGAACAGTTCAATGCCAATAAACCAGAGATTGAAATAAAAAGATGGCTTGCTGTAATAAAATTGATAAATGCCATATACATATAATGAAACGAGAACAATACTTATGAGAAAGAAGCGACTGAGCCGAATTGTATTGATAATTTGAGCAGCACTCACATGCTGCTTAATGTACTCGTCTTGAATATCTGACATATAAGCAAAAACCTTATTTTTGTTTTGCAATAAATTACTTATTAAATTTTAACGCTATTCAAAAACTAAACTATATTCTAAATATATATTTGTCTCTTTAAGTCAAGAGTAATAACGTTATTTGAAAAAATCAATCTAATCATACCCCATTTATCTAAATTCTGATGAACTATACAGTTAAGTTATAATTCAAAATGGATAAGGCTACAATAGGGGCAGTTTCTGTACGTAACACACGATTGCCGATACACCAATTTATAAATCCTGCATTGTTAGATAATTGTATCTCTGCTTCGCTTAAGCCGCCTTCAGGACCAATCAATAATGCAATATCTGGGGTAGCATTGGTCAATACATTGACCTGGTCTTTATTGGGTGCGAGTACCAGTTTTGTTGCCGGTAATTCACTGGCCAGCCAATCCTGTAACGATACAGGTGCTAACACTTCAGGAACCTTGTTCATCCCGCATTGTTCGCAAGCCGCAATGGCAATTCCTTGCCAATGGTCGATTTTCTTTTGGTCACGATCATACTTAAGCCGCATTTCACAACGTTCGGAAGTCAGCAGCTGAATTTGTGATACACCCAGTTCGGTTGCTTTTTGAATGGCATAGTCCATCCGGTCACCTTTGCTCATCACTTGTCCAAGCAAGGTGCTAAACGCAGGGGTGCGATCATCAGGATTAAATGAGTCGACAGAAACGGTCGCTGACTTTTTTGTTACTTCAATAAGCGTAACTTCATATTCACCACCTTGTCCATTGAACAAGGTGGCTTTTTCACCTGTTTGTGCACGTAATACTTTGACCCAGTGATGAAAAACCGTTTCGGTTAATTCAACATTCATATCAACAGCTAAATCAGCTTCAATATAAAAACGCGGCATTTAAGTATTACTCACAAATAAGATAAAAAATTAGGCTAGGCCAAGATCGAGCACAAGCTGACGGGTTGGATCAGTGGTGTTCATGGTATAGAAGTGCAAACTTGGTGCACCGCCTGCAAGCAGACGTTCACACAAGTTCACTACAACTTCATGACCAAAGGCTTTGATACTTGCTGTGTCATCGCCATAGGTGGCCAATTGCTTACGAATCCAGCGTGGAATTTCGGCACCGGTACCATCAGCGAAGCGAATCAGGTTGCTTGCATTGGTAATGGGCATAATGCCTGGAGCAACCGGAATATTCACACCTTCTTTTTGAATGCGGTCTACAAAATAGAAATACGCATCTGGATTAAAGAAGAACTGGGTTAATGCTGCATTGGCACCGGCATTGGCTTTTTCTACAAAGTGTTGAATGTCTTTATCAAAACTCTCTGCTTGTGGGTGCATTTCAGGATAAGCAGCCACTTCAATTTGGAAGTGCTCACCTGAATGTTCACGGATGAAACGAACCAGATCTTGTGCATAAGGCAATTCGCCTAAACCTACCTGACCTGAAGGCAAGTCACCACGCAGTGCCACAATACGATTGATGCCTTGTGATTTGTACAAATCAAGCAACTCGGCAATACGGGCTTTGTCATCGCCAATACAAGAAAGGTGCGGGGCAACAGGGGTGCCTTTACCATTAAAGTCGTTGATTGCAGCAAGTGTACGTTCGCGAGTAGAACCGCCAGCACCATAAGTCACTGAAAAGAATTCAGGATTTAACAGTTGTAATTCTTTATGAACAACACGAAGTTTTTCCGCACCGACATCAGTTTTGGTTGGAAAAAATTCAAACGAAATAGGAACACGTTTAGACATTTTCAAATCCTTTTTATAAATACTGTTTTAATTTATTTAGACCTCTCCCTAGCCCTCCTAAAAGGAGAGGGAACTTCTCACTTTACTGTTAAAGTTAATGGTCAGTTCCTTCTCCCTCTGGGAGAAGGCTAGGATGAGGGTAAAACTAAAAACTTAGTATTTATAAGACTCAGATTTGAATGGACCTTCAACTTGTACGCCAAGGTAATCCGCTTGTTCTTGAGTCAATGTAGTCAATACACCACCGAAACCGGCAACCATTGCGGCAGCAACTTCTTCGTCCAGTTTCTTAGGAAGTAGTTCTACGCGAATTGCAGCTTGTTTTTGGTCTTCAGGAAGATCAGCAAATTTTTCAGCGAACAAGTGCATTTGAGCCAATACCTGGTTAGCAAATGAACCGTCCATCACGCGTGAAGGGTGACCCGTTGCATTACCTAGGTTCACCAAACGACCTTCAGAAAGAAGGATCAGGTAATCGTTTTCATTTTCTGTACGATACACTTGGTGTACTTGAGGTTTAACTTCAACCCATTTGTAACCACGTAGGTAGTTAGTATCGATTTCAGTATCAAAGTGACCGATGTTACAAACTACTGCACCAGCTTTTAATGTATCAAGCATTGCAGAGTCACATACGTGGTAGTTACCCGTCGTAGTTACGATCAAGTCAGTGTTTTGAAGAAGATCAACATTTACATCTTCTTTTTTACCTGTTTGTACGCCATTTTTGTATGGAGATACAACTTCGTAACCATCCATGCAGGCTTGCATTGCACAGATTGGGTCGATTTCAGATACACGTACAATCATGCCTTCTTGACGAAGTGATTGTGCAGAACCTTTACCTACGTCACCGTAACCAATCACCAGTGCGCGACGGCCAGATAAAAGCATATCTGTACCACGTTTGATGGCATCGTTGAGTGAGTGACGGCAACCGTATTTGTTGTCGTTTTTAGATTTAGTAACTGAATCGTTTACGTTGATTGCAGGCACTTTAAGTGAACCGTCTTTCCACATTTCTAGAAGACGAGCTACACCTGTAGTCGTTTCTTCAGTAATACCGTGAATTTTAGCAATCAGTTCTGGATATTTTTCGTGAACAACAGCAGTCAAGTCGCCGCCATCATCCAGAATCATGTTGGCATCCCAAGGTTTGCCGTTTACATTGATTTGCTGTTCAAGACACCACATGTATTCTTCTTCAGTTTCGCCTTTCCAAGCAAATACTGGAACACCAGATGCAGCAATTGCAGCAGCAGCGTGGTCTTGAGTAGAGAAGATGTTGCATGAAGTCCAACGCACTTCCGCGCCTAATTCAACCAGAGTTTCAATAAGAACCGCAGTTTGAATGGTCATGTGGATACAGCCGAGAATTTTCGCGCCTGCAAGTGGTTTTGCTGCCGAGTAGCGTTTACGCAGACCCATAAGGGCTGGCATTTCAGCTTCAGCGAGTTTGATTTCTTTACGGCCGTAATCAGCAAGTGAAATATCGGCAACTTTATAATCTGTAAATGAAGCAGTAACCGCGTTCATCAGGATCTCCTAGAGAAAAAATAGATTGGATCGTTATGTTCGCGGATGCCGTTTTTGATCAAAACCAGTTTTTACCGATGTTTTGACCGAATCGTCGAGCCTAGCGATTTCACATTACTATTTTTAAAATAAGCCTGTGAAAAAGTCGCAGCATCCCTCGACTAGCCGGCTATTGTACTTGGAAATTGATTTTGTTCCAATCTGAAATTGATTAATATCTGGCTAATAAGAATATTTTAGGCATAGCTAAGAATGAGTCACGATTTTTATTATGAAATCAAACAATGGAATGACATTAAGGAGGAGTACAAGGATGGGAGTTTATTGATAGGTAATGGGGCGAGTATCGCACTACATTCTAAGTTTCATTTTAGCTCATTAAAAGATGAGGCCGAGAAGCAGAATCTTTTTAGTGAAGATGTAATTAATTTATTTGAAGAGTTCAAAACTACAGATTTTGAGTTGGTTCTTCGATTGGTTTGGTATGCAAAGTTAGTAAATAGCCATTTAGTAGTAACAGATACTAAAACTGATGAAGCTTATGAAAATTTAAAAGATGCTTTAATTAAAATTGTGAATGAAGTTCATTGTTCTTATGCTGATATAGAAACTCACTTGCCTTACCTTTATAAATTTACTAAATCATTTCGGACCATTGTTTCATTAAATTATGACTTAATTATGTATTGGGTGCGGATGTATGGAAATGCACAGCATGCTGATGATGGGCATACTAATAAGGACTGTTTTAAAGGTGGAGAATTTTGTGAAGATTGGACGGATTGGAGGAATGCCAATCCTAAGCGAAAGATTTATGAAAAAGAAATTACATTAACATTTTATCAGCATGGAAATTTATCAATTTTCCGTTATCCAACAAATGTAGTAAGAAAAATAAAGAGAGGAGATGACGCGAATCTCTTAGATAATATTAATTATTATTGGAATGATCAGAATATTCCTTTATTTATTGCTGAAGGTACAGGTAAAAAGAAAGAAGAATCAATAAGAAGTAATGAATATTTAAGTACTATTTATTATGAGGTTTTACCTAAACTAATAACTGAAGACTCTAATTTAACCCCAGTTACGGATAAGCCAAATTTCTAACGACATGAATTTTCGGCTTATTCTTCTGACAGAGTTGATAAGCACATAAAGATGAGAATATGCCTGCCAGAAAACCAGAAATAGTTCGATGCTTACTGCTCACTAAATGGTATTTTTCTTTCAACAAACCAATTAAAGTTTCAATTCTTTTCCGCTGTCTCAAGTGGTACTCATCAGAAAAAGGCAATCGACTTACTTGCATATTCTTTCTTGGATAAGTAATTAAATCAATACCTTGTTCTAATAATTTGGCTTTTATCGATTTCCCTATATAACCTCTATCTCATGTTTGCTAAAGGTTTGAGTTGCATGCAGATCCATCCTTAATTTTTTATCATGAGGTTTTAAAATAGCTCATAAGGCT
>NZ_NEGA01000014.1 GCF_002135315.1 Acinetobacter sp. ANC 3903 | reverse complement strand
ATTTGCTGACCAGGATCATGACTTTCATCGGTGCGCTGCAGTCATAGAAGGTCGCCTGCATCGCGAACAGCTGTTCGACTTCGGCAAAGCTGGCTTTCAGGCTGTCAATATCGCCACTGGCGTCATTGAAACGGAACACAATACGGGTAAAGAAATAGCCGGTGGTCTCGTCATCATACTGTGCCATTTCACTGATATAGCAGCCGTTCTGGGCAAGGCAGCCGCTGATGGCGGCAACGATGCCGGATGCAGCCGGGCAACGGATTTTTAGAATATATTGGGCTGAAGTGTACTGCGTCATGGTCGATTTGCTCCGGTATTTAAGGCAGTCAAAACTCAGGTGCTCAAGATGGATATTCTTAAGAGTAAATTTAATTTCTTGTAAAAATTTATATAAAAACACACGTCGTTGTCCATATTTCTTGTTTAAATTCAGCTACTTTTTATGAGTATGCCTTTAGGGGTATAGGTAAAATTGGCCAGCCATCGCAGTATTAAAATCAGCCGAACGCTGAGCTGATCCGGCATAAAACTCAATTCAGGGAGTCAATACAGATGGCATGGATAGTTTTAGTTCTGGCCGGTATTTTTGAGATTATCTGGGCCTATTCCATGAAACTTTCAGCCGGTTTTAGCAAGCCGGTCCCCACCCTCATGACGGTGGTTTTTGTGATTTTAAGTTTTCTGCTGTTGAGCTATGCCATGCGCACGCTGCCCTTAGGCACGGCCTATACCATTTGGTCGGGCATTGGTGTGGTCGGGGCATTTTTGCTGGGCATCTTGATCTTGGGCGAGCAGGCCACCTTGATGCGTATTTTAGCCGCCATTCTGATTACGGCTGGACTGCTATTAATGAAATTATCCGAACCCTCCTGATCTGCAATTTGGTGCAGACCATCAAGCAAATGCGCAGTTTTAATGCATAAAATATTCATATCAGGAATAAATTCCAGATTTAGCCGGTATCAAACAGGACAAATCGGCTATTGGCAAACTTGGCGCGGTATTTGCTTTTTATCAATTGAACTTTGTAAAAGGAGAATGCGATGAGCTATCCGGAACACTTTGTGATTAAGAAAATTCGCTTATTAACACCGACCACCTGTGAGGTGTATATGCTGAATATGAACAAGAAGTTTATGAAAGGCTGGCTGATTCGATGCAATCAGGGTCTGGTTCAGCAGTTTCATGAACAGATGAACCATTTGATGCAGTCTGCCCAGCCTTTTCAGGAATTGTTGCAGCTGAAGCAGTTTCATCGGGTAGAGGTTTTATGTTAAGCCAAATCTAGCCAGCAGGAGATTAATTTCCTGCTGGTGCTTTCGCACATCTTAATAAAAATCAATAATTTAAAAAACTTTCCTAAAAATAAAAAAACTTTCCTAAAGCTGTAGACGGCTGAAAAAAAATCCTATATAAATTCTCACAGAGAAAATAATTTTCCTAAAGGGAAAATTAAACATCGCATAGAAACTCACTTTAAAGATTGAGAATTTATAGGAAGCACCCCCTATGCCCCAGAACGCTACAGCCCAATATATTCTAAAAATCCGTTGCCCGGCTGCATCCGGCATCGTTGCCGCCATCAGCGGCTGCCTTGCCCAGAACGGCTGCTATATCAGTGAAATGGCACAGTATGATGACGAGACCACCGGCTATTTCTTTACCCGTATTGTGTTCCGTTTCAATGACGCCAGTGGCGATATTGACAGCCTGAAAGCCAGCTTTGCCGAAGTCGAACAGCTGTTCGCGATGCAGGCGACCTTCTATGACTGCAGCGCACCGATGAAAGTCATGATCCTGGTCAGCAAATTTGATCACTGTTTCCTCAACCTGCTGTATCGCCATCATAAAGGCGAACTGGATTTCCAGATTACTGCGGTGGTGTCCAACCATCTGGACTTGCGTCCAATTGCAGAACGTGAAGGCCTGCGCTTTATCTATCTGCCGGTGACCAAAGACAGCAAAGCACAGCAGGAACAGGAATTGCTGAAAATTGTGGATGAAACCGGTACCGAACTGGTGATTCTGGCGCGCTATATGCAGATCCTGTCAGATAACCTGTGCCGTCAGCTGGCAGGACGTGCCATCAATATCCACCATTCGTTTCTGCCCGGCTTTAAAGGGGCCAAGCCTTATCATCAGGCCTTTGAACGCGGCGTAAAACTGATCGGGGCCACGGCACATTTTGTCACCGGTGATCTGGACGAAGGCCCGATTATCGAGCAGGAAGTGCAGCGGGTAGACCATGCCTATTTACCGGATGACCTGGTGTCGGTAGGGCGTGATACCGAAACAGTCGCGCTGTCCAAAGCAGTGAAATACTTTGTTGAACACCGCGTATTCCTTAATGATGACCGTACGGTGGTATTTAAATGAACATAGCCATTCAAGAACACTCACAGCCGTTGATAATCGATGGCAAAGCAACGGCACAAACCGTTTTGGACGAGATCAAAAGCGAAGTGCAGCAGATGAAAGCGCAAGGTATTGAGCCTTGCCTTGCGGTAGTCCTGGTCGGAGATGATCCAGCCAGTCATGTCTATGTGCGCAACAAAGTTGAAAAAGCGCTGTATGTCGGCATCCGCTCACTGGAATACCGCATGTCGGCAGATACAGAGGCTGACACGCTGTTGCAGAAAATTGATGAACTGAATGCAGATGCCACCGTGCATGGCATCCTGGTGCAGCTGCCATTGCCGGCGCATATTGATGAAACGGCTGTGTTGCAGCGCATTCATCCGCTTAAGGATGTTGACGGTTTTCACAGTGAAAATGTCGGCGGTCTGAGTCAGGGTCGTGAGGTCTTAACCCCATGTACACCGACCGGCTGTATCCGCCTGCTGAAAGATACCCTGGGGCCGGATTTGTCCGGACTGCATGCCGTGGTGGTGGGCCGTTCCAACATTGTCGGCAAGCCGATGGCGGCGCTGTTATTAAAAGAAAGCTGCACCGTCAGCATTGTCCATTCACGCACCCAGAATATTCGCGACATTTGCAAAAATGCGGACATTCTGGTGGCAGCCGTCGGTAGACCGAAAATGATCGATGCATCGTATTTAAAACCGGGTGCTGTGGTCATTGATGTGGGGATTAACCGCATTCAGGAAAACGGCAAAAACCGTCTGGTCGGAGATGTCGATTATGACGATGCGCTGTCTGTGGTCAAAGCCATCACGCCTGTTCCGGGCGGTGTCGGACCCATGACCATTGCCTACCTGATGAAAAATACCCTTGATGCTGCGCGTATGCAGGCAAACATTTTTAAAAAATAAGCTAGCGGCATTGGAAAAGATGCCTTGGAGAAGAAATCATGCCACTTGGTTTGCTCAAATACGGATTAAGCAGTGAATATCCTGTTGAAGTTGATTTGCCTCCACCGAAGGAGCTGAAATCACACTATGACGTAGTGATTATTGGCGCTGGCGGTCATGGTTTGGCAATCGCATATTATCTTGCAAAATATCAAGGCATCACCAATGTTGCTGTGCTGGAAAAATCCTATCTTGGCGGTGGTAATACGGCGCGCAATACTGCGGTGATCCGTTCCAACTATCTGACCTCAGAAGGGGTGAAGTTCTATTCAGAATCGGTTGATTTATTTAAAAACCTGTCCAATGAATTTGACTTCAACATCATGTATTCAGAGCGCGGCCAGCTGACTTTGGCGCATACTGATTCTACTGTGCGTGCCTTCCGCCAGCGTGCCGAAGTGAATAAGCATTTTGGCGGTCGTACCGAAATGATTGACCGCCAGCAAATTAAGGAGCTGGTACCGTGTCTGAATCTTGATCCTGCACATTTGCCGGTTCTGGCAGGACTCTGGCATATGGATGGTGCCACAGCGCGGCATGATGCCGTGGCCTGGGGCTATGCCAAGGAAGCAGCGAAACGCGGCGTAGAAATCCACCAGCTGACTGAAGTACAGGATTTTGTGACTGAAAAAAACCAGGTCACGGCGGTGAAAACCAACCGCGGCAGCATCAAGTGTGGCTGCGTGGTGCAGGCGATTGCCGGTGCTTCCAGCATTTTAATGAACAAGCTGCATATCAAGTCGCCGATTCATACCTTCCCGCTGCAAGCCATGGTGTCCCAGCCGTTTAAACCGTTTATCAACCCCTTGGTCAGCTCGTCTGCTTTGCACTGCTATGTGCAGCAAACCAGCCGCGGTGAAATTGTCTTTGGCGGCGGTTCAGACCCTTATCCGCTGTACAACACCCGTTCTACCCTGGATTTAAAAGAAAGCCTGCTGGCTCATGCCATTGAAATGTTCCCGTTTATGGCCAATGTCAAACTCATGCGCCAATGGGCGGGCATGACCGACATGACACCTGACTACAGCCCGATTATGGGCAAATCGCCTTATGACAATTATTACCTGGATGCAGGTTGGGGCACCTGGGGCTTTAAATCCACCCCGATCTGCGGCAAGACCATGGCGGAACTTGTGGCGACTGGCCGTACGCCGGATCTGATCAAGCCATTTGAATTGTCGCGTTTCAGCCGCTTCCAGCAAGTTAATGAAATGGGCGCCACTGCGGCGAGCCATTAAGGAGTAAACCCATGAAAATAATGATTTGTCCTTTAAATGGTCCACGAAATATCAGTGAATTTAGTTATGGCGGCGAGCTGAAAACCATGCCCGATCAGAACACCTGCAGCAATGAAGAATGGGCAGATTATGTGTTCAATAAAAGCAATATCGCTGGCGTGGTACTGGAATGGTGGATGCATACTCCAAGCAGTTATTGGTTTATTGCCGAGCGCCATACAGTGAGCGATGAAATTCTGCGTACCTTTGATGCCAAGGAAATGTTTAGCCAGCGCATCGATTTTGAAAATCCGGCAGCTACAGAAAAAACAGCAGAACAGGCTGCTAAACAGGAGGTATCCGCATGAGCAATCTAGATTTAAACCGACTGCCTTTGCCGTATGGCATTTTGATTGACCGCAACCAGCCTGTGACTTTTCAGTTTGATCAGCAGACTTTTCAGGGCTATGCGGGCGACAGTATTGCCAGTGCCTTGATTGCCAATCAGCGCTGGATTATGTCGCGCTCTTTTAAATACCACCGTCCGCGTGCACCTTTAACCATGGCGGGACAAGATGCCAATACGCTGATTCAATTGCCGCAGGAGCCGAATGTACTGGCAGATAGCACCGAGATTGCAGCAAATCTGTCGGCAATGGGGCAAAACTATGCTGGCTCGTTAATGAAAGACAGCGATGCGTTTTTAGGCAAATTTTCAAAATTTATGCCTGTCGGCTTCTATTACCGCTCATTCTACAAGCCTAAAGGGGTCTGGAAGCTGTGGGAGTCCATGATCCGTAAAAAAGCCGGGCTGGGTGTACTTGATCTAAACTTCGAACCTGAATATTACGACAAAGCCTATCTATTTACGGATATTGCCATTATTGGTGCCGGTCCGGCCGGCTTGCAGGCAGCGTTAACCGCCGCGAATGCCGGCATGAAAGTGTTGCTAATCGAACAGGATAAAATACTGGGTGGCAGCCTGCATTATGCGCGTTTTGATGCCGAAGGCAAAAAAGCTTCTGCATGTGCGGCCAAACTGATTGCGCAAGTAGAACAGCATGAAAACATTAGCGTGCTGAAACAAGCTATCTGTAATGCCTGGTTTACCGATCATTATTTACCGGTCATTCAAGGCAAGCGCATGTATAAAGTCCGTGCCAAGCAATGCATTGTGGCCAGCGGCAGTTTTGACCAGCCGGTGGTGTTCCGCAACAACGACTTGCCCGGCGTGCTGTTGACCAGTGCGGTACAACGTCTGGTCAAACTGTATGGGGTACGGCCCGGCCAGAAAACGGTTATTTTAACCGGTAACGATGACGGCTATCTGGCTGCCCTAGATCTGGCCGAAGCCGGTATCTCTGTGGCTGCCCTGATCGACATGCGCGCGGGTGCAGAAGATTCCGCTTTGCAAAAAGCGGTTGAACTGCACCAGATTCCGGTCTATCTCAGCAGTACCGTGTATGAAGCCTTGCATAGCAAGGATATGCAGCATCTGACCGGAGTCGATATACGCAGTATTGTTGCAGAAGGCCAGGTGGGTACACACAGCAAGAAAATTGATTGTGATGTGCTGGCCATGTCATCCGGTTATATGCCGGTGTACCAGCTGCTGTGTCAAGCCGGGGCAAAACTGAACTATAACGACAAAAAGGCACAATTCAGCATTTCCGGTTTACCTCAGGGATTGCACATTAGCGGCTCTGTTGCCGGTGTACATCAGCTGGACAATGTTCTGCAAGATGCGGTGCAAACCGCCACGGATGCAGTGAATACTATTTTGGGCAATGCTGCAGCAGCAGCGAAAAAACCTGTTGTCGAAGCAGCCGTGAATTTTCCATGGCCGATTTTCGCGCATCCTAAAGGCAAAGAATTTGTCGATTATGATGAAGACCTGCAAATCCGCGATATTATCAATGCCACCAAATCCGGCTACCGTGATATACAGCTGGTCAAGCGCTTTTCTACCGTGGGCATGGGACCTTCTCAAGGCCGTCATTCAGCCTTGCCCACTGCGCGTCTCGTGGCAAAATATACAGACCGGACAGTGAGCGAAACCGGGGTTACGACCGCCCGCCCACCATTCACCGCAGAAAAACTGGCGCATATTGCGGGACGTGGTTTTGATCCATTCCGTCAAACTGCCATGCATCAACGCCATATTGAGGCAGGTGCACAAATGATGCCGGCAGGCAACTGGCAGCGTCCGGCCTATTATGGTGAAGTTTCTGGCCGTTTGCAGCATATTGAAAACGAAGTGCGCAATGTACGTCAGAATGTCGGCATGATTGATGTCTCTACTTTAGGCGGACTAGATCTTCGCGGGCCTGACAGCGGCGAGTTCCTCAACCGGTTATATACCTTCGGTTTTGTAAAATTGCCGGTGGGTAAAACCCGTTATGCGGTCATGACTGCCGAAGATGGTGTGGTGATTGATGATGGTGTTGCCGGGCGTTTAAGTGAAAACCATTTTTATGTTACGGCAACCACCAGCGGGGTAGACCGCATTTACCAGCAAATGCTGAAATGGAATGCGCAGTGGCGCTTAAATGTCGATATCGCCAATGTCACGTCGGCATTTGCGGCGGTGAATATTGCCGGTCCGAATTCCCGCAAAGTGCTGCAAAAGGTCTGTCAGGATGTCGATTTCAGTGCAGCAGCATTTCCCTACCTGGGTTTGCGCACCGGAACTATCCAGGGCATTGCTGTACGTATCTTGCGCGTCGGTTTTGTAGGCGAATTGGGCTATGAAATTCACTTCCCCGCACGCTATGGCGAGTTCATGTGGGATCTGCTGATGCAGGCGGGTCAAGAATTCTCAATGAAGCCTTTTGGGGTAGAAAGCCAGCGACTGCTGCGTCTGGAAAAGGGTCATATCATTATCAGTCAGGATACCGATGGCATGTCGCATCCTAAAGAAGTGGACTTAGGCTGGGCTGTGGCGAAAAGCAAGCCTTGGTTCGTGGGCAAGCGTTCCATTGCCATTTTGGAACAGCAGCCCATGAAACGCAAATTGGTGTCCTTTGTGCTGGACAAACAGCAGCAAAAACCGCTGGAAGGCCATATTGTGCTGGATGGTGACAAAATTACAGGAAACGTAACCTCGTGTGAATATTCACCGACCCTGGACCAAATTATTGGCATGGCCTATGTCGGTATCGAGCAAAGCGCAGTGGGCCAGCAGTTCCAGATTCGTGTGGAAAAAGGCGCAAGCATCTACGCCACAGTAGTAAAAGCGCCTTTTTATGACCCTAATAATGCCCGTCAGGAGATCTGATCATGAGTATTTTACCTCAAGCGGAACGCAGTCCCATTCAAAAAACCTGTGCGGCCTATCAGTCTTATGGCACCGGACGCATGTTTCTTGCAGGCGCTGAATCCCGACACATTCAGCAATGTGCGCTGGTGGATTTAACCAATATGCCACGCGTCGGTTTCCGGGGAACCGACAGTGCCAGCTATTTAAGTGCAGCGGGTTTTGCATTGCCGGATGCACCCAACAAATTGTGTCATCAGGCTAATGGCAGCATTGTGGCACGGCTATCTGCGACCGAATATTTGGTGCTGGGTGCAATGCAGGATTTTGGCGAAAGTGTTGCCGCACTGGAACTGGAGTGGGAGCTGAGTGACCGCGCCAACTATTTGCTGCCGCGCCAGGACAGCCATGCCTGGATTCAGCTGACCGGACAATCTGTGGCTTTGATCATGGCTAAGCTGTGTGCCGTCGATTTGTCCGCAGAAGCTTTTGCTGCAGGTCAGATTGCACAGACCTCGGTGGCACGCATTAATACTGTGGTGATGAATGTTAGCGATGCCCAAGCGCCGAAATTCAATCTCTTGTGTGATCGGGCCTCTGCACTGTATTTGTGGAAGGTACTGCTGGATGCCATTGCAGAATTTGATGGTCAAGCTGTCGGTATTGATGGGCTGCTCAGCATTGCATAAATAACAATTCTGTTTTCCCCCAACTGCAATCCCCTTGAATGGCTGTTAGCGTAAGCTGGCAGCCATTTGCTTTATGTGCTGGCATCAGGACAGCAATAAACCTTTATCATAAGAGCGTACAACCGTCCATTTGCTAAAGCTATGCTTTCAAGCATTTGCCGCTTAATGAAGCATAGTCTTGATCAAGAAAAAATTTAAATTATTCAAACCGATAGGACGAAATTTGCCGTTTGCTCTTGCAGCCATGGCTACATGATCGCGCTACCCGATTTTTCTATAATGATGACCCTGTATAGAGAATTCTCTTTGTGGTTCTTTTTGGAATGTTCAGCAACCTATAGTTGATGGAGCACTCGGCATTTCATCATACAATCTCCAAGACGTGTTGTGGGAAAATGACCGAAATGAAGCCGTCAGCAACTTATCCATTCCTATTTTTCCCATAAAGAGAGAATGAGCGATGAGAGTACCGGTTTAACCCGATGACAGGGTGCCCAACAGTTAAAATCCGCAGATGGACAGTAGCGGTATTTAATCCCCAAAGGGCAGCATAGCCATGCCATGTATGAAAATGATGCAAAGCGATGTTTATCCCAAGCAGCTATAAAAAAACAAGGGCCGAAGCCCTTATTTATTCATTTTTTTATGCACTTAGTTATAGGCACGTTCGTTATGATCACTGACATCCAGGCCTTGTTGTTCCTGTTCTGCTGTTACACGTAGCCCCACCGTTTTATCAATGATTTTCAGCAAGATCCAGCTCAAGATGCCGACATAGGCAAAGGTCATCAAAATGCTGGCAAGCTGTGCAAAGAATTGTGGTAGCAGGGAAATACCTTCAACATTACCACCCAACTCGGGGATACAGAAAATACCGGTCAGCAGGCAGCCAACCATACCGCCAATGCCATGTAAGGAAAATACATCCAGCGCGTCGTCTACGCCGAGCTTTTTCTTTAGTATCATAATCGCGTAATAGCTGGCCATACTGGTGAGCAGGCCAATCACAATTGCACCAAAAGGGCCAACATAAGCGGCCGCCGGGGTAATGCCCACCAAGCCGCCAATGGCACCTGAAGCCAGACCAAAGGCAGTGACATGGCCGGAATACATTTTTTCAGCAAACATCCAGCCGACAATGCCACCACAGGTTGCCAGCATGGTGGTCATGAAAATCAGTGCGGCTGAAGAATTGATGGCCAGAGCCGAACCCACGTTAAAACCGAACCAGCCGGCCCAGAGCAATGCTGCGCCAATCATCACGAATACCACATTGTGCGGTGGCATGGGGGTAGCAGGCCAGCCCTTGCGTTTGCCCACCACCATGGCACCGACAAATGCCGTGACCCCGGCTGCAATATGTACGGCAGTACCGCCGGCAAAGTCCAATACTCCCCAGTTATGGAATAGTGCGCCTTTGCCGCCCCACACCATATGGGCCATTGGGCCATAGATCAGCACTATCCACAGAGATGAAAAAATAACCGTTGCCCGGAATTTCATTCTTTCCGCAAAGCCACCCAGTGCAATACACGGCGTGATCATGGCAAATGTCATCAGGAACACAATCAAGATATATTCAGGAATGCCACCTGCCAGGCTTTCTGCCGTGATGCCTTTCAGCATCAGTTTATCCAGGCCACCGACAATGCTGTTCAGATTATAAACGCCTTCTTGCATATTGGTGGTATCGGTTGCCAGGCTATATACTCCGGCCACCCATAAAATGCCGACAATACCGGCAATCGCAAAAAACTGGGTAAATAAAGACAGGATATTTTTGGCGCGGACCATACCGCCATAAAACAGCGCAAGTCCTGGAATAAACATCAGCAGGACAATAACAATAGAAACCATGAGCCATACAGTGGCAGGTCCATCAATCGTTCCCTCAGCGGCGAAAACTGCGCTAGGCGACAGCAGTACACTCAGCATGAGTAACTTCTTCACATTGTTCATTATCATGAATTGCTCCTGAATCTCATGAATATAGATTTACATTAGCTTGCCCATTTTTTGGTGGGAATTGGTATTACTAAAGGGAATATTTCTTTCATGATTCAAGATGCAATTCTTATACCATTAGTCTTTAATTAATAATTATTTTATTATTTTTCAAATATATATTTTTACTTAATTTTCGGTTAAACGATCTATCATAATCATTTTCAAGCTACAGCGTCTATATCTCAAAAGAAGTAGCCCTTTAGCCATGGTCAGCTGTTTTTACCCCGAGAAAGCAGATGGGAATTGCCAGTCTGAGCATTGTACTTGCAAAAATAAAAGCAAATGCCCTGAAGCATTTGCTTGGTGAAGTTGAAATATTTTAAATGGACTAAAATGAAATTTTAATTTATCAACTGAAAGCGGGCTGTGGACTTAGTTGTTATAAGCACGTTCGTTGTGATCGCTGACATCCAGACCGCGCTCTTCCTGTTCCGGGGTTGCACGTAAACCGATGGTCTTATCGACGAACTTCATAATCAGCCAGGTCAGCACGCCACAATAAATCACGGTGAGTACAATACTGCCTGCCTGTGCAGCCAACTGGTTCAGCAGGGAAATGTCGGCCACTTTGCCGCCCAGTTGCGGGATGCAGAAAATACCGGTGAGCATACAGCCGACCATGCCGCCTATACCATGCAGGGCAAAGACATCCAGAGCATCATCAATCCCCATTTTATGTTTCAGCTTGGTCACGGCATAAAAACAGCAGATGGCGGTGATAAAGCCGATCGCCAACGCACCAAAAGGTCCGACATAAGCTGCTGCAGGGGTAATGCCCACCAGTCCGCCAATCGCGCCTGAAGCCAGGCCCAAAGCCGTGACATGCTGGGTATGCATTTTTTCAATCACCATCCAGCCTAAGATGCCGCCGCAGGTCGCCACCATGGTGGTCATCATGGCAATGGTTGCCGATGCATTGACCGCGAATGCAGAACCGACGTTAAAGCCGAACCAGCCTACCCATAAAAATGCTGCGCCGATCATGGTATAGACCACATTGTGCGGGGGAACGGGTGCAACCGGCCAGCCTTTACGCTTGCCTAATACGATTGCGCCGACTAAGGCAGTAACACCGGCATTAATATGCACCGCGGTACCGCCAGCAAAGTCCAGAACTCCCCAGGTGTGCATGATTGCACCTTCACCACCCCAGACCATATGGGTCATTGGTCCATATACCAAAACCAGCCACAGGGCAGAAAACAATACCACTGCACCAAACTTCATGCGTTCTGCAAAAGCACCTATGGCCAGACAGGGGGTAATGATCGCGAAGGTCATGCCAAAAATAATCAGAATATATTCAGGTACACCGCCCAGCAGAGTATTTTCATCAATACCCACCAGAAAGGCCTTATTTAAACTGCCAACAAAGCTGTAGAGATTGGTTACCCCCGCTTGCATATGGGTTTTGTCTGCACTCATGCTATAAACCACAGTCAGCCACAATACACAAACCACGCCTGCCACAGCAAAAAACTGGGTATAAATGGACAGAATATTTTTGGCACGGACCATCCCGCCATAAAACAGCGCCAAGCCGGGAACAAACATCAGCAGCACCAGCAGTGTCGACAGCATCATCCATACGGTGGAGGCGCTATCCAGACCGGTCTCACCTGCAAAGGCCAAGCCTGGTAGCAGCAGGCTCGCTGCGACAATTCTTTTTAAATGATTTACCCACATAGGTTGTACTCCGGATTTTTTCACTAGGCTGTAAAGATCAATATTCCAAAATCAATTCGTTGAAATAATATATTCTTATTGGGAATATTTATTTATTTTTAAGCAAAGCAATTCTTATACCAGAGTTGAATCCTGATCCATGGAACAGCCGAGGGATGCTGTCATAAAGGAGGGGGCTGTTGATAGGGAGATGGAACTGTTGAGATGGCGAAAGAGCAATAAGGGTAGGGCAAGATAAACTTTGATTACGCTACCACGCTGTTTATTTGAAGCTGATCAGCAAAAAAGATGGCATTGCCATCTTTTTATAAAAACAGGGCCGCTTTATTCGGCCTGGTTATCTCCATAGTTCACCATGGAGATCAAACGGATGGGGACCTTAATCAATTGTTCTGGGCCATGCGGAATTTCACCATCTAAAGTCAAGCAGTCGCCTGGCTGCATATGAAACACTTCATCGCCATGACGGTACATGATTTCACCTTCAATCAGATACAGCATCTCTGTTCCCGGGTGGGCAAAGGTGGGAAATTCTTCGCTGGCATCATCCATGCTGACCAAATAGGCTTCAAAGTTTTTGCGCGGCCCGCGGGAATGGGTCAGCAGGTGATAAGTATGCCCTTTTTCGGTACCGCGACGCACCACCTCCATCCCTTCGCCTGATTTCACAATCATGGCCCGGCTTTCCTGATGGTCATATTGACTGAATAAGGTGGATAAGGGGATTCCCAGTACTTCACATAGACGGCTCAGCGTTTCAAGGCTGGTCGAGACCTGAGCATTTTCAATTTTACTCAGCATGCCCTGACTGATTTCAGCAGTCTGCGCCACTTCCGCCAGTTTCAAGCCCTGTTCCTGACGGCAACGTTTGATTTGAATGCCAATGTACTGTTCCAGTTTAAGGCTGTTCTTGTTTTGTCTCATTATGGATCAACTCGCACTGTTTTGAATCTAAATCCTGCTGACTCTTAATCAGAATTAAAAAGCAGCCCCGATGTGGAATGAAAGTATTATTTTATGAAACTTTTATTCTCTTTAGGAATATTAAGGCTTTTAGGCCCCAAGCACAAATTTTTTAACCGATCTAAAAAAGTTGGCAAGGGAATTGCTTTCTCTTTAGGAAAGAAAGTTTCTTCTGTTGAATAATACATTGAATCAAATATCTGTGCATTATTCGAGCCAAATATCATTTTTTGTCATATCGGGAGTATGTCAAATATGTTCCAGCAGGCCATCGTAAAAGAGTTCTTTGAAGAAGAACAGGACATCATTAGTAAGCCCAAGTACCGTGCAGAAGTACAGAAAGTCATTGATGATCATCAACTAAAATATGTATTGGCTCAGTTTGTCGATATTCATGGGTCAGCAAAAACAAAATCTGTACCGATTTCGGGTCTCAAAGCCATTGAAGGTGCAGGGGTAGGTTTTGCCGGTTTTGCCATTTCAGGGATGGGGATGCAGCCGCATGGTCCAGACTTTATGGTGAAGGGTGATTTATCTTCTTTAACACCGGTACCCTGGCAGCCGGGTTATGGCCGTGTGGTTTGTGAGGGCCATGTCAACGGCAAACCGCATCCCTATGATTCTCGCTATGTACTGCGCAAGCAAGTTGAGCGTCTGTCGGCTAAAGGCTGGACCCTCAATACCGGCTTGGAACCTGAATTCAGCTTGTTCCGCCGTGGTGAAGACGGCAAACTGAAAGCAGTCGATGAGTCAGACAATCTGGACAAGCCCTGCTATGACTATAAAGGCCTATCCCGTTCACGCCAGTTTCTGGAACGGATTACTGAGGCATTAATTCCAGTCGGTTTTGATATTTACCAAATTGACCATGAAGATGCAAACGGCCAGTTTGAGATTAACTATACCTATAGTGATGCCATGAACTCGGCGGACATGTTTACGTTCTTCCGTATGGCGGCCGGTGAAATTGCCAATGATTTGGGCATGGTCTGTTCGTTTATGCCCAAGCCGGACCCAAAACGTGCCGGCAATGGCATGCATTTCCACTTATCAATAGGCAGTGCAGAATCCAGCAACCTATTTAATGATGACAGTGATCCGCAAGGCATGGGCCTGTCAAAAATGGCCTATCACTTTATTGCAGGACTACTTGAGCATGGTCCGGCCCTGTGTGCCTTCTGCGCCCCAACTGTGAACTCATACAAGCGACTGGTGGTTGGACGTTCACTTTCAGGTTCGACCTGGGCACCGGCATTTATTGCCTATGGTTCAAATAACCGCTCTGCCATGGTTCGTATTCCTTATGGCCGTATTGAACTGCGCTTGCCGGATGCCGGTTGCAATCCTTACTTGGTTTCTGCAGCGATTATTGCTGCCGGCTTAGACGGTATTGAACGTGAACTGACCCCGCCACCTGCATGCAATGAAAACTTGTATACCTTGAGTTTGGAAGAAATTGCTGCACGTGGTATTGGCACCCTGCCTCAATCCCTGAAAGAAGCTGTCGAGGCTCTAAAAGCAGATCCGCTGTTTAGAGAAACACTCGGTGCTGAAATCGTTGATGAATTCATCCTGCAAAAAAGCATGGAATGGGTTGAATACAGCCGCCATGTTTCAGATTGGGAAATTCAGCGCTATACCGAATTTTTCTAAACCTTATTTTCACCCCATAGCGTCCCTAGGACATGAATTAAAAAGAGCATTTAGCGGAGAACAATTATGTGCGGAATCGTAGGCTTATACTTAAAAAATCCAGCTTTGGAATCACAGCTCGGTAAACTGTTTGAACCGATGCTGGAGTCGATGACCGGGCGTGGTCCTGACAGCGCAGGCTTTGCCATTTATGGTGACGAAGTGTCTGAGGGCTGGGTCAAACTCACCTTGCAGTCGGTTGAAGATGAATTTGACTGGTCTGCATTTGCAGAAGCACTGAAAGCAGAACTGAATACTGACATGGACTGGTTCCAGAATGCCACGGCTGCAGTCATTAAAGCAAAATCTGATGAACAAACAGTGCGCGCGGCGATTGGCAAAATTGCCCCGCAGCTCAAGATCATGAGTGTCGGTCAAAGCATCGAAATTCTTAAAGGCATGGGTTTGCCGGCCGAAATTTCTGAGCGTTTTGGTTTGGCGAATATGAAGGGCAGTCACATTATCGGTCATACCCGGATGGCCACTGAAAGTGCAGTGACCATGGAAGGCAGTCATCCATTTTCCACCGGTGCTGATTTGTGTTTAGTGCATAACGGTTCTCTGTCTAATCATGCCCGTTTACGCCAAGAGTTAAAACGTGAAGGCATCAGCTTTGAAACAGATAATGATACCGAAGTGGCTGCAGGCTATCTGACTTGGCGTCTACAGCAAGGGGATTCCCTGGCAGAAGCACTGAACAATGCATTGGACGATCTGGACGGTTTCTTTACCTTTGCCATCGGCACCAAAAACGGTTTTGCCGTGATCCGTGATCCGATTGCCTGCAAACCGGCGGTGTTGGCAGAAACCGATGACTATGTGGCCATGGCTTCCGAATATCAAGCCTTGGCATCATTGCCGAATATTGACAAAGCCAAGGTTTGGGAACCAGAACCAGCCACCTTATATGTTTGGCAACGCAGTGCAGATCAAGCCGCTTAAGAATGACCCAGAATAGAAAACAGGAATAACCCTATGAATACAGCATTTGCAGAAAAAATCAGCACTTCAATTTTAAAAGATGAATTTGATTTAAGCGTAGACAGCATCCGTGATTTAAACCAGGCCCTGCATAGCAAAGAACTGACCGATAGCATTGTGGACTGGAAAGTCAGCAATCCAGGTGGCCAGCATAATATTGCAGTCGGCATTAAAGCCCCTGTGAATGTCACGATTGACGGCCATGCCGGATATTACTGCGCCGGCATGAATCAAGAAGCTCATGTCATCGTCAACGGTAATGTTGGGGTGGGCGTAGCCGAAAATATGATGTCAGGTTCAGTGCATATCAAAGGCAATGCCTCTCAAGCAGCAGGTGCAACAGCGCATGGCGGTCTGCTGGTGATTGAAGGGGATGCTGGGGCACGCTGCGGCATTTCAATGAAAGGCGTCGATATTGTGGTGGGCGGCAGTATTGGACACATGAGCTGCTTTATGGGGCAAGCTGGCCGTCTGGTGGTTTGCGGTGATGCAGGTGATGCGCTGGGCGACTCGCTGTATGAAACCAGAATTTATGTCAAAGGCGTGGTGAAGTCTCTCGGTTCAGACTGTATTGAAAAAGAAATGCGTCAGGAACATCTGGAAGAGCTGGCAGAACTGCTGTCTATAGCCGGATTTGATGAAGATCCCGCTTCTTTCAAACGTTACGGTTCAGCACGCCAACTGTACAACTTCAAAGTCGACAATGCATCTGCATACTAATCAAGCGTAATAATGGAGCAATCAATCATGACTCAAACTATCCAAGAATTTGAACCCGTGTTACGTGAATCTGCAACGTTTGATCGTTTGACCATTCAAGAAATTCAGCGTGCAGCGGCAACCGGCATCTATGACATCCGTGGCGGTGGTACCAAGCGTAAAGTGCCGCACTTTGATGATTTGCTGCTGCTTGGTGCAAGCATGTCACGCTACCCACTGGAAGGCTACCGTGAAAAATGCGGTACTGATGTGGTACTGGGTACACGCTTTGCCAAAAAACCGATTCATTTAAAAATTCCTGTAACGATTGCCGGTATGAGCTTTGGTGCATTATCTGCCAATGCCAAAGAATCTTTAGGCCGCGGTGCCTCTATGGTCGGTACATCCACCACCACCGGTGACGGTGGCATGACCCCTGAAGAACGTGGTCATTCGCAAACATTGGTGTATCAATATTTGCCATCGCGCTACGGCATGAACCCTGACGATTTGCGTAAAGCGGATGCGATTGAAATCGTACTCGGGCAAGGTGCTAAACCCGGCGGTGGCGGTATGCTGCTGGGCATGAAAGTGACGGAACGTGTGGCAGGTATGCGTACTTTGCCAGTCGGTGTCGATCAGCGTAGTGCCTGCCGTCATCCAGACTGGACGGGTCCAGATGACTTGGCAATTAAAATTGCCGAAATCCGTGAAATCACCGATTGGGAAAAGCCAATCTATGTCAAAATCGGGGCCAGCCGTCCTTATTATGACGTAAAACTGGCGGTGAAAGCGGGTGCAGATGTGATCGTGCTGGATGGCATGCAAGGCGGTACCGCAGCTACCCAGGAAGTGTTTATTGAGCACGTCGGTATTCCTATTCTTCCTGCCATTCCGCAAGCAATACAAGCCCTGCAGGAAATGGGCATGCACCGTAAGGTTCAGCTGATTGTTTCTGGCGGTATCCGCACAGGTGCCGATGTGGCGAAAGCGATGGCCTTGGGAGCAGATGCGGTAGCGATTGGTACGGCAGCGCTGATTGCGCTCGGGGATAACCATCCGCGTCTAGACAAAGAACTGAAAGAAATTGGTTCAGCGGCGGGTTATTATGATGACTGGCAAAATGGCCGTGACCCTGCAGGGATTACGACTCAGGATCCAGAACTGTCCAAACGCCTTGACCCGGTTGAAGGGGGACGCCATTTGGCCAATTACCTGCGTGTTTTGGTCTTGGAAGCACAAACCATGGCACGTGCCTGCGGTAAATCGCATTTGCACAATCTGGATCCGGAAGATCTGGTGGCGCTGAATGTCGAGGCGGCGGCAATGGCTCGTGTACCACTTGCTGGAACCAACTGGATTCCAGGTCAAACGCAGTATTAATACACCTTTATAAGATGGAGACGCATCATCTCCATCTTATGCTTGCTGAGATAGAACCGCGTTATTAAAAAATTATTGAAATAATAAAATCAAATAACAGAAAACTAAAAAAAAGTGGAATAATTTATAAAATTTAGATCAACATTCATAAGAAAACTCTATGTTTTTGTTGAAAATTGTAATTTTTAATAAATTTAGTTGATGAATTAAATGAAATTTCATATATAAAGTTAAGCTTATTTTTTATGTCGATAAAAATGTTAAAATTTGATTCTTTGATAAAAAGCATAGAGATTTTTATGTGGCAACTCATCTTGCCTTTTTGCTTTGATCGACAAAATGTTCAATTTGAGTTAGTAAAAATTAACTCAGAATTACTGAAAATTAAAAAGATTAAACAGAGTCAGAAATAGTATTACAAGCAAAGTTCAAGATAATCTATGTAAGAATTTGGAAGAAAATCTTGTTATTGATGCGAACTGAGCCATGTCTACGCGTTCATTCTAATTATGTTGCAATCTTGTGGTCTTTGATAAAGGCTATGTCGATTACTAATGGTATGCGAATCTGATTGCTCAAAACGTTGGATTTGTCACACGTCTTATGCCCAAGGCTGTTTATCAGGTGATCCAGCAACATCCCGTGCTTGAGTCCAAAGGGATTCTAAAAGATGAGACCATACAGCTGAATAGCGCACATGCCCTAAAAAGAAAAGCACCAGTATTAAGAAGAATTGGATATATAGATCGGCAAAGTGGCAAGCACTTTAGCTTTCTCAGCAATAACTTTCATTTAGCCGCCTCTACCATTGCAGCAATTTACAAAGACCGCTGGAAAGTAGAATTGTTCTTTAAAGCGATTAAACAGAATCTGAAATTAAAAGCCTTTTTAGGCCGAAGCAAGAACGCAATTCAGACGCAAATTTGGATTGCGATGATCGCCTATTTACTGGTGAGTTTTGCCGGGCATTTAGGAAAAGAAGGCTGGACAGTTCAACGTTTACTCAGAATAATTCAAGTGAATTTATTTGAAAGAAAAACGTTAAAAGCTTTATTCTCACCCGACCAAATCCCCATCAAACAACAGGAAGCTCATTTGAGCCTCCTCTTGTAAAAAATTGTGGGACAGCAGTGAACCCCTTAGCACTTTCTATCGCTAAAATTAGCGAGTTAACCGTCCGTTTTTGTGGAGGTTAATACACAGAAAGATATTATTGCCTTACGTCGTTCTATAGAGAGATGTTCAACGTATGCCAATTCAATATTTCCCTAATAAAAACACTAACTAATAGTCAGATTTATCATAAAAAATGTATTCATAGAGGAGATAATATATATCGCTTCTATATTAAAAAAACTGATGATAAATATTAAGTTAAAATATAGTTCAGGAGAAAAACATGGACTTTCGATCGAAACAAAAAAACAGGTTTTAGTTGAATTTATTAAGCCTGTTTTATTCACAGCATTACTAAGTCTATCTTTGATCTCAACCAACACATTTGCTCATAACGAAATCAAACACACCGCTTTAGCGTGTAATTCAAAAACTAATGAATTACAGGATGCTATGCGAATGTTATGGGCTCAACATATGGAATGGACATATGCTGCCGTTACACCTATGCAACTGATTCCCCATCGTTTCCAGCAACAACCAGTAGATTAATGCAAAACCAGTCCGATATTGGGAATGCAATTAAACCCGTTTTATGGTGATAAAGCAGGGGATGAATTAACAAAGTTATTGCAGGAGCACATTAATGCTGCTGTCAATGTTGTAAAAGCAGCAAAGGCAAATGATAAGCCCGCTTTGAATAAAGCAATTACCATAGCTTATGCCAATGCCCAAGAAATAGCAGATTTTCTAGCAGCTGCAAATCCAAATTGGTCAAAAGATGTTGTGCGCCAAATGTTAAAAGTGCATATAGATACTACTTTGGTTTATGCCACTTCATTACTTCAGGGTAAATATACTGAAGGTATTTCAGAGTATGCTAAAGCAGAAGAACATATGATGAAGCTGGCCGATGCTCTCACTAACGGCTTAATAAAAGCATTCCCTCAAAAGTTCAACCATCTGAATAGTCACTAGAATTAAAGCCACCATACAAGATGTGTGATGAAAAAAGCATAGGCTACAGCGGTTCTTGTCTTTTGGCCGAATTCATCTCATGCCTGACTTGACTGATCCGCTCATAAATGACCTTACGCAATCGGTTGATTACGCCGAGCGGTTTATGTTCAGGTAAAGCATGCCAAGGTGTGAAAGAAAGATCTTCACAAAACTTATTCTGATCTGGCGTATCAAAAATCTGTTTAGGAATATGGATAGTTGCCACCGGATAAAAGGGAGCTTGGCTTTCTTTCCATTCGGTCATGGAATCTTCGACTGACATTGCGTTTGATGTTCGAGCTTGCACCAGAAATTCCATACAGGCATCATCCTTTTGCAAACTGTTTCGAAGTGCCTCACGCAGAAAATCATGACTGGGTTGATCGCGGATAGGGTCTGCGATTGGTGAGCACGCGCGAGCAGAATACTTTACTGCTTGACGATCAGAACCTAATCCCAACTGATAGGGCACCATAGACCAATATCGTGTTTGTAGAGGATTTGAAATTTTAGTTTTGAGGTTTAAAGCGATCAAAGTTCCCTTAGGTCCTAGCGCAAAAGGAATATGAAATTTTCTAAAAAAGTTCTCGCTGTTAATATCCTGCATTAACGCCATATAGCGATCAGGATCATTGGCAAAGAAAACTGGATGATTAATCATGATGAAGTCTTGTGTCGAGGCTTCGTCTTCTAAAAGTTTTTTTCCAGGTATACCTAAAACTTTTATCGCCATCCCACGAGCATCTTTTTTAATGTCTGCCTGGGTGGCGTCACGTGATCCATTGGAGAAACGAATCCATGCCTGATAGGTTTTACCGGGAATAAAAATTCCTTGAGCTAAGTTTTTAGGAAGTGTTTCCCTTATCTGAAACTCAGCTCGTACACAGCCATGCGCTTTGGGATGTGCATCACGCAGAGCAGTGCCTACGGAATATTGTTTGCGGATAGATTTTTCAATCACGTCTGAGATTTCTTCAGCCATAGCAGCTTCATTAGGATAAAGACTTTCACTCAAACCGGGATCTATACTGGGGTAAACCATCTTGTTAGGAGGACTAAGCGTTGTAGGAAAGGCATTAGCTTGCACGGCCGTGCAAGCACTGATTAACATTGTTACAGTGAACAGCTGGCTTAAGTGTATTGGTTGCATAAGATTGAGCATTATTTTTCTCCTTGCTCTCGCATCAGTATAATATTCAGCTTTTTGATACTGATGAGGTGAAATTCCTTAAGCTTATTTAATACACGAAATAATTATAATATCTGTGACATTTTTTGATTCAAGTTGACTGGGAACAGTCCAGTTAGAGATAAGCTTTCCCACCAATGAGGAAATTCGGTTATTGGTTCATTTAGCCATATCGGTTGACCAATCTTGGGAGTGGCTAATGTTAGGTCGGCAGTTTCACTGGCTTTAACTGCACGTTTAAAAGGTTCATCCCAAGCATGTGGTGAAAGAGAAAAACGTCCAACGTGCATTGGCATCATGGCTTTAGCTTTTAAATCCATCGCGGCCTGTACAGCTTCTTCTGGGTTCATGTGAATGAGTGGCCAACGAGGATCATATTGCCCGCTATCCAGCATCACAAGATCAAAACCACCCAACTGGGATGCAATCTGCTGAAAGTGTGGGCCGTAGCCACTGTCACCACCGAAATAAATTTTGTGGGTCGGCGTTTCTAGCGCATAGCTGGCCCATAAGGTTTTATTTCGGGTAAAGGTACGACCTGAATAATGACGGGCAGGTAAAGTATGAATATTTAGCCCAGTGTCAGTTCTCAGAGTATTAAACCAGTCATTTTCATGGATTTTTGATAAAGGATAACTCCAGTATTCAAAATGCGAACCGATACCAAGTGGTACAACAACATTCTTAACTTTATCCTTGAGTTGGGTGACAGTCTCATAGTCGAGATGGTCATAGTGATCGTGAGAAATCAGTAGGTAGTCAATCTCTGGAATATCTTTGGCTTGATAAAACGTTGTTCCCTTAAATGCTTTCACTAAAAATGAAAAAGGTGCAGCATGGTCACTAAGTACAGGATCAATCAGAATACGCTTTCCAGCCAACTGAATATAATAGGCTGAATGTCCCAGCCAGATTACTACGTCCTGGTGGGGATTTAATGCCAATAAATTAGTCTTAACAGTTGGAAGAGCCTGCGTGGGTACAGTCTGTTGTTCCTCTGCCCAGAAATTATCCCAGAAGATTTTTAGGGTACTTTCTCCATCACGTAGCATTGGGGTTGCAATAGGATAGGCAAATTCATCATGTACATAATGAGGAGATTGCTTGATTCGTTCCAGACGTGCCTGTTCGGGTAAGTGCCCAAATTGAGGACGATTTAAAGTCGCACAGGCAGTAAGTAGTATAGCTACACCAAATACAAACAGGATTAGGGAAACTTTATATTTTTTTCTCATCATGGTCTGACAAACACCTAGATTTTCAGTTAAAAAAGCCAAGTTGATTTGAGTCTGTTCAACTTGGCTAAATTAAAAAATTACTTTAAGTTTTTAGTAAAGAAATCGGTTAATTTATCGAAAGGAATTAAATCAACTCGGTCATAAAGATCAACGTGGCCTGCACCCTTGACGTAATATAGCTCTTTAGGTTCACCAGCACGTTTATAGACCTCTTCACTGAACTCTTTGGAATGTGCCTGATCACCAGTAATAAATAGCATTGGACGTGGTGAGATGGTTTCTATGTCATTAAATGGATAGAAGTTCACAAATCTAACTTCGCTGGTTAAAGCTCTATTTTGAGTTTGCTCTAAAGTTTGACCTTTAGGAATTGCTGCTCCGCGTGGTGTTCGATAAAAGTTATGAAATTCACTTACGATAGGATCGCTATTGGCATCGACTGTTTTAGGTAAATAGTTTATCCATTGTTTTCCTTTACCTTGAAACTCTGAGTAGCGTTGTTCTGCTGCTGTTTCTAGCATTTTCTTACGTTGCTCAAGTGTCTGCGAGTGATTTAACCCGTTACGTGTTACAGCACCCATATCATACATCGCAACAGTAGCAATAGCTTTTAAACGAGGATCTAGTTTTGCTGCACTGATCGCAAAGCTACCACTACCACAAATACCCAATACGCCGATACGATTACGATCAATAAAAGTTTGACTACCTAAATAATCTACCGCAGCATTAAAAGCTTCTGTATAGAGTTCGGGTGCAACTAAGTTGCGAGGTTGTCCCTCACTTTCACCCCAGAACGGTAAATCAATTGCTAAAGTGATAAAGCCTTGCTCTGCCAATTTCTGTGCATAAAGCATTGAGCTTTGTTCTTTCACCGCTCCCATTGGGTGGCCTATAATAATTGCAGGAGCTTTAGTATTCTTAGTTAAATTTTTAGGAATAACTAAATTACCGACAACATTCATGTTGTATTGATTTTTGAATGTCACTTTTTGAATCGTAACTTGACTACTTTGATAGAAGTTATCTGCATCTTTAGGCATATCTGCCGCCATTATTGAAGTTGAAGTCAATAAGCCCATTGTTGCAATAAGGGTTGCTGTTAGAGTCGCATTACGAAATTTCTTTATATGTGATTGCATGATTCCTGCTTCCTGTAAAAAAGATGATTCATAAATTTAGGGATTGAAAAGAGTTTATCTATTCTTTCAGAGGAGTATTAGCCTAAAAAAACAGCATAGACTTATGAGTGATATTCATTAATTGGATGGTGAAAATTTTAAATGGCTGAAAATAATGTGTTTAAAGAAAAATTATTTGATTCTCTTAAAGTGCAAATGCAAGAACTGCTAAAAATACGATATTTATACTTTGATTATTCATGAATTATATACATAACTCTATTCATGGAAAGGTACTTATTCAGGATGTGTAGCACCTTTATTATGGCTTTCTCATTTTTATAGAGTAAGTCTATGACAACTGCATATCAATCTTCCGAGATAGAACAGCAGCCAGCATACTGGAGTGGCATATTTGCCATGACCCTGTGCGTATTTGCCTTGATTGCATCAGAGTTTATGCCAGTGAGTTTACTAACGCCGATTGCAACAGATCTTAATGTTACAGAAGGTTTGGCTGGGCAGGGAATTGCAATTTCAGGCGCTTTTGCTGTCATCACAAGTTTGACGATTTCTCGTTTAGCAAGAGAGATGAATCGTAAAACACTTTTGTTAGTTTTAACGGCCATTATGGCGGTTTCAGGTGCAATCGTGGCACTTGCACAAAATTATACAGTTTATATGCTAGGTCGGGCGTTGATTGGTTTAGTCATTGGTGGTTTTTGGTCTATGTCAGCCGCAATGGCAATGCGATTAGTGCCAAGCTCACAAGTTCCTAAAGCATTAGCAATTTTTAACAGTGGTAATGCCTTGGCAATGGTGATTGCTGCTCCTTTAGGCAGTTATCTCGGTTCAATCATTGGCTGGCGTGGGGCATTTTTATGCTTAGTTCCTGTGGCTGTACTTGCCTTTATCTGGCAATGGTTGAGTTTGCCTTCAATGCCAGCTACTTCTCGTCAAACAGAAAAGCAATCATCCATTTTGGGGTTATTGCGTAATCCCGTCGTTATGATGGGTATGTTAGCGATCAGTTTATTTTTCATGGGGCAGTTTTCTCTTTATACCTATGTTCGACCATTTTTGGAAACTATAACCCGAGTTGATATTTTTACCCTGTCACTTATTTTACTGGGTATTGGGGTTATGGGATTTATTGGCACTGCCGTAATTAATACGTTCTTGAAGCGTCGTTTTTATGCAACTTTGGTCGTTATTCCTATCATGATGGCTGCTATCGCATTGTCACTCGTATTTTTTGGAACTTGGACGATTGTCGTTGCTGTATTACTTTGCATTTGGGGGTTCTTAGCAACAGCAGCACCTGTGGGGTGGTGGGGATGGTTAGCACGTACCTTACCCAATGATGCAGAAGCGGGCGGCGGTTTAATGGTGGCCGTGATTCAACTTGCAATTGCTTTAGGTTCAACACTAGGTGGAATTTTATTTGACCAGAGTGGTTATCAGATGACTTTTGTAGCCAGTGCACTTATCTTGGTTATTTCCTCTATTCTGGTTTCACGTTTGACAACGAAATAATCCAATTAAGTCGGAAATTCAAAAATGGATATGATTACAGTGATGACGATTGCTACTGGCAGAATGTTGGATTAGAGCTTATATATTTCTTTTAATAATGAACGTGGTGAGAGGGAGATACCTCGTTCAAATCTCTTATAGTTTTTAAGAGTTATAGATTTTTTATTTTTAACTTCAATTATTTGTGCGGAGCATTACAGATTATAGAAATACGAAAATGTATGAGTAAGGAGCTAAAATGGGATAGAGTCATGAATAGGATTAATAAATCATACGTTTCTAAGTGGTATTATTTCTAATATTAACGCTTAAATTACTGGACCATATACTGGATCTATATGATTACAAAAGAGAACTATAATGATCTATATGCCTTTCTGATGGTGACACGTGAAGGAAGTTTTACTAAGGCAGCAGGTAAGCTAGGTGTTTCCCAGTCTGCTTTGAGCCATACCATTCGTGGACTGGAAGAGCGTTTAGGGATGTTGTTGCTCACTCGGACTACACGTAGCGTTTCTCCAACAGAGGCTGGTGAGAAGCTAAGACAAACGATTGGAGCGAGTTTTGATCATATAGATAATGAATTATCATTACTGTCGAAACTAAGAGATACACCTGCGGGAAATGTAAGAATAAATGCAAGTCATCATGCTATCCGTTATGTGCTATTACCGAAATTAAAGCAATTAACGCAGCTTTATCCAGATATCAATATTGAGCTAACTGCAAATAATGGCATGGTTGATATTGTAGCGGAACGTTTTGATGCAGGGGTTCGTTTTGGTAGTCGGGTAGCGGAAGGAATGATCGCTGTTCGGATTAGTTCAGATGTCAGAATGGTTGTGGTGGCGACGCCTGAATATCTTGCGCTAAAGGGCATCCCAGAAAAACCTCAAGATTTGATTCAACATAACTGTATTGGCTATCGATTGTCTACTCAAGGTGGATTGTATCAATGGGAGTTCTTGGTTGAAGGCATTGAAACTAAAATTAAAGTTTCTGGGCAATGGGTCTTTAATGATTCTGAGCTTATTGCTGATGCAGTATTGGCTGGAGAAGGCATTGCATATATTCCTGAAGAGCTCATTCAGGACAGTTTATTACAAGGGCAATTAATAAAAGTATTGGATGAGTATGCAATAGCATACCCAGGATTTCATTTGTATTATCCTCATCGTAGACAGCAGTCACCAGCTTTGAAACTTGTTATTGATAGATTAAGAGTAAGCAGTCCGAATTAGCTTAGTAGTATCAATTAAATTGATTCTTAAAAATTATAATTTTTTATAATCGACTGAAGGTGATGTTCCGAAAAAGCGTTTATATTCTCTGGAAAACTGTGACAGGCTTTCATACCCGACTTGTAAGCTGACTGAGGATATATCTCGATTTTCGGTCACCAATAAACGACGGGCTTCTGTCAGTCTGATTCTTTTCTGATATTGCAGTGGACTCATTGAGGTAATGTCACGAAAGTGTTGATGGAAACTTGAAGCACTCATACCCATAGTGCTGGCTAGTTCGTCAACACTAAAAGACTTTGCAAAATTGATTTTTAGCCACTCAATCGCTTTAACAATACGATGTCCCGTTGTGCCTGTTGCCGCAATTCGCTTAAGCCTTTCACCTTGTGGACTCATCAGTAAGCGGTAGAAAATTTCTTTGATAATAAGGGGGGACAAGATCGCAATATCTTGTGGCCTGTCCAGTAATTTTAATAAACGCACAAAGGCATCATTAAGTTCCGGGCTCACTTGCCCGACAGCCATTCCCTTTTTGCCGTTATTTGTATGCTTGAAAGGAATATGTGCTTCAAGCATGAGTTGAGCCAATACATAAGGATCTAGTCTGAGTACCAGAGCAAGATAGGGCTGTTCAACTGAGGCTTCAATAATCTGGGTAATCACAGGCAAATCGATTGCGGTAAAAAGAAAATGATTGGCATCATAAGTGTAAATTTCCTCACTTAGAATAACCTGTTTTTTCCCTTGGGCGATTAGACATAAACTGGCATCCAATATATTGCTACTAGGCTGGGTGGGAGCATCTCCACGATATAACGTCAGCCCAGGAATGGTCATTTCAAATTTCTTGTTTTGTTTAGTGTATTGATCAATTAACTGAATCAATTCTTCGTTATTGCCCGAAGATACATTTGTCATTCAGATTTTACCTATTTATCTCTGCTTCTTTATTCTAGGTATTTCAATTCAGAATTGTAGAGGGAATTACAATAATTTGGAGGAATAGGCAAATTTGAAAGAGAAATGGAACAACGCATTCAAAGATTGATTTCTATACTTGGAAATAACAACGCTTCAGCCTGATTTCCTACTTTTAATACAGGAGTTGCTGTCAACTTGGGAAAGAAATATGAATATTAAAACAGTCACTTTGGTGACCAGCTTAATGATTTCAATGGGAGTACCTGCAATGGATAAACAATCTAGTATTGAATCTCAAATCGTTAAAAAAGCCAGTGAGCAACAAGTGATGAATGGTTCTGATAAGAATTTTACAGGTTCTGTTGCGATTAAGCCTATAACCAGTGTGACAGAAGGGATTAATACGCCCAGCGCCTATGTTAGTTTTAATGCAAATGCCCGTTCATTCTGGCATACCCATCCAAAAGGCCAATATTTGATTGTGACGGAGGGTGAGGGCATTGTACAGGAATGGGGCAAACCTGCTGAAAAAATTGCTGTAGGTGATGTGATCTATTGTCCACCTGGAATAAAACACTGGCATGGTGCAAGCGGCAAAAAAGCCATGACTCATTTGGCACTTACTGGCACAGATGAAAATGGCCATAACGTGGATTGGCTGGAACCTGTTTCGGATGAGCAGTACCAAGAGGCGAATCATTGAAATTTGTAGGTCTATTCTTATCAATCACTTTGGTAGGAACTTTATTACCTAGGGGGTATGCGACAGAAATTGTATCACCTACTGTAAAAATCAAGGAGATTCAGCAAGTGGAAGATTCTTTATCTCAGCAGCAACAGGCAATTATTCCGATTGCTGCGTTTGCCGCCTCAGGTGACATGGATAAGTTGAATCAAGCTCTCGTTCATGGGCTTGAACAAGGTTTAACCATCAATCAAATTAAGGCGATCTTGGTACAAAGTTATGCCTATGCGGGTTTTCCCCGTAGCCTCAATGCGTTAACTACCTTTATGCAGTTACTTGAACAGCGTAAAGTTAAAGGCATTATCGATGCAGAGGGAGGAAATAGTCAGGCATTGCCTCAGGATTATCAGGCGAAAATACAGGGAACAGAAAATCAAACCCAACTGGTGGGTCAACCCGTCAAAGGCCCTTTATTTGAATTTTCGCCTGAGATTGATGAATATCTAAAAGCCCATTTGTTTGGAGATATTTTTTCTAGGGATGTACTGAGCTGGCAAGAGCGTGAAATAGCCACATTGGGTATGCTGGCCTCAATGGAAGGTGTAGGTAGTCAGCTCCAATCACATCTTGGGATCGCGAAAAATCAAGGGATTACTTCTCACAATTTTGAAGAGATAGAAAAAATATTAACTGAAAAAGTAAATCTGAAAATAGGGCAACGCTTTAAAAAAGCCAATGCAATTTTTCAGGATCAATCACACTGAATGCGACTTAAAAGATAAATAGCCACAGCTTAAATATTGGAGAAACATATGACCATCGAAGTATTGGGATATGCCGCACAATCGTCACAAAGCCCTTTAGTACCCTTTAAATTTGAACGCAGAAATCCACGTGAAGATGATGTGGTGATTAAAATTGAATATTGTGGTGTCTGCCATTCCGATTTACACCAAGCTAGAAATGACTGGGGATTTAGTTCCTATCCTTTAGTACCTGGTCATGAGATTGTAGGACGTGTTAGCTCAGTTGGATCCAAAGTAACCAAGTTTAAAGTGAATGATCTGGTTGGTATTGGTTGCATGGTGGATTCATGCCAGAGTTGTCCAGCATGTCATGCAGGCTTGGAACAGTATTGTGAAGAGGGTAATACTCAAACATATGGTAGTGTGGATCGTCATGACCAGCGACCAACTTATGGTGGTTATTCCCAAACGATCATTTGCAGTGAAAATTTTGTTCTTAAAGTTCCTGAAAGTTTGGATACAAAAGCGGTACCACCGATACTTTGTGCTGGAGTTACTACGTGGTCACCACTGCGTCACTGGAATGTTGGAAAAGGCAGCAAAGTGGCTGTAGTAGGCTTGGGTGGTTTGGGACATATGGCAATTAAACTTGCCAATGCCTTAGGAGCAGAAGTGACATTATTTACCCGCTCTGTCAATAAGGAAGAGAATGCAAAACAGTTAGGTGCACATCATGTTGTTTTATCTACCGATGAATCGCAAATGAATTCAGTAGCCAACCAGTTTGATTTAATTCTTGATACCGTACCTTATGACCATGACTTGAAACCTTATATTCCAACCTTAGCTCTAAATGGAACAATTGTACTGGTGGGATATTTAGGAGAGATCAGTGCCAATTCAGTGCCAATGATTTTGGGTAGAAAATCAATTGCAGGTTCAGTCATTGGTGGGATCAAGGAAACTCAGGAACTTCTAGATTTCTGTGGGGAGTACAATATTGTTTCTGATGTTGAGATGATTGATATGCAAAATATCAATGAAGCTTTTGAGCGTATGCTCAAAAGTGATGTGAAATATCGTTTTGTGATTGATATGAAATCATTGACTAAGAACATTTAAATACTACATCAAGTCGGTCAGCCACAAGATGAATGTGGTTGACCATAAATGCTGTTTAGTGATTTTCACGAGCGTTTATCTTTAAGAAATAACAGAAAACTAAAAAAAAGTGGAAGAATTTATAAGGATTAGATCACATTTAACAGGAAAACTACATGTTTTTATTGAGAATTGTAATTTTGAATAAATTGAGTTGATAAATTAAATAAAATTTCATATAAGAAATAATATTCATTTTTACTATAAAGAGAAATGTTGAAATTTGAACATTTGATAAAAAATATAGAGATTTTTATGGGGCAATTTATATTGCCTTTTTGCTTTGACCGAAAAAATGTTCAACTTGAGATAGTAAAAATCAACTCAGAATTACTGAAAATCAAAAAGATTAAACAGAGTCAGAAAGTAGTAGTACAAGCAAAGTTCAAAATAATCTATGTGAAAATTTGGCAAAAAATCCTGCTACTAATGCAAACGGAGCCTGGCTTACGTGTGCATTCTAATTATGTTGCAATCTTACAGTTGATACATAATCTTGATGAGTTTATCGAAAAGTCACAGCAACATTTGTGCTTTGAGAGAAAAGCCCAGAAAGCACTAGATGCTAAATTTTTTGCTCGATTTTTTCAGCTGACAAAGAATTCAATAAAAGATCAACTTTTACCAAATTGTTCAGATCGAAATGAATTTTGTAAATTCAATTTGATAAAAAATTAAGCGAAAATGAATATGCCAAACATTGAAACACAAGAGCAATTCTTAGATTTAGCAGAAAAATTTCAACAAGATTATTGTCTGTTACGTGATCATGTTGTGAATACACAATTTGTTGATCTATCAGATGATTTGTATGAAATAGTCCGTACTCTATATAAAATGGCGCAACAGATATATGGCTATATATCCAGCTCGAGACAAATTGGTAAGTATTATTTGCTAGCTTCTTTAAGTTATTTTGCATGTCCGAATACTAGTAATACTCAAGAGTTGTCGTCTGAACGTTATTTGATTCTGCAAGCGAGTTTTTTAACATATCGGCAGTATCAAGAATTTGCAAAAATAAAAAAGGCTGAGAATAAGCAAAAACATGTTTGTGATCTCTTTCGCTATGTATCACGATATGTTCTGGATTCTATTCATGCTGAATTATTTCAAGAATGCAGTGAGCTACTAAATCGTTATGTCATGTACGAACGTAACTTGAAAAAGGAGGATCGTAATCAACTTTTTAATATTAATGATTTTCAAGAAACACAAGTAATAGAATATTTGTCGGCACTATTGATCATATTTAAACGGCTAGATGATGGTCGTGTTGTTCATCGTCAACGTAAGTCAAAACAAGGCAAAGCTTTACAATGGCCAACGAAAAATGAAGTCAGAATATCTCGTGAAATAAGATCAGGAAAGCAAGTAGATATTGGACATAACGCAAAGATCAGTTTTTTTGATGCCTCTCTTCACAAAGATGAAGATGGTGAAGTTGATCTATTAGATCCTGAAATGGAGTTTTATTCAGAAGATGAAAAGTCTAAAAATTTAAACTATATCCTCAGTGATAATGCGACGCATCTAATGCGGCATCGCCAACGCCGTCATGCTCCTTTTGTTACAAATCCACATTATTTGGCGCCAGAGGTACTGAAGCAAATTGTTTATGTGTTGAGAACAGAATTATCTGGGCACTGGAGTGATGCTGCAATCGCTGCAGCATGTTTATTGTCACTTTTGACTGGATTATCTCCCATAGCACTGATGGATTTTAACGAGCTTATTCAAGATGGAATTTTGATCCAAAATGGTTCAAGAAAACGACGGGAATATTTACTCAATTTAGATTTAAAAATTTCAGAGCAGAAAATTCAGAGTTTAAAGCATGTGCGATGGAATGAAGAGATGTCGCATCAATTACATCTACCTGCGGCATGGTTTGACTACATAGAACAAGTATCTAAGCCACAGCTGATCACTTCAGCCAAGATCAATAATAAGCTTAAGCAATGGCTTGATAATCAGTTCGTAGGCTCGATCACGGCTGAAAAACTTCAAGCACAATTATATTTTCACATATATTATGAAACATATAATGAATATCTTGCTCATGTGATTGCGGGGCGGGATAGTCAGCATCACATGCCTGGTATCTACTATGGAGGGCTACCAAAAGCTCAACTCGATACCACATATTTATCCTATTTAGTAGAAGCACTTACACCGCATTCAGCTCAATTTGCAGAAGATACAGCTGAACTAAAATTATTGCAGCAACAATTTGTAGTGAAATCTGAAGGGAGGGTAGGGAGTCAATTGGCACTCGAACCCAATTTTGTGAAAGATCAATTTGATATTTTACATAGGCATTGTCAGGAAAGTGTTCAAAAAGATCAACATATCATTAATCAACTGAATGCATACGCATGTTGGATGTGGCATGTTAGCTTGCTAAGCTTGGCCAGACGGCCTAATAAAAATCTGTTGGGTGATTTGGAAGATTATTGCTTTGAGCTTAAAATTTTATATGTAAACGATAAAAAGAATAGCAAGGCAAGAAAGGATGGTCGTTTTATTCCTTTAACTGATTTTTTCTTCAAAGCATTACAAAATTACACCGCTTTTTTAGAACAAATTATTGAAGCATACGGTTCACTTTTTAGACAAGTCTTTGTAAAGAAGAAAATTACTATAAATGATCTTTTTGGAATGATCATAGTTAGTAAAGAGAGCCTTCCGATGACTGCCAAAGAGTGGCAGAGTAAAAAAATTAAGTTAATCCCATTATCGAGGAGCTGGGTAAATACATATATGCAAGGAGTCTTTCCTAAAAAAATGTATTCGAATTGGTTACGTCATTTTGACATGAACTTTTTGATGCATGAGCAGCAAGAGGGTAAACCATCATTAGCATTTCACTTAATTCAGGCCCTTTATGGTCATGACCAACGCGACCGCGAGGCGTTTCATCCTCATTCTTCAGTTATTCCGAATGTATATGTGCAACAAGTTCGTCAGCAGCTTCAAGAGAATATCAAATCTTTATCAATTCAACACTTAGAGCGAAAATAGTTGTATGCAAGAAATCAAAGAACTAATAAAAACGCGACTAGACGATCTATTTGTTGATATTGAGAAATTGGTGAAGAAGTCGCTAGATAGACAGCCTTCTTCACATGAAGTATTGACGCAAGATATGCAGCAAAAACTTGATCAGCAGATCAAGGAAAAATGGCATGATCTTAAAGATGGTGTTGAATATTTGAGTCGTAAATTGAGCCGAGCTGAACAATCCAAGCTGATGCAATTTACTGAAAATGAATTTAATAAAAGAAGAAAGCAATTCAACCTTACAAAGCTAAATGCAAAACCATACGAGATAAAGCTAAATCCAAATACTAAACGTATTGTGCTACCTCGAAAAATTGAAAGTACGGAGTCACGGTTAAAACAGGGGCAGTTACATGCTCAGGTACTCAATGAGTTGAAACGATATTGGAAAGATTCACTTGAATATTGGGATGATTCTAAAAGTTTATGGGGGAATTTATGCTTAAGTTTGATCTATATTTCAGGCTGTGCAGACGAACAGCATCTGATTGCCATCCAGAAGCAATTGCAGGAGGCTATTGAATTTAATACAGATTTGAATTGTTTACGCTTATATCATTCCCGCTACAAAAAGATCACTAATCCATTGTTACTGCATTATCGTGTTGAAAACTCCCAATACGGTAATGACGTAGAACAGCGGAAGTTATACCAGTGGAGACATATTTTTTTAAATCCATATGCTCAGTTATTCTTGCAATATTTGAAAAGATTGAAAGCGACTCATAAAGAATATCGACTGCAAGTAACATTACATGATTGTATTTTGGAAAGCCTGAGCAAAATGAGCCCGAACAAAAGTTTGGGAGATTTAAAATATCAAATTAAACGCCGTGGATTTCGTGCATTTAATGATGTGCAAATGGTACTCGAGTTTAATTCAAAACTCAGTTTAGATATTTTTTTGAGTAATGTGCTACAACAAGAGATCAATACTGTGGTCTTAAGGCCATCTGAATTAAGATTGCTGTGGAGTAATGAACACGATCATATTGGGCAAGAGAACCGACCTATTCATTTTGAACAAGAGCAGTTACATCCTGAAGTTCCGACTGCTCAAAGCAAATTACAAACGATACCGTATGAGTTGATGTTGTTTGATCAAAAGAAGAGTAGACGTAAACAAGTTGAGCGCTTAGATAAAAAGAGGAATAAAGAAGAACGAACGCTACGTTATTGGCAAGAAACCAGAAGTGTGTTAGAGGAGAAGATGAGTGATGCTAATACGGAAGAAAAGTCTTTAATTGATGCTCAACTACGCTTAATTCACTGGTTAGTGCATTTAAAAAAAAGAGGGCTTCAATTATCAACCATTGAAAGCTACTTAGGATCGTTTGGTAAAGAATTTATATTTGAAATTTGGCTCAATAAATTGGATTTAAATCAACAATCCATTGATGATTATGAAGATTTATATCGGCAGCTATTGAACTACAGTAGTGAGCGTGATGAAAAAGCAGTTCAACGTGATTTGGTTAAAGGAAAAACCTCTCGTAAGATGCACCAAACTGCAGAATACCGTTTTGGTCGTCTCAAAGATTTTCATCAATTTTGTATAGAGAACTATGATGCACCAGAGGTATTGGTGTTACAGAATTCAAGTTTTAAGCATTTACATATTTGCAATGCACGCTTAGTGAGTCCTTCGCTATTTGGCAAGCTGTTGGAACAATTAGAAAGCTTAAGTCAGGAACCAACAGCATCAGAATGGGTTGATCATCTTAGTTGTTTAAAGTTGATGTATTTACTGAGTTATAGAACTGGACTTCGATTGAATGAAGTTCGTTGTCTTAAAATACAAGATATTATTTGCCCAGAGTTACTCTTTAAAGATGGGAAAAGTTCAATTTTTAATAATATCACGCTTCATATCCGAGACAATTCATATCGCCGGTTGAAGACGCAAAGTGCAAATCGCCAAATACCACTGAAAATTGCATTGTCAGAAGATGAATTTTTAATAGTACAACGTTATATACAGCACCGTTATGAGCAATATTTGGTTAATCAAAAAGATGACCTGCTATTTAGTGTTAATCATCGGGTGTTAACTGATCAATGTATCAGCAAAATTACAGTAGATTTGTTTAATCGGATATTAGGTATGCATCATGGCTTTAGTTTTCATACTTTGCGTCACAGTGCTGCTAACTATCTAGCAATAACTTTGCTAGGTTCAAAAGAAATGATCAAGACATACACAGATTGTTCTTGGATAAAAGCAAAAAAGATGCGGGATTTATTGTTTGGTGTTAAAGCACGCGCTAATGAAAAGATCATTCAACATAAATGGCAAGTGCTTGCCGCTTGGATGGGGCATAGTAGTATCGAACAGACAGCTTCAAATTATCTTCATGTCCTAGATTTATTAATTGTTGATCGAATTTATAATTCGCCGTGTATGATTTCAAAAAAAGTCCTAGAATATTGTTCTGGCCAAGTGAATTTAAGAACAGAAGATATTGATTTAAATCGTTATATCCAACAGCAGAAATGGTTTGATTTTTATTATCAGCAAACACAGCCTATTGAGGTTTCAAATCGAAAAGAAAAGAAATTTAATATCAAAGAAAGTGCTCTAACTCCTTATCAGCGTTTGATAAATTATAGTGCTAGCCGTGCAAGGGGGGATACTCAAGCTAAAGAGTGGATGCAACGATGTCAATTTATGAGTAATAAATGGATGCACTCCCAAAAATATAAGTTAATGGTTAAAAATGTTAATAGTGAAATTTTAGATGAAGGTTGGTTTGAAGAAATTCACAATAAGGCTAAAAAGTTGTCTCATTCAAATGATCTAAATACCCTCCTTGACTTGCACGATCAAAAAGATAAGGAACCAGAAATATATCTGAAAAAAATCACGGTGAATGCTCTAAAAATATTATTACTCTTTGGTAAGTTGCGTAAGAATTTTTTGCATTTTGTATGTCGAGATAAAGACGATGAGCAACGAATTAGAAGTTTTATTGCTGGAATAGAGCCAATATTAGGAAAAGACTTAAATTTAGATAAACAAAATTATCCAGTTAATATGAATGCACCTGAGCGAACAGTTCAATTCAGTTTTCAAAGAAAAGACTCTAATAAAAATGTGACTGTTCTGGTTTTATTTAATCTAATGTTAAAAATCATGCAAGAAGATGAACTCTGGATTCAATAGCCTAAGCAAATTGAGAAAAAGGATTGTTTAAAAATTTTCCCTGTTTATAAGTAAATGTAAATTACTGGAGAAGTCTGGCCCACTTTCTTGTTCGTGGTTTACTAGCTGCTCCTAGTGAACCATTTGAGCAGGGATTAGGTACTTCATTCACTGGAAATAGTAATCTTATGGATTTGATATTAACGGAATAGAACTCAAACGCTGATAAAACGCCATCAATTTTTTATCTTTTGCATGTATTACAACAAAATTTACTCCAATACACATGCAACCAAAAAACTTGTTTTTCTTGGCGAAATGATTGGCAATTTTTGCTTCGGTTTTTGATCGACCGATCCCAGCAGCAGGATAGACCTAAACATCGAAATGCTTTAGTTCTCATGTTTTGTGCATATTATGTGAGGTCAAATAGGTACTCATAGGCAGTAAGTTTTAGTAAATATTCATCAATCTAAGAGTTTGTTAATATGGTATGTATATTTTTAAGTAATTGATAATATTTTTAATTTTAATTTTAATTTTCATAGGAAATTAAAAAAACTAACTTTTCTATAGAAATGTCTATACCAAAATATCCAACTATATCGGTGAGTGAACCATATCGAGTTTGTTGGAGGCTACTTTTCCTGAGTGAATGTTCGGGTGAGAATTAAAAATATAATAGATAAATCAAAGGTAGATTGATTAAGCTTGTTATTGAATCTGGAAAATATTAACTAACCTTAGTAATAGTCATTGATATAAATTATGCTGAATTACTTGATTATTCCTAGAATGACATTCACCTTTAAGATGATTCTTACACCATGAAATATATAATGAATAGGTACATTTATGACTAAAGAAAATCAGCGTGCAATTGTAGTAGGTGCTTCAAGAGGAATTGGTTTAGGACTGGCTCGTGAGTTACTTAATCAGCATTGGAGTGTAATCGCGACTATTCGAGATACAAGCCAAGTGCCTGCCGATCTGAATCAACTGCTTTCAGCAGCATCCAGACAAACTGGAATTGGCTGAATTAGATTTAAGCCATGAGCAAACTGCCAATAGCATCATCAGCAAGTATCCTGAGCATTCCATTGATCTACTCTTGGTTTCTGCGGGTATTTCAGGACCAGAACATCAACGCGTTGAGCACTGTACGCCAAATGAAATTTCGAATCTGTTTTGGGTCAATAGCATTGCACCTGTAACAATTGCTAGAAAATTTCTTCCTCTAATGAAAGTAAACAGCGTGATTGCATTTATGAGCTCACGTATGGGCAGTATTGCTTTAAACGATGATGGCAGTATGGAGTTGTATCGTGCCAGTAAGGCTGCGCTGAACAGTATTACCCGTGGTTTTGCACAAAATGAGGCCATTCCAGCACAAATCGGTGTCCTGAATTTACATCCAGGTTGGGTTCAAACTGAAATGGGGGGAAGTCATGCACCTGTCACTGTTAAAGAGAGCACCACAGGAATTGTACGCGTGATAGAAGGTTTTCTTGGAAAGACTGAACAACAGTTTATTGATTTTCAGGGTAATGAAATGGCGTGGTGATCCTACAGTCCACATCTATAAATTCTGTTTAGACAATTAGGATAAATCAGTCCGATCAACCCCTGTTTTAGACATGAAGAAATATTATATTTTCTGTCCGATTCATTATCTCATCCACCTGTATACAGATTGTATTATTTTAAAAAATACAGAATAGACAATCTGTATACAGGGTTCTCACTCTTGAACAAAGAGTGAAATCAAGGAGAGGGAGTTCATGGACAAAAAAGCACTTTTAGCTGAAACATTAAAGCGCCGTATTATCAGTATGGAATTAGCGCCAGGAGCTGTTTTAGACGAAGTCACTTTAAGTGAAGAATTCGGTTTATCTCGACCTCCTGTCCGTGAACTGATCAGACAAATGGCGGCTGAAGGCTATCTTGAATTAGAACCGAATAGACCTGTTCGCGTTTCATCTATGAGTCATCACTCATTAAGAAATTTCTTTCTGGCTGCACCACTCATTTATATTGCAACAACGCAATTGGCAGCAATTAATGCCAGCAAAACAGATATAGAGCAACTCAAACAGATTCAAAAACAGTTCCGAGAAGCGATAGATAATAACACTAAACTAAAAATAAATGGAAGAATACTTATTGATATCTGACCTAATACATTGTTATTAAAAAGATCGTGTTTTTATATTGCTATGTAAATAAGATTTACTTAGGATCTTTTACCATGAATATAGAAAAGCTCCAATCGTTCAAATAACTACCTATTCAACTCCTCCTACAGATAGCAATCGTGATTTTAACAATTTGATAGATGGGATTTTTAAGAGGTCATCTTCGAATTTTGTAAGATGGCCAGATTAGCTCTTTTTAAAATTGCATAAATGAAGCTTGATCAGTTGGATATTTAAGTATGTAGTGATGGTAACTATACTGGTTACTAAAAACTAATTTTTATAATATTTACCTAATAAAAATAATATCTTACATTTTTATATGATGCGTATCATACGCATCACATAAAAATTGCTTAAATTTGCTATAATTAAAATCTGCAGTGTCATTTTAGTGGTTGGGTTTAAATTTATGAGTCTTACGGAAGCGAAGATACGCCAGTCCAAGCCCAAGGAAAAAGTTTATTTTCTTACAGATGACGATGGCTTAAGTTTGAAGGTGGAAGCGAATGGACGTAAATCCTGGAGTTATCGTTATTCAATAGAAGGTACAAATAAGCGTCCGCGAGTGAATTTGGGCGAATATCCTTTCATGTCATTAAAACAGGCAAGAACCGCCCGGGATGAATATAAATTTAATGGTTATAAAAATGAAACAGTACATAAAAAAAATATAAAAACATTTCAAGACATTTGCGAAGAATGGTTAGAGTTTAAAATAAAAAACTCTTTTAAAGATGAACCCCGTTGTGGTGTTATTCAGTTGGCAAAAAAATGTTTAAATCATGAGATTTATCCTGATTTAGGAGATATTCCATTTAATGAAGTGAAACGCTATGATTTAGTGACTATCATTAAAAATATAGAAGCACGTCATGTTAAGGAACCGGTTAAAAAAGCCTACAGTTATTTAAACCAAATTTATGATTATGCTGTGGCAATGGGTTACTGTGAATATAATATTGCTCACGGATTAAATAAAATATTAATAAAAACTAAAATTAAAAAAAATTATCCTTATTTAAAATCAGAAGATTTACCTAATTTTATCACCAGATTGAGTCAAGTAAATACGGATCCAATCATAAAAAAAGCCTTATTATTTAAACTTTATACTGGAGTTCGTGGAGCTGAGCTTCTACTTTGTGAACCACATCATTTTGATTTAGATAATAAAATTTGGAAAATACCGGCTTTGCATATCAAACAGTTCCGACGGAAAGTCATTTTAGGCCATGATATTCCGGATTTCCTGGTTCCTTTGTCAAACCAAGCAATGACTCTGATAAAATCAGCCTTAGCCTGGTCTCATGGTGAAAAATATGTATTTTCTAGTCCCCGTTATCCAGATAGACCTCTGCATTTTAATACATTGAATATAGCCATTCGAAAAATGGGCTATGATAAAGATGAACTATCTGCACATGGTTTACGTTCTACTTTTAGTACAATATTAAATGAATCTGGATTATTTCAATCCAATTGGATTGAAGCGCAACTATCACATACGGATAAAAATAAAACGCGGGCAAGCTATAATCATGCTGAATATCTTGTACAACGTATTGAAATGATGCAGTGGTGGGGGAATTATATAGCCAGCCTGATTAAGGATCAGGCTGTACAAGATTAATCTATTAGAAGACTAAGGTGGGCGGTCTGCCTTATAGACTAGAAATTTTTATCAGTGATAATAAAAATAATTTAAATGTGTTCTAGCACATAAAAGTCACATTAATGTGTGAAATATCAAATAAATTCACAGTTTATTCACACTCCAAAGCCTAAGCTCACTTCCCAACATATGACGAATTTTTAAATTTCGGCTTATGGCAACTTTATATCATTATTGCTTGGTTCCAGCGACAGTCCAAACGAATGATTTAAATATGCAGTTCAATTCTGGCTGCTTTAAGTAAAAAACCGCCAAACTGACTTTATATAAATCTATTCAGCCTTGATAAAATGAGTATCTATATGATTTTACAGCAATACAAGATTGTTTTTGGCGGGAGTATGGGCGCTGGAAAATCGGCAGCCATTAAAGCGCTCTCTGACATTCCGGTCATAGAAACCGAAGCCATGAATACTGACATAAATAGGCATAGCAAATATTCCACCACGGTAGGAATCGACTATGGTGAAATCGTGCTTGAAGATGATACCAAAATCGGACTGTATGGCACTCCCGGTCAGGATCGCTTTGATTTTATGTGGTCTATTGTCTGTAAAGGTGCCATTGGTATCGGTATTTTAATTGATCATTCACGTGCAGAGCGTTTGCAAGATTTGCAAACCTATCTCAATGCTTTTCAAGGCTATAGTGAAAATATTGTGATTGGGATTACTCATCTCGATCAACAACAGGATCAGATCCTCAAGATTTATCGGGATTGGATGAGTTTACACCACTACAGTTACCCAATATTTGCGGTCGATGCCAGACAAAAAGATGATGTACTGCTGATGGTGGAAGTCTTAATTGCTGCTATTGAAACTCGCAGCATGGTTATGCTTTAAAGGATGAAATCAAAGTGAATATCAATCCTCTTTCGCGCCAGATTCCTCAATCATTGATTGAAACTGGTCGTATGCAAATTCATGAACTATTAAATAACGTGAGCGGCCTCGATTTTGTCATGCTGTGTTCTTCTGACGGTTTTCAATTGGCTTTGGCTAGTAAAAAAAAGCTGGAAAATACGGGGAAAATTGCGGCGGTCAGTAGCTCAATCTTAGCGATGATATCTGCCTTCATTTCAGAAATCAACTTGATCGGCTGTAAGACGCTTTCACTCGATGCAGAGAATGGTCATGTCGTGTTAACGGGGGTAGAACATGCCCACTATCCAATGCTGATTGTAGCAGTAGGCTCATCTGATGTTCTGATGGGACAAATGCGCTATGAAGTCAAGAAAACCTCAAAATTTTTAGCCAAAATAAATGCATAGATGATTACCTCCATGAAAACACGTGATTGATTAATTTCATGTAATTCACTGTATTTAAATGAATTTAAATTATCTATTGTAGTCACACCTGACTTAATACGGTTAGAAAATGAAAACATTTTTGAATATTGCTGTGTTCGGGGTGAGCCTGAATGTACTTGACCAGCTTAAAAGTCAAATATTGTTATCTGTTCCTCGTGAAGTACAGGTACGCTGGGTCAATATCGCTGAAAAAAATATTGACCTGCTGATGGTGAATGATGCCTTTTTTGCATCATCCAGCATTCAAAAAATTCTCTCACAGATTCATGTACAGTACCTGCGTCTGATCAAAATGCCTGAACAACAGGGCATGATTGTCGATGACACCTTATCTTATCCTGTAACCCAGTTAGATCATTTACGTGAGTGGTTACAAGAAAAATTCTTTGATTACGAACCGGATGATCATCTTCATCTGCCCGATACAACTGTAGAAAAATCTGTTGATATCTCGACCGTATTTGATCAATGCCTATTAGCCCGAAACGGTTTTATCCAGTTATTCGATTATCAAGGGTTCTTGGCTCTAGCCGATACCATGACTGAGCGCGTCTGGGTCAATTCTGATCATCCAGTGACTGGTTTTGACAAAAGTCTGAATCAAACCTATGCCACGAATCAGTTTGTGCAAGAGATGCTGAAGAATACACAAGCTCAGGATTTACGTAGCTGGTTGTGGCAGAAGGCCTATTGTTCTACCAACATCGAACTTCCAGAGGTTCATGTCAATCAATATTTTAAATTGCAGATCTGGCCAAAGTTTGAGCCCGGGTATGAACGTCGAAATCTACTAAAAATTGCGACATGTTTTTCTCAGGGCACTCAGATTCAAACTGCAATCAATCAATTAAACATTCCCAAACAACAAATCATCCGTTTTGTTGCACTCACCGATATGCTCAAAATGGGTTCATGGATTGACTTTCATGAAGCGCAATTCATGAGAAGCGATGAATCAACTGATCAAGGTCAGATGATTAAAGTGCGCAGTTTTTTTATGAAACTGCGTAAAAAATTAGGTCTTTAAATCAATATTTTTCCGGGGAAACCCTTAATTTAAGGTAGAAATTAATATGGCTCGTATCATTTTAGACAGTTTAACTGCGATGGATGGCTTTATTGCAGCAGCATTGGTAGATAGTGAAAGTGGTTTAGCTTTAGCCGTTCAAGGAACCGGCATAGATTTAGAACTTGCTGCAGCAGGCAATACCGAAGTCATACGCGCGAAACGTAAAATAGCCAGAGCACTTCAATTAAATGATGATATTGAAGATATTTTAATTACTTTAGGCAAGCAATATCACCTGATTCGCCCACTTGAAAGCAATGAAAATTTATTTCTTTATCTTGTTTTAGATCGTTCTAAATCAAATTTAGCCATGGCTCGTTTTGAACTAAAAGCATTTGAAAAAGAACTGGACTTTTCTTAATACTAGATTCAAATCAAATTTATCTAAGCATCTCTGTCTGAGATGCTTATTATCATATGATGGCTTTCATTTAATTTAAAAAAAGACTTTGTTTAGAACGCATGAGATAAAAATAACCGTGTTCAACTTTTGCTGTGCCGATTATCATGCCTGGTTTTTATGGGTAATCAAGTCCTAATTAAAACCTCTTTTTTTACAGACTTTTATTTGAATGATTTGTTATGCTGTCAGATGATTTATAGGCATTGTAAGAAAGCTGAAACCATGGATAGTAATAATAAAAAACCCAAACATTCAATTGTATGGCGCGATCAGCCAGAATCGCATGATTATCCTGCTGCGAGTTCTTATTTATGTTTATTGTTGCCTCCTTCACAGGTTGAAAAACTGCTGAGCCAGTTACAAGTCGAAACCATCACTCAGTTTAAAGCCAAAGATATTTTTCGTGCAGCACAGCTTCCGCTGCTTGATGAGCACAATTTTCATGTGGTACGTGATTTGAGCAAAATTGAGCAGAGCAAAGCACTTTCACCTTTGTTGCTGGTCCGTGATTTAGGAAAGCGTCATTTAATTATCGCCGATGGCTATCACCGACTCTGTGCGGTGTATCTGCATGATGAAGATGCTCTCATTCCTTGCCAGATTATTTCATTGACTGTACAAGATTTGGCAAATGTATGACCGTTGCTAAAAAATTCCCGATTTTTGATGTGATCGCAGGTTTATCTATCGCAGGTTTGCTGCTGCCTGAAGCAGTCGCTTATTCCAATATGGTGGGGTTGCCACCGCAAAGTGGTTTGGTGGCACTGGTGCTGGGTTTAGTGTTTTATGGTCTGATCGGGAATAGCCGTTTTGCGATTGTTTCTGCGACCTCATCTTCTGCCGCAGTCATGAGTTCAAGTCTGGCAACCATAGTGATGTTTTCTTCGCCTGAACGCGCAGGTCTGGCCTATGCGCTGGTATTTCTGTCAGGCATTTTACTGGTGATCGCAGGGTTATTTAAGCTTGGAGATGTGACCCATTTTATTGCAAAACCTGTGCTGAAGGGTTTTTCCTTTGGCCTGGCACTCAGCATTGTGCTGAAACAACTTCCTTTAGTATTACAGGTACATCCTGAGCATAGTGATTTTTTCCGTCAGTTGTGGGACATGCTACAAGCCTATTCGAACTGGAACTGGCATGCTTTGATCATGGGACTGTGTACCTTTTTCACTTTGCAATTAACCCAGCGCTATAGAACTATTCCAGTGGCCTTGTTGCTGATTATTTTAGGCATTAGTTTCAATGTGATGGGATATACTCAGGCCTGGGGAATCCGTTCTGTTGGGCATTTTGAGTTGGTTTTACCGAGTGTTCACTTACCCCATTTGGATATGAATAGCTGGTTGCAACTGGTAGAACTTTCACTGGCAGTTGCACTGATTATTTATGCCGAATCTTATACTTCAATTCGTACCTCGGCCCTAAAATACCATGATGCAATCCAGCCAAATCGTGACCTGATTGCATTGGGCGTGAGCAATATCTGCTCAGGACTGTTTAAGGGAATGGCGGTTGGTGCAGGCTATTCGGCGACTTCAGCCAATGAGTCTGCAGGAGCAAGAAGCAAAAAATCGGCCTGGGTGGCAGCGCTGGCCGTAGTGATTTTTCTGCTGTTTTTTCGCCAGTATATTGCCAATATTCCTGAACCCGTTTTGGCAAGTATTGTGATGTATGCGGTCAGTGGGCATATCCGTTTTGCACCATTTAAACAGTATTTTATCTGGCATAAAGATCGCTTGCTGGCGATTGTTGCAATTTGGGCAGTGATTATTTTTGGTGTGCTCAATGGGTTACTGATCGCGGTGCTGGTGAGCATTTTAATGTTATTGAAAAGCTACTCTGTTCCTCGAATTGCCTGGCTTGGACGTCTCAATGGCGGGCATGATTTTGTTGATATCAACCGTTTTCCTGAAGCTGTAGCACCTGATGCTATTTTAATTGCACGACCTGATCATCCCCTGTTTTTTGCCAATGCAGAAAAAATCTGTCATGCGATTCTAAAGAAGGTTTCTGGGCAAAATTATCAGCATGTGATTTTAAATCTTGAAGAATGTCCAAGCCTGGATAGTACCAGTATCGAAGCATTGTTATTGCTGGCTGAGCATTTGCAAGAGGAGGGGATTGAGCTGAAATTGGCACGCGTACGCCGTTCAGTCGCAGAAACTTTATTGTATGTAAATAGTCCTTTATTCCCCCGCTCTAGTTATGATGCACAAAGTGTCGATGATGCCGTGAGCCAGTTAGAAAATCGTGCTTCGACAGCAACTTGAGCGCAGGGAGTACACCACTCATACGATACAACTCTGTAAGAAAGCGCATCTATACCTGATCATTCAGCTAAAATCAGCACACATGTGGTATTTGAAGTATGTACTTGCTCAAAGCCGATCCTGACAGTGTTCTATTTTAATAGGATCTGTCAGGTTATATCTGACAATTGATCTAGAGCAATTACATAAAATAATTTACAAGTTTATTAAAGATTTTGTACTTCTTACTTTATTTTAAAATGATGTTTCTCAGGAATAAGTTTGATTTTTATTTTTTTATAAAGTCGCTCTTCGGCATTTTCTGCTGATTTGGTCACTTTATCTGCAAATTTCTGATCAGACATAAGCATGGCATACGTTTTATAGCCTATTTCAAGAGCTTGTGTTTTATTGCCTGCTTGTTCAAACTGTTCAATCAATTTGTTGATCTTTTTAACACTAATATCATTCATGTAGTTGACTCATTCCCTCTTGAGTTTTACTTTAGGATTGGATTGTTACAATCTGGTTAAAATAAATTTAAATCATTGCAAGTGATTGTCATTTATACAATAACTTGCAAATTATCGTTAAAAAATCTGATTCATTAATTGTTGCTGGGCAATGTAGAGTGCCTGTCCATTATCAGGCTGACATTGTATCCAGGTTCCATCGGCTTGTAATTCCCATGCACGCCGATTATCTTTGAGATAATTATTCAATCCTTCTTCAAGAATTTGTTTGCGAATTTTTTTATTCTCGATCGGGAAACAGGTTTCGATGCGAGAAAACAAATTACGTCCCATCCAATCCGCACTGGCGCAATACAGTTTGCTGTCACCATCATTATAAAAATAATACACTCTGGTATGTTCCAAATAACGTCCGACGATTGAACGTACACGAATATTGTCGGAGAGCCCTGCAACTTGGGGTCGTAAGCAACAAATTGAACGAACGATTAAATCGATCTGTACACCCGCTTGTGATGCTTGATAAAGTTCATGAATCAGTTGAGGTTCAGTTAATGCATTTACCTTAATAATAATTTGCGCTTTTTTTCCTGCTTTACTATTTTTAATTTCCTGCTGTATGAGTTCAAGCAATTGTGAATGCAGGGTAAATGGCGCGTGAAAAAGTTTTTCCAGTTTTATGGTTTTTCCCATACCGGTTAATTCTTGAAAGATTTTATGTACATCTTCACAAATATCAGCATCACTGGTGAGTAAGCCATAATCGGTATAGATTTTGGCATTGGTCGCATGATAGTTGCCTGTGCCTAAATGGACATAACGTTTAATTTTGTCTATTTCACGACGCACAATCAGGATCATTTTGGCGTGGGTTTTATAGCCGACAATCCCATATACAACAACCGCGCCAGCTTCTTGTAATAGATTGGCAACTTCGATATTTGACTCTTCATCAAAGCGTGCACGCAATTCAATTACGGCAGTAACTTCCTTGCCATTCCGTGCCGCTTCAGCAAGGACCTGCACGATTTCAGAGTCTACACCGCTGCGATAAAGGGTTTGTTTTATGGCCAATACATGTGGATCACGGGCTGCCTCTTTCAGCAACTTAATGACCGGAGCAAAAGAGTGAAAAGGGTGGTGTAATAAAACGTCTTCGGTTTTTAATACATCAAAGATGGATTTTTTGCCATACAACACTTTCGGTAATTTTTGTACATAGGGAGGAAAACGTAACTCTGGTAAATTAAAGTTCGATATAAAGCGTGCCAGGTTAACAGGGCCATTCACCAGATAGAGCTGGTCTTGATCAAGATCAAATTGTTCAAGTAAATAATCAGTAATTGTTTCAGGACAAGCTTTATTCACTTCAAGTCTGACAGCACGACCAAACCGCCGGGATGAGAGTTCCCCCTTTAAAGCAATTGCTAAATCTTCTACATCCTCTGATACGGTGAGGTCGGCATTTCGCGTTACCCGGAATTGATAACACCCCGTGGTGGTCACCCCTGGAAATAATTCATGAATATGTTGCTGAATGATCGCGGAAAGTAAAATGTAATGCTCAGCCTCACCAGAAACATGTGTGGGCAATTTAACTAATCTTGGCAATGATCGAGGTGCAGGAACAATTGCTAAATCAATTTTTCGTCCAAAGGCATCGTTGCCTTCCAAAGTGACAATAAAGTTTAAGCTTTTATTGGCTAAACGAGGAAAAGGGTGTGCGGGGTCTAAACTGATGGGGGTTACAACAGGTTGAACTTCATGATGAAAATAATCTTTAATCCATGCTTTATGTTTTTGAAGGATATCACCATGCTGAATAAAATTGACTCCATTACCTTGCAGTTGCGGCAAGATATTATAATTCAGAATTTTATATTGTTCCTCGACTGCCTCATGTGCAAGCTTAGAAATCGTCGTCAGTATTTCTGAGATGAATAAATTATCTGGACTGGTCTTACTATGGCTTGACAGCTCAAATTGCTGTATCAAACTCGCGACACGTACTTCAAAAAATTCATCTAAATTTCGCGAAAAAATAATTAAAAAATTTAGACGCTCGAGTAAAGGGTATTCAGTATCTTTAGCCTGAGCCAATACTCGTTTATGAAACTCAAGTAAGGAAAGATCTCTATTAATATAAGTTTTTAAAGTATGTATGGAAGAATTTGAAGGCATATTCAAAGCAGTCATTTATGGCTCTATAGCGAGATAACAAGGTTCAAATCAATTGAATAAACATTCCTAAAACCTTTAGATGAGACCAATTGATTTTCAGTAAATTAAAAAGAAAATTAATGTATTAATAAAAGGTTAGAATGGAATTCTATGCAATTCAATATTCTGCGGATATTAAATTACAGATTTGTGAAATTGCATCTTATTTATCATTTAAGTGTATGTTATTTATACTTTTTAGTGGTTTTATTGCACTATTTATTTTGTTTTTCTTTTTGCGGTTACTCAAACATATCGTTAGTTACATTTGCTTATAAAAAAATCAGTCGCCTGTAATCGAGCTTTAACATAGAAAAGGTTAATTTAAGTCCAGATTCTCAGGAATCTTTGTGGATCCACGCAACCATTTTTTCGATTTGCTAAAGGTAAAGATATGTCCGAAAGAAAAGTCGCATTTGTGACAGGAGCACTAGGTGGTATTGGTAGTGAGATTTGTCGTCAGCTGGTGAAGGCTAATTATAAAGTTATTGCAACGGTGGTCCCACGTGAGGAAGACCGGGAAAAGCAGTGGCTAAAAAATGAGGGTTTCCAACAGGAAGACGTTCGTTTTGTCTTAACGGATTTAACCAATCATGCTGATGCAACGACCGCGATCCAGAATGCGATAAAGGCTGAAGGTCGCGTAGATGTGTTGGTGAATAATGCCGGCATCACGCGCGATGCAACATTTAAGAAAATGTCATTCGAACAATGGTCACAGGTACTCGATACCAATTTAAAGACGCTATTTACCGTGACCCATCCAGTCTTTAATAAAATGCTGGAGCAAAAGCAGGGACGGATTGTCAATATTAGTTCGGTCAATGGTCTGAAAGGACAGTTTGGTCAAGCTAATTATTCAGCCGCAAAAGCGGGCATGATCGGTTTTGCCAAGGCCTTGGCCCAGGAAGGTGCACGTTCCAATGTTTGCGTGAATGTCGTGGCACCGGGCTATACTGCGACACCGATGGTTACTGCCATGCGGGAAGAGGTCGTAAAAAGTATTGAAGACCAGATTCCTTTGCAGCGTCTTGCTCAGCCTGAAGAAATTGCAGCGGCAGTCATGTATCTAGTCGGTGAGTATGGCACCTATATTACTGGTGAAACCTTATCGATCAATGGCGGTTTATACATGCAATAAGTCCTGTGCTCACTGAGCCAGTTTTTTCATTTATTTTTTAAACAATAACTAAATTTTAAGTACTATAAATCAATGGAGTAATACAACATGCTATACGGTGATATCTTTTCAAACATGAATGCTCAGTACAAAAATATGTTTGAACCTTATGCAAAATTTAACAGTCTGGTGGCGAAAAACTTTGCGGATCTGACCAATTTACAACTCAATGCTGCACGTCATTATGCCGATATTACATTGTCGCAAGTATTTGCCAACAGTGAAGTCAAAGACATGCAAAGTATGATCAATTGTGGCATGAAGCAAGTAGAAACCATGACCAAACTTAGCCAGCAAATGATTGACGATGGCCAAAAACTGGCAAGCTTGGCAACTGAATTTAAAGCCGAGTTTGACAAGTTAGTTAGCGAATCGATGCCGAACAATAAATAACGGTTAGCAACCTTAATGAAGATTGAAGACTAGCGAGCGGGGAAGTGGAGATCACTTCCCCGCTTTCTATCCCATTCCTGATCGAAAGTGAGGAATGACCCAGTATGCGGAGTGGTGCAATGCAGCAGAATCTTTTTCAGTTTAATCAGAACGTCCAGCGTTTTTTCGATGTACATGAAGAAATCTGGAAGAAAGTACAAGAATTTCACTATGGCGATAATCCACTCAATGATGCATTGAGTAAAGTCAACAGTGAAGATATGAACCTGTTCTTTCAGGCACTAACCAAAAATCCGGCACGCTTGATCGAGATGCAGAGCAAATGGTGGATCGGTCAGATGCAGATTTACCAAAATATCATGCTGCGCAGTGTCAACAAGGATATCCAACCGCTAGTGAAACCTGAGCAGGGTGATCGCCGGTTCAAAGATTCACTTTGGCAAGAACCAAATTATGATCTCTTGACCCAGTCCTATTTGCATTTCAGTCAATTGGTGCAAGAAATGCTCGACGAAGTTGAAGGTATCCCGGATAAAGTCCGTCACCGTATCCACTTTTTCACCCGCCAAATGGTGAATGCCTTTTCACCCGGCAATTTTTTGTGGACCAATCCGGAAGTGATTCATCAGACGGTACAGGAACACGGGCAAAATCTGGTGCGTGGCATGGAAATTTTCCATGACGATATCATGAACAGCAGTAAATATCTGTCCGTACGCATGGTCGATAATGACTCGTTCCGTTTGGGAAAAGATCTGGCCTATACGCCGGGTGCGGTGGTCTTTGAAAATCCGGTTTTTCAATTGTTACAGTATGAAGCGGCAACTGAAACTGCATATCAGACGCCTATTCTGCTCATCCCGCCTTTTATAAACAAATATTATATTCTGGATTTGCGTGAGCAGAATTCTTTTGTGAACTGGTTACGTCAGCAAGGGCACACGGTATTTTTAATGTCCTGGCGTAATCCGGGGGCTGAACAAAAGGACATGCGCTTTGATGACCTGATTACCTCCGGTACGGTTGAGGCGATACGTGTCATTGAGGAAATGACCGGAGAAAAAGAGGTCAATGCAATTGGCTATTGTATGGGTGGAGCGGTGCTTGCTGCGACGCAGGCGTACTATGTGGCGAAACGCCTGAAAAATCACGTCAAGAGTGCAACCTATCTGGCAACACTGTTGGACTTTGACAACCCAGGCAGTTTGGGTGCCTTTATTAATGAGCCGGTCATTCAAGCTATTGAAACTTTGAATCAACAGGTGGGCTATTTTGATGGCCGTATGTTGGCGGTGACATTTAGTCTGTTACGTGAAAATACCCTGTACTGGAACTATTACATTGAAAATTACCTGAAGGGCAATCATCCATCCGACTTTGATATTTTGTACTGGAATAGTGATGGCACCAACATTGCCGCACATGTGCACAATTTTCTGGTGCGAAATCTGTATTTGAATAATGAACTGATTCAGCCGAATAAGATCAAGGTCAATGGTGTAGGTTTAAACTTGTCGAAAGTAAAAACACCGAACTTTTTTATCTCGACCCAGGAAGATCATATTGCACTGTGGGATGCGTGCTTTAAAGGTTCTACCTATCTGGGTGGGGAAACCACACTGGTACTCGGTGAATCTGGACATGTGGCAGGAATCGTCAATCCGCCAAACCGTAACAAATATGGCTGTTATACCAATAATACCCCCTATGAAAACCCGAAACAGTGGCTGGCAGATGCCCAGTTCCATCCAGAATCCTGGTGGTTACGCTGGCAGGAATGGATCGCACCTTATACCGGCGATCAGGTTCCAGCGCGTACGATAGGTAGTGCAACTTATCCTGCCAAGGAAGCAGCACCAGGTAGTTATGTACAGGTCAGTTTATTTTAGTATTTAGGCATTCTCACTGCCGGCCAATCGTATGGGGGCAGGAGTATTAAGCAATAAGTAAGTTAAAAAAACAGGAAATTAAAATGAAAGAAGTTGTGATTGTTGCTGCAAAACGTACTGCGATTGGAAGTTTTTTGGGTGGCCTGGCCAGTGTCAGTGCACCGCAGTTAGGAAAGGTGGTGATTGGTGCGGTATTAGACGCTGCCGGAGTGAAGCCAGAACAGGTAGATCAGGTCATTATGGGGAATGTATTGACTGCAGGTGTGGGACAGAATCCGGCACGACAGGCGGCAATTGCTGCGGGTATTCCTGTTTCAGTACCCGCTTCAACCTTGAATGTGGTATGTGGTTCGGGACTGCGCGCTGTTCATTTGGCAGCACAGGCCATTGCCACTGGTGAAGCCGATATTGTCGTGGCAGGTGGTCAGGAGTCGATGTCACAAAGTGCCCATATTATCCATATGCGTAACGGACAGAAGATGGGTAATGCGCAATTGGTGGATAGCATGGTCTATGATGGTCTGACCGATGTGTATAACCAGTATCACATGGGAATGACCGCTGAAAATATTGTGGAAAAACTGTCGATTAGCCGTGAAGATCAGGATGCTTTGGCACTCTCGTCTCAGCAGCATGCAGTCAAAGCACAGGTAGAAGGGAAATTTGATGCGGAAATTGTGCCGGTTCAAGTGCCACAACGTAAAGGTGATCCGTTAGTTTTTGACCGTGATGAATATATCAAGGCCGAAACGAATGAACAGAGTCTCGCCAAGCTGCGCCCAGCCTTTAAAAAGGATGGGACAGTGACTGCAGGTAATGCATCGGGGATTAATGATGGTGCAGCAGCCGTATTGGTGATGAGTGCCGATAAAGCAGCAGAGCTCGGTTTACAGCCACTAGCGAAAATTAAAGCCTATAGCATGTCTGGTATTGAGCCTGAAGTGATGGGACTCGGTCCAGTAAATGCTGTGAGAAAGACGCTAGAAAAAGCAAGCTGGTCTTTGGACGAGGTTGATCTGGTTGAAGCCAATGAAGCCTTTGCCGCACAAGCTTTAGGGGTGGCGAAAGAACTGGGCCTGAATATGGACAAGGTCAATGTCAACGGTGGAGCCATTGCCTTAGGCCATCCGATTGGAGCTTCAGGTTGTCGAATTCTGGTCACGCTGTTACATGAAATGCAACGCGGTGACAAGAAAAAAGGACTAGCGACCTTATGTATTGGTGGTGGAATGGGCGTTGCATTAGCAGTTGAGCGGCCTTAAACATTATTTCTGATTACGAGAAGCTTTGTTGCATAAAGATTTCAAACCTACATGTCCCTAACTGATTTTGAACTGGGTGCTGTATGTGGGTCACTTTTTGGCAACAGGAATCGCGGCTAAAGCTTTATGATCATGGACTAAGTCCCCACTTAAAAATAAGTGGGGACTTCCATCAGGCTAATTGGATGGATTGGTAAGGAATTGAGTTGATTGAATAAAGTATCAATTTAAAAACTGAAGACATACAGCGGATGGGTGCATTGCTGAGCACATCCAAACAATCTTAAATGATAGGTGGCGATAATAGCTCTATGCTAGGATCTTTAGAATTTTTGTGTTGATTTAATCGATAAGGAGAAATATAAAATTTCTCCTTATTTTATTCTGGGGAAAATAGCTAAATTCATGAATTTTAAACAATAGTCCCACATGATAGGTGATTAAATTATAGTCAAATGGGGATGGCCGTGGCCTTTAAAAACAGAAGCATTCAATATTCAGGTATCACATGTAGTTTATTGGTTTCCAGTATATTTTTAGTTGGGTGTAATAATAGTAAAGACAATACGAATATAACACCGATCATTCAATCACAACCGCTGGAAGTCAATGTATTGCATATTAACGACAGCCATTCACATTTGGATGAAGAAAGTACCAAATTACTGCTGGAAACCTCTGCAGGTAATCGCGAGTCAATCCAGGTTTCAAATGGGGGTTTTGCACGAGTTGCGGCATTGATGAATAGCCTCGCCAGCACGGAGAAAAACCCGATAAAAATTCATTCAGGGGATGCGATTACTGGCGATCTGTACTTTACTTTAAAAGAAGGTGAAGCAGAAGCAGATCTCATGAATACGGTATGTTTCGATACATTAACGCTAGGCAATCATGAATTTGATAATACCGATGCAGGCTTAAAAAAATTTATTGGTTTCCTGAATAATAAAGGTCGCTGTAAAAATAAAACACAAGTTTTAAGTGCCAATGTCGAGTTTGGAAAAACCTCTGCACTCTATCAAACTGATCTGGTGAAACCCTATACCATTATGGACAAAGAAGGACAGAAAATTGCATTCATCGGTTTAACAATTGCCGATAAAACCAAAAATGCCTCTCGTCCCAATGCAGATACCATTTTTAAAGATGAATTAACCACTGCACAAAACTATATTGATCAGCTCAAACAGCAAGGCATTAATAAAATTATTGTACAGTCTCATTTAGGCTACGGCATGGATAAAGCACTGGCTGCACAATTGTCTGGTGTTGACGTTATTGTGGGCGGTGATTCGCATACCCTGCTGGCCGATGCCAAGCTGAAAAACTATGGTCTCAGCCCGGAAGGGGACTACCCAACGACCCTAAAAAATAAAGAGGGTGATCCGGTTTGTGTGGTACAAGCCTGGCAATATGCCTATATGGTTGGCCAGTTAAAAGTAAATTTTGATGCCAACGGAAAAGTTGAGGCATGTACCGGCAAAGCCAATGTATTGATTGGAGATGATTTTAAGCGCAGCGCTAAAGATGCTCCAGCCTTGAGTGCTACTGAATTGGATGCGATTAAAAAAGATATTGAAAGCAGTCATAGCTTGCGTATCGTTCAGCCTGATGCTGCCGCTTTAGATATCCTTGAGCCTTATAAAGTGGCTAAAAATTTATTGGGTAAAGAAATCGTTGCTACTGCCCAGGAAAATCTATGCCTGCGTCGTGTACCAGGAACGACAAAAGATATCTCACATTCCAGTTTAGGAGATATCTGTAATAAATCAGATTTTACCAATCAGCATGGTGGAGATGTGCAGCAACTTGTGGCTGAAGCATTTTTACAACAAGGCAAAAAGTATTTTAATGCCGATATTTCGATCCAAAATGGCGGGGGTGTCAGGGTAGATCTCCCCCAAGGTGATATTTCTGTAGAGAAAATTTATACGGTATTGCCATTTAAAAACACATTAGTGCAGTTGAAAGCGACTGGGCTAGAAATTAAAAATGTACTTGAAGATGCAATGGATGCTGTCGTAAATAATAATACTGGCAGTTATCCATATGCGGGTGGACTGCAGTGGGATGTGGATTTATCCAAAACCAAAGGTCAACGTATATCCAACTTAAAAGTTCGTAATGCACAAGGACTCTATGAAGCTTTAAATCCAGACCAGACCTATCAAGTGATTACCATTAATTTTCTGGCAGATGGTCAGGATTTTTATAGCAGTTTTAAAAATATCACCGGCGAACGTCGTGTAGAGGTAGGACTGGATTATGCTGAAGCCTTCTTGAATTATGCAAAAAATGAAAAAGTGCTGAAACGTTTAGCTGTTGAGCAATACAGTACCCAGACCTATAAAGAATAAGCTGATTTTATTGGTCCGAGTCAGCCGGTCTATGACTGACTCGGGGCATGCAAATAAAGTACTGTACCTGGTTGAAGCCAGGTGTAAAATCTTACACAGAGCTCCGGCAGCTTATGAGTAAAGCTTCGATCTTGTAAAAAGCCCAGAATATCAGGCAAAAGAGATCTAGCTGATCGGCATTATGCAGCTCAAACGGATTGGGCAGAAAAGTGCTTCTCGATACCGGCAATATAAAGTCTGGGAACTGTTAAAAGCAGAGGGCGGCTCTCGATGTTAACGTTCGGCCAGCACCTTGGATAATCTTTTGGTATCGGCGATTAATCGGTCCAGCCAGCGTTTTGCCGCCAGCAGTTTTAAGCTTCTGGCTACACTCAACCGGTTCAAGGTGGCATATGCATCACTTCCTCACGTAAGGCTGCACGATGCTCATCACTCCACTGTTTGAGATTGGCCAGTTCCTGCTTGAAATTTTCAATCTTTTCAGAATTTTCTAAAAAATCCGGACGGCTGACATAATGCTCTAGAATATTTAAAAAATCTAAAGCCACTTGATAAATCTGTGGTTGGGTCCGAATAGCCCGTGCATAGGGAACACCTTCCAAATCACTACGCAGAACCCGAATATAAACCATCATGTGTAATAAAGAGGTCAAGCGCTGTTTATCTTGTTGATAGTCTGGCACCACAGCAGCTAAAGTCGCCATAATCGCGGCACTGAAAAACTGCAGCAACACCGTCATGATCAGTCCGATCCAGACCAGAAACAGCTTCTGCCCAAATGAATGATAGTGAAAAATAGACAAATCGACTTGTTGAGCAAGACCTGACATCGAAAACTGTAATTGCTCAATTCCAAAGAAAATCAGGCCAAAACCTGCAAGCACAAAACCGAATAATGCCAACCGACCACGCGTTAACAATTTGAGCAACGCGCCTACAGCAATCATGGGTAAGGCAAAAGTGGCGATAGAAAACTTCACCCCCAGCAAAGCCACCATCCAACCAGGTACTGCTTGTTCCGATATTGGCGCCAATAATCACTCCAATCGCTTGGGTAAAACTCAATACTCCAGCTCCGACAAAACCGATAGTCGCAAGTGTGGTGGCTGTAGAGGACTGGACAATCAAGGTCAGACCAATACCAGAACATAGTGATTTCAACGGTGTTCCGGTAAATTTGGTCAACCATATCCTTAAGGTTTCACCAGCCATCTCTTTAGGCTGTCGGTCATTCAAATCATGCCAATCAAGAATAAACCCATCCCGCCACAGAGCTGAGCAATAATTTCGAGCACAATTTCCCCAAGGTGTTTTTAGCATCAGCATACCGTCTGATAGAGGGGATATCATTAACAACAACCCGGAGCATAGGCTTTGGTAGTAGGTACTTAGAGCACATCTTGACCTCACCAGCCGTACAGGACTAAAAGAAAATAGAATCCCTAAAAAATCACAAAATATTCATCTCCAGTTTTTTACGATTAGGATGAATTTGGCCAGTTTCATCGGACCAAGACACGCAGAGAGATAAATTTAAATCTTATCTCTCAAATTTTATTTAAAGAATGAAAACAATCAGGGGCCTGTGGTGCGTCGAGTAATTGAATATGTGGGAGCGGACCTATCGCGGATTATTGAAATGGCTTGGGAAGACCGAACCCCATTTGAAGCCATTCAACGTGAATTTGGTTTGAATGAAGCTGCGGTGATCCGCTTGATGCGGCAAAATATGAAACCCAGTAGCTTTAAAATGTGGCGTGAACGTGTGACCGGTCGAAAAACCAAGCATCTGCAGCTGCGTTCACCCGATGTGATACGGGCCTATTGTTCACGGCAATACAAGCGTTTCTAAGCGTTTGATTTTGACCGCCGTCTGGGCTCACGTTTACATCGTTCAGAACAGTATCGTACTTCCTCCCAGCAGCGTTGCCATTTTTTGCGCCAAGTAAAAGGGCGCAAGCAGTGGATAGTTTTAATTCGGTTTCATATTTCTGATATCTCATAAAGAAAATTCTAAACTTTTAATGCCAATATTTCGTGTTCATCTAGTGATTCCACAATATTAACCCTAAGATAATCAAGCCCTGCTGAGGAAAATTGGTATAGTGGTTTAAAGCTATCATTAGACATATGATCATGTTACTAATAATTCCTCTAATACTGGTATTGATGTCATCTGTTGCATATGCAGAATCTCCCCAAAAACTGCCACCATCCGTTCAATCTCAAGGGACTCCAATAAGTCCGGTCAAAAATTTAAGTTCTATGATCCTGGGGTTTGTGGCATTGCCTGTAGTTGTTGGGTACTATGGTTATAAAATCGTATTCCCAGATCGTCTGGGCATTAATTTGGATAAAACTGACTCGTATCTTGGTGAGGATAAAAATAAGAATAATGTTCGGGATGATGTGGAGCACTATATCAATCAGACATTTATTCAACCGGAAATGAAAGCTTTTGCTATGAATCATTATGCTCTCAATACTCAGCTTTATTCAGCGCAGAGCTATGATCAGGAAAAGGTCATGTTTTCCGAGATCCTGAACTGTCATATTCGCTACAAGGAAAAGTATCCTACTGAATCTGAAAAACTAACCAAGTTCATGAACGCTTCAGACCATATTTTCTTCAACACTCACTACCGCAAGAAAATTAACGAGAAATATAAGGTCGGCATGCGTACAGGCTCAACATTCTCGCTGGACACAGATGGCCACATTGATTGTGGAAAATACGCAAAATTTCCTGCTTCAGGTCTCAAAAAGAGCTATCCTATAGCCAATTTTGTTAAATAACCATTTTCGTATGGGCTGTGGAAATAATCTTCCCATTTTCAATGTTAAACATTGAAACCTATGTGTTTTTCTGTCGGAAACTCAACATCAATACGAAGCTTTCCACCCATCGCTTCAACATATTTTTTGATGCTTGAAATCTTCAAATCATTATCACGATTCTCAATTGCTGAAACTATATTTTTTATTTTTTGAAATAAAAAATGATCAGTAAAACTAGAACAATCACAAGTATAAAAGCAATAACCATTCTTTCCATAGCTTTTAGTTCTCCATGTGAGATCTATTCAAAGTGAAGTTGATATTCATCTGTAGTTATTTTTAGCTTTAAACCTTTATATTCTCTTTTAGTAGAGCTAAGAGCGGATTCTGTAACTTCTGTATAAAATTTTGAGTCATTCATGAGTTCATGAAATAACTTATACCCAATTAATAATTTATTAGATTGTTTATTTTCTTTGAGATTTTCATCTATTAACCGATCTAAATCTTTTACAGAAAAAATATGCATATTATCCTCTAGAATATCTTTCTGAGAGAATACCATACAGGCTTAGCAAGAGGATTTAAAGCTTTATTAGATAATTGATATTTAACAAATTATTAGAAAAATAATATATTAGATTGATCTATCTAAAGTTAAGGTTTTCTAAAATTAATACAATACGAATTATCCGAAATCAGCGAATTGAAACGTACCGGGTTTGTCAGAGACAAGCTTTTTTAAGAATCTCATCATGAGCAGCTATTACAACAAAAGTTGATGTAATTAGGCTCTCTTCTGCGGATGATGGGCGACATAAGTGGCTTCCTCAACAACTTCGGCCAGCAGGATCACATCCCGGGTACGGTCCAGTGCTTTGAGCGTAGCAAGCTGATGATGAAGCTGGTCACCCAGAATTAAACCGAAACGCATAGCCATTCCAGACCCGATGAAAGATAGCGCAGTGTAAAGCCAGACAGTTCAATTTTTTGTGAAAATAAAAATCAGCCCGCATGTTGTATCAATTCAACTCGACCAAATGATCCTCTGGCATTGCACAGAAATCATGATTGCTGCAATAACAGACTGTTCATCTCTATAATGCTAAAGCCAGTTGATAAAACTCGCTTCGCATTATTCCTTAATGCATAGATGGTGTGAAAATTATGTGATTTTAATCAAAAAGATACAAATTATTATAGTTGTAATTCAGGCAGCTTGTGCCTAGTATCTGGGTAGAAGTTACTCCATGTAAGCTTCCTTAGTTTTGTCCCATACACCCCTCTGTATGGGATTTTTTTTAATCAGGGGATCGTATGAGCATGCATTCAAAAGCGTATATTTTTAGACAGCAGCAATTACTGGTGGATGACCATTTTCAGTTGCCGCAGGTAGAAAGACTGCAGCACGACCTGAACCTGTCGGAAAATGGCGAGATCATTGCCCGTGATCTAAAAGAAGATGAAGCAGTGCCGGAAGGTTATCAGCTGGTTCCGATCAGACAACTGGTGCAAGTCTGGAGCAGACCGCAGTTTGAACAGGCCAGCCGTGCGGTACAGTTACTGGAATGGCGCCGTAATCACCGCTTTTGCAGTAAATGCGGTCACGCCACCCAGCAACACGCCAGCCAGTATGCCATGGTCTGTCCATCCTGTGGCTATAACCAGTATCCGCGGGTGAATCCCTGTGTCATTACCATCATTACCCGGGGTACAGATGAAATTCTGCTGGGAAAAAATGCCCGCAACAAAACCCAGATGTACAGCCTGATTGCAGGCTTTGTTGAAGTCGGGGAAACCTTGGAAGAGGCAGTACGCCGTGAAACACTGGAAGAAGTGGGGCTGCAGATCAAAAATATTCAATATCTGGCCAGTCAGCCGTGGCCGTTTCCCAGCAACCTGATGATGGCATTCAAGGCGGAATATCACGCAGGGGAAATTCAGATCCAGGAAGATGAACTCAGCGATGCGCAGTTTTTCAAATTTGATCAGTTACCCGAAATTCCGTTCAAGGGCAGTATCGCTTATGCCATGATTCAGCATGTGATGCATGGAACGCCTGTTGCAGATGACAGCAAAGAATGGCTTTGAAATTTTGAAATAGAGAGATCTGAATAATTCTTTTTTGCTGAACAAGAAAGATAAAAAATTGATGCTGGATTGAAAGTAAAACTGAATTTTCTATATTGGCCAAGCAGCTTGCCCATTCAGACACGCTATTTTGAAATAAAGTGTGCTAAACATTTGGCTGAATAATTTTTTAGTGGAAAGTAATTCGATAGATAATTTGCAGTCTCTATTTGATATAACCCTATGAAGAGACCTAATTCCAAGTAGGGTTGGAATGACTTAAATAATCTTGAAAATTTTTCCGCTAGAAGTACTTTGGAAAAACATTTCAAAGCTGGGGCGAATTGATCCTAGACACTATCGTGGATAGTACTTCCCTCTAAATTCTTAAAATATTTCTGTTCAAAAGCCTCTGGGCTTAACCAATCATTGGCAGAATGTCTTCTGATTCGATTGTAGTAAACTTCAATATATTCAAACAAGACCGAATTTGCCTCTTTTCTCGTAGAAAATACACTGTCATGTACTACATGTCCTTTCAGCGTATGGAAAAAGCTCTCAGTAACTGCATTATCCCAACAGTTGCCTCTACGAGACATACTTTGGATTGCCCTGTTAGTGAGTAATGCAAATCTAAAATCACGACTACAGTACTGCGAGCCTTGATCCGAATGGATCATCATGCCTATTGGATAGCCTTGACGAGCAAGAGCATAGTTAAATGCGTCACATACCAATTGACGATCTATCCGTGTACTTGTCTGCCAACCCACAATACGTCGGCTAAACAGGTCTAACATCACGCATAAATATAACCAACCTTCTTTAGTTCGAATATACGTAATATCAGTCGTCCAGACCTTATTAGGTTCAGTCACTGTAAATTGTCGATCCAACAAATTCGGTGCTGTTGGCAAGCGATGATTTGAATCAGTCGTATGCTTGTATTTTCGCGCTATTTTACTGCCTAAACCTAGCTTTTTAAGCATCCGACCAACAGTACGCTCACTCATGCTATAACCAAGATCATGCATATCATGAACAAGGGATGGAGCACCTAAACGAGCATGATGCTGCCAATACATCGCTTTTAAATCATCGTACTGCTTTGTGATTCGTATCTGACGTTTTTTCCATGTATAAAAGCCTGAAGTGCTGACACCAAAGTATTTGCATAACGTAGTGACTTTAACCTGTTTCATTGCAAAATCTTTGATTACCGTGTACTTCTCTTGCCTTGATCGGTGAGGAAGTACACATGCACTTTTTTTAGTATGTCATTTGCCTCTTTGAGCTGTTTGACTTCTTTTTCTAGATCTATGATCCTCTGTTGCTCAGGGGTGAGTTGACGTTTACTTGAACCATCTGGATTAGCCATACGAATCCATTTATCTAATGTCGAATATCCGACACCAAGTTTTACAGCAATTGATGCTAATGATTCATGTGAGTTCACAAGTGCATAATCGATTGCTTGCTGTTTAAATTCTGGACTAAAGCGTTTAGCCATTTGTACATCTCCAAAGTTAACATTACGTTATCTGTAGAGGGACTATGTGTCCATTATTTTGTCTAGGATCAAATATCTTCACCATCTACGGTAATATATTTGACATGGGAACAAGACTGGCTAGCACTAAAATGGCGCTCAACCGTAGCCTGAATAGAATATTTGATACCGAATTGGTCTTTTACATTTAGATTTTGTTTAAACATTAGTTTACCTTTAATAAGATTATGCTAGAGCGGCTATTCAATTAATTAAGCAATATATTATTTTTTAAATAACTTTTTGATTTAGCTTAAATAATTTATTTAAAGATGTATAAAATGTACGACCATCTAAATTTAAATCTACCTCAATTCCAGATTCCAGCAGAACTCTTTTACCCACTTCAATTTCTTTAAAACCTTGACGTGTATTCTGTATTTTATTTAAGGGAATTAAAGAAACGATAATTTCAGTACCATTTTTAGATTTTGCAATTAATTCATTAACTTTTAACAATTTTTATCCTATTTTTATGATTTTTTCCAATATGGAAGAACAACTTTTTCTTTAAAATTAAAAAGAGAATCTATAAAACACGAAAAATAGCCCGTGCAGATGAGCTTTTACCGCGGATTACAAATCACTCCTAGTAATTTATGCTTTTGAATACACTGATTTTTGCATACGAGTAACGTAGTCGAATCAATCTATAAATAACTTGCGTATTCTTATTCAAACCCTCCCACTCATTTTGGTTCATAGTAAGCCACTAATTTTCTATTCAAATATTTCAAAACAGAATATGCAAATTTGAATCTTGAAGCACTACCTTAATCTGCTATAATTTGTACATCAAACTGATGTACTTATTGGTGAAAAATATGGCTAACTTAGCAACAGAACGAATCAATGTTCGTTCAACAGTAGATGCAAAAAATGTGATTGAACAAGCTGCGAATTTATTGGGTCTCAGTGTGAGTTCCTTTATGATCCAATCCTCATTTGAACGAGCGAAAGAATTACTTAAATCTAATCATGAGTTAAAAGTGAATAATGCTGATCGTGATATGTTAATGAACATGCTTGAAAACCCACGCCCTGCAAATGATGAGATGAAAAATTTAATGAGTTTATTGGATGAAAATTGAGGTTTTACAAGCCCATCATCAGAAAAAAAAATTTAATTGTGGCCAAGATGATTTAAATAAATTCATAAAACAATACGCATCGCAACATCAGAAATCAGGAACAAGTAAAACGTATGTAGCTATTGATTACGATGATACACAGGTGAAAGGATTTTATTGTCTATCGAGTACTTCTATAGGATTCGATGTAGTTGATGATGTTCTTACTAAACGATTACCTCGTTATCCATTACCTTGTGTGGTTGTAGGTCGCTTTGCCGTTGATCAAACAACTCAGGGGCGAGGAATTGGAAAAGTACTTTTAGCACATGCTCTTAAACAAGTTTCAAAAGTTGCTCAAATTATTGGTGTTAATTTTGTTGTCATACATGCAAAGGATCAAAAAGCGATGGAGTTTTATCAGCGTTTTGGCTTTATTTCATTAACATCAAATCCATTAACATTAATATATCCAGTGAGTGAAATACCTAATTTTAATTAAAGTGGTCTACTAGCAACAGGAGTGACTGGTAGATTACGAACAAGAATAGGTGACAGACTTATTCAGCAATTTGCAATAACTGCTCTGACAATTTTTCATCAAGGCAAAGTATGCTGTGCCAATCGATGAGCTCTGATGAGATAACTTATCCTCTGGCAACGGGGTAAATCTCTAAAGAGTTGACTGTGATGGTATTTTAATGAAAAGAAAAATGCTTTGAAATTATTGGAATGAGAGCATTTATACCAAATGGCGATGAACACGATTTCTGAAACTTTCAATTGAGAAGACTGCATTCTCAAACGCTTGTTACTGTGTTTTAAAAATTGCCAATAGGTTGTTTCTAATTTCTGAAAAAATCATCAATCATGCAGAAGAAATATGTAAAATCGAACAAGCGGGCTGAAGGCATAGGTTGTATGGTAGCTCCCTAATGGTTTCAGCCACCTTTCTTTCAAGTTAATTTCTTATTAGAGATTCGGGTTAAATTATAATATGTTAATTTTAGATGATCTAAAAATCCGCAAGATCAAATTTTTATTTTTATAATTTTTCAATAATCGCTTAATATTTAATTCTTAAACGAAAGACAACCCCTTGTTGACTATTCTGTGCATTTGCTTCCCCGACTGATAAAACTTCTCTTGTAACAGGCGGTACTGCGGATGTTTATGATCAAACCACAGAAATATCCAAGAAAATGCCAGTCAATTTCTTAACTGACTGGCATTACATCTTATAATTTATAATGAATTTTTCAGCGATTAGATCACTAATTTTATCAATTCATATAAATACACCAATCAATGGAATTGATTTAATTCATTATCTGTTGCACACATAACAGATGCCAAGATCGGAATACCCACAATAATGGGGAATGAAAGGATCCATACGTCCGTTGTTACTTGACTTGAAAAGAAAAACTGGTTGACAAGAGCAGCCAAAATTAATAATGAAACTAAAATACTAGTGAATCGAATTACAAATTTAATAGGCATTTGCCTGCTCCTAGGTGATTTTAGCTGTTGTTATAAAGTATATACCTTATCTGACTGTCCTTAAATCCATAAATAGGTGTCCACTTCATTTTAAGTGAACACTATCGTGATGTTGATCAGATAAAAAAGTCGGGCTCAGCGGACGCCTACAGTTTTACACTCCATTTGATAGAATTATTGTACGGACAATGAGATTAATCCAGCTTAAATTATTCAATCACAAATACTGAATTTCACCATTTTATCTTCACGCTTTGTTCACACCCACCTAGGTTATCTTAAGCCTGAAATACAACAAGGCTAAAAAATGAAGATGCTATTCAAGTCTGTTTTTGCAGCGACAGCACTGGCCATCATCAGCTTAAGTACAACGACCCGAGCAGAAAGTGCTGCCCCTCAGGCAGTCGATCAGGTGGATATCCAGCGCTATGCAGGAAAGTGGTATGAAATTGCGCATTTACCAATGTATTTTCAACGTAAGTGTGTCTCGAATATCACGGCGCAATATAGCCTCAATATCGATCAAAGCATGCGTGTCTTGAATAGTTGCCAGATTGCCAATGGTGAGATGATCAGCTCTGAAGGTGTTGCCTATCCGCAAAATCAGGGTAACAGCAAACTGAAGGTCAGTTTTTTGCCACAAGGATTAAGGTGGATTCCGTTTACTAAAGGTCATTACTGGGTATTACGCGTAGACCCGGAATATAAAGTGGCACTGGTCGGCGGACCAAGTAACAAATACCTGTGGATTTTATCGCGTGAAACGCAACTGGATGAAGTCACCTATCAATCCTATCTGGAAACTGCAAAACATTATGGTTATGACGTGACAAAACTGATCAAATTGCCGCATTAATCTGTTACCCTTTTGCCGAACTGACCACTCTCTCTACACAGTTCGGCTTTTTTTATTTCACTTCACATAAAATTCATATCTGACTGATTAGACTCATCAAATAGAATAAAGACAATCGCTTGAAAATAGGATGAGTCCATGTTGAAAAGTCTGATGCGATGGATAGACAGCTGGTCTACACCCACAACTCCCGAAACACTGACGGCTGAAAACAGCAAGATTCAGTGGCTGAGGATTTTGCCCTTTATTCTGTTACATCTAGCCTGTCTCGCCGTGTTCTGGGTGGGAGTGTCGTGGTTTGCGATTGGCTTTATGTTGCTGTTCTACCTGATCCGGATGTTTTCCATCACCGCTTTTTTCCATCGCTATCTGTCACACAAAACTTTTCAGACCTCGCGTCCGGTACAGTTCCTCTTCATATTGCTCGGCACGATGAGTGCACAGCGTGGCCCGCTATGGTGGGCAGCGCATCACCGTTATCACCACCGCTATACTGATACGCTACAAGATCCGCATTCCTCCACGCATGGTTTTTGGTACAGCCATGTCGGCTGGTTTCTGAATGAATATAACTTTGCCACACGTCAAGAAGTGATCAAGGACTGGCTGAAATATCCGGAACTGATTTGGCTGGATCGTTTCAGTTTAATTGTGGTGCTGCTGACTGCGGGCGGGATTTATGCGCTAGGCGAATGGCTGGCCATGGCTTTACCGCAACTCGGCACTTCCGGCCTGCAATTGCTGGTCTGGGGATTTGTGGTCTCTACCGTGTTACTGATCCATGCCACTTTGTGTATCAATTCACTGGCGCATCATTACGGCAGCCGTGATTTTGACACTGAAGATCAAAGCCGCAACAACTTATTCCTGTCTATCATTACCCTAGGCGAAGGCTGGCACAACAATCACCATTATTATGCAGGCAGCACACGGCAAGGCTTTTACTGGTGGCAGATTGATGTCACCTATTACCTACTGAAACTCATGTCCTGGCTCGGGCTGGTCTGGGGACTCAAGCCAATTCCAGCACGGGTCTATGAAGCCAGTAAAATTGCTCAGCTCAGAAAACAGAAAAAATCCGCTACGGCAGGCACTCACACGATTCAATCGAAGGAATCACCATGAAAATTGCGATTATTGGTTCAGGTATTTCCGGTCTGTATGCCGCCTGGAAACTCAGCAAAGTGCATGAGGTCACGGTCTTTGAAAAGAATAACTACTTTGGCGGCCATACCGATACCCATCAGCTGAATATAGATGGTGAACAGGTCGCAGTAGACAGTGGCTTTATTGTGTTTAATGAACACAACTATCCGCTGTTCTGTGCAATGCTGAAAGAACTCGGGATTCTATCGCAAAGCAGTGACATGGGCTTTTCGGTGAATAATCAGGTCACCGGTTTGCAGTACAATCCTTCAAAAAAATTCTCGCTGCTGTTGCGGCCGAAAAACTTCCTCAATGCTGATTTTCGCGCGATGTTGTCGGATCTGTTCCGCTTCTATGCGGCCAATAAAGACCTAGATGTGGAACAGGTTGATGCACAGCTCAGTATTGATGAGTATCTGAATCGGCATGGCTACTCAGAAGCCTTCCGTCAGGAACATCTCTACCCGATGTGCGGGGCGCTGTGGTCCTGTCCGGTGGAGCAAGCCGGACAGATTCCGTATAAATTTGTGGTGAGCTTTTTCCAGCATCATCGCATGTTGCAGCTAAAAGACCGGCCCTTATGGCTCACGGTCAAGGGCGGATCAGCTCGCTACGTCCGTGCCATTCAGGCCCAGGCCAATATTAGCTTCCGCAAGATCGGTGTTTTGCATGTCTCGCGTAGTGCCAATGATGTGCTGATTGAAACTCAACAAGGCAGTGAACGTTTTGACTGGGTGATTTTTGCCAGCCACGCCGATGACAGCCTGAAACTGCTGAAAGACCCGTCAGTGCAGGAACTGGACGTACTGGGTAAGTTCCGCTATCAGGATAACCGCATGGTGGTGCATTCCGATACCCGTATTATGCCCAAATCCCGTCGCCAGTGGGCCAGCTGGCATGTGCATGTCACGCCGAGTCAGGCCACCGAACAGACCCCGTTCCAGCACAGCGGCATGCACTATGGCTTCAGTTACTGGATGAACCAGCTGCAGAACCTGAACTGTAAAACCCAGGTATTTGCCACCCTGAATCCTAATTTTGCCCTGGATCCGAAAAAAGTCTGGGTAGAACGGCATTACCGCCATCCGGTGTTTGATGCGCCTGCGATTGAAGCCCAACAACGCTGGACCGAAGTCAATGCCCAGAACCGCACCTCATACTGTGGCGCCTACTGGGGCTGGGGCTTTCACGAAGATGGGGCGCGCAGCGCAGCCTGGGTGGTCGATCAGCTATTGCAGCAGACTGAGCAGGTGGCCTAGGAGCACATGATGCAGATCTATCCATTGGCGATCGCTGCTGCCGAAATTCGGCATCGCCGTTATTTGCCCAAAGTCCATGCTTTTGAAACCCAGCTGACCTATCTATGGTTTGATCCGGATCAACTCTCGACCTTTACCCGAAAATCCTGGCTGTGGTCATCTAGGCGCTGGAATTTCCTGACCCTGGATGAGCGTGACTTTCTGACCATGGAATGTGGCTCGATTCGGCAAAAGGTCGCACGCCTGCTAATCAAGCGGGAAAACTATCTGTTACCGCATGCCGCTTCCATCCGGGTACTGGCCCTACCGCGCACATTGGGCTTTCGTTTTAATTCTGTGGTGTTTTATCTGGTCTTTGATGCCACCGACCAGTTGCTCTTTGTGCTGAGTGAAATTACCAATACGCCGTGGAATGAACGTCAGGTTTACATTCACGACTGCCGGAACAATGCAGCTGAACATGTGCCGTACCAGAGTCACCAGTTTGATTTTAAAAAGGCTTTTCATGTATCGCCGTTCATGCCGATGGCACTGGATTACCGCTGGCGCTTCAGCTTCTCTGATCAGCAGAACGTAATTCATATGCAGCTGTTTGAGCAGGGCGTACTGCAATTTGATGCCACCTTGAAATTTTCCCTGCAGGCCATCACAGTTCCTTCACAGCAGCATCGTTATGCTGTGCTGAAAGTTCTTGAACCCTTCAAGATGGTCAGCGGAATTTATCTGCATGCCTTTCGTTTATGGAAAAAGAAAATTCCGTTTTACCGGCATCCTAAAAAAGAAAAAGGAAACACATTGCGATGAAGACACTGTTCATGGGAGAGCAAAGCACACTGCCGGTGGTATTACGCCATTTGCTGAAATTGCAGCATGGTCAGCTGATTTTTAAAGGCGTCTGGAACGGGGCCGTCGGGGAAAACAGTGATCTGCAGGCGGTGATTCAGGTGCATGATCCCCGTCTGATGGAACTGTTGTTCCGTAATGGCGTACTGGGAGCCGCAGAGGGTTTTATCCGCGGTTACTGGAGCAGTGAAGATCTGGTGGATGTGATCCGCATTTTGGCACGTAACCGAGATGTACTGGACCGGATGAACCAGAATGCAGTGGCTAAGGCCAGCCAGTTGCTGTTAAAGGCCTGGTACAAATCGCGCAGGAATTCGATTGATGGCAGCCGCAAAAATATTGCCGAGCATTATGACCTGAGCAATGACTTTTTCAAGCTGTTCCTGGATTGCAGCATGATGTATTCCAGTGCGGTGTTTAAAGAGTCCGGTATGAGTCTGGAACAGGCTTCGGATTATAAAAAAGAGCTGATCTGCCAGAAACTCAAGCTGAAACCGATGGATCATTTAGTCGAAATTGGCAGTGGCTGGGGTGGTTTTGCCATTTATGCCGCGCAGCAGTATGGCTGTAAAGTCACCACCATCACCATTTCCAAGGCACAGTATGATGAAGCCGTGGCCCGGATCGCCGCAGCCGGACTGTCACATCGCGTTACTGTCCAGCTGAAAGATTACCGTTTACTGGAAGGCAAATACGACAAGCTGGTGTCGATTGAAATGATCGAGGCCGTCGGTGAACAGTATCTGCCGACCTATTTCCGTAAATGCCGTGAGCTGCTGAAACCGAATGGTCTGGCCCTGGTTCAGGCCATCACCATTGAAGATGCCCGCTATGCCAAAGCCCTGAATACCGTTGACTATATCAAGCGCTATATTTTCCCGGGCAGTTTTATTCCCTGTATCAGTGTGATGACTCAAGCAGCTTCCGAGCAAAAACTGCGTCTCAAGCATCTGGAAGATATCGGCCAGAGTTATGCACAAACCTTGCACTGCTGGCGCCAGCGCTTTCTGGAGCAACGTGATCAGGTTCTGCAACTCGGCTTTGATGAGCGCTTTATCCGGATGTGGGATTTTTATCTGTGTTATTGCGAAGGTGGCTTCCACGAAGGCGTGATCAGTGATGTGCATCTGCTGTTCGAAGCCAGCGCTTATTAAGCCGAGATAAAACAGGAAGGCTGACATGCTGCTGAATTTACTGGTGCTGAATGTCTTTATCATGTTCTGTAGCTGGCTGCTGGTGACCTATAACCAGCGTGCCGGACTGGTCGATGTGGCGTGGAGCTTTAGTATTGCACTCAACGTGATCATCGCGGCCTGGGTGATGGAAACTGCACCGCTGCTGGTTCGGGTATTTCTGGGCATATTTAGCGGCATCTGGTTTTTACGCCTGACCTGGCATCTTCTGCGCCGTTATGCCAATGAAACTGCAGAAGATACCCGTTATGCCAATATGCGCCGGGCCATGGGCGATTATCAGCATCTCGGTTTTCTGGCCTTTTTTATGTTTCAGGCCGGTCTGGTGGTGCTGTTTTCCTATCCGATGCTTGAGCTGCTGAGCATTCCAGTCCAGGAGTGGAATGACTGGACACAACTCACGGTGCTCTTGGCAGCCCTGATTATGCTGCTAGCCCTAATGGGGGAAAGCACGGCTGACCAGCAGCTCTACCGTTTCAAGCTCGATCCGCAAAACCAGGGCAAAACCCTGGATCGGGGACTGTGGAAATATTCACGCCATCCAAACTATTTCTTTGAATGGCTGCACTGGTTTGCCTATCCAATCCTCGGTCTGGCGGCAGGTGTTTATGAATTATGGCTGTATCCGCTGTTGATGTGGCTGTTTCTGTACTACATCACCGGGATTCCCTTTAGTGAACAACAGGCGCTGACACATCGCGGCAACAACTATAAAGACTATCAACGACGAACTTCAATGTTTATTCCTTGGCCACCCAAAGAGTAGGTAAATACATGGACTTTATGATTCAACAATCTTTAAAACTGATCGAAAGCGGCAAACTGCCCGATCCGGTGATTCGGGCCGGTATTCGCAGCTTAAGTAAAAAACGTCTGGCACAGGAAGGTCGCTTCGACCCCGCACTGGCGGCACAGCGCTATATGGATGTGCTGCATATGCTGAAAAACAGCGAGATTGCCATCGAGACCGACAAAGCCAATGAGCAGCACTATGAACTGCCCACCGCATTTTTCCAGGCAGTACTGGGCAAGCGTCTGAAATACAGCGCCAGCCTGTTTGAACAGGCACATACCTCACTGGATCAGGCGGAAGAAGCAGCACTGGCCAGCTATTGCCAGCGTGCACAGCTGCAGGATGGACAGGATATTCTGGAAATAGGCTGTGGCTGGGGTTCTTTCAGTTTGTACATGGCCGAGCATTATCCCAAAGCCCGCATTACCGTGGTATCGAATTCCTCGACCCAGCGTCAGTATATTCAGGAACAGGCCCGTCTGAAAAAACTGGAAAACCTGACGGTGATGACCTGCGACGTCAATGTACTGCAACTGGAAGCCGCTTCTTTCGACCGTGTGGTTTCGGTGGAAATGTTTGAACATGTACGTAATTACCAGAAACTGTTTGAAAATATCAGCACCTGGCTCAAAACGGATGGCTTGCTGTGGTGCCATATTTTCTGTCACCGTTTCCTGCATTATCCGTTTGAAGTCAAAAATGAATTTGACTGGATGTCGCGTTATTTTTTTAGTGGCGGTCTGATGCCGGCCGCCTCAACCTTTCTGCATTTCCAGCAGCATTTACAGCTGGAGCAGCACTGGCAATGGGCCGGCACGCAGTATGAACGCACCGCAAATGCCTGGCTGGAAAACATGGACCGTAAACAGACCAAGCTACAGCCCTTGTTTGAACAGACCTATGGCTCAGATGCGGCAATCTGGTGGCAACGCTGGCGGATTTTCTTTATGGCCTGTGCCGAGCTGTTCGGTTATGACCATGGACGTGAGTGGGTGATTGGCCACTTTCTGTTTAAAAAGAAAGCCGTATAATTGAACGGAGAATCGGATGGACCAGCGGGGAATGTATCAATGTTAAGGCTGTTTAGGGACAAGCGCGATCATCCTCTGGGTGAGGTGTTTAACCGCTACTACTGGCTGCAAATTGGATTCATTGCCCTGTCCGTGGTGATCGGGATTGCCTGTAGTGCTTGGGTAATCAAGGGTTCTTTGCTCAGAACCGCGCTGGAACAGGAAATGTCACACTACTGGCAGCGGCTGGAACGCAATCCTGCCGCAGAATTGCCGGATACCAAAAACCTGTATGGATACCGCTGGAACGATGTGCCCCCCGCCCAGTTTCAGCACATGCAGCTTGAGCAAGGGGTGACCCGGCATTTTGTCGATGGCAAGAAACGCATGACCGTTTATGGCGAAAAAGACGGACAGCATGTGCTGCTGGTGTTTGGCGAAAGCAACGTCAACAAGCTGGTCTGGCTGTTTGGTCTGGCGCCGCTAATGGTCAGCCTGTTTGTACTTTATAGTGTGCTGTGGTGGTGGAATCGCCGTGCCCGGCGCTATTTTTCACCGATTACCCGTCTGGCGAATGCACTGGAGCAGATTGACTGGGAACATCAGAAAAATCAGGTTTCACCGTTTCAGAACATCCGAACCGACTCTAATCTGGAAGCGGAATATCTCAAGCAGGCGCTGGAAAAATATCATCAAGTCTTAAACGAGTTTATTCAGCGCGAACGCGAGTTTACCGGGGATGTCAGTCATGAACTGCGTACGCCGTTGACCATTCTAAAAGGCAATGTGCAGCTGTGTCAGGCACGTTATGGCGACAACAAATCCTTCACCCGTCTGCACAACACCATTGAAGATATGCAGCTATTGGTTGACACTTTGCTAGCCATTGCACGCAATACCACCAATACATTAACCGCGGAACCGAGCATGCTGTCGCAGTTATTGGAAAATCTGGTTCAGGATCTGGACAGTGTTAGCCATAACAAAGGCATGCAAATTGATCTGCAAAAAGATCTCGATGAACAGCCGCGTAAGCTCTATCCATCCATGACCAAAATGGTGTTTGGCAATATTCTGCGCAATGCACTGAACTATTCGCAAGGCACCGAAATTGATGTCATTCTGCAAAAAAATAAAGTATTGATCGCTGATAATGGGGTTGGCATTCCTTTGCCGAATAATTCCAAGGTTCAGGAACTTTCCGGACAGCAGTTGCAACTGGAAATCAAAGGGCATGGCATTGGACTGCAACTGGTACAGAAGCTATGCAAGCAGCTGGGCTGGCGGGTGGAGCTGTTTGACCGGCAGTATTATCTCAGCACCCATCAAGATGTTGATCTGGCGATGACGACCGGACTAATTGTAGTGGTGTATTTAAACGAAGTTTCCGCTTGAAAAGCTTAAGTGTCTAAAGCGATCTTTAAACCCACACCAGATATGGTATGAATCAACTTCTGCTCAAAAGGCTTGTCGACCATTTTACGCAGATTATAGATATGGCTGCGCAGGGCATCGCTTTCCGGTTCTTCATCACCCCAAAGCTCCATCATAATTTCCTGTTTGGTTAGTACCTTGGGTGAATGGCGCATCAGCAGTTTCAGTAGCTTGAACTGAATTGGAGGCAGCTCAATGGTCTGACCAGCCCGGGTCAGCTGCTGTCTGGCCGGATCCAGAACCAGATCGTAAATTTGCAGACGGCTACTGGAGACTTCACCCAGTGAACGCTTGATCAGGGCTTTGACCCGCACTACCAGCTCGTTAAAATCAAAGGGCTTGACCAGGTAATCATCCGTGCCCGAATTAAAGCCTTTGAGTTTATCATCCAGTGTATCCCGAGCGGTCAGCATCAGTACTGGCAAGTCCTGACCTTCTTCATGACGCAGCCATTCACACAGTTCATAACCGGAACCATCAGGCAGGTTAATATCCAAAAGCAAGATATGATAGCGCTGCTGTTTCAATAACTGGCGCGCAGCATTCAGATTACGGGCATGATCCACCACAAAATCGTGTTCTTCCAGAAACTCGCATAAGGTAGAAGCCAGTTCGTAATGATCTTCGACCATGAGGATAAAATGTTTGGACATAGCTGCGGATACTAATTTAATAATTGCTGTTTCAATTTAGCACTAAATGGCTGAGGACCTAGCCAGATATTAAAATATTGTTGTGCCAGCGGATGCTGAAGATGGCCCAGTACCTGCTGATTCAGCACCAAGGTCAGGGTTTGAGTCTCGGATTTATAGCTTAAGCGATACAGATCACCTGATTTTACCGGCTTATAAAGCTGAGTGATTCTATCTAGTACTGTCAGATGCTTAGACTCTCGCTCATTCCGTTTCAGAAAATGAGAGGCTGCGCGCTTGAAAGCCCATTCCGGAATATCCTGTGTATATGAAAAATCAATCTGCATATTCTGGCCTTTCCATGGTTTTGTACAGTTCTGGGCATAATACCGGGCAACGCCAACCTGTTTCTGAGCCACCAGCAGTGGACCACTACCACATTGATTCAAGCTTTGTGCCTGCGTCCATGGACTGAAGCTACATCCCATCAGTAACGCCGTGCTGATGGCTATTTTTTGAAAGGCAGTAGCCATGAATAGGCTCCTCCGACATAAGGCAAGGAACGGTACAGGCCATTGGCCGGGTCCCAGAAATCCTGCTGGAAAATAATCTTATTGTCCTCGTTAACCTTGATTTCACTGATGCCAAAAGAGTCCATACTGCGGGTCGTGCCGAACATTTTAAAATCATAGGCCATATGCCAGTGCACATAGGCAGAGTCCTGATGATAAGAGGTATTTAACAGCTTGACACTGACGTTACTGACCCGTTTGTTCATGCCCTGAAAATGCTGGACCAGATTTTGCCGGGATGAAAACTGCGACAGGGTATCGTTAATAAACAGCGGATCGGCATACAGCGAGCCAGCTCGTTCTACAAAAGCCGGTGTGCCCAAAGTATTAAATGCTGAGGTAAAACGGGTGCCAATATCCAGCGCTTTGGCCTGATCCAGGGCTACCCCCTGAACAGCGCTTCTGGATTTTGCATAATCGTTTGAATAACTGGGAATACTTTGACATCCGGCCAAAGATAGCAGCGGTAAGGACAAGGCTGCTGCTATTATTTTCTTAACATGTTTCATCATCACTGTCCGTCTTAAATTCATGTATTTACCCTAGATAAAGAGTCGTGAACAGAATGTGAAGAGTAAAGCTGTTCCCAAGGTTAGGATCGGAAGATTCCAAGCTTTGCTTTTAAGAAAGAGAGGGCTTAAAAATATTCATCATAGCGCATGATGAAAGAGAGCCCAAAATGGCACTGTACGTTCTGCTATCGGCGGGCTGAGTCGATTTATTCAGCCCGGATTTATACTTTTTCACATCGCTCTTATCTTAAATTCAACTTAATAAAACACCACAAATCAAGTAAAATAAAAGTTAGATCAATACTTTATCGGGTGCTTGCCGAGATGAAGTTTTAAATGCTGGAAATGACCGGTTGTTCAACCTATTCAATATGCTTATTTGAGATACTCTTTTCTATGGATCAATTACATCACACTAAAAAATCTCAAAATGCAGCACTGATCGAGATAGATGAGGGCATTCGGCTACATATCGCTTGGGCGCAAAAAGTATTTCAGTATCTGGTTTTAAAAACACCTGCCGAGCCACAATTTTCCGCGAAAGAGAGTCATTTATTGTGTCATTTTGGCAAATGGTTTCAATCAAACCACACTAAATTTGAAAAAATCAATCCTGATAAAACCCGGGAACTGGAGCAGGTGCATTATCTTGTGCATCATCATTTGCATAATATATTTTCCAAGCTCAGTGACAATCAGTGCATAGAGGCAGCTTTAGTCAGTCAATATCAAAAAAGTCAGAATGATCTGCTGGAACTGCTGATTTATTTTAGAACCCATTTGATTACCCAGGCATTGCAGTATGACCCGTTAACCGGTTTGGCCTTAAGATATGGAATGGAGAATCAATTCAGTACCTTGCGTCAGAGTACTGAAAAAAACCAGAAAATATTGGCGGTCGGTTTACTGGATTTGGATCATTTTAAAGCGGTCAATGATCAATATGGACATCAGGCGGGTGATGAAGTTCTTGCCCATACGGCACAGATACTGCGTGATTCTCTTCGAGATACGGACAACATTTTTCGCTTTGGTGGCGAGGAATTTTTAATCTTTCTAGAAGTGGACAATGCCGATTCACTGCATGAGATTATCGACAGAATTTTTCAGTCACTGCATAGCAATCCGACCCGACTAAAAAGTGGTGAAGTGATCTATATCACCGCCACGGTCGGTATTATCCACGTCGGGCCTGATGAAAGCATGGAAAAAGCCATTGCAAGAGCAGACCAGGCGATGTATTCAGGAAAGCAGCAGGGACGAGACCGGGCAGTCTTTGCATGACGAAATATTTTGTAGGTTGCTGGTCTGCTGGGTGGCTCATTGAGAGATATAGCTAAGTGACATCAGGCGGGCTTTCAAGAGATAAAATCCCCCCCTTTTTATCTCTTGAACTTATTGAACATGGCGAAAATTCATCCACTGATGGTTATTGAAACAAAATTGCTCGGAATTATAAAAAATGTGTTTTTTGATTTAAGCAAGAGAGCCAATATTATTGTGTGTTAGATTATGGTAATTTTTGAATGATTTTTAATCTATTCAGTTAGCCCCAAAAGATTATATTTTGGGGTACTGCATTGGGATCACAGGGGGAATATGCCAATCAAAAACAAATCGATTTTTATCCTTCTTGTCCTTACTGTAGTGATCATGAATATTTTTATGATCAGCTTATTGGCCTATACCTTGCACACTGCACGTGAGCACGCAGAAGCTGAAGCTCGGACTGGTGTAGAAAATTTAACATCACTGCTTGAAAAAAGCGTGAGCAGCAGTTCACAAGAAATCGATTTGTCTTTGTATACCTTACAAACCTATATAGAAAAAGAATTAGATAATAAAAAACAAATAGATAATAAAGATATCAATCTGTTTATTCTGAAAGAAAAAGATTGGATCGGTTCTGTTACACAAATACACATTACCAATGCAAAAGGTCAAGTCCAATTCGCTGATCATGATATTGGCGCTCAAACATCCAATTACGCAAACTATAGTTTTTTTAAACAGGCCCAACAGAAAAATACGGATCAGCTGTTTGTTACTAAACTGATTAAATATCCCAATGGTCAAGGCTGGGTTCATCTATTTGCACGACGCTACAATCAGGCTGATGGAACTTTTGCAGGCATGATTGTCGCTGCATTACCTGCCAGCTACTTTAATCATCTGATTGCCGAACTGGATGTAGGTTCCAAAGGCGTGGTGCTGGTACAAGACCTGGATCTGCGAATTATTGCACGCAATCCCATGCTCAAAACAGCGAATGGCCAGGTCGGTTTTGTGGCGGGACCACCGGAACTGTTTCAGCTGGTTCACTCCGGGGCACAGTCTGGCACCATTTATACACGACAAACCACCGATCATGTTCCACGTATAGGGAGCTTTCGTAGACTCAGCAGCATGCCTATTTTTGTCGTTGTTGCCTTCGGTGAAAAAGACTATCTGGCCCAATGGTATGAGGACCTGATCAAAGCCGTTTTGCTGGGCTTGCTTTTCCTTGCAGTGACCACGATTGCTGCCTGGTTACTCTGGCAGCAAATCCAGGCGAACCTATTGGCCAATCGTCGTAGCAGGATGCTGTTGCGTAATGCACAAGATGGTATCCATGTCATAGATTGCCAAGGCAGGCTTCTTGAAGGCAGTGATTCCTTTTTTCGTATGATCGGCAGCACTCCACAAGCAGCCTTGGGCAAAACACTGTGTTACTGGGATAACGGCTATAATAAAACAGAGCTACAAGATCTGATAAAAACTGGGATTTCTACTCCTGAAGGGATTCGCTTCGAAACTTATTATCAGAACGCTCAAGGTGAGCGTTATCCAGTAGAAATCAGTTCGGTCCTGGTGCATCTGGATAATGATGATGTATTTTTTTGCTCGGCACGGGATATTACTGCACGTAAAAAAGCAGAAGAAAACCAGCGTATCGCTGCAACTGCATTTGACTCCCAGGTGGGGATGCTGATTACAGACCCGAATATGCTTATTTTACGGACCAATCGTGCTTTAACCGAAATTACCGGTTATAGCGAACAAGAGTTGATGGGTCATACGCCTAAAATCCTGCAATCCGGCATGCATGACAAAAACTTCTATGCCCGCATGTGGGAACATATTCACACAACCGGATCCTGGCAAGGGGAAATCTGGAATAAGCGCAGAAATGGTGAATTGTATCCACAGCATATCTTGATTGCCGCTGTACGTGATGAGAATGGCCAAACCACGCATTATGTGGCGTCTATTAGCGACATTTCTGCCTATAAAGCTTCAGAAGAACAAGTACGCCTGTTGGCATCCTATGACTCTTTGACCAAATTACCCAACCGTAGCCTGTTTTTGCAACATCTTGAACAAAGCATGAGAGAGGCAGAAAATAAAAAACAGCTCGGCGTGATTTTGTGCATTGATCTGGATAATTTTAAAGCTTTAAACGATACCGAAGGTCATGAAACTGGAGATCGCTTATTACAGCAAGTTGCCACTCGCCTGTTAGATTGTGTAGAAAATAATCACATGGTTGCTCGACTCGGTAGTGATGAATTTGTGGTGTTGCTTGATCAACTTGGAGCATCTGAAACGGAGACGATTCAACAAGCGGAAAAGACGGCAAAACGTATTTTACAGGCACTGGCTCAACCCTACTTTTTTGCAGACTCAGAATATCGTAGTTCTGCCAGTATCGGGATCAGCCTGTTGGGGCTAAAAGCGTATGAAAATGTGCAGGATCCGATTAAACGCGCAGATATGGCACTGTCTGAAGCAAAAAATTATGGCCGGAATAACTATCGCTTCTTTGATCTGCTGATTCAATCTCAGGTTCAGGAACGTGCTGAAATTGATGCCGGATTACGTCAAGCCCTAGAAAAAAATCAGCTGGTGCTATTTTACCAGCCTCAAGTCAATGGTGCACAACAGGTGACTGGCGTAGAAGCCTTGTTACGTTGGCAGCATCCAGTCAAAGGGATGATTTCACCTGCCCGTTTTATTCCCGTTGCAGAAGAAAATGGTTTTATTATTCCACTGGGCCATTGGGTATTAGAAAGTGCCTGTCGGCAATTGAGTGACTGGGCCAAGTATCCGCAAACTGCTCAGCTCAGCATGGCTGTAAATGTCAGCGCCAGCCAATTTGCCCGTGATGAATTTGTTCAAGACGTGCTCGACATTCTGGAACGTACCCAGGCGCCTGCACATTTACTCAAGCTTGAACTGACCGAAAGTGCTTTAGTGATGCGGTTAGAAGACATTATTGAAAAAATGACGATTCTTAAACGTTATGGGATCATGTTCTCTCTCGATGATTTTGGTACAGGCTATTCTTCTCTCACTTATTTACAACAAATTCCAATTGATCAATTAAAAATCGATCAAGGTTTTGTTCGTAATATTGTGATCAGTGCCAATGATGCCGAAATTACCAAAATGATTATTGTCTTGGCAAAAACTTTGGGTATTTCTGTACTGGCTGAAGGGGTAGAAACCGCAGCTCAACGCGAGGTATTGGAAAAACAGGGGTGTTACCATTATCAGGGCTATCTGTTTGGCAAACCGATGCCTATTGATGAGCTTAAGCAGTATCTATTGTCTCAGCAAACCCAGCATTAAAATTAAATAGGATAATCATGGCAGTCCAGTAGTAAAATTCTAAAAAATAGTTAGTCATTGCAACTTTGGAGAAACCGGACATTTCCACTTGGGGCTTACATGAAAAATTGAGTATATATTATTAATTTTTATGTGTTTTTTTAAATGAAAAGCCTAGACCTGATCTCGGTTTTTCATTTCCTCAAATGCTCTTTCTTGGTTCAAAATCATATGTTTGATTGGTTGATCAGTTAACTGAGCAATATCTAAAAGATTACAAACCATTTGTCGTCCTAGTTGCTCACGTTGAGCGGCTTCAATAATTTCTTGCAGGTTATGAAATTTTTTAAACTAAGAACAGTAGACAGTAGTTTATGGTTCGTATAAACAAAAAACAGGCTGATAGTTTTTTTGATATTTTTAATAATCTTTCTCTCTAAAGGTGGTGAGGATATAGACACTTTAGACGGGTTCTAATACACCATTTTTAAGGTTTTTGGTGTACTGCTAAATTAAGTAATTAGCTATAGTAGAACAAGTGGTTAATTGATTCCTGGAAAGGCATTACGCTGCGATACTTTCTCTTGAAGCTGCTGTTTTTCCTGAGCGGATAAAAAGGCGATGCTCAAACCGTTTTTCTGCGCTTGTCGGATTTGTGCTTCGGACAAGCCTGCCTGCGCTGCTGCGTGTAAATATTCATGTTGAATATCAATGCCTTCAACTGCAGGGTCGTCACTGTTAATCGTGGCTAAAATGCCATGTTCAAGAAAGGTTTTAAGCGGATGTTGAGCAATATCGGCAACGGTACTGGTTTGCAGATTTGAGGTAATGCAGGACTCAATCCCGATCTGATGTTCAACTAAATAATCCAGTAATTTTGCATCTTCCACAGCTTTCACCCCATGCCCGATACGGGTTGCACCGAGGGTTTGAATCGCTTGCCAAATACTGCTTGCACCTGCGGCTTCGCCTGCATGGATACTGATGTTCCAGCCTGCATCACGAGCTTGCTTGAAATGATCAATAAACAGTTCCCCTGGAAAGCCCAGTTCATCACCGGCCAAATCTAGTGCGGTAATCTGGTCACGATGAGTCAGTAAGGCATCCAGTTCTTGCTGACAGCGAGCTTGCCCAAAGGTACGACTCATAATACCGATGAGCTTAGCAGGAAGATCAAAGTCACGGCTGCCTTGCTGAACGCCATCAATCACGGCTTCGACTACGCCAGCCAGTGGAAGTTGATGGCTCATCGCCATATAAAAGGGTGAAAAGCGCAGTTCGACATAGTCCAAACCTTGCTGTGCTGCATCTTGCATATTTTCCCATGCGACACGGCGGCAGGCTTCCAAATCACCCAAGACTTTCACGCCGCAGTCCAGTTTGCTTAAGAAGCTCAGCAGGTCGGGCTGATTGTCCATGACCTGAACATGCGGCAGTAGTTCGGGCAAGGTGTTGGCAGGTAGTTGAATCTGAAATTGCTGCCCCAGTTCTAAAATGGTTTGCGGACGGATATTGCCATCGAGGTGGCGGTGTAAATCGGTGAGCGGGATATTTTTATCAATCATTATTATTCACTTAACGGTTTATCCAGTCAAAAAAAGCGTGATGTCCTCACAGCATAATCGGAAGTGGATTCATTCGGCTACTGCATAATCATATATGCTGTAGTGAATTTGATGAATAATCAGTTAGATATTGACTCGTATTACACAATATATAGTTAAATTCTAAAGGCTGTAGAACGTAAATATTTTTGTAAAATACCATTTTATAAGGTTTTTGGTGTACTGCTAAATTAAGTAATTGGCTATAGATATGATGAGGCGAGCATAACTGACCTCATCAATATAGGTTCTTTTATTCTGTTAAATTCTAGGGCTCGGTCTAAAGTTGTTACACATCTCCTCGACATACATTGATGCTAATCGTTCCTGTTCAGGATTCAAACGAGTTGCATCTTCGATATCGGCCTGATCAAGTTAATATTGCTTAAAAATGTTGTACTTAATACGAAGTTGTCGGTAAAGATTTTGGTCAGTCAATTTGGAAACCATGCGGTTCACGACCGTATCACAAAAGTAGTGCTGATCTAGAATCTGCTCAGCCACGGTTAAAACGGGAAGGAAAATGTCCAATAGACTTTGAGCACAGGCAGGTTAAGTATAAAAATAACCTGATCGAATGTGATCATGGCAAGCTAAAGTGGATCATCAGGGCCACGTTAGGATCCAAATCGATGAAGACGGCTTATGCCACAATTAAGGGTATTGAAGTCATGCGTGCACTACGTAAAGGACAAGCTTCGTCATTTTATTATGGTCAGCCTCAGGGTGAAGTGTGTCTAATGAATAGAGTTTTCAGTCTCTAATCACTTTTTAAAGGGAACATCATCGATTTAAATTTCTATTTGCAACAGTGCCCTAAGAACATACTTGTGCTTGGGCATAAGCGTCTAGCAGTAGAAATCACCGTCCTTAAAGGACGGTGAGGATGTCAAATCCATCATGGAGAGAGTGCGGAACATATAAAAAGCGCTCTTATGCCACGCTCACATTAAATAATGATCCGATCCAGGAGCTGAATAACATCGCGATAATGCCCCAAAGCATCACCCGAATTGAGCCTCTCCAGATACTGACTCCGCCCACATAACTGGCCAGTGCACCCATAACGCCAAGACTTAATACCCCAATCAGCATGACGCCTTTCTCTAAGTATTGCTCAGGCAGCAGCATAATGGAAATTAAAGGAAAGAGTGAACCGATTGTAAATGCAGTGGCTGAAGAAAACGCAGCGCGAAATGGCTGGGCAGAGGTATGATCTAAAATACCAATTTCATCACGAGCATGGGCATCTAAAGCATTATGTGCGGTCAGCTGGCGGGCGACTTCTTCAGCTAAAGTGGATTGTAATCCGCGTTGTATATAAATATTTTTTAACTCATTCAATTCATGTTCGGGATGGCGTTGCAGTTCACGTTCTTCCATCTCCAGATCATTCTGTTCAATGTCTTGTTGGGATTTAACCGAAATATATTCACCCGCAGCCATTGATGCAGCCCCAGAGATCAATCCGGCGATACAGGTCACCAGTAGGGTATGGGTAGATGCGCCACTGGCCGCTATTCCCACCACCAGACTAGTGACTGAAATAATCCCGTCGTTTGCCCCCAGCACCGCTGCACGCAACCATCCAGCACGTTCAATATAATGTTTTTCAATATGATAAGAATGGCGCACAATAAACTCTCTTGCTGTTATCCACATGATTATAGTCAATATAGGATGACGAAACCTTAATTGAGCGAGACAATAGCGAATATAATCCCTATCCATAGCTATCCTTGCCATTTTGAATAACTTGCTTTAAATACCCATCAATCCAGGACTGCATCCCAGGCTTGATATCATTGGTATTTCGTTCACTGGCGATCAAATTAAGATTCAGATAATAGGTCTCTTTCATAAATTAAAAAATGTTCAATATTAGATTTTTTTAAATCAGCATGGCCTCATATTTAATTGATTTTATTTTGATACCTTTGTGTAGGCAATCTCTCTACTTTTGAAAGGTCAAAATGAGGATCTCAGAATATATTTTGAGTCCGCAAGAAAAACCTTTTGTTTCCCATACACGACTTCCTGAGCCAGTTTTAAGCACTGCTTTAAAATGCAGCGCAAGGGATGGGAAACGTGTGGCATCCATGCCACACTCATGAATCCAATATTTGCTAAAAATCTATTTTCAATTTTGGTTTTAAGAACAATTTTTAGTTTCTAAAATGATTTATGAAAGAAGCTCAATCTTCAAGTTTGAAAATTAAGCTCTAATCAATACTATTTTTTGAATGCTTTTCCCACTTGATGGGGGCAATCATAGAAGGGGGAATAAAAAAGCCCGAGTTTGGTATACACAGCTTCCCAATGATGCTTATTCATATCATGTCGTTCCACTTTCAATTACCTAAAGAGTGGGCATATTGAAAAATCTACTAATCTCTACAAGGCTTTTGATCATCCCTAAGGTTGTGGGTTTTAGTGAAATGAACATTTCCGTAAAAAAGGATTTATCCTGATTCAATCTGAGTAATCGTTTCATCCTTTACATTAAATCAATACCGAAATGGTGCAAGATAGCGGCCCATGCCAAAAAAATCACAAGGGTCATTACACAACAAAGGGCTAGAGCTGGCCAAAATCCATAACGCTGATACAGGAGGGGAAATGCTAAAAACATCGGTAAGGTCGGCACTACATACCAAAAAGTGTACCAGGCATGATTTGAAATTTTCTGTGGATCTTGATGCTCAAGTTTCATCCATATCAGCACCAGTACCGTTACAATGGGTAAGGCTGCAATCAACCCGCCTAAACGGTCACTACGTTTGGCCACTTCTGAAATAAGTATTACCATCCCAGCTGTGAGCGCATACTTAGCAATAAGCCAGACCATGTGCATTTCCTGTAATTAATCAAAATTTTATTTTATAGCGGGTTGGAATCAGTTACATATTTTATTTCATCGATAGCTGAGGAGCGATAATGAGCTGTCAGCCTAAAATAAAAATGACTGTGCTTTGGGTATCCTTAATTTGTGAAATAAATCATTTTTCCAGATTGACCTGTCTATAAGTAAAGGGTTTACCTTAATTCAACAATGAACGAATGACAAAAAATATGCTTACTGTATCCCGCTTAGCTAAAAGTCTCAATTTATCGAGAACCACCGTTCTTTATTATGAGAAACAGGGTTTATTAAAACCCAGATTTATAGCTGAAAATGGTTACAGATGGTACGGTGAAAGTGAGATCGAGCGACTGAAAAGTATAGTCTCTTATCGCGCTTACGGACTATCAATTTCAGATATCCGCTTGCTTTTAGAACCGTGTAGCATATCCCAAGGTCAAATCTTGGAAAATCATTTTAGGGCATTGGAGAAAGAGATTAATAACTTAAGGGGTCAGCAAAAAGCCATCATTGAGTTATTAAAAAAATCAATTTTATTAAAGGAAAAGTTCATGAATAAAGCGAAATGGGTAGAAATTATGACTGCTGCTGGTTTATCAAAAGAAGATATGATGAAGTGGCATCAAAAATTTGAAGAAATGGAGCCTGAAGAGCATCAGAAATTTTTAGAGTCACTAGGAATTTCACCAGAGGAAATTTCACGGATTCGCAACCTCTAGTATTTCCTCTCTTTGAGTCTAATCTCACAATATTTAACATAATGTAGATTATACGAAATGCTAATGTTAGAACCCATTTAAAGTGTCTGTATTCTCACCAATAAAAATGTCTAGTTTATGATGGTTTTTATCACCATGGACTGGATATAAATATAGATGCTGATCACTATGTCTGATAAAGAAATTCAACGTCTTGCTGTTCTGCAAGACGTTCGAGATCATCGTATTACCCAAGTCCGTGCTGCTGAAATCCTGAATCTTTCCACCCGTCAAATTACCCGGTTATTGCACAAGCTTAATCAAGATGGTATTTCAGGCATGATGCATGCCAGTCGTGGTCAACTGGGCCATCATCGTCATGATGACTTGTTAAAATCAAAGTGTCTTTCCATTATTTCTGAACATCTGCTGGGCTTTGGACCCACCTTGGCCCATGAGAAGCTCAGCAGCATATTTTCCCTGAATATTCCGGTAGAAACGCTTCGGCGCTGGATGACGCCAATGAGCTCTGGATTCCTCGATCCAAGCGCCTGAAGCGTTCATATCAGCCACGTTATAACCGGGATTGCTTCGGTGAGCTGATCCAGATTGATGGCTCATATCATGACTGGTTCGAAGGACGCGCTGCTAAGTGCTGTTTATTGGTGTATATCGATGATGCCACAGGAAAGCTGTTGCATTTGCGCTTTTGTGAGGCGGAAACGACCTTCGACTATATGCTTTCAACCCGAGCCTACATTGAACAATACGGTAAGCCTTTGGCCTTTTATAGCGATAAACACTCGGTATTCCGAGTCAATCAGAAATCCAGTCAGGACAGCAAGATCACGCAATTTGGGCGGATTCTGAACGAGTTAAACATTGATATTATCTTCGCCAATTCCCCACAGGCCAAGGGTCGCGTAGAACGTGCCAACCGAACCCTTCAGGACCGTCTGATCAAGGAAATGCGCCTGGAAGGCATCTGTTCGATTGCTGAAGCCAATGCATGGCTACCCTGCTTTATTGAGCATTTCAATCAGAAGTTTGCCAAGTGTGCGCGAAATTCAAAGAACTTACATCGGCCCCTAACCGAATCTGATCTTGAACTGGCTGATATTTTTACCTGGCAGGAACCGCGCAAGGTCACCAAGAATCTGACGATTACCTATGACAAGTGTATTTATCTGCTTGAACCGACAGAGCGGAATCATAAGCTTGTTGGGCAATACATTTCATTTCTAGAGTACCCGGATGGTACTGTGACCATCATGCACGAGGAAGAAAAATCAATTACAGCATCTTTGATAAATTAAGTCAGCTCAACCAGCGAGAGGTTGTTGAAAATAAACGTTTGGGTTCTATATTAGCTCATATTCAACAGCAGCATGAAGAACTGGAACAACAAAACAAACGCAATCGTTCTCAAAAGATGCCAAGCAGACGTGCACAGAAAACAGCAATTCAACAACGAAATCTGAATCCTGGGCTTGACTTAGAAATGTCCATATAGGACATTTCTATTTGGTTATTAGGTAGGACATTTCTACTTGGGAATAACAGTATTTTAAAAAGTAATTATTTATCAATTACTTAATCCAATAAATCCAAAACCCAAAAGATCAAAAAACACACGTTTTAACAACTCGTGTGTTTTTTAAGCAAATCTGTAATGTTTAGCCAATAAAATAGGCTAAAAAACGCTCAATTCTGGCATTTTTGCCCGGTTATCAAGCTTCCAGGATATGAAGTTATCCCCAATTTCTGCGGATAAACCTGGGACAGTTTTTAGCCGGTCTTGTACGCATATGCTCACATCAATTCCGGCCCTTTGCTGCTGTCGAGGTTCCTGAAATTTTTCTATGATGGATTCATCAGGAACAGGAAGTTCTACACAATAATAAGAATATAGATACACACAAGGACAGTAAGGTACGACAGGAGTTATACCGAGCGAACCCATACGAAAAACCCCGGCAGGATACCGGGGTTTTTTATTGCTTAGAATATCTATAACTGAGTATTGATCTGATAGCGTGTATTACGTCCACCACCTTCCAATTTGACGATACATTTTTTCTCAAGTAAGTCGGATAAATGGCGAGTAGCTGTTGCCTTACTGATTTTAGCAACCTTTTGATATTGTGAAGCACTAATACCATGTTCAAAGCCATTTTCTCCACCGTCTAATAAACGATTTAGAACTTTGCGTTGTTCTTCACTCAGGGCTAAATTTGAATATTTATGCCAAAACTGACTTTTAAACAATGTTCGACTGATCTGCGCTAAGGTTTTTTCAAGGCTATCATTCAATGTGTCTAGAAACCAAATCAGCCAATCTGTGATATCAGAATCATTTTTTTGGGTTTGTTCTAATACCTCATAGTAACTTTTACGTTTGTTTAATATCGTAGTAGACATTGCATACAAACGGATGCTCTTTTCATCCATTTGAGCTAGAGCAAGGTCTGTAAGTGTACGTGTAATACGGCCATTACCATCATCAAAAGGATGCAGAGTAACAAACCATAAATGGGTAATGCCTGCACGTAACAGAGGATCAAGCAATGAATCATTCAGACTCTGATTAAACCACTCTATGAAGGCATTTAAGCGATCTTCTAAGCCTGCTCTTGGAGGTGCTTCAAAATGTACTTTAGGGTAATCCAATCGACCTGAAACGACCTGCATAGGCTCTGATCCCCTAAGTTTACCAATCCGTAAACGTTGCATTGTCCAGTCTGGATCATTGAAAAGCCAACGATGCCATTGCATGAGACGCTCAACAGTCAGTGGTTGCTTAACATCGTTAAGCGCATCTAGCATGATATTGGCTAAACCTTCTGATCGATCTGAGCTTGGATAGGGCTGTTCAAGAGTGACACCCAAGCGTTGAGCTAAAGATGATCGCAATGAAAAAACATTGATGGTTTCATTTTCAATTGCTGATGAAGCAACAAGATTGGCAAGTAGAGTATCTAGAGTGAATTGTTCTTTTGCTAAATCATGCTGACTTTGTCCAAGAAGAATCCCTATTTTTTGATGTATCTGTCTGGTTTTAGGTAAGATAATGGAATCTTGCCATGTGAAATTTGTCCAGTTTTGTGCTTTCCAAATCCATTCCTGCATTTTCAATCTTTCTCTAAACATCTAAGATGAGTTGAATATAGCATATATTTGGCTCAAATAATGAGCCAAATATATTGATTAATTAGCTCATCTATTTATCTAGGACAGTTCTACTTGGGTTCTAACAATTGGATTTCGCATAAGAGATTTATGTTAAACAGATACTCAAAAGGCCCATGAATAGGGCCTGTTAGAAACCATTTAAAGTGTCTGGTCTAAGTTGGCAGCCCATTTACTGATGTTACGCAGTAAATAAAAACAGTTGCATTAAAATGTAAGTTCCAGAACAGAAAACAATAATGATAAGTTCTAGCACCAGAAGTGTGAGGTAGAGCAGCAGACCTACCTAACAGCCAAACATGAAAAAGCCCAACAGGATGATCTGACCCCCAAAATTAAGTCTGGACTGCTCCCAGTATCCTAGACACGAGACAGCCTCATTTTGAAGCTGCTTTAAATGCGTCTGGATCTGAAATTGTCCCCATTTCTTGTGGATAAAATTAGCGAGTTAACTGTCTATTTTACGGAGTCGAATACATAGGGACCATCTTGCGATAGTCTTAAATGGTTCATTTTTAAACTCTTGGGTATATTGCACATTGTTGTCCACTCATAAAGTTCTCTCCTAAGCAAAAAGAATAGACTAAATTTGTCTAGGAGAGTGGCAGTAGTCCACCAGCTTAACTGGTGATACTGCCTGATTTTTTGTATGTTAGAATACTTTCTTTATCGATAGCCCAACATTAAAATTTCTTCGATCTGCGGGCTCAAAGAAACGGCTATTGCTATCATTCACAATCACGGAACCCACATAGTTTCGATCAAACAAATTATCGACTCGTGCATAAGTATTGATTTTCCAGTCTTTATTGACCCACAAATAGCCAATATTTGCCGCAACAACGGTATAACTCGGTGCAGTATCGGAATTGATATCATCGACGTAGATTTTGTCCATATAACGTGCTTCCAAACCCGCCTGAAAGCCCTGTTCAAGTTGCCATGCCAAGCCTACAAAAGCTTGATTCTTGGCAATACCAGGCATGTATGTTCCTTTTTGTATCAGCGGTTTAGTTGTGGTCGCTGGAATATCAGCATCAAAAGTCGCATCTAAATAACTATAACTGGTTCGAACATTGAGTGCTTGCCAGAGCTGTTTTTGCCACGACAGCTCTAGCCCTTCACGTAAGGTTTTTTCTGCATTACGAAATGTACTCCGCCCACCATTGGCATCGTCAGGCACAATGTCATTTTTAGTTTCAGTGTGAAATACAGCAAAAGTAAATAACCCTAAGGTATTCTGCGATTTTAAGCCAAGTTCTGCGGTATCACTGGTCGCAGGTTTTAAATTAAAGTTAATGCCTGAAGTCCCTACTGTAGGATAGGCCATCTCGGTAAAGGTTGGTGTTTCGAAGCCTTTACCATAGCTAGCATAAGTATAAAGCTCAGGTAATATATCCCAACCTAAAGCGACAGTTGGAAGTAACTTTTGATAATCTGTTGAACCACTGTCATCACCATTGCCTGTGGTGATGTAATGATCATCGGACTCATAATGCACATTGCTATAACGTAAACCTGTATCTAAATGCCACTGTGGTAAAAACTGCCATGAGGCTTGGATGTAAGGATCGAGATTCCATAAGGTATTGATTTCATCGCGACGTAAATTACCTTTCACACCATAACGGCCTGTCGCATCAAAGTTTTCATACCCCTGACGATCTTCCCGCATCTGATCAAATGCCAAACCTGCAATAAATGTAGTATTCGGCAAAAGTTCTTTCCCCGTCCAACGGAAATCTGCACCATAATAATCTCGATCAAAATCGATCACGCCCCCTGCATGTCGTGGATTTTTTTGGGCACTACTCGGGATCGACTGATATTGCACAACCTGTCTATTGCCAAAATAGACCATGCCATACAACTCTTGCTGATCATTCAGGGGTTTGTTCCATGTCAACCCTGTTTGGGTTTGTTCAATTTCTTTACGCACATCGTAGATATTTTTAGCATCATTCACTTGCTTCGGATTAGCTTGCCATTGCGCACGGTTTAAACCTTGAGGATCATCTGCCTCAATTTTTGTACGGTTTATGAGCCAATTAATCTTACTACCATCCTCCAAATTCCAAGTGAGCTTGGCATTATTCAACACTTTTCGCGCAGCGCTATGATCACGGAAACCATCCGTATCAAAATAGGAAGAACTGATCACATAGGCAGGTTGATTGGCTTGGTCTGAACCCCCTTGTAATTGAATATTGGCTTGTTGTTTATGGTGGCTGCCTGCATTTACCCCCACTTGGATTGAGTCTTTCCCTTGACCTTCTTTGGTCTCGGTTAGAATGGTTCCACCCGATGAGTTACCATAAATGGCAGAAAATGGACCTGTTAAAACTTCAATATTGTCTAAACTGTCTAAGTCAATATTGGAGCTTTGTCCCTGACCGTCGGGCATGGTTCCAGGAATACCATCGACATACAGTCGTATCCCACGCACACCAAAAGTAGAACGCGCACCAAAGCCACGCATGGAAATTTGCAAATCTTGCGCGTAATTTTCACGGTTATTGATTTGTAAACCCGCCACACCTTGCAATAGTTCAGACACATTCACATTCGTGCTGAGTTGAGATTCTGGAGCTTGCACTTTCTGTATAGAAGCTGGTGCCTGTAATAATTTACTTTCAGTGCGCACTGCTTGGACTTTAATCACAGGAAGTTGATATTCGGCTATATCTTGAGCATGCAATGCCATCGACTGTAAAATAACCGTTGTCAAAAACGCATAGTTAAAGGGAAATGGATTGCGATTATGTACTTTCACAAGACATCCTTTTCTTATCATCTTGGTAGGAATGTAGAAAGTCCCTCTTTGTAGAAGGACTCTCACAACAATAATACGTTTTAGTTTTCTAAACTATAAGCAATCACATAATCACCATGATCAGGCGATTGACGTGCGCCACCAGCAGAAATAACTACATATTGCTTACCCGTTTTTGGTGAAATGTAGCTCATTGGTGTACCTTGGCTACCCACAGGTAAACGTGCTTTCCACAATTCTTCACCATTCGATGAATTGAAAGCGCGTAAGTAGTAATCCTGCGTTGCAGCAAAGAACACTAAACCGCCCTGTGTTGCCATTGGCCCACCAATGGTTGGCATACCAATCGGTGCTTTTAAGCCCATCTTAATGCCCATCGGACCTGTATCTTCGACTGTACCCAAAGGAACCTGCCATGCAATTTGACGAGTTTTCATATCAATTGCGGTCATGGTGCCAAAAGGCGGTTTTTGACAAGGAATACTTAACGCTGACCAGAAACGGTTTTTGTTGACTTTGTATGGTGTACCTTTCATTGGTACTGCACCCATACCTGTATTCACTTTCTCACCACCATTGGCTTGAATCGCCAAGTCTTCAGGCGTTTGTTTGATCAACTGAATCCAAAGCCCTAGACGCATGTCATTCACAAACATATAACGATGGGTTGGGTCGAATGCAATTGAACCCCAGTTCATGCCACCGAGTGAACCCGGAAAGCTCAATGAAACATCAGTACCTGGTGCAGTGAAAAGCCCCTCATAGCGCATCGATTTGAAATTAATACGACACATCAATTGATCAAATGGCGTAGCACCCCACATGTCTGATTCAGTCAGCATTTGATTACCAATTTGTGGCATTTCAATAGAACGTGGTTGGGTCAAACTATATTGTTCATTTGGAATATCAGCGGCTTTAACAGGCTGTTCAATGACTTTGGTCAATGGTTTACCTGTAACACGATCAAGTACAAAGAACTGACCAGACTTCGTACCAATGACTACAGCAGGTTTAGTCGAACCATCTTTCAGTGGGAAATCCACCAAACTTGGTTGCATAGGTAAATCAAAGTCCCATAAATCATTATGCACTGTTTGATAGACCCACTTTTCTTTACCTGTGGTCGCATCAAGTGCCAATACCGAAGTATTGTATTTATGATCTAAGGGTTGACGATTTGCCCCCCAAAGGTCGACCGAAGAACTTCCCATCGGTAAGAACACGGTATTCATTTGTGGGTCATAAGACATTGCAGCCCATGAGTTGGCTGAACTACGCTTATAGGTTTCACCTGGTTTAAGTACATAGTTCGGATTTGGATTCCGTGGATCGAATGCCCAACGCAATTGACCTGTAATGACATCGTATGCACGAATTACACCACCCGGCATGTCTGCACCCACGTTATCCGCAATACGGCTGCCAATAACGATAGAGGTACCTGCAATGGTTGGTGCTGAAGTGACTTCAAAACGCGGTGCTTTGGTGCCATCACCCAAACCTTCAAGCAAATTTACCGTCCCATCGACACCGAAGTCTTTACAACGCTCACCTGTATCGGCATTCACTGCAATTAAACGACCATCAGGTGTGTTGGTATAAACACGACGTGGACAGGCTGTATTAGTTGCCACAGCAGTGACCGCGTTTGCACCTGCCAAGTTTGGCTGTACCAATGCTTGCGTCGAATCAAAATAAGCAACGCCACGGCAACGCTCCCAAGCATCGGCTTTAGAGTTGACTTCAGCTTTCCAGATTTGTTTACCCGAATCCGCATCCAAAGCAATCATGTTGTTATGCGGGGTACACAAAAATACTTTATTGCCAACCTGCAATGGCGTCATCTGATCTTCTGCACCATTGCCTGAACCTGTGGTTTTATCTCCCGTTTGGAAGCGCCAAGCTTCTTTTAACTTGGATACATTATTACGGTTAATTTGATCGAGTGCGGCAAAACGGCTACCACCTGCATCACTACCATAATGATCCCAATTAACCTGTTGTTTATTTGGTGCCACTGGGACAAGCGGTAATTCCTGACCAGAAGCTTCGACTGTTGGATGTGGAATAAACATACCGTACATACCACCCAACATGCCTAGGACAGTCAGACCACCTACAACATAAGCAGGTGCAGACATTGCAGTTTGTTGCTGATATTTACGAATAGATGGCAAGGTAAATAGCACGGCAGCAAATAAACCTGCGGGGAACATTAAGCGTGAATGCAGTGGCCAAAATTCGAAGCCAGTATCAATCAATGCCCAAATGACAGTGCCTACAAAGACTAAACTGAATAATCCAACCCCAAGGGCTTTTTTTCTAAAAATGAAAATCGATGAAACGATGGTCACTAAGCCTGCAATAAAGAAGTACCAAGAGCCACCTAAACTGATGAGCTTTCCGCCACCAATTAAATAAAATAGGCCTGTTAACAATAAGGCCAAACCAAGGATAAAGCACCATATTTTAAATATGGCTCCTGGCTTAGATTGAGCTTCAGACATACATCTTACTCCAAGTGCCGTGAGTTTAAATGACCACTCCCTCTCTCCTTTGAGTATCATTTATCATCACAAATAAATTCTGATGCTTTCACAGGTTAAACCTGTGAAAGCATCGACTAACGTATTTAAACTAGACAGTAATATTGATTATATTTTAATCATTTTTATCTAAATACTGTTAAAAATTCACTTTCATGGTTAAACCAGCCACCCACGCGTCTTCTACTTCTTTTACCCCTGTCGGTTGGTAGATGTATTGCAGGTTTGGTCTGAGCATGACCGCTGGAGACCATTGGTAGGTGTAATTAAGTTCTACATTGAGTTCGTCACGTTGAATTGGGACATAGTCACTGGCAAGCGCATCGTAACTGTAATAACCACGACCTTCGTTGGTAGCGATTTGCTTGTCCGTCGCACGATCATTCACGACATAATTGGCTAAACCAAAACCGATGGAATCATTCGGACGACTGTCAAAAGGCCCTTTGTACCAAAGAGCGAGTTGTTGTGTACTTTCTACAAATGTTGTGGCCTTATCGTTCACTACACCATTAAAGCTGATATATAAACCACGCTTCGGATCAGCTCCATGTTGTGTGAGTTGTTGTTGTGCATTCAACCAAAAACTGTATTTACCATCTTGTATTTCACCACTGCGAATATCTTTTGCTTCAGCCGTGGAATACAATGCACCGAGTTTATATTCACCAGGTAAGCTATTAAATGCGGCTAACTTTGGTTTCCAAGCCAACTCTAAAGGAATGGTTGCCCCCTCAACATTGTCCATGTCAAGGTTAAAACCATCACTATTGGATTGTGTTTTTACATTGTCTGGATTAACTTCATACACGCCCAAACCAAGTGACCATGCAGGTGCAAATTGGTATTTAATATTGGTGCCCCAGAGTCCTACAGGCCAGTTGTACCAGATCGAACCAATTGATTTACCTAACTGTCCACCACAGAGCAGTAAGTTCTGGAATTCACATTGTGAGCTGTTAAAGTCATCCGACATGCCCATACGTCCAATCTTAAATTGGACACGGTTATCATCAAATCCTGTTTTGATCCAAGCCTGAGTTAAGCGCCAGATCTTGCCACGCCCGTAAATTTCTTGAGTATTGCCTAAAGTACTGGCACGCGGGTCTTTAATCCGCTCTAAAGTTAATGAGTTACCATCACGTTTGGTAATCATCAAGCCTGCTGTGGTATTTTCCCAACCTGCTATTTTACTTAAATCAAAATTAGCACCTAAAGTCAGTTGTCCCGCATTTTCCAAAGTGTTGTCATCGTTATAACCACCAGCCAAATTGGTCGCCGCCTGACTCATAATTGCTGCTGTAAATTTATAACCTTGATCTTCCAGTTGCTTCCGTTCACCGTTCCAATCACCGAATAACCATTGACGATCTGCCGAATAAAATTCATTGGCTGAAGCCAATTGGCAACCGAGTAGCGCCAAAGACAGTGTGCCAATTTTTACCATATGTGTTTTTAAAATCGATGGTTTTAATAATTGTTGTTGCATAACCAAACATCCTTTTTTGTGAGGAAAGCTCAACTCAAGTGAGCTTTCCATGCGGTTTTTATTATTTAATGCGAACGGCTGGACTCAGTTCAGAAGTTGCACCCAAATGGTCGGTCACATTCGCCGTCACACTTGCAGTACTATTCAATGCTTTCCACGTTGCTTGACCTTGACCTTGAGCATTCGTCGTCACAACTTGCATTCCTAAATACTGTTCAGCTTCTTGACCATTCGCTTGACGATTCGCAAAGAACTCAACCTGATAGCGTTGATTTGGTTGTGCTTGGACAACAGCGGTAATTTGTCCTTTGCTATAGCTTAAACGTGGCGCGTGGATGTTTTGGTTTGGCATCGCATTACAGCCTTGTTCATTCGGCTGTGTACAGGTTTTTTGCAGTTTCGCCGCTTCAATGACCACACCACCACCACGAGAACCCACAAAACCTGCATGCTCTAGGGCCGGCACAGCAAACACAATTGCGCCTAAACGTTGATTAGGCACACAAGAACCACCCGCTTCACAGCGTTTAATATCCTTAGCGTTATTCCAAATTAAGTTTTTGGTCAACGTTGTACGGGCATTGGCATCTTTTTCTGAACGAATGGCAATGCCCAGACGGTTACCGTGAACTTTATTGCTGTCAAAAATGTTGCCATCACCCGTGAGATTAAAGCCAATCGAGTTGTTGGTCAGTTCGTTATAAGCAACATAGTTACGTTTGCCCCAGTTGATTTGTAAACCATCCGAATAGTTTTCAAATTTGTTACCGACCACCGCATTGTCATTGCCCCACAGGATTTCGATACCTTGCGACGGTTCTGGATTGGCTTTGGTTGAAGTAAATAAGTTGTTGGCCACCAGGTTAAATGCCGCGCCACGGGTGAGTTCTAAACCATCGCCATTATCTACAAACAAGTTATTCAAAACTTTGTTGTTATTGGTGGTGGTTGAGGTTGGATTGCCCTTACCATCATCACCCGTCAACATCACGCCTGAGCCACCGTAGTTATTACTGATACGGTTATGTTGAATCAAGTTATTGCTTGAACGGTTCACCAAAACGCCAATACAAAAACGGTGAATATCCAGACCTTTTAAGGTCACACCGTTCACATCTTGCAGAACCAGACCGGGTAAAGTCGTAGTACGGACGTTGGTACCATATTGTTCAGGGTTTGCCCCCGGACACGCTTTCGCGCCTTCACCTTTAATATAGTTTGAACCATCAATCGCAATAAATTCGCCCGTTTTATCCCACTGGGTACCAATAATTTTCACTGAAGACTTAATTGGCGGTAAAGGCTGATTCAATTTAATTGTATAGGGTGCTTTGCCCACAGCTTGGATTTGAATTTCATTTTCTTGCGTTGCATTGGCATTCGATTGTTCAATTGCCCAACGCAGTGAACCTTTTGCACTATCATCCTGATAGCGGTCAACAATATAAGTTTCTGCACTGGCAAAACCTGATGCCGCTAAACTCAAAACCAATGTGGTCAAACGTAAAGTTGATGGTTTCATATTTTAAATCCTTTTCTGTCCTTGAAGATGAATAACGCAGTGCATTTAAGGGGTTGGTTGTACTGTTTTCAGCAACTGCTTCAATTGGGTCACATCAATTTGACCTGGCGCAGAGGCTTCACCAATCATGCCGAAACTTAGGCTACCGCCCATATTGGCAGTCGCGACACGTGAAATCGTGCCCAACTGCCCCATCGACATGGTCAGTAGTGGTTTTTGACTTTTTTGACTCACCGCCAGCGTGGCATTCATGAGGGTAAAGACATCTTGTTTTGACTTTGGCATTACCGCAATTTTGAGAATATCTGCGCCCATCTGATCTTGTTTCAGCAGGCGATTTTCAATGTCTTGTTGGTCAGGTGTTTTGGCAAAATCATGATTCGACATGATTACCAACACTTTCTTGTCATGTGCCAATTGGGTTAATTTCGCCACACTGCCAGCATCACGGAACATTTCAATATCCAGCAACTGCATAAACGGTTTTTTCAGGTATTCGCGATAAATCTTTTCATAGTCTTGATCAGACACCGTCATTTTGCCGCCTTCATTGTGGGTACGAATGGTGGCAATTAAAGGTTTATCTTTTAGAATTTGATTCAGCTGCTGACCCAATGCAATCACTTTTTTGGTGTCGGCAGAAAACTCAAGTAAGTCGATGCGAAACTCAGCCACATCTGCATTAGGGTTGTTGGCAATCACTTGCGCTTGGGCTATGGCTTGCTCTGCTGTTTTTGCGGTAATGGGTACAATGGTTTTGACAGGTAAGTCACCAATATTGAGCTTTTTCACCACATAGTGGTGTGTCGCAGCAGCTTCGACTGCAAATGCCGCAGGCATTGCCGCTAAAACAGCACTGCTTAAGCAGAGTTGCATCGCAATTTTTTTAATCTTAATCATTACATTTCCTTGTATTTTCAAACTATTGCCTGACTTCTGTCATCAGTGGCAAATATACGTGGGATGAACGAAATGAGTCATGCCATCACCACGCATAAACTTTTTATCTTTAGAATTAGTTCAAGATGTCTCGCACTAAATCTTGGAAAATTTAGATATCCAAAAAGACCGTTTCGTCTTCACCTTGCACACGAATATCAAAGCGATACACCACTTCACCATCACGCTCTTCACGTTTTGCAATGAGGGTCTGACGACGAGGCGCCCATTCAATACCTTTCAGTACAGGATCTTGCGCATTGGCTTCAGCTTCATCTTCAAAATACACACGGGTATTCAAGCCAATGTTAATCCCGCGAGCAAAGATGATCAGTGCAATATGCGGTGCCTGAGTTGTCCCTTTACGTCCCGGAACCGCACCCGGTTTGATGGTATTAAAACTCCAGAAACCAGTTTCAAAGTCAGCCCCTGTACGTCCCCAACCAAGGAAGTTTGGATCGACCGCTTTGCCTTGAATATCGGCTGCACTTGGATAGACACCGTTGGCATCCGCCTGCCAAATTTCAATCAATACATCGCGTAGCGGTAAACCTAAGCCGTCAAACACTTGACCTTCTAAGCGAATACGTTCACCTAAGGTTTTTTCTTGAACCAACTGATTATTAAAGTTGTTTTCAAACACTTCAATGTTGGCTTGTTGTGGCAACAAACCAATGTGTACATATGGCCCACCTGTTTGAGATGGCGTTTCATGCAATTCTTGAAAGTTCCAATGGTTCATGTTGTTCTCCCTGAATTAAGTCAAATCATTTTCGAAATAAGTCGCACGACGACCACGTAAAGTGATGTCAAAACGATAACAACGACTGTCTGCTTCAATAAAATTGCTCTTGTCTTCCAAGGCAATCAATGCACGACGTTGTTCTTCCGAAGGAATGGTTTTAATAATTGGACACGAATCAATTAACGTATCGCCTTCAAAATAGAACTGCGAAATCAGACGCTGCGCCCAACCATCGGCAATTAAAGAGAAGTGGATATGCGCTGGACGCCATTCATTAATCCGGTTACGCCACGGATAAGGACCCGGCTTAATGGTACGGAATACAAAATAGCCATTGGCATCAGTCATCATGCGACCACAGCCCCCAAAGTTCGGGTCCATCGCACCAATAAACTGATCATTCGGATGACGATAACGACCTGAAGCATTGGCTTGCCAGACTTCGAGCAATGCATTTTTGACTGGACGACCAAACTGGTCACATACATAGCCATGCACAATAATGCGCTCACCAATCGGCAAACCTTCTTTGGCATAGTTCAAAATCAAATCGTTATCTTTAGGTCCAAATTGCTCGGCACTGAACTGCGGTGAAGTCACTTCAGTTAAGGTTTCTGCAATTGAGATCAAGGCATTCTTTGGCGAGCGTAATACACTGGTTTTATAGCCGGGTGCGTATGCTGGCGGATGATCTTCGGTATTGCGTTGTGCATAAGCACCTAAAATAAGTTGTGACATGTGACGTCCCTCTTAATCTTGTTCCATTACTCTTGATTCGTTTGTTCTGGGCTGAGCTGCTGTTCACTCAGCTTTTGCGGGGCGATGCCCAAATCTGCAAAAACTTCTTCTGCCATGTGCATGGCTGCATTCGCTGCGGGCAAACCGGCATACAGTGAACAGTGCAAAATCAACTCTTTTAAGTCATCCTTGGTCACACCATTGTTGAAGCAAGCACGTAAATGCATACGCAGCTCATCTTCACGGCCCAGTGCCAATAAAATGGCAATAGTGACTAAGCTACGGGTGTGGCGCGGCATGCCTGGTCTAGACCAGACTTCGCCCCAGGCAAAACGACTGATGAAGTTTTGAAAATCTGCGTTAAAGTCATTCAGGTTCTCAAGTGAACGACCGACATGCTTTTCACCCAGCACTTCAGTTCGGACTTTGATCCCTTGTTCATAACGTTGATCATCATTCATGGGAGAAACCTCAATTAAGTCGCATCTGTATGTGCGACCAGTGATTTAATAAAAATAGCGACTGCTGCTGCTGTTGCTGGAATTAACAGCAGGCTTAAAATGGCAGTAAACGACCAGTCATTGCCCAGTAAAACTGCGCCGATCCATGCACCAAATACCGCACCGAAACGCCCGATCCCTGACATCCATGCCACACCTGTTGCACGGCATTGCGTTGGATAAAAACGGGCACTTAAGGCTGGCATAGCCGACTGTGCACCATTAATCGCAACACCTGCGCAAAGCACTAAAATGGCAAGTAAGGTTGGATTTGCTAAGCTCTGCCCTACGGCAAAAGCAAAGATCCCTGCGACAAAATAGAAGCCTGCGATAATGCGGTTCGGGTTGAAACGGTCCATTGCCCAACCAATAAATAAAGCACTGAGTACACCGCCAAACTGGAACAAGCCACCGATAAATGCTGCACGTTCCATGGTTGCACCTGTTTCACGCATTAAGGTTGGCAACCAGCTGGTGAGCAGATAAATCATCACCAAACCCATGAAATAGGTCAGCCACAATAAAACCGTACCTTTGACATATTTCTGAGAGAACAGCATGCCAAACACGCCTTTCTTCTCGGTACCTTCGGTTTTTTCTTCAGGTACATGAAACTCAGTGACACCCTGTACTTGCGTCGGTGCAATACGCGTTAGAATTTTGCGGACTTTTTCGCTGTCACGACCTTTCACAATCAGGAAACGGTAAGACTCTGGCAGGAAGAAAATCACCAAGATCATCAAAATCAGTGGCGACCAACCGCCCAATAAGAATAAGCTGTGCCAACCAAAATTTGGGATCAACCAACTGCTAATGAAACCGCCTGTCGCCATACCCAAGTTGTATCCACAGAACATACAAGTCACGAGCAAAGAGCGAGAGCGCTGTGGACAGTATTCAGAAAATAGCGTGGTTGCATTCGGCATAGCCGCACCCAAACCAATACCGGTTAAAAAGCGCAGGATCACTAAGGTATTTAAGTCAGCCGCATACGCCGATGCCAAAGTAAAGCCACCGAATATCAGCATCGAAACACTTAAAACAATCTTGCGCCCAAAGCGATCAGCGGTTGGACCAGACACCAAAGCGCCAATAATCATGCCGCCTAAGGCTGCACTCATAACTGGACCCAGTTGCGAGCGGTCTATCCCCCAGTCTTGTGCCAAGGCTGGAGCAATAAAACCCATTGCCGCAGTATCAATACCGTCAACAAAAACAATGAGAAAACATACAATTGCAATCAACCACTGATATTTGCTAATCGGTGCATCATTAATCAGTGCTTGTGCGTCTATACTCGTTTTTTGAGTAGCGTATTCCTGAGACGCCATACCTGCCTCCTTGGGCTGAAAGTCCTTTTAAAAATTCTTAAACTATTGAATCGATCCAATAAACTGACTGAGGGTTTGGTTAAACAGCTCAGGTTGCTCAATATTGGAAAGATGCGATGCGTCTATCATCGCCAATTCACTGTCTTGAATCTGTTGTTGCATATAGATACCATCGGACACTGTGGTGACTGGGTCAAACGCCCCAGCGATGATCAAAGTCGGAACCGAAATTTGCTGAATTTCAGTACTCAAATCCGCTTTTGCCAATGCTCGACAAGATTCTGCATAACCCAATGCCGGCGTAGTGGCTAAAGACTGAATGGTGCGCTGCGCCAAAGCATCATGTTGATAGTCAAACTGTTCACTAAACCAGCGTGTATGTGTAGTCGCGACCAAATCTGCCAAACCATTTTCAATCACGGCATCGGCACGCGCATTCCATCCTTCTTCGTTCCAGATTTTGGCTGCTGAATTCGCCACAGTTATGCTATGAAAACGATCTGCATGGTGAATACCGAGCCACAAAGCCGTCATGCCGCCCATTGAAATCCCGCAAAAATGTGCTTTTTCAATGTTTAAACCATTCAAAATATCAATCACATCTTCTGCAAGGTTTTGTACAGTGGTCTGCTCAATCACATCGCTTTGACCATGACCACGGGTGTCATAGGTCACTACTTTGAACTGCTGTTCGAAAGCAGCAACTTGCGGCTGCCACATGCCTTGATCAGTACCGAGCGAGTTTGAAAATACAATCACAGGGGCATGGTCTTGCCCACTGATTGCAATGGATAAGGTCTTACCCTGACGATTGGTCATCGCGATATTCACTTTGCCTCTCCTTTTGCTTCCTGCAAAACCGCATCAATTTGGTCTTGGATATTGCCAAGATAAGATTCGGGTTTAAAAATGTCGTTAATCTGGGCTGCGCTAAAATAGGCTTTAACTTGATCGAGTTCGCAAATGACCTCTTTTAAATGCACGCCTTTTTCCACGGCTGTTTTACATGCCGCTTCCACCAGATGATGAGCCTGTAAACGCCCCATATGTGGTGCCAAAGCCATCATCACGGCTTCCGCCATGATTAAGCCTTGCGTACAATCAAGATTGCGTTGCATATTTTTAGCATTGACTTGCATCCCTTCTAAAACGTCCAAAGTCCGCTCCAAGGCGCCTGCGCAAAGCTGGAAAATTTCAGGCAATGCCAGCCATTCTGCATGCCAGCCACCTAAACTACGCTCGTGCTCTTGCACCATGCTTTGGTACAAACTCGACATAAGCACAGGCACACGATTGGCTGCGGCTAAAACCGATGCCGCAGCAACAGGATTACGTTTATGTGGCATGGTTGATGACCCACCACGCCCTTTCGCTGCTGGCTCAAATACTTCTGCAATTTCAGTTTGCATCATCAACGACCAGTCACGCGCCATCTTGCCCAAACTGCCAGTCACCATGGCTAAAACACTGGCAATCTCAACAATACGATCTCGCTCGCCATGCCAAGTACAGCTTGGAACAGAAAGTTGTAACTGTGCTGCAAATGCTTGCACAACTGCTGTGCCTTGATTCTGCAAAGATGCCAATGAACCAACCGCACCACCCAATTGAGCAGTAAACACGCGTGATTTCATGGCTTCAATACGGGCTAAATCACGATGAAATGCCGAGGCCCAACGCGCGAATTTATGCCCCAAAGTAATCGGCAACCCTTGCTGCAACCATGTGCGTCCAATCATCACTTGTGAGCGATACTGTTCAGCTTGGGTCAATGCAGTGCGGTAACATTGATGAATTAAAGGTTCAACATGCGTCATTGCAGCATGACATTGCAAAATACATGCGGTATCTAAAATGTCTTGACTGGTTGCGCCCCAATGCAGATAACGCGCAGCATCTTCATCGCTTTGTTTTACAATCGCAGTCAACTGCTTCACAAAAGGAATCGCGATATTGCCTGCCAAACCTGTTGCAACAGCTAAAGCATCAAAATCAATCTGATCAATCGCAGTCTGTGCAATTTGAAAAATCGCTGTTGCCGCAGATTCTGGAATCACCCCGATCTGAGCCTGCGCTTGTGCCAAGGCCACTTCAGCCTCAATCATGTATGACACCAACGCGTGATCACTAAAAATTTCAGTCACCTCGTTTTGGTAAAATAAGCTGGCATATAACTGGCTCATGATCGCTATCCTTAAATCTGCTTTAAACGCGCTGAATAATCATTGCAATGCCTTGACCAACACCAATACACATCGAGCATAGGGCATAAGTACCACCGGTTTGTTCTAATTGGTTTAAAGCTGTTGTGACTAAACGTGCACCCGATGCACCGAGTGGATGGCCAATCGCAATTGCACCACCATTTGGATTTACTTGCGTGGTGTTATCGGCTAAACCAAGGTCACGCGTCACCGCAAGTGCCTGTGCTGCAAAAGCTTCATTCAGTTCAATCACATCCATCTGCTCGATACTGAGATTAGCCTGTTTCAATAGCTTTTTAATGGCAGGCGCTGGAGCAAAGCCCATGATGCGTGGTTCTACACCCATTGCCGTTGAAGCAATGATTTTGGCACGTGCCTTGAGCTGATACTGTTCAATCGCTTGTTCCGAAGCAATCAGTACAGCAGCCGCACCGTCATTGATACCTGATGCATTGCCCGCTGTGACGCTGCCCTCTGCTGTCACCACAGGCTTGAGTTTTGCCAAACCCTCTAAGGTGGTCGATGCACGTGGATGTTCATCAGTATCCACCACAATTGGATCACCCTTACGCTGTGAAATATTCACAGGGATGATTTCATGTTTAAAAAAGCCTTGGGCCTGAGCGGCTGCTGTACGCTGTTGACTTGTCAAGGCAAACTGGTCTTGATCTGCTCGATCAATATTAAACTGTTGTGCCACATTCTCTGCGGTTTGCGGCATGGTTTCTACACCATACATGGCTTTCAGCTTAGGATTGATAAAACGCCATCCCATGGTGGTGTCTTCAATCTTCTGGCTACGGCCATACGCTGTTTCTGATTTGCCCATCACAAAGGGAGCACGTGACATACTTTCCACACCACCTGCAATGATCAGGTTTGCTTCACCAGCTTTAATGGCACGTGCTGCCATCGCAATCGCATCTAGTGATGAGCCACATAAACGATTGACGGTGGTTGCAGGGACTTCTACAGGTAAACCTGCAAGTAATGCCGACATACGACCGACATTGCGGTTGTCTTCACCGGCCTGGTTGGCACAACCATAGATCACGTCATCAATTTGGGTCCAATCGACACTGGGGTTACGTTGCATCAAGGCTTGAATTGGTACGGCACCCAAGTCATCGGCACGTACTGGAGCGAGTCCACCTGCATAACGTCCAAATGGGGTGCGGATGGCATCGATAATATATGCGTTTTTCATATCTATTCTTCTCTTAATCCTCCCTTAATCCCTCCTTTAAAAAGGAGGGAGACCTACCGCACTTGATGCTAGAGAAGTCCCCCTTTAGCAAAGGGGGATTTAGGGGGATTCAAATCATTAATTCTGTTGTGTCGCATCCACCAAAGTGGCATCCGTCATCCCCTGCAATTCTGCAAAACTCAAACCGTCGACTTTTTCAATCACTTTTAACCCTGTCTTAGTAACATCAATCACGCATAGATCGGTGTAGATCCGGTCTACACATTTCAAACCCGTAGCTGGGTAGCTCAGTTCAGCGACGATTTTCGGTTCACCTTGTTTGGTGACATGATCGGTGGTGATGAAGACTTTCTTGGCACCTACGGCTAAATCCATCGCACCACCTACCGCAGGAATCGCATCCGGTGCGCCTGTATGCCAGTTGGCCAAATCACCATTCGCCGCCACTTGAAAGGCACCGAGTACTGCAATATCCAAATGCCCACCACGCATCATGGCAAAAGAATCACCATGATGGAAAAAGCTGCCGCCTTGCAGCATGGTCACATATTCTTTACCTGCATTGATCAGTTCAGGGTCTTCTTGGCCTTTTTCTGGTGGTGGGCCAAAAGCCAATAAACCATTTTCAGAATGCAGGAACACATCCTTGTCTGAAGGGAGATAGCTGGCAATCTTGGTCGGTAAGCCAATGCCTAAATTAACATAAGCCCCATCAGGGATATCTTGTGCGACACGTTCAGCGATTTGGTTACGACTGAGTTTTTGATAGCTCATGATGTTCTCCCGATTACACAGCAACAGGTTCAGGTTGAACCTGTACCACGTGTTGAACGAAAATGCCTGGGGTGATGATGTGCTCTGGGTCTAAAGCACCTAAGTCCACTACTTCAGAGACTTGTGCAATGGTCACGCCTGCTGCCATTGCCATAATCGGGCCGAAGTTACGTGCCGATTTGCGATAAACCAGATTGCCCCAACGGTCGCCTTGCTGGGCTTTAATCAGAGCAAAGTCCGCTTTGATTGGATATTCAAAAACATAATCTTTACCGTCGATGTGACGGGTTTCTTTGCCTTCCGCCAATAAGGTGCCATAGCCGGTTGGAGTGAACACTGCACCCAGGCCCATACCAGCCGCTTGAATACGACAGGCCAGATTGCCTTGTGGAACCAGCTCTAAATCGATTTTGCCTGCACGATAGAGTTCATCGAAGACCCAAGAATCGGACTGACGCGGGAACGAACAGATGACTTTTTTTACTGCACCCGCTTTGAGTAGCTTCGCGAGACCATAGTCACCATTGCCTGCATTATTGCTGACGATGGTGAGGTCTTTAATACCGAGTTGAATTAAGCCATCAATTAGTTCAGCAGGTTGTCCTGCTGTACCAAAACCACCAATCATGATGGTTGAGCCGTCGGTGATTTGGGAGAGCACTTCCGCGAGGGATGCCGCACTTTTATCTATCATTAGATAACTCCATTGTGCATCATGCAAATTTGAAAAGGCGCGGAAAACTAACTTGTACTGGAGGACGATTCAGCTAAAACGACATTCCCTAGTTTTTTAGTTCGATTTCCTTATCCGTTCATTCTTTATAATTTCTTTACTTTGGACTAGATAGTAATCACATGTTTTGTTCGATCATCGAACAATTTATCTACATATCGAACAAAACCTGATTAATACAGTCTGATTTCACGCTATAGTAAAAATATGCATGCAATAAAATGGAGAAAGAGACAATATGAGTAAAGTAATACAGCACACCGAAAAGCAGCTGCACAATAAAGACAATAAAAAAACCATTCGGCACGAAGACTTTGTCGCTGGCATCAGTAAAGGCATGGCGATTCTGGACAGCTTTGGTACTGACCGACATCGTTTAAATATTTCTATGGCAGCAGAACGAACAGGCATGACACGAGCTGCTGCACGACGCCATTTACTCACCCTTGAATATTTAGGTTATTTAGAATCTGATGGTCATTATTTCTACCTAACCCCTAAAATTTTAAAATTTTCAGGTTCTTATCTTGGTGGTGCTCAGCTTCCTAAAATGTCTCAACCCTTACTCAATTTATTGACCAATCAGACATCTTTGATCTTTTCAGTTATGGTGCTAGATGGATATGAGGCTATTACGATCGCTCGCAGTGCAGCACATCAGCAAACAGATCGCGTTAATCCCTACGGTTTACATTTAGGAAACCGTTTACCTGCACATGCAACCTCTGCAGGAAAGATTTTATTAGCACATTTAGAACGCAATCAGCAAATAGAATGGTTAGAAAAATACCCTCTGCAACGACTGACTAAATATACTATTGTTGACAATCAGCTCTTTCTAGAACTTTTGTATAAAATAAAAGAGGATGATTGGTGCTATTCATGTGAGGAACATGAATTGGGAGTACATGCCCTTGCTGTACCAATTTATGATCATAAGTTTAAAGTAATTGCTGCATTAAATATTGTTTCTCCAACCATTCGAACAACTAAAGACTACTTAGTTCAAAATATTTTACCTTTACTTCAAGAAACAGCTCGAGAACTGCGTAATATTTTATAATTTATTAAGGCTTTGTTGCACAAAGATTTAAAGATTATAGCTACCCGAATCTACTCAGGTTTAAGTGACAATTTGGGTATGAGGTCGGCCTAATTCCGTAAATTTATTTAATACTGTCACACGTGCATGAATCTCATTCACTTGGCTTTGAAAGTTCCTAGCACTGAGTTTATCTCCCAATAATTTGATGCAATGCATCTTAGTTTCTACCAAGCTTCGGCGATGATACCCAGACCACTTTTTCCAAATTGTTCTTCCTAGGAATTTGACCGTTTTCAATAATTAATTTCTCTCTAAAGACCTCAGCTTTTTGTCTTTCCAAGGTTCTCATTTTTTCTTGGTGGAATCACTGGACTGAAAGGTGTCTAGGAGAGTGGTGGCAGTCCATTACCTAACTAAAAGGTGTCTACAAAATCGGTGGCTATTCAGTCCGTATAATCCTTAGTATGTTAATTTTAGATAATCTATAAAATTAAATAGTTTCCAAAATTTTTATAAGTGCTTCACGTAAATTAGGCTGTTTTGTACGGCTATTTAAATTAGCTTTAAATGTTTCTAAATTAATTTGGCTTAAATCCAGTTTCGCTATTGATTCTTCTAACTTACTTTTTATCATCTGAAATTTCTTTAAACAATCCTCAAGTTCTTCAATTGACTTATTATTAATTTCTATACCTAGCTTAGCTGTATGAATAGCACTCTGTAGAACAACATCTTTAAAAGATAATTCAATACAATGATCTTGAATTCGAACTAAGTTATGACCAACCAAGAAAGAAATGTTTTTATTTAATGTACTTATTGGAGACAACTTAATGAATTTATTATTTTTTTTGTAGGTCTTATTTTTTGCAGTGTCAATTTTTGAATTCCAACCTCGTGTTGTCAAAAAATCATCAAGATCAATAAAAACTAGACTATGTATAGATTCTTCAATATTACTAGCCAAGTTTTTTAGATTAGCATTGATATCAAATAGATCATTTTTTAATTGGTTTTTACGTTCTTCATTACCATTAAACTGATGTGATTTAGTCATAAATGATGGTAAAATTTTTTCTAAAGCATTCATTTTTTAAAGTACCCTAATTAGTTAATATAAAGTTTGATTATTAATAAGTGTATATTTTCATACTTCAACATAGAGTTGTGGTATAAATATTTAAAATATATATTGCTGAATAAGCCTTTAATAATAGATTTATTCAACAAAGGCTCCCTAACTTAAAGTTGGATTATTCATAGCTTTCTAACATTAAATAAAGAATAAAACCTTTAATTAAATTTATATTAACAGGCTAAATTTTTGAAAATACATTTAAGGCTTTTTGACATTCTTTTCAATTTGTAGCGGGTTAATCCTTCAAAAAATTTATATAAAATGATTCCACTGAGATCATTAAGATTTTTTGTCATTTTTTGTCCCTTGTCAGTTAATCTAACTCGTGTAATTCGACCGTTATTTTCACAAGAATAAATATTAACCAATTCTTCCTCTTTTAAACTGTTAACAATTTTTCATGGTGGTTGACATCCTAACTCTCTGGAACTCCCTAACTCTTCATTCGCTTCTTTGAACATTTTTTATAATAAAAAATTAGAAAGCCAGAACTTTTCTGCAATGCTTTTTTGTACTTATTTATTGTTTTTATGTAAAAAATTAAAACATTTAATGGTTGAGTACTCTATTACTAAAAATGCCAATTTATGTGTTAAAATTTAAACAAAATGTAATATGTTTAACTCTAAAAAAACTATAAAGGTCAATTTTAATTTATTAAATAAATATTAATTTAAAAATAAATTTTCTTTATAATGTGTTACATATAAGTTATTTTTTAATTTTTGATAAAATTTAACGGTAATAATATGAAAATTAACAACTAAATAATGAATGAAAAATCATCTAATTTTAGCTGAGAATAGTAGGCATTTTATATATATGGCTGAATATTAAAAATATCTTTAAAGATTTTATAGACATATGTAAAATTAAATATGGTCGCTGAATCCTGTGCTTAATTTGGAAATATGCATGTAGGATATTTATAGTTAGGAAGAACACAAAAAAGTACGGATTATATGCCCATGCTTCATATGATTTATACAATATAAAGTGTAGTAAATTGGGTAAGGAAAGCATAACTCTCTAATTCTTTATTTGCTTCTTTGAGCGTGTTTTTATAACAAAAAATTAGAGAGTTAAAGTTCTGTTACCCTTCTCTATTTATATTTATTTATTGTTATTATGAGGTTGATTAAATCACTTGCTAATTAATTTTTCATAACAATAATTCACAATCTACTCATCAAAATGTAAATTAATGTGACTGAAATAGATTTTTAATTAAACTTCAAAATTATTACCCTGGACTTAGACTGTCATAGGTATTCATAGATCACTGATTTTGTAGGGTAAAGCTTTTTAATGTCACGTATAAATCTAAGACTCGCTTAAAGCTTACTAAAATTGATGTTCCACGGCTTATAAACCATTGATTTCAGGTTCAGGATTTTGGTCACCATGACGTTACTTTGGGGTGTACTTCAAAAACACATAATAAATTATTTAAAATAATTTTAACCTGTACTATTATCTACATAAAATGTAGAGATTATTACATGAATTTATCAATTTTAGTTTCTAGCCTTTCATCACAAAGTGCCACTGTCAGGATGAGAATCTGGCGCTCCATAAAAAGTTGTGGTGCAGTGACGCTTAGGGATGGCGTTTACTTATTACCATTCAAGTTCAATTCAAAATTCGACTCAATTATTGAAGAACACACCACGGCTGATGGCAGCGCATATATTTTTCATGCAGATTGCCCAGACAATCTCAATTTAATCCAACTGTTCGATCGTAGAGCTGAATATGATGAATTTATAGCTCAACTTAAAGTATTAGAAAAAAATCTTAATGTTGATCAGAAAAATGAACATTTAAAAACCATTCGGAAATTGAGAAAAAATTTAACTGCGCTGATTGAAATTGACTTCTTTCCAAATGAGCTTCAACACATCACTCTCAACAGTTTAAGCAGATTGGAACTTAAGGTTGCGCATTTGGGTGAAATTGATGAACCGAATGTACAACATGATCAAATTCAGACCTTGTCTAAGCACACATTCCAAAATAAAGTCTGGGCTACACGAAAACGTCCCTGGATAGATCGCTTAGCTTGTGCTTGGCTCATTCAAAAATTTATTGATGATAATCCTACATTTCTTTGGCTAGACAATATTAATGACTGCCCGCCTGAAGCGATTGGTTTTGACTTTGATGGTGCAACATTCACTCATGTTAATCACTATGTTTCCTTCGAAGTTCTGATACATAGCTTTGCATTAGAAAATACTGCCTTAAAAAAGATTGCTGAAATTGTTCACTATTTAGATATTGGTGGACAAGAACCACCTGAAGCCATTGGTCTAGAAAAAATTATGCATGGCTTACGGTCAAGTATTCAAAATGATGACCAACTAATCCAACTTACTCATCAAATCTTTGATGGCCTATTTGCCAACTTCAATGTTGAACAATAATGATAATACCTGACTCAAAAGAAATCGAAACAGAAGTCAGTTTTAAGGCAGCTATATGGTTTTGGTTAAAACTCGGCTTTATAAGTTTTGGTGGGCCTGCTGGACAAATTGCAGTAATGCATCAGGAACTGGTAGAAGAAAGGAAATGGATTTCTGAAAAACGTTTTATGCATGCTTTGAATTATTGCATGTTGTTACCCGGCCCTGAAGCCCAGCAATTAGCCACCTATATTGGTTGGCTCATGCATAAAACCAAAGGGGGATTAATTGCCGGCATTCTTTTCATCTTACCCTCGCTCTTTATTTTAATCGCCTTGTCTTGGGTCTATGTCAAATTTGGTGATGTTCCCATCATTGCTGGATTATTTTACGGCATCAAGCCTGCTGTAACCGCTATCGTCTTCCATGCAACTTACCGCATTGGAAGTAGATCTCTTAAAAACAGATTTCTTTGGTTGATTACCATTTTTGCATTTATTGCCATTTTTGTATTTAACGCACCATTCCCCTTAATTGTTTTACTTGCAGCTTTAACTGGATATTTCACCAGTAAAAAATATCCTGAACTTTTTTCCGGTAATGCACATCAATCGAATGGTAAATCGTACGGCAAAGCTATCATTGATGATGATACGCCGACACCTGAACATGCTCTATTTAAGTGGTCACGACTTGCTAAGATTATTGTTATTGCTGCCTTTTTATGGTTCATTCCATTATTAAGTTTGTTCTATATCTTTGGATGGGATCATGCATATACCCAAATGGCATGGTTTTTTACCAAGGCTGCATTAATGACCTTTGGAGGAGCCTACGCTGTTTTACCCTACGTTTATCAAGGTGCAGTAAATTACTATCATTGGTTAAGCCCGACACAAATGATTGATGGTTTGGCATTGGGTGAAAGTACACCCGGTCCCTTAATTATGGTAGTCGCTTTTGTTGGCTTCATTGGTGCTTATAGTCCTGATTTACTAGGTGCAGATTATCAGTTTATTGCTGGGGCTTTAGGGGCAATTATCGTAACTTGGTTCACCTTCATTTTTTCCTTCCTGTTTATTCTGGCTGGCGCTCCAATTATAGAATCCACACATAATCAACTTAAGTTTACCGCCCCCCTTGCTGCTATTACTGCTGCTGTAGTAGGGGTAATATTAAATCTGGCGTTATTCTTCGCTTATCATGTATTGTGGCCAAAAGGCTTTGAGGGGCACTTTGACTATATAGCCGCTTTGATTACCTTAGCAGCCTGTATCGCCTTATTTAAATTTAATCAAAGCGTATTGAGAGTTATTGGAATAGCCGCAATTTTAGGGCTGATTGTTAAATTCAGTTTTTAATAGATATATGAGCATGTCATTAGACATGGCTCATATAGCAAGAATATTTAAACCGCAGCAAGAAGACGATATTTACAATTAATCTCTACAGACACATGAACGATTTCTTCATGTATAGAGAGTGCTTTTCGAACATCATCTGCGGTTAAATTAACATTGTGCAATTCTAAAGAAAGAATGCATGAAAATTTACCTTTACCTACTTTCCAGACATGGAGATCCGTAATCGTAATTTGACTATCTAATTCTTCAATAACTTCTTGAATCTCTTGGCACTGTTGTAAATAGGCTGACATGATAAGCTAAATATCTTATTTATTTCGAGATACAGCAGATGACTCCCTTCCACGGTCGGCACTTTCAAGGTGAAATCATTCTTTGGGCTGTTCGTTGGTATTGTAAATTAGGCTGTAAACTGGATTCTGAACTCAAAATCTATAATCAGGAAATCAACAAAAGAAGAATCGGGATCGAGCATGTATTTGGTCGCCTGAAGACCTTTAAAATCCTTACTGGACATTACCGAAACAGAGGTAAAAGATTGGGTTTGAGATTCAGTTTAATCGCTGGAATCTATAACTTGGAGTTGAGTAAAAAATGATTTATGAAAGAGGTCTATTTATAGACAACCACAATACCGGCATTTTTAGTCAATCTTTTCCTGATATTGAGGAGTTTTTACTCATCTAAAAATTTGAAAATCATTAAAGCAAGTCACTCAGAATATCTGAAATTTTCTGTCCTTTTTTACGATCAATTAATCTGGCTGACATGCCAAATGCCTGGGGTCCAGTTACATCAGCTAACAGGGTATCTCCTATAAACAATACTTCTCTCGGTTGACAATTCAGCTGGTCAATTAAGTACTGATAAATTTCTGGTTCTGGTTTGATATTTCCCACTTCATAGCTCCATGCATATGCTTCCAGGTTAGGAAGTATTGAAAATACAGCCTCACCATATGGTTTAGCTAGATTAGAACAAAGCGCTACTCTAAATCCAGATTGTCTTAATTTTTCTAAAATTGTAACCGTATCTTCGTATAGTGTCATCGCTTGTAGGTCATCACTTAAATCCTCATTTAATTCCTGAAGTAGTGGAGCAGGAATATCTTTCCCAAATCGTTTTGCTACTTCTGTAAATTCTCCAAATGTAGACATGATTACGGCAACATCGTCAGAAGCAGGCCTTCGACCTTGATCTTTTAGCCATTTCATTAATTTCCTGTAGGGTGAACGTTTCGGTTCTGCTTTTATCAGAGTACCGAATACATCAAAAACGATGACCTTGAAATCAGCCGGATTATTTAGCATATAAGTAATTCTTTAGACTAACATTTACCACTCATAAATAACTTGTTAATTCACCATTTTATCTAGAAAGAACATTTCTACTAAAGCAGTGGCTAATCAGTTCCAGAATATTGAAGTAATTTAGCATTATCCATATAAATGAATATATTTTAGTACCCGCAATCTTGATCTCTCTCATTATGCCATTCGTATGAAATGTTTTATACATCGGCACTTGAGTACTTAAGCCTAATCTATTCGCTGCTGCTCCACCATATAATTGGATTTTTTCCTTGTTTTTAGCGGTAATAATTTTGATAGTTCTATTGGGGTGTGGAGGCATTTGTCTGCCATTTAAAATTCTACTTATTGCTGATTTGTAATAAATTCCGTTTTAGATACGTTTAATAAGACCTTCCTCCACCAGACGATATAGGCTGCGTTGAATTGTTTGGCGTGAACCAGATTCCACTTAAATACTGTCTAAAAAACACGCCCACGGTTAAACTTTGCAATTTGATGTCTTACATTGCCAGTAACAGTAAAATGTAACTGAGCTTTACCTGTCATAGAATACTTTAGTTTTTGAATAAAAAATATACAATTTTTTCAAAAAATTAATATTTATTAACTCATATAATTTCAGACATAAAAGGTGTAAAGCCCGATAAAAAAATTACAAATTTACACATAAGAATTTTGCATAATACAAAGGGAAAAAATTTATTTTTGACTAGGGCGTGTCCTCATTTGGCTTTGCAGCAAATAAATATTGATCCTAGACAAAATAATGGACACATAGTCCCTCTACAGATAACGTAATGTTAACTTTGGAGATGTACAAATGGCTAAACGCTTTAGTCCAGAATTTAAACAGCAAGCAATCGATTATGCACTTGTGAACTCACATGAATCATTAGCATCAATTGCTGTAAAACTTGGTGTCGGATATTCGACATTAGATAAATGGATTCGTATGGCTAATCCAGATGGTTCAAGTAAACGTCAACTCACCCCTGAGCAACAGAGGATCATAGATCTAGAAAAAGAAGTCAAAC
>NZ_NEGA01000013.1 GCF_002135315.1 Acinetobacter sp. ANC 3903 | reverse complement strand
TTTAAGAATTGCAAATAGGTTGCTTCGAATTTTTGAAAAAAGTCATCGATCATGCAGAAGAAATATGTAAAATCGAACATGGTGGCTGAAGGCGTAGGAGGTGTGGTAACTCCCTAATGGTTTTCAGCCACCTTTTTTTCAAGTTAATTTCTTATCCGCGATTCAGGTTAGAATACATTAAATGTATTTCGGCTGAAGATGCATTGCATTTCAGAGGTTCCCCATTAAAAAATCACGTATTCCCTCAAATAAAGGCAGACATTGATATCAAAGCGCCAAAGCGCTTTAAAATTACTGTTTATTTAATAGTCAATATAACAGATTTATCTTTAATAATATGACTTTATCAAGCCGGATATTTTATTTAAGTACTTAAAATTCAAAATAAAAGCAGTCTGAATGGACTGCTTTATCTCTCAGATTCAGTTCAAATTTATAACTTAAGAACTGACACGGTCAATCAAGGTACTGCTGGCTTCATTTAAACCCGTCAAAGTGGTTTGTATGCCTTTAGCTTCAAACTTCTGTACCACGGCATTCAGCATATTCACCGAAGTAATATCCCAAATATGCGCATGCGTCAGATCAATGGTGACTTGATCAATCTGCTCTTGAAAGTCAAAAAACTGGAAGAATTTTTCTGAACTGCTAAAGAAGATTTGACCGCTAATTACATAGTGGCGTTGATTATTATGCAGGCTTGATTGTACTTTCACTTCCCTTTCAAGCTTGTTGATAATGAACAGCGCAGACAGTAACACACCAGTCAATACGCCTAAAGCCAGGTTATGCGTTGCCAGTACCACAATCACCACAGCAATCATCACCACATTAAATGACACAGGATGCTGGCGGAACTGTTTCACTGAACCCCATTGGAAAGTGGTCAAGGCTACCATCACCATAATGGCCACCAATGCCGCCATCGGCACATAAGCCAGCCAGTCTTTTAAGAAAACGACCAGGCAGAGCAAGAATACACCAGCCACCAAAGTCGACAGACGGGTACGTGCACCAGAAGACACGTTAATAATCGACTGACCAATCATGGCACAACCGGCCATACCGCCCATAAAACCACTGACAATATTGGCAATCCCTTGACCGCGACATTCCTGATGACGGTCAGCTTCAGTTACTTCATTAATCACCGTTGTAGTCATCATGGTTTCCAGTAAACCGACTGTGGCAAGAGTGATGGAATAAGGGAAGATGATTTGCAGCGTTTCGAAGTTCAGCGGAATTTCTGGAATCAAAAAGATCGGCAAAGTATCAGGGAATTGTCCTAAATCACCGACGCTACGCATGTTGGCACCCAGTAAAACAGCTAAACTACTCAGCACTACAATACAGATTAAAGGTGAAGGAATGGCTTTGCCAATTTTGGGCAAATAAGGAAACAGATAAATAATGCCAAGGCCAAGCGCCATAAATAAATAGCCTAAGCTATCCATTTTGCCGATTTCAGGCAGCTGTGCAGCAAAAATCAAAATGGCGAGGGCATTCAAAAAACCATAGACGACAGACTGTGAAACAAAACGCATCAGTTTTGCCACTTTAAAATAGGCTGCAATCACCTGAATGATCCCGGTTAAAATTGTGGCCGCCAGTAAATATTGCAGCCCATGATCTTTTACCAAGGTAATCATCAGCAAAGCCATGGCACCCGTGGCAGCAGAGATCATCGCAGGACGACCACCAAAAAATGCAATTGATACTGCTATACAGAAAGAGGCGTATAAGCCTACCTGCGGATCAACCCCAGCGATAGCTGAAAAAGCGATGGATTCGGGAATTAAGGCTAAACCGACCACCAAACCGGCCAATACATCAGTACGGATATTGGAAAACCATTGTTCTTTTTTCAGGTTAATCACACTAATTGCTTTCACAAATTTTAAAGATGCGTATGTTAAAACAAGTTTAATAAAAAATGCATAACAGTTTTAATTGAAAATATGCGTGATTTATACAATATTCAAAAGGTAAGGGATTTTTATACATTTACGCTTTTTTGCAATTTACTGGTTTGATCACTTGAAAGTTTGTTAGAAGCAATTTAAAACAGTAAATAGATATATAACAAGGATCAGGTATGAAGCTTTATTATTCTCCAGGTGCATGTTCTTTGGCATCCCACATTATTTTAAATGAAATTAATGTTGATTTTGACTTGGAGCGCGTTGATTTAAAAACACATAAAACTGAAAAAGGCACAGATTATTACGAAATTAACCCTAAAGGTTATGTTCCGGCTTTAGAAATTAATCCAGGTTTGATCCTTACTGAAAATGTTGCCATTTTACCTTTCCTTGCTCAGCACGACCCTAAACAAGATTTGATTCCACCATCCGGGCTTGGGCGTGCCAAAGTTCTAGAATGGTTGGGATATTTAAACTCAGAATTACATGATGCTTATGCGGTTTTCTTTGGTACTCCCTTGGAAAAAGAAGCAAAAGAAAAAGCCTACGCCGAAATCGACCGTTTATTGACTTATATCGATAAAGCAATTGGCGAGTCAGATAACGATTATCTGGTCGATGATAACTTTGGCCCGGCAGATGCATATCTATTCGTATTAACCAACTGGTCGAATGGTATCGAACATGACTTAATGCCGTATAAGAATATTATTGCTTTGCGTAATAAAGTGGCAGAACGCCAATCGGTACAGATTGCCATGCGAGATGAAGGCCTTATCCCTTAATATTTGCATTGACTTGAAAAAGCACCTAAGGGTGCTTTTTTCTTTTTTGGTTTTAAAACGTGTTAGAAGTAAAAGGATTTGAGAATGATATTATTGATTTTTTATCAATAGTATTTTGCAAATTCATGAATTTTTATCAATAAAATATTTGAGTATATTGGCCTTATGAAAATATATGATTCAAGGCGAATGAATGAGTAATATCCTGATTGTGAATGGTGCCAAGCAGTTTGCACACTCGAATGGCGAGTTAAATGACACTTTAACTGGGTTGGCAAATGCTGTGCTGAGTGAACTGGGTCATCGCGTTAAAATTTCACGTGCAGATAGCGACTATGAAATTCAGGAAGAAATTCAAAAATATGTATGGGCAGATGTCATTATTTACCAAATGCCAGGATGGTGGATGGGTGCACCATGGACAGTAAAAAAATATATGGATGATATTTTTACCGAAGGGCATGGCATCTTATATGCCAGCGATGGTCGATCGCGTTCGGATGCATCGAAGAAATATGGTTCCGGTGGCCTTATTCACGATAAAAAGTATATGTTGTCCTTAACCTGGAATGCACCTATCGAAGCTTTTAATGACCCTGAGCAATTTTTTCATGGTGTTGGGGTGGATGGTGTTTATCTGCCATTTCATAAAGCCAATCAATTTTTGGGGATGAAAGGTTTAGATACTTTCATTGTGAATGATGTGATTAAAATGCCCAATGTCGCTCAGTACGAACATGACTATCGTCAACATCTTATGAATATCTTTGCCTAATTGATCGCTTGTTTAAGGAATAAACCATGTTGACTATTATTGCAGATATTCAGCTTCGCCCAGGCACTGAACATCGTGAAAAAGTACTAAACGCCTTTAGGAAAATAACACCTGTTGTTTTGCAGGAAGAGGGCTGTCACGGTTATCAATTACTGATCGATCATGAATCGGATGTTCATTATCAGACGAAAATACCTGATTCAATTACCATGTTGGAACATTGGGAAAGTGTTGAACATTTGAATGCACATTTACAGACACCGCATATGCAAGCCTATCAGCAGCAAGTTAAAGATGATGTGCTGAATGTAAAAATCCGGATTATGCAAAAGGGTTTAAGTGCTTAGGGTACATTTTGAAATATAAAAAAAGGACTCATTTGAGTCCTTTTTCAGATTTTTAACTTTATTTAAAGAAATAACCGGTTTCAGGCGAGCTGGCATTGGCCATGCGTTTACGTGGCATGCGGCCTGCAAGGAATGCTTCACGTCCGGCTTCTACGGCTTTTTTCATCGCAGATGCCATTAAAACCGGGTTTTGTGCAGCTGCAATGGCGGTATTCATCAGTACACCGTCACAGCCGAGTTCCATTGCAATCGCTGCATCACTGGCAGTACCTACACCAGCATCGACCAGTACCGGAACTTTGGCATTTTCCTTAATAATCGAAATGGTGTGCGGATTTAAAATGCCCAGCCCTGAACCAATAAGGCTACCTAAAGGCATAATGGCTACACAGCCCATGCTTTCTAATTCTTGGGCAATAATCGGGTCATCTGATGTATACACCATAACCTCAAAGCCATCATCAATTAAGGTACGCGCTGCTTTTAAGGTTTCAGTGACATTTGGATAAAGGGTTTTTTCATCGCCCAGTACTTCCAGTTTCACCAAGTTGTGTCCATCCAGCAGTTCACGTGCCAGCATACAAGTGCGTACTGCGCTGTTGGCATCAAAACAACCTGCTGTATTAGGCAGAATGGTGTATTTTTCTGGTGGAACGACAGAAAGCAAATTCGGCTGATCAGGATGCTGGCCAATATTGACCCGACGGATGGCAACCGTGACGATCTCTGCGCCGCTGGCCTGAATAGCCAGGTCAGTTTCAGTTAAATCTTTATATTTACCTGTACCGACCAATAAACGTGAATTAAATGTACGAGAACCAATTATAAGCGGGGTGTCTTCCATGGGAGCTCCGATTAACCGCCACCGACGGCATGAATAATTTCAATATGATCTTCAGCGCAAATCGGAGTCTGTGCCAATTTGCTTTTGGAAATGATCATTTCATTCTGTTCTACAGCAAAGCGTTTTCCTTCAAGTTCAAGCTCTTGAATTAGTTCTAATAAATTGGTGCATGTGGTATTTTTTGCTTCGCCATTTAAATAAATCTGCATCTCTATTTTCCCTTTAATTTTATTTCACGTATTTAAAGGCATTCCACGCCAATACCAGCCAGCCTGCAATCATCAAAGCACCGCCAATCGGGGTAATGGCACCTAAAAAGCGGGGTAGGCCCAATGCCATGACATAGAGTGAGCCACAGAAAAAGAGAATACCGACCTGTATCAGTATAAAACTTGCTTTAATGGGAAGCTGGGGAAGTACTCTGGCTAAAATGGCAAGCGCCAAAAGTCCAAGTGCATGATAGAAAAAATAATCAGTTGCGGTATGCCACCATGCCAATTGAGCTTCAGTTGCACGTGTTTTTAAACCATGGGCACCGAAAGCACCCAGCATGACAGCAAAAGCTAAATTGAGGGCTGAAATTGCAATCCACATAAGCAATGACTACCTGAGTAAATTTGCGCATAACTTAGCATATTCTGACACTTGCACGAAAGGCAAAAAGCAACATTCCTGCAGCCTATATATGAAAAAAGAGCACGCAGCCCTTTTTTTCAAAATATCATAAAATTGGTTCGGTCACTTAGTTGGAAGACTTAATTAGATGACATGGCGACCTTAATTTTTTCCATGGCATTTTTTTCTAATTGACGAATACGCTCGGCAGATACGTTATATTCAGCAGCCAGCTCATGTAGTGTTGATTTTTCATCATCTAACCAGCGACGCTGTAAAATGTTGCGTGAACGGTCATCCAGCTGATCCATGGCATCATGCAGGGCAGAAGTACTCTGTTCCTCGTAGTCTTCTTCCTCAGCCAAACGTGCCGGATCGTAACGGTTATCTTCCAGATATAAGGCTGGAGCGACATGGGTCGAGCCTTCATCATCGTCATCGCCTTGTGCTTCAAAGGCAGCATCATAAGCGGTTAGACGGCCTTCCATTTCCAGCACCTGTTCAGGTGTCACATTCAAGTCATTGGCAATGGATTGTGCTTCATCCAGGGTTAATTTTTTACTGGATTTTTTTAGGCTACGTAGATTGAAGAATAATTTACGTTGCGCCTTGGTGGTGGCAATTTTAACAATACGCCAGTTACGGATTACGTATTCATGAATTTCAGCTTTAATCCAATGCACGGCAAAAGACACCAAACGCACACCCATATTCGGGTCAAAGCGTTTAACTGCTTTCATCAACCCTAAGTTGCCTTCTTGAATCAGATCGCCTTGTGGTAAACCATAGCCTGCGTAACTACGCGCAATATGTACCACAAAACGCAAATGCGACATTACCAGCATTTTTGCGGCATCTAAATCTTGGTCATAATAATAGCGTTCGGCTAACTCTTTTTCTTGTTCAGCCGTCAAAATAGGAATCTGATTGACAGTACTTATATAAGCACCGAGATTTACCCCTGGTGCCGATAATGACAGGGGCATCAATTGATTGCTGCTGTCACTCATGTGTTCTCCTTGAGAGTTGGATGACATAACCATCTTAATAAATTTATCTTAATCCAATATTTCCGTGAAATTAGGAACTTTGGGTAGAAAAATGTAATTTTTTATGCACATTTGAAACGTTCTAGTTTAATTGAAAATAATTAAGATTCAATTAAGTAGTGATACTCAGAATCAGAAATTTTGCTCATTTGGCAACTCATCTGATGTATCTGGCAATAACGGCTTACATCTTGCTGACTATGCGGATCTGAAGATTTGAGTAAAAATATGCCGCCTGATTTGTTATTGATCGCTCGCTTAAGCATCAATAATGGCATGGGGCAAGGCTTACCCATTGCATCAATAATTATTGCTGAATTGGCTAGATCATTCATCACATTCTATATCTGATTAACATTAAATAAATATTAGCAAATTTGGTGCCAAAGCCCAATAAAATTATATAACTTAAACATAAATATACTTATCTAAAATAAGGAAATAATTAGTAAAAAAGAAGCGGAATCAAAAAGAAGATTAATCAAAAAAAACAGTATGAATTGTTATAAACCCGTGTTAAGCTCGTCGCGTATTCAAAATTAATGACACTATTTCAGGTGTCTTAAAATGAATATTGCAATGGATGTAACCGGGATTTTGTTAATAGTAATACAGAATGATTACAAGCTTAGAAATAATAATTATTTTTAAACCTTGTTTACTCTGCTGTTTGCAACACCGGGTGGTCCTTTAATTAAATACAATGAGGATTAACTTATGACAGCTCGTGAACAAGGCGTAGTTAAATGGTTCAACGACACTAAAGGCTTCGGCTTTATTCAACGTAACGGCGGCGACGACGTATTTGTTCATTTCCGCGCTATCCAAGGTGACGGTCACCGTTCACTTCGTGACGGCCAACGTGTTGAATTCAGCGTAGTTAAAGGTCAAAAAGGCTTCCAAGCTGAAGAAGTACAACCTTTAGACTAATCGCCTGATTATTCATGAGAACGCCCCAATGTAATTTGGGGCGTTTTTGTTTATAATAGACTCCTATTTTTCCTGATCATTAAGTTAGAGCACATTTATATGTCATCTGGTTTTGAAACCTTAAATTTACATCCGAAACTGAAACAGGCAATTGATGCTTTAGGTTTCAAAGAAATGACACCTATTCAGGAAAAGGTTTTAAAATTCACTTTGGCTGGACATGATGCCATTGGTCGTGCACAAACCGGTACGGGAAAAACAGCGGCTTTTCTGGTCAGCGTGATTAATGATTTGCTGAATAATCCGATCAAACAACAGCGTTTTCGTGGTGAAGCGCGTGCATTGATTCTTGCACCTACACGTGAGCTGGCTTTACAGATTGAAAGTGATGCCAAGGAGCTTACCAAATTTACCGATTTGCATCTGGTGACTTTGCTGGGTGGAGTAGATTTTGATAAGCAGAAAGCACAGCTGGATAAAAATTTTGTCGATATTATTGTGGCGACTCCAGGCCGTTTAATTGATTTCGTTGAACAAAAAGAAGTCTGGCTGGACCAGATTGAATTTTTGGTGATTGATGAAGCAGACCGTTTACTGGATATGGGCTTTATTCCATCGGTAAAACGTATTGTGCGTTTTTCTCCGCGTAAAGAACAACGTCAAACATTAATGTTCTCTGCAACTTTTAGCTATGATGTGTTGAACCTGGCGCAGCAGTGGTTGTTTGAACCGGTGACTGTAGAAATTGAGCCAGAAAAGAAAACCAATGCCGATGTAGAGCAACGCGTTTATATGGTTGCTAAAACAGATAAATATAAGTTGTTGCAAGAAATCTTACGTGATGAACCAATTGAAAAAGTCATGATCTTTGCCAATCGTCGTGATCAGGTGCGCAAACTTTATGATCACCTGAAAAAAGACGGTTATAAAGTGGTGATGCTGTCTGGTGAAATTGCACAGGACAAGCGCTTGAAAATGCTGGATCAGTTCAAGAATGGTCAACATAATATTATGATCGCGACAGATGTTGCAGGTCGTGGAATCCATGTGGATGGCGTGTCGCATGTGATTAACTTTACCCTACCTGAACAGTCGGATGACTATGTCCATCGTATTGGCCGTACCGGTCGTGCGGGAACCAGTGGCGTGAGTATCAGTTTCCTATCTGAAGATGATGCATTCTATCTTCCGGAAATTGAAAAGGCCATTGGCCAGAAATTACCTTTAACCCGTTTGGAAGGTTATTGCTAGTTTTAAGATATTGATCTCAGCATATAAATAATATGTTAAACAAAAAGCCGCTTAAATAAGCGGCTTTTTACTTGAATACTTTAGATATCTCATCTGATTCATAAAATGAAATAGGCAATATTTAAAGGGAAATTATTTTGCTCGACAGCTAAATGTCAGTACGGTTTGATAGTCTTCATCGCGTGCCAGACTGCCGCTTTTACCGGCCAGGGTACCAAGTACACTGGTTGCAGCCTGAATCATTTGTCCGGTTTTTTCATCTACTACACCTTTTAAGGCACCGTTGTATTCAGTTTTTTCATTCACGATAACAGGCATGGCTTTTTTACCACACGCATTATTGGCTGCAGTAATCGCATTATTTTTAGAAATTAAACTGCTTTTACCGATACCCGTCACTTCATATTGATTATTTTCTTTTTGAATCGCTAACGATGTGGTTGGATTGGATGTACAGGCAGTTAAGGCGACAGCAACGGCAACAGAAGCGAGTGCAAAAACTTGTTTCATCTTTTTCCCCTGGGATTGTTTTAAAAAGAGTTTGAATTATTTGAACATGATTTTTTGAATGATTTTTGAAGGACTTGTATGAAATATGCAGCTTTATATGAACTCTCTGTGACTGAAAGTTGGTTAAGTTAGCTATTGTGGAGTAGACATTCACTCAACGCTCTAGAGTATCTAAACAAGATTATGCTAATCTTGATGAAATATTTAGTACACAGATATCAAAGTCAATGACGGATTCAGCGGTAGACACGGTTCATCAAAATATTCATCAACGTCAGTCGATTGGGCATTTGGTTGAGCCTGCACCGAATGCGCAGCAACTGGAGAAAGCCTTTCAGGCGGCTTTGACTGCACCAGATCATCACCGTTTAAAGCCTACCCGTTTTGTGGTGATCCCGAGTGATCAGCGTGAAGCTTTTGGTGAGTTGCTTTCTAAAGCTCTGGCAGATATGGGTGAAACCGATCCGGCTCAGTTGGATCGTGTTAAGCATCATCCATTTCGTGCACCGCTGCTGGTTTTGGCATTAACCCAGTTTCAGCCACATCCCAAAGTGCCTAATTTTGAACAAACCTTAAGTTCAGGTGCGGCAATCGAAAACTTTTTGCTATCTTTGCAAGTTCAGGGCTTTTCAACCATGTGGCGAAGCGGGGCAGTGGTTGAATCGCGATTATTCAAGCGAAACCTGGGGCTGGCGGAAGATGATTTAATTTCTGGAATTATTTATATTGGAACCGCGGCGAAAGCGATTCCAGCGCGTACAGCAGTGGATACACAAAACTATGTCAGTTACTGGAATAAGTAACTGTATTGAATCATGAGTTGAGATATAAAAATAATGTCAGAGTTGAAATTTTCACATCTTGTTGAACCGGTTGCAATCGATCAAAAAACGGCTTTGCGTGTAACAGTATTGGGTGGTGGTAGTTTTGGTACTGCTATGGCCAATACTGCGGTACGTAATGGTTGCGACACCATGATCTGGATTCGTGATGAAGCGGCAGCAGCAGAAATTAACCAAACCCATGTCAATAAACGCTATTTACCCGATTTTGTTTTGGAGTCGGGCTTAAAGGCAGTGTCAGATTTGGAAACGGCTGTTTGTAATCGTGACATTATTTTAGTGGCTATTCCGAGTCATTCTTTTCGAGATGTACTCCAACAAATCAAGCCTTTTATTACTTCGCAGGCTGTCATTTCCTTAACCAAAGGCATTGAAGCTAAAACCTTCCATTTTATGAGCGATATTATTCGTGAGGAATTGCCTCAGGTTCCGTATGGCGTGCTTTCCGGACCGAATCTGGCTAAGGAAATCATGGCTGGACAACCGGCAGGAACGGTTATCGCCAGCCAATCGGAACTGGTGCGTTATGCGGTACAGCAAGCGTTGCATAGCGCATTGTTCCGGGTTTTTGGTAGCGATGATGTGCATGGTGTGGAATTGGGCGGGGCGTTAAAAAATATCTATGCTGTTGCCATGGGTATGGCTGCTGCTTATAAGGTGGGTGAAAACACCAAGAGCATGATTCTGACCCGCGCACTGGCAGAAATGAGCCGTTTCGCGGTGAAACTGGGCGCAAACCCGCTGACATTCCTGGGATTGTCTGGCGTGGGTGACTTGTTTGCCACCTGTAGTAGTCCGCTCAGCCGTAACTATCAGGTGGGTTTTGCTTTAGGTTCGGGTAAGACTTTGGAACAGGCCACTAAAGAATTGGGTCAAACCGCTGAAGGGATTAATACCATTATTCAGGTACGCAGCCGCTCGGAAGAATTGGATGTGTATATGCCCATTACCAGTGCTTTATATGATGTGATTTTTGAAGGGGCTCCACCTTTAAGCATCGCACTTTCACTCATGAAAAATGGGCATCGTAGTGATGTGGAATTTGTTTTGCCGCATAATGAAGTGTAATTTTTTAATAAGATTATTACCTTCATAAAGCTTGGTTATAATTGCTGCATATTCGAAAATAAGGAAATTTTATGCAACTTACCTTAGTCCGTCATGGTGAAGCTGCTCCAGCGCTGCATGGCAATGATGACAAGCGTCCTTTAACCGAGCGTGGACATACGCAGGCTCAACTCACCGCAGAATATTTAAAGGATATCATCCGGCCTGATGCCTTTGTGGTCAGTCCTTTATTGCGTGCGCAAGAAACCTTGGCCCATCTGCAACATTATTTTCCTGATGTGCCAGTCGTGGTGTGCAATAAAATCAAACCCGATGACGATGCAAAACTGGCAGTGGACTGGTTGTCACAGTTGCCTTATGAATCCATTGTGGTGGTGTGTCATATGAATGTAGTAGCACATATTTCGTCATTGTTGACAGCAGAACCTTTTCATCCGTATGCTTTGGCTGAAGCGCGGATATATGAGCAAGCAGTCATTGCAACTGGGTTATCAACCCAGTTAAAAAGTTTTATTCCAAACGCATAAAATATTAATTAAAACGGCAGAAAAACATTAATGTTGTATTTATGGATGCCTGAAGCCAATGGGGTTTGGCAATGGTCGACTGGAGAAAGCTGGTCTCAGGCCACTAGTCTTGAACAGTTGATTCAAGATACTCAAGGCTATCATGGGCAAGAAGCGGTAGTTTTTTTCCCGAGTCGCGATGTGCAAATGCTGCAACAGAGTCTGGCTAAGCCTCAATACAAGAAATTGGGTGCGGATGGGGTCAAATATTTATTAGAAGAATTTGTGGTTTTACCCATCGATTCCATGAAAGTATTACATCATTTTCAAAATCCAGATCAATTAATCATTTTGGGTATGGCACAGAGTACCGTTGAAACCTTGCAACATGCTTTGAACCTGATTCCGGTTAAAGTTATTTCCTTATTGCCTGATTTTCTCATTTTGCCGGTTCCAGAAGTGGGGCAAATTATCATTGCCAACCTGTCTGGGCACTTGCTGGTGCGTGAAAGTGAATTTATGGGAAATTCGGTAGATGATTTGGCACTGTTTTTAGATTATCAGCCGCAAGGTCAATCTTATAAAATCAGTAATTTTACTGCTGAACAAATGCAAAGCCTTGAAGCCATGGTGACGCATGAACAGATTGAAACTTTTGATTATGCCGTGCCCTTATTAAAAAAAGCACAACATCATCCTTTTAATATTCTACCTAAAGCCAAAAATAGCACGGGTGTATCAGGCTATTGGAAAGCGTGTGCTGCGGTATTGGTTGCTGCTTTAGTGGTTCAGTTTGGCTATGATGTAACCCGTTGGTATAAATATAAAAAGGTGGCAGACCAGACTGCAGTGCAAGCTGTTGATCAGTATAAATACTGGTTTGGGCAGAGTAGCCGTGTTACCGAACAGAATTTAAAAAGCCAGTTTGAAAGTCATGTGCGCTTGAATAAAAGCGCCAATACTCAAGCCTTGCAGTTACTCAGTCGTATTGGCCCGGTGCTCATGCAAAACCAGATTGTGGCTAATCGTGTCCATTATGAGGCTTCAGCTTTAAACATGGAATTGAAAGCAAATTCATCTACTGTGCTGCAAAATTTAATCCAGCAGCTGAATCAGCAAGGCTTTAAGGCAGAATTGGGTAATATTCAGCCGAACGGTGCGGGTGTAATGGGATTGGTGAAAATACAATAATGAATACCTCAGAAAAACTGCAAAACTCGATTGATCAGTCCATTGAAAGAATCACTGATTATCTGGATCGGCTGTCTGTACGTGAACGTTATATGGTGATCTTTACCACTATTTTTGTTGTGGTTGCGGCCATTGGTTCAGCGCTTTGGTATATGCATGCTGCCGCGAATAAACAGCAGAATCGGGTCAATGATTTAAAAGACATGATGGTGTGGATGCAAAGCAATGCGGTGACCATGAAACCTGCAGATGATTTGCAGTTAACTGCGGCAGATAAAGTGCAGCGTGTTGCCCAGCAGCAGGGATTATCTGTGGCATCGCAACAAGCAGGTGAGCAAATTCAGATTGTGGCAGTGCATGAAAATTATGCGATTCTGGCCAATTTTTTAACCCAATTGACGCAGATGGGTCTAAGCCTTGAAAAAATAGAATTAATTTCAGAAGCAGGACAGATTAAATTAACAGCGACAGTGCAATAATGGGTAAAAATAAAGATCTGCTAAGCATGGTGTTTTGTACAGGCTATGCCTATAATATGGCGACTTAAAAAGCAGTAGACTTTTATAGATATGTTGTATTCTCTTGCCCGCCCTTTGTTGTTTTCTTTAGCACCAGAGCGTGCACATGAGCTAACATTATCGTTATTGAAATCAGCTCATCGCATGGGCATGATGCGTCAAAACGTAGCGTCCAAACCTGTGACCTGTATGGGAATCGAATTTCCCAATCCGGTAGGTTTGGCAGCCGGTTTAGACAAAAATGGCGCTTATATTGATGCCCTGGCTGGACTGGGTTTTGGTTTTATTGAAATTGGAACCATTACGCCACGTCCTCAATCGGGCAATCCGCATCCCCGTTTATTCCGTTTACCTGAAGCCAAAGCCATTATTAACCGTATGGGGTTTAATAATGATGGGGTAGACAAGCTGGTTGAAAATGTCAAAGCAGCAAAATTCAAAGGCATTTTAGGCATTAATATTGGTAAAAATGCTGATACGCCAGTTGAAAATGCAGTGGATGACTATCTGATCTGTCTTGAAAAAGTCTACAACTACGCTTCGTATATTACTGTCAATATTTCATCACCGAATACCAAAAATTTGCGTAGCCTGCAAAGTGGCGATGCACTGACCGAATTGTTGCAAACCTTAAGAAAACGTCAGCTTGAACTGGCTGAAGAACATCAGCATTATGTACCTTTGGTTCTTAAAGTTGCACCAGATCTGACTGCCGAAGATATCGAGTTTATTGCCAAACAACTCATCCAGTTTAAAATTGATGGTTTGATTGTGACCAATACTACCTTGTCTCGTGAAGGGGTAGAAAATCTCAAGCATGGTGATGAAGCAGGCGGCTTGTCCGGTGCTCCGGTATTTGAAAAAAGTACTGCTTGTCTGGCAGCTTTTGCTAAAGCACTGAAAGGTCAAGTTCCATTGATTGGAGTGGGTGGTATTTTGTCGGGTGAACAGGCGGTTGCGAAACAGGAAGCAGGCGCTAACCTTGTACAAATTTATAGTGGCCTCATATATACAGGTCCAGGCTTGGTAAAAGATTGTGTTGATGCTTTAAAAACGCCATGAATACACTGGATATCTTCGTACTGATTATTTTGCTCATTGGAGGGCTAAACGGTTTGCGAAAAGGATTGGTTTCAGCCTTTGCGAACTTGGTAGGATGGATTTTTGCACTGGTCATCGGTGCAAAATATGCAACTATCCTGGCACCTTCGATGGTCTCACTCAGTGCAGATCCAGTAGTACAAAAAATTGCAGCTTTTGCATTTATTGTCTTGGTCATGGTGGTATTAACCTGGATTATTACCGCATTTCTCAACAAGATATTAAAGAGTCTGAAGCTTGGTCCTCTGAATAGACTGGCAGGCGGTGCTTTTGGCTCTTTAAAAGGTTTAATGATTGTACTGATTACCATGCAGGGCATTGGCCCCTGGGTAGAAAGCTCCCCGCATTGGAAACAGTCTAAATTTGTACAACTCCTTATTCCTTATGCACCCTGGGCGACTGAACTTTCTAAAGAAGCGGCGCAAGGGGCACTTGCTCATATCAAGTCCGATGAAGGTGCGCCGACATCTTCCGACTCATCATCTGATAAAACGCAAAAGCATGCAGCGCGTACAGATGAATCAACAAATAATCCTTTTTATTAATCCTAGCTTGTTTGCGAGGTTGCTATGTGTGGAGTAGTTGGTATAGCTGGTAAGTCACCTGTTAACCAAATGTTGTTTGATGCATTAACGATGTTACAGCATCGTGGTCAGGATGCAGCCGGGATAGTAACTTGTCATGAAGGGCGTTTGTTCCTACGTAAAGACAACGGTATGGTACGAGACGTCTTTCATACACGTCACATGCGTGCACTGCTAGGGAATTACGGTATTGGTCATGTGCGTTATCCAACAGCAGGTTCTTCAAGCAGTGCCGAAGCACAGCCATTTTATGTGAACTCGCCTTATGGTATTACCTTGGCGCATAACGGTAATTTGACCAATGCTGAAGAGATTCATGAAGATTTGTTTAAAACAGATCTTCGTCATATGAATACCGATTCGGATTCTGAAGTACTGCTAAACGTTTTTGCACATGAAATGCACAAGAACGGCAAGTTGAATCCTTCACCGGAAGATATCTTTGATGTAGTGTCACGTGTACATGAGCGTTGCAAGGGTGCTTATGGGGTTGTGGCAATGATCACTGGGCATGGTTTGGTCGGCTTCCGTGATCCAAATGGTATTCGTCCATTGATCTATGGTTCGCGTGAAACTGAAAAAGGCATGGAATATATCATTGCTTCCGAGTCTGTAGCGATTACCGCTTTAGGCTTTAAGGTTGAGCGTGATATTGAACCGGGTGAAGCAATCTTGATTACTTCAGAAGGTGAATTGTTCAGCAAGCAATGTGCTGCTGATCCTGAATATCGTCCTTGTATCTTCGAATATGTCTATTTCGCACGTCCAGATGCAATCATCGATGGCATTTCAGTCTATAAAGCACGTTTGAAGATGGGCGAAAAGCTGGCCAATAAAATTATCCGTGAATGGGGTGAGGAGCACGACATCGATGTGGTGATTCCAATTCCAGATACTTCGCGTACTTCCGCTTTGGAACTGGCAAATAGCTTAGGTGTTAAATTCCGTGAAGGTTTTGTGAAAAACCGTTATATCGGACGTACCTTTATTATGCCGGGTCAGCAGCAACGTGAAAAATCAGTACGTCAAAAACTTAACCCGGTTGAGCTTGAGTTTAAAGGCAAAAACGTTTTACTGGTAGATGACTCGATTGTACGCGGTACCACCTGTAACGAAATTATTCAAATGGCACGTGATGCTGGCGCGAAAAAAGTATTCTTTGCTTCAGCTGCACCGATGGTGAAATATCCAAACGTGTACGGTATTGATATGCCGGCAAAAGCGGAATTGATTGCTTCAAACCGTAGCGTTGAAGAAATTCGTGAAATTATTGGTGCTGACCGTTTAATTTTCCAAGATCTGGAAGATTTGAAAGGCGCAGTACGTACCAGTAAAGTACCGGCATTGCAGGAATTTGACTGTTCGGTGTTTGATGGTGTGTATGTGGCAGGTGGTATTGATGCAGCTTATCTCGATAATCTTGAGAATAAGCGTAACGATTCTGCGAAAAAAGCTCAAGACGGCTATATTGATGTTAATATCGATGCGGCATCAGTGGACTTGACTGGCGTGAAAGAAGAATAAATTCTTCTTGCATGCGATGAAAAGCGGGAAATTCCCGCTTTTTTAATTTATGATGAGTAGATAAATACAATGTAATAAAGGAACTTTACATTGAAGAGTGCGGGTTATTCTTTTATTCAAAACAAAAATATGATTTGGTCTGCAAGTATCTGTGTACTTGCGGTGTTGCTTACATTATTTATTTTAAATACCATTTTGGGGTTGAATGTTTTCTATTTTGATCAAACTCAATCCATCTTCTGGCATGTGTTAAGTCCTTATTTGATCGCTTTATTACTGAGTGTGATGGCTGTTTCTATAGGGTATGAGTTTTATGTTTTTCGTTCTGGTGGACATTCACTGGCGAAACAGATGGGGGCTCGTCGTTTAAACTTAATCGAAAGTATTCCTGAAGAAAGTATAGCGCTTAAAATTACTGAACAGCTGGCTGAAACCTTTTTAATTGATACACCTACGGTATATGTATTGCCTGATGAAGTCGGAGTAAATGCACTTACAGCCGGATTTTATCCACGTGATATTGTGATCATTTTAACCTGGGGTGCTTTGCAGAATCTGGATGAATTAGAGTTGTATGGTCTGTTAAGTCATGAATTCAATAAAATTTTATCGGGTGAAACAGCCGAAAATACCCGTCTAAAAATTCTTTACAGCAGCCTGACGACTTTGAGCCAGTGGGGCAGTAAAATTGCCAAATTGGGCTTTACCAAGCATGGTCAGGCATATAGGCATAAACTTGCGACTTTCTTTGTGGCTATGGGTGGGCTGATCTGGTTGGTTGGAAGTTTAGGGGTTTTGATTACCCGTTTTATTAAATATATTTCACTCGGTAGCCGCACTTTTAAGAATGATCAAAAAACCAGACGTCTGATTCAAAATGATGCCAATGTCCAAACCTTATTGAGAATTCATGTACATCATTCAGGATCACAAATTCATAGCGAATATGCAGAATCCATTTCACATATGTGTTTTGCCAATTCTTTAGGCCCACAAAACTGGATGAATATTCATCCGCGTATTGATCAACGTATTTATGAGTTGAATCCTGGCCTGGTGCAGGATTTACAGCTTGAAAATTTGAAGAAATTACGCAATCAGCCCCTATTTAGTTTGTTCCGTTCACTTGAGGAGTTGAACAGTGAAGTCTATATACCCTGGAGCTCCCCGCAACCCTTGCCCTTGCTGCGCCTGTCACCAATCAGTTTTGCCCTGAAGGATGCCATTAAACCCTTAAATCCAGAAATTCGAAACAATATGCAACGTCCTGAATTAATCCAGCGTGCATTGCAGACTGCTACGGGTTCGCGCGAAGTGATGGTGGCGATTTTAATGATTCGTCAGTACCGTGAATTTATTCCTGCTGAAGCAGAAGTCAGTCGTGCCATAGTCGATTCATTGCTGCATCTGGATGGCCGGGTGCATATCTCGATCTTTCGCGAGGCATGTAAAAATATTGGCTCTATGCCAGCGACCATTGCACGCCAGTTTTTAATGAAACTGGCGCGAATTATTCAGGAAGATGGTGAAATTGGTTTATTGGATGCTTTATTGCTTGAATATGTGAAACATGAATTGAATCTTTTACCTATTCATACTCCAACGTCTCTGGATGAGGTGAAACCGCATATTGTGCGTTTGATTGATGCCTTATTACATGTGCAGCAAATTAATAGCCAGAATCAGCTTGATGTGCGTGAAAAAATTCTCAAACGGGTATTAACTGTAAAAGAACTGGAAATGTATGCCGAAATTTCGGATGAGCCGATTGATTTGGCCGAAATTCTGAATGATATTGCGGGTTTACTACTGCGTGACCGTCTGAGTATTTTAGGCATTGCAGAATTATGTTTGTGGAATGATCGTATTATTACCCAAGATGAGCTGGATGTTCTGGAACTGTTGTATTGGCGTTTTGGTTTTGAAACCGATGAAATTGTCGAGTTGATGCAGAAGAAAAACAGTTTGATGATTGTCTAATCCCCATCCGACAAAATGCCGGATGATTCAATAAAAGCGCAGCAAAAAATCGCTAATCTCGTTAGAATATCCACTATTCAATTGGTGATGAAAAAAGATGATAGGGCATCAGCGTGACATATTGGCAACATTGGGAATCGATATCTGGATTCCTCGGAATACTGCATGTCAAAAAATGCCATCTTCATCAATCTGGCGCGACCAGGCTGCGCCAGAATACCAGACTGAAATTGTGCTGGCAAAAGCGCCAGCAGTCTTGCCATTAGAGCTTAAAGCCGATCCAGGGCAAGCGATTGAGCGTATCGAACCTGTCAAGGCTCCGGTCCCAGCAAGTGCAGAAAAAGTTGAAGTTGTAGCTGAAGTCATCGCAGAGCGTGTAGCGCTGCAAATTGCAGCTTTTCAATTGCAAGCCTTAAGTTTGCCACATTGCGTCATCGTGGTTGATGCAACCGAAATGAGCGCTGAGCAGCAGCAGTTTTGGCATAATATTCAACAGGCAGTGCTGGCTGAATATTATGAATTGCAGTGGCCATTTCCTTTAATGAATTTTCAGGATGGTCATGGGGCGGAAAGTTATGTGCAAGGCTTTCTCGATGCAATAAGTCCAGATAAAAATATTATCTTTCTAGGGCAATGTAGTTATTTTAGACATTCCAAAAGTATCAATTTGGCTGGTTTACAGGAAATGCTGGATCAGCCCTTATTAAAAAAACGCTTGTGGCAGTTTATGCAAAAAAGGCCGCAAAAAATGGATGGAACATGAAGCAGAAAGTTGTCGTTTTTAGCCAGTTAGATCAGGATATCCTTCAGCGATTACAACAACAATATCATGTAGTCATGATTAACCCTAAACTTGGGGATATCAATGCGCAACTACTTGAACAGGTTAAAGATGCCGATGCAATGATTGGCGCAGGGCGTCTACTCAATGCAAGTAATTTGGCCACAGCACAACAACTTAAAATTATTTCCAGTGTCAGTGTGGGTTATGATAACTATGATATGGCCTATTTAAACCAGAAAAAGATCTGGTTATCCAATACCCCGCATGTATTAACCGAAACCACTGCCGATTTGGCTTTTAGCTTAATGCTGAGTGCAGCACGAAAAGTTCCTGTTCTTGATCAATGGACCAAGCAGGGCAATTGGCAACGTACCGTCGGGATGATGCAATTCGGGCAGGATATTTTTTCTAAAAACCTCGGGATCATCGGTTTGGGAAATATTGGAGCTGCAATTGCACGGCGTGGTTTTTATGGCTTTAACATGAACATTCTTTACCACAACCGCCGCGAAAAACTGGAACTGGCGCAACCGTTAAATGCCCGTTATTGTGCCTTGGATGAATTGTTGCAACAGTCTGATTTTGTTGTACTGGCTGTTGATCTCAATGCAGAATCTAAAGCGCTGATGGGTCAGCACGAGTTCGATCAAATGCAGTCACATGCGGTTTTTGTCAATATTGCTCGTGGTTCTGTAGTCGATGAGCAGGCACTTATTGCTACGCTTAAAGCAGGTAAAATTTTTGCTGCTGGCCTTGATGTCTATGCAAAAGAGCCTTTGCAAGAATCTGAACTTTTTGCTTTGGAAAATGTAGTGACTTTGCCGCATGTGGGTTCTGCGACTGCAGAAACGCGTAAAAAAATGGCCGAACTGGCTTATCGTAACCTGGTAGATGCTCTGGAAGGGCGCACACCTGCGTATGTGCTGAATCCTTCCTTTTCTTAAAGTTTGATAACACTTCATTGCAAATTGCGCCAATTTTCAATGTTATAGTCTGATAAATCTTAAAAAAGCAGTTTGAGAACATCACATTGAAACGGTTTTTATGGGCTTGTAACATCAGTTTGCTTTCTGCAATGGCATTGACGCACAGTGCGAATTTCAATTCAATGCCGCAATTTAATGTTCCTGAAATCGGCAGCGGCATTGGTTTGATTGACCAGCAAAAAGAAAAAATGATTGGCGAAAAAGTATTCCGTGAAGTGCAACATCAAATGCCAGTTTTGCAAAATCCATGGCTGGAAGACCAGTTAGGGAGTGTATTTTCCCATATTTTAAGCCAGACCCAGCTGGGACAGCCCATAGGTCTGGTGATTATTAACGATCCTCAAATCAATGCTTTTGCTGTTCCGGGTGGACTGTTTGCCATCAATACGGGCTTAATCACTTCTGCCCGAAATATGGATGAAGTGGCTGGGGTAATGGCGCATGAAGTTGCTCATGTGTCACAGCGTCATTACAGTCGCTCGCAAGAGGCGTTTAAGGGGCAAGGCCTGTTAACTGTGGCAGGATTGCTGGTCGGTGCGCTAATTGCTTCCCAAGCTGATGGCGATGCAGGAACAGCGGTGATGCTGGGTTCTCAGGCGGCGTTAATGGATAAACAGCTGAACTATAGCCGTAATCAAGAGCGGGAAGCAGACCGGATTGGGATGCAGTATATGTATAGTGCTGGTTTTAATCCGCAAAGTATGGCTGATTTCTTTGAAGTGATGGATCGGTCAACCAGTAAGGTTAGTTTCTTGCCTGACTTCTGGTTAACCCATCCACTCAGTACCGAGCGGATGAGTGAAGCTCGTTTAAGAGCCAATCAATTCTCTCGGGTAAAATCAAGCTTGCATGATGAAGATTTTGAAATACTGAAATGGTATAGCCGGGTCATTTCTAACCAGACCACAGAGCAACAACTTCAGGTTTTGGCCAATCGCAATAATTTTGCCGGCCAGCTGGCACTGGCTGCATTTTATTTAAAACAGGGTGATTATGTTCTGGCGCAGCAGGTTTTGAATCAGGCGAAAGCACAGCAGCGTCTAAATAACTTATTGGTTTTAATTCAAACCGATATTTATCTGGGACAGAATAAAAACGAGCAAGCTTATCAGGCCATTCAATCAGCAGCACGGATTATGCCGGAAAACCGGGCTTTGGCTTTTAAACTGGCAGAAGTTTATATTCGCCAAAAAGATGCTGCACAGGCACAGAAGCTGATTCAGCGATTTACCAATAAAAACCCGCGTGATATACAGGCCTGGCACTTGATGCAGCAAGCTGCAAATCTCGATCAGCAATCAGCGTTTAGAACCGTGAATGTATTGCGATATCGGGCAGAAGTGGAATACTGGTCGGGATCGGAAGAAAATGCGATTAAATCCTTATTGCATGCACAACGCTTGACGAAAGATAATGAACTGCTGGTTGCAAAATTAAAACTGCGCATCAATGAAATGCAAAAAGAGTGGCAGCTCAGAATTTAATTGCAGGTGATGATTTTACAGTAATAATAAAAAATAAGGAGTTGCAGATGATAGAAGGTCAATGCTTATGTGGGGGGGTGAAGTATTGTTATCATGCTGAGATTGAAAAAACCATCATCTGTTATTGCAAGCACTGTCAAATGGCGCAAGGCTCCATCTTTGGATGGAACAGTCCCTTGCAGAAATCAAAATTTGAAATTACTCAAGGCATTAAATTTCTAAAAGAATATTTTCATAGTCCACATAAAGCACGGGTGTTTTGTCAGAAATGTGGCAGCCCGATCTATTCATATCGCTTGGATTTACCGGATATTATCCGTTTACGTTTAGGGACGGTAACTCAAGGTCATGTATCTGCGCCACCCGAACAGGCTTATGTGCAATACAAACCTGATTTTCTGCACATCGATGAATAAAATCTGCTGCTAGAATGATTATGCCTATGATAATCTTTATGTCTTGTGAATTTTAAATAATGAACAGAATCGATTTATGAAAAAAATATTATTGGTTTTATCGGTATTGGGGTGTGTGGGGTTAAATACGGCTTTTGCAGGCGTGGAACAATATGTCGCAGCAGTGGATCAAATCTCTGAGCAGTACAAGCAGGAGAGCAGAAACTTTTTTAGCAGTTTAAATGCGCAACAGACAAGCTTTACGTCACAGCAGCAAACACAGTATTGTGCAATTGTGGGTCGTTATATAGATCGGTTATATCAAGCGGCAGATCAGAATAGAGAGTTTTTGGATCGTCAATTTAGACAAATGACTCGGCAAGATGTGATTAATCAAGTCATGTCATCAAGAGAAATGCTGATTTTGAAAAAATATAATATTCAGTGTAATCTGAAATAACAGAAAATATTTATGAGGGATTAGGAGAAAACATTTGAACTGTCTTTGCATAAAGGCAGTTCAACGATAAAGAACGATTTTAGGAGTGGGGATTAGCCAAGTTTCGCTTTAATTTTAGCTGAAACCTGTGCAGGATCGGCGCGCCCGGCTATGAGCGGACGCAGAGAATTCATCACCTTACCCATATCTTTCATGCTAGTAGCTTCTTGAGCAGTAATCGTCTGCGCAATAATAGAATCAAGCTCTTCCTCAGTCATAGCTTCTGGTAGAAATTGAGATAACACCTCAACTTCGGCTTGTTCCTTACTAGCTAAATCATCTCGACCAGCACCTTCAAAGGCTTTGATCGATTCTTTACGTTGTTTAATTTGCTTTTCAATGACCGCAAGAACTTGAGCGTCGTCAAGTTCTTTGCGCTCATCGACTTCGATTTGCTTAATTGCTGCCTGTAGACCACGAATCACCGTTAACTTGGACATTTCTTTAGCACGCATAGTTGCTTTCAAAACATCGGTTATTTGGTTTTTTAAAGTAGTCATTTATTTAGTCCAGGCAGTCAATCACAAATTAATCTTAGTAAAGGCGAGTAGTACGTACTGATTCACGCGCCAATTTCTTTTGGTAGCGTTTAACAGCAGCAGCTTTTTTACGTTTACGTTCTTGAGTTGGTTTTTCATAGAATTCGCGTTTACGAACGTCAGCTAAAACACCCGCTTTTTCGCATGAACGTTTGAAACGACGGATAGCTACGTCTACTGGTTCGCCTTCTTTCAATTTAACTTGTGGCATGAAGAATCCTCATTAAGTTATGGATAAGATCTAGGCTGTATTGCCTTGGATCACAAGTGAAGGACAGTATTTTACTCATTTACATCTCATATCACAAGTCTATAATAGCTTTAGCAATATTTAGATACGGGTAAAAGGCAGTTTAATGATCGTTCTGGGCTTGGAAACTTCTTGTGATGAAACTGGGTTAGCACTCTATGACAGTGAAGTCGGCTTAATAGGACAGGTGTTATATAGTCAGATTAAACTGCATGCAGAATATGGTGGCGTGGTACCGGAACTGGCTTCACGTGATCATGTGCGCAAGTTAATTCCTTTAATTAATCAATTGCTTGAACAAAGCAACATTAAAAAATCAGACATTGATGCAGTGGCTTATACGCGTGGTCCCGGTTTAATGGGGGCATTAATGACTGGTGCTCTGTTTGGCCGAACATTAGCGTTTGCGCTAAATAAACCGGCTATTGGCGTACATCATATGGAAGGTCATATGCTTGCGCCACTGTTGTCTAAAACTCCACCAGAGTTTCCGTTTGTGGCGTTATTGGTCTCTGGTGGACATACACAGCTGATGGCAGCACATGGTATTGGTCAGTACGAATTGCTGGGTGAATCCATTGATGATGCAGCAGGTGAGGCTTTCGATAAGGTCGCGAAAATGATGGGCTTGCCTTATCCGGGTGGTCCGAATATTTCGCGTCTTGCAGAACAGGGTGATGCCACTGCTTTTGATTTTCCACGTCCGATGTTGCATCAAGGTCTGGATTTTTCATTCAGCGGCCTAAAAACGGCAGTTTCGATTCAATTGAAAAAAGTGGCAGGTCAAGGTCGCGAAGCCGACATTGCAGCAAGTTTTCAGGAAGCACTGGTCGATACACTGGTAAAAAAATCGGTAAAAACCTTGAAACAGACCGGTTTAAAACGTTTGGTGATCGCTGGTGGGGTAAGTGCCAATAAACGTTTGCGTGAGCGTCTGGAAGCCGATTTGGCCAAGATTAAAGCTCAGGTTTATTATGCAGAACCTGCATTATGTACCGATAATGGCGCGATGATTGCCTTTGCCGGTTATCAGCGTTTAAAAGCAGGCCAGCATGACGGCTTGTCTGTGACCACTACACCGCGCTGGCCAATGACGGAATTAACCAATCCGAATCAAGCTTAAACCATTTAAAATAAAAAAAGAGGCTTAATGCCTCTTTTTTATTGGGTTAAAAAACTGTGTTGCGGTTTTGTCCTATATGCAAAAAAGAATATTTTTTGAATAGCCAGCAAAATTCTAGACACCTAACCATCTCTTGATAAGGCTTTTCACAATCCACTAGGGAACGTTGAGCATGCGAACCATGGCTGCATTTTGAATGGTAGAGCATCTTCAGATATTCAAATGAGTTTAAGTATTTTGATCTTTAAGTCCTAAGTAAAGGGCAACTTTAGGAATTCTGGATAAAATAAATTGTTCTAGGCACAATACAACAATCAGCGATAAACCGAGCAAAGGCAATGCAATACCCAAAATGATCATGGTCAATTTTAATGACCAGCTTAAACGTTGGGACAAAATGATCGGAGGAGCTCCAAGTACAGCCTGAGGTTTACGTTTAAGCCACATTATTAAGCCGCTGATAGACACAAGAATAAGGCAAAACAGGGTTACTACACCAATAACGACATTGATCCAGCCCAAAAACCGGCCTTCATGAATAGCAACTCCATAGGCAATCAAACGGTCTAAAAATGCCTGATCGGCAAACTTTTTATGCTGTGTGATTTGAGCGTGCGCATTAAAGATAATTTTTTCTCTTAAGCTGCGGTTTTGCGCTTGAGATTCTACAGTCCATGGCTGCTGCATATCTTGAATTTCGGGTTTAATGAAAACTGGATTTGCCAGAGCGAAAGTAGATGCGTGTGCTGCGATTTTATCCAGGGTTCGATTTTGTGCTGCATCTAAATCGGCAGCATGCATCTCGCCATGATGTGCAGCCTTTTGCTGTTTTGTAAGGTGATTGAATACGTGCTGTTGATGCTGTGCCTCGGCTTTGCTGCTACTACTCCAATCCTGATGGATTTCCGTATGTGCTGACCATTCACGGATATTTTTCAGCATTGCACCCCAAGAGGCAGACCAGGGTAAACCAGAAATAATCAAAAACAGTACAATTGCTGAAATCCAGAAACCGAGCACACTATGGATGTCTTTCCAAAAACTTCGTCCTGTACGACTCAGACGTGGATACAGCATGCCGCCCAGTTGCAATTTACCGCCTTTGCCTAGCCACATGAAAATACCAGTAATGATGAGCACTACAGTCCATGAAGCGGCAATTTGCATGAGATGCGAACCTTTGTCACCCAGCATAAATTCGCCGTGTAACAAGAAAATTTGCCGAGTAAATTCATCATTTTGATTGATGATTTTTAAAATTTGCAAATTTTCCGGGTGCACATAGACTTTAATCAGCTGGTCTTGCTGTGCAACTAAAATTCTTGCTGCCGCATCTGAATCAGGCGGCATTTGATAAGCTGAAAATACAGCATGGGGAACGGCATTTAAAGCGGCCTGAACCTGAGCAGAAGCAGGCTGTGCATGCTGAATGATTAAATGGTCATAAGGCTGATCAATATAGGCATCAATCTGCGGTTTGAATAAATATATTAAACCTGTGCATGAAAGCCAGAGTATAAAGGGAATACAAAACAGTCCTGCATAAAAATGCCAGCGCCATACCGTATTGTAGTGCAAGCCCTGTTTTTGAGTCTGTGGTGCATCAATGGGCTGAGAAAAATTGGAATGTGTCATAAGCATCTCGAAATAGAGATAAAAGCATTTGGGCTTCTATCTCTAGGCAACTATTCACAAGCAGCGCTTAGAAGCGGTACTTCGCACCTACAGTCAAGTTTAACGACATTGCATATTGGGGGACTGTGCCTGAACTTAAAGTGTTGATGCGACCATCTGCCAGATAGCTAACTCCCTGATCATAATAAGCTTGATCGGTAATATTTTGAGCAATAGCAAATAGCTGTAACTTCGGAGTTGCTTGATAGTTGGCACTCACATCTGCGGTCAGTGCACCTTCATTCAGCTGTGTATGTGCGGTATTGTTCCAGTAATCGGCAAAGTCTCGTAACTGCACATTCAGATTGAGTTTGTCTGTGGCTTGCCAGGATGCACCCAGTGTGGCATTCCACGTCGCAATCTGGCCTAACTGTTGTCCTGTGGGTGCTATATTTGTACCCAGTTTTGATTGGGTGAGCTCAGCCTGGGTACGTGTATATCCAGCATTGAGGTTGAGACGGTCATTGAGCTTCCAATCTGCAATGAGTTCAAAACCTTGCATTTTTGTATTACCTGCATTGATATATTGGCGTAAATTTATGGCCGTGCTTACACCGGTATTGCAGTAATTATTGGCACTGCTGCAGTCTGTGCGCACGGTTGCATAATCAATGTAGTCCTGAACTTTATTATAGAAATATGTGCCAGAAAAATTTAAATCTTGATGTTTAAAATCGAAACCAAACTCTGTACCACGGTTGGTTTGTGAACTTAAATCGGTGTTGGGTACCGTGTAGTTAGCACCACTGATAAAACTACGGTACATCTGGTTCAGCCCGGGTGCAGAGAAGTTTTTATAACTCGCACCACGCAAATCAAGCTGATCATTCAGATGATATTTAAAACCTAGTCGCGGGCTAAAATGGCGTTCATCCTGATCAGCCAAGTTGTTTTGAATGGGGCTACCACTATATTCACCATAAGTTTTTGCTTGGGAAGCCTGCCAAAAATCTTGCCGTAAACCTAGGGTGATATCTAGGGGAAGACTGTCGGGCTGATACAAGGCCTGAGCAAAAATGCCTGCGAACTGGTGTGTTGCTTCTGCGGTAATTTTGCCTAAAGCACCTGAACTATTATAAATATTTAGCGGATCTTTCACCTCGATTTGACGATAGTCAACCCCCAACTTAATGTCGTGTAAGCTTTTCCATTGCGTACTTGCAGTTATTGAGCTACCGAAACTATGGTATTTCGCAAATTCTTTTTGGCTGATATTGGCTGTGCCCTTATTCGGTGTGGCCAAGCTATAGCCGGCATTAGATACATTCTGGGTATTCATTTCATTGCTTTGATACCAGCCTAAAGTATTTAAGCTCCAATCGGGCGAAAGCACAGTTTTCCCGCTTGCAGCAATGCGGTAACTGTTCCATTCATTTTCAGCATTTTGATATTGCAAACCATTTTCTTGGGTTTGGCTGGCTTGTAAGGCAAGCCAATATTCATCCTGCTGATTTGGGGTATAAACGGCTTTAACATTTAAGCTATCCACCTGAGTCTGCGTTTTACTCATCTCGGGGTGGCGGTATTGTTTTGGCGTCTGCCAATAACCATCAGACTGGCTACCGTCATAACTTAAGCCAATTTTTAACTTTTTTGACAGTTCAAGCCCCTGGCTGGCCCCGTAGCTTGCAGTATTAAAACTGCCATAACTGGCATAAACTTCGCTGCCTTGCGCAGGCTGGCGTGTGACGATATTAATCACACCGCCCATAGCCATATTGCCCCATAAGCTGGTTGCGCCACCGCCACGGATGACTTCAATACGCTCAACTTGCTCTTTAGGAATCTGAGCCCAATTAATGGTTCTAAAATATGGATCATTGGCTGGAATGCCATCTAATAAAACCAGAGTTAAACCATTGGTGGAAGTGCCGAAGCCACGAATGTTTAGCAATTGTCCGGTAGGATGAATCTGGGTAGATAAGCGGGCTGGAGCAAATACCCCGGGAATTTTATTGACGATTTGATCAATGCTGGTTTGGGGTGCATGTTGTATTTGTGCATGCTGGATAATCGTGGTGCTCATATCCATATCTTTTAAGTCACTGCCACGGCTTGCCATGACCGATATGGTTGCTAATTGCTGTGGCTTTTTTACATTTTCATCTTCTGCATAACTCAGGTTGCAGGTCAAAATTGCCAGTGAAAGTGTACTGAATTTAAATAAACGGTTCTGTGTGTTCATTACATTATTCCGCCCGGATGAGGACATAAAAGGAAATGCAAAACTGCGTGCTTTAAACACGAAGTATGAATAATTTTTCAAACACCAAGTTATGGTGTGAACACGACAGGAATAGGCGGGGCCCGGTTTTGAAAGAGAAAAAAGTAGAGTTTCTGATGTAGCTTAAAACTGTAAAAATGCAGAGGGCGAGGCACTTTGCACAGTATCAATGCCAATAACACCAAAAGGCAGGCCAAAAAAACGGGATTAAAGTTTTGACCCAACACTAAGCAAAATTTGCAATATGAGTCTGCACTATGCAAGGGATTTTTTTTGGTACTGCTCGATTCACTTTGGAGCAAGGGTTCATGCATATGATGCTGTGCATGTTCTAATTTGACATGCTGGGAATGTGGCTGGGGTTCTGTGAAAATAGCAAGTTGTTCACAAACACCAAAACCAAGTTCTGGATGCTTTTGTAAAATAGGCGTAATAAAGACAGAAAGCTGCATCAACCATGCAATGATGGTCAATGTAATGGTTGCTTTCTGAGTAAATGAACGCAAAATGAATTTACCGATGTGAAGGTATACAGAAGATGGTGTTTCTTAATAGCGCAAAAGTCGATAGAGATAAAGAGAATAATTTTTTTTAGTTACATTATTTTAGCCAGCTTGGGCTGTGCAACCGTACATCACTAATTTTGCTATCCTCTTAAAACCAAAAAAAACTGCTTAATTAAAAAATCCCAGACTTCTTAGTCCGGGATTTTCTGTTTGTGGATTGGTCACTTTCCAGTTCGATATTTAATCAGGGTACTGCTTTCATTACATTGCTTTTAACTGCTGCGACCCAATCCAGTGTTTAGAAAATTGATAAGCGGCACGACCTGAACGCTGTCCACGACCCTGACACCATCTTAATGCTTCAGCACGAGTTTCTTCAGTCATTGGCATATCGGCTTTGGCCAAATAGTGTTGCACAATTTCCAGATACAGGTTTTGATCCATCGGATAGAACGACAGCCACATGCCGAAACGGTCAGACAGTGAAATCTTTTCTTCAATCGCTTCTTGTGGGTGGAGTTCAGTATATTGTGGAACATCGACACGTGTGACCGGGGTATTTTCATGCATAAATTCAGGCAATAAATGACGACGGTTACTGGTGGCATAAATAATAAAATTGCTTGCACCGGACTGTAATGAACCGTCCAGCACACTTTTTAAACTGCGATAATTTTCATCTTCTGCGTTAAAAGCCAAATCATCACAATAGACAATGAATTTTTCAGGACGACCAGCAATGATTTTTTGAATTTCCGGTAAGTCTGACAAATCATCACGTTCAATCTCAATTAGGCGTAAACCTTGCGATTCATATTCAGTCAGCAGGGCACGTACAATGGAAGATTTTCCTGTACCACGTGAGCCGGTCAGTAACACATCATTAGCCGGCAAGTCTTTTAAAAACTGCAGGGTATTTTGAATGACTTTTTCTTTTTGTTTCTCAATGCCTTTTAAATCTTCCAGATAAATCTTTTTCGGCTGTTGAATGGCTTTCAACTGTTTATCTTGCCATTTAAAGGCGGAGGCGGAAAAGTTGGTTTCTTGTTTCAGTTCGGGTAAATTTTGCTGTAGCTGTTGGAGTACAGTAGCAAGGGTTTGTAAGATATTGTCGGGTAGATCAATTGTTGCCATGATTGTTCAGCTTTATGCGTACGAATTTAAAAGAAGAATTTACTTGGGACTGTATATCAAATAGTCATAGTTTGCCAATTGAATCGGGGGTATGATAGGTGAATAATCAATTGAGTATTGTGCACATAGGTTGTTTGATCACTTATTGAGAATAGGACATAATAATGAAAGTGTTTGAGGGATAGATATGTTATTTACAGACTTCACGACAGATATTAATCCACATCAAGCGTATCGTATAAAAAAATTAAAAGGCCAGCTCGCAGCGGCAGAAACCTATGAAGAATGGAAAAGCATCGCCCTAAAAATAGATGAAGAATCCGGTGCCCAAGAATGGAAATATGACAACTGTTCCCCCTATTTCGATGCCGAAGTTATTTCCTATCGCTTAAGTTTGCTAAAACGCTATCGTTTTCAAAAGCGCACCCAAGACCTGATGTATATATTACGTGAAGGTCTTACCTACGATATCGCCAATATTGCCCATCCCATGCTTTTTGCAGCAACGTATGTCGGCACCAAAAAAATTATTGAAGATTATGTGGAAGAAGTCAGTGAAAGCCTGGCTTATATCGCATCTTCGTCTTGTCATTGTTTGTCGATGTCGGAAAAAATAGAATTTTTCCAGCATTGTAAAAAGGCTTATGGTCAACCTGCAATCATGTTTTCAGGTGGGGCAACATTGGGGTTGTTTCATACTGGGGTGTGTAAGGCACTGCTTGAGCAGGATTTAATGCCTAAGGTGTTATCCGGTTCCAGTGCTGGAGCGATTATGACCGCCATGCTGGGGACTTCAAAACCTTCAGATATTTCAGGTCTGTTAAATGGTGAAAACTTTTTTACAGAAGCATTTCACTTCCGTAAATTTAATGAAATCATCAAAGGCAATGGTGGGTTTGCCGATGTTAAATATCTGAAAAAATTCTTGGTTGAAAATCTGGGTGATGTGACATTTGAAGAGGCATTTAAAACCTCGGGTTTGAATATCAATGTGGCTGTAGCACCATATGATGCCTCACAGGATGCTCGCATTATGAATGCCTATACATCTCCAGACTTGCTGGTTTGGAGTGCGGTATTGGCTTCCTGCGCCGTGCCAATTTTATTTCCACCGGTGAAGCTGACCAGTAAACGTCAGAATGGTCAGCTTACCCCATATATGGCAAACACGCGTTGGGTGGATGGGAGTGTAAGAAGTGATTTTCCACAACAGAAAATGGCCAGGTTATATAACTTAAATTACACTATCGCCAGTCAGGTGAATCCGCATATTGTGCCGTTTATGCAAAGTGATTTGGAGCGTTACCGTAGTGACATGCTGAGTTGGCCTGAACGGATTATTCGCCGTCAAGGCAAGGTGATTGCCAGAGGCCTTATGGACTTTAGCCGGGGACGGATGGGTAAAATTCCCCCGATACGTCGGCTGCTCGATCATGGCTTTGGTGTAGTCAACCAAGGCTATTATGGTGATTTGAATATTGTGGGAAATTATAGCTTACGTCACTATAGTTATATGTTTCAGAACCCGCGTCCATATTTGTTCAAATTATTGCAACGTGAAGGTGAGCGGGCAACCTGGCCGAAAATATCCTCTATTGAAACCCATGCTCGAGTGGGTAAAACCATTCAGCATTGTTTAGAGCTTTTAAGTTATCAGCATGATCCAGAACAGAAAACCGCAGAATTTATTGCAGTTTAAAAATGAGGATTTTGCCAACATTGCATTGCAGTTGTGCACCAAGCCCAAAAGTTTAACTTTTGGGCGTTGTTTATATACATTTGAATATCAGCAGCAACGCTATTGGTTAAAAACCCAAAGCGCCAATATCCATCCGGACATCGAAGCCGGCTTTGTGCAGGAACTCAATTTTTATCGGCAATTTCTAGATCAAGCAAAAACGGTCAATTTTTTATTGCCTTTTCAAATAATTTCCCATTTTAAAAATGCCATAGAAACTCAAGGGCAGGGTGCATCAGCATTGCTATTGGCGCATGCGGAGGTGTTTCTGGGTGACTGTACCCTCCAATCAGTTCAACAGATCAAACAGAAGATCTTACTGTTACTGGACTCCATCGATCAATTACATCAACTGGGCTGGGTGCATGGTGATTTAAAACGAGAGCATTTTGTTGAATATCAAAAGCGCGCCTGTTTAATCGATTTTGAACAGGTAGAAAACATCAATTCAGCACAACAGCAGAAAAATCTAACAGCAACCCCACGCTATATGGCACCCGAACTTTTTCACGGTGCAGATAAAACCGTACAAAGCGATATTTATGCTTTAGGCATTATTCTGTATGAATGGTTAAACGGGCAGCGTTTGACGGCAGAAAATTACCAAGATTGGGCCTATTTGCATTGTCAGCGCTTAAGTATTGAACTTCCACAACATTTGCGCATATTTGAAAAGTTATTGATGGGCATGTTGGCCAAGCAAAACAAGCAGAGATTTGCCGATATTTACGCGATAAAACAGCTCTTACTTACTGAAAATGCTTAAGAAAAATACAGGAAAACGGTTTTTGTTTCTTATTTAAACAAACAAGTGGATTTTTCATAAAAAGGTCTTGTCATGCGTAATCGATCTCTATAATATACACAGCCATTGGGGACGTGGCGAAATTGGTAGACGCACTGGATTTAGGTTCCAGCGCCGCAAGGTGTGAGAGTTCGAGTCTCTCCGTCCCCACCACTTAAATATCAACTTAGCTTGATAATTAGGTAATAGAGGATTGGTGTAATGGTAGCATGACGGTCTCCAAAACCGTTCGTCAAGGTTCGAATCCTTGATCCTCTGCCAAGCTTTAAAAATCCAACTACTTGGTTGGTACCCTGATGGGGACGTGGCGAAATTGGTAGACGCACTGGATTTAGGTTCCAGCGCCGCAAGGTGTGAGAGTTCGAGTCTCTCCGTCCCCACCATCAGATTAGAGCAAGGTAAATAGCCTTGCTTTTTTGTTGAAAAATCCAGCATAAAGTTGGTGCCCTGATGGGGATATGGCGGAATTGGTAGACGCACTGTGTTCAGGTCGCAGCGCCTTCTGGGCGTGAGAGTTCGAGTCTCTCTATCCCCACCATCAGATTAGAGCAAGGTAAATGCCTTGCTTTTTTGTTGTAAAAAATCCAGCACTAAGTTGGTATCCTGACGGGGACGTGGCGAAATTGGTAGACGCACTGGATTTAGGTTCCAGCGCCGCAAGGTGTGAGAGTTCGAGTCTCTCCGTCCCCACCATTATATTAGAGCAAGGTAAATGACCTTGCTTTTTTATTGCCTGAAAATAAATTAAAGATCAATAAAAAAAAGCCCCAAACAGGGCTTTAAATAGATTTGAATAATTGATTTGTTTTTGTCTCGATCCAAAAGGAAAATAGCGTTTAAGCTTTTAAATGATCTTCGAATTCTTCGCCAAGTTGCATGGCAAGTGCATTGCCTGCCAAATCACAAGTGACCAGACCATATTCTTTTTTAAAGCTAAAAGTAAACCCACGATTATCAGTTAATGACTTTACTGAATAGCCCAATTTTTCTAACCAGATACGAAATGCAATTAAATTTTTTGCCTTAACAACTTTCTTCACGAGAAAACTCCTTGTATATAAGTTACGAACCGCTATTTAATAAATAATAGGGATGCAGCAATTTTTTTAAAGGGTAGCTTTGGCAGGTTTTTTATAAAATAATTTTTTTTGTATTTTTTTTATGCAGTAAATGACTAAATAATCGCTAAAAAATGATTTTTATTTAAGCGATGAGTTGGATTAAATAGAAATTATATGACTGATTTTTATTTATTTTAATCGCATTATTATTGTTGGAGACTATGGAAATATTTATACACAATTTTCAATTGCTGTTAAATATTCTATTGCCAGGTGGTTACTTAAAAATATCTAAGCAAAGTGATTCATCATTACTATTCGATCAGTCTTGCATTGATATAGGTATATATATCGATATCTAAAAGATAGCCATCTAAAAAAATATGCATCTAAAAAATAGCCATGCTTGATATAGTAAAAAACGTTAAAGTTGCCGTGCACAGTGTAGCAGGATCGCTCAGCAGTTCTGGGCTGTGTGTAGTGCAGATGATATCAACAAGCTTAGATTAAACTGGTTAAATTGAAATGATGACAGCAACCATTGAACAGCAAGTATTGGGTCAAATTCAAAAGATGCAGCAACAGGATCAAGTTCCCGTTGCCGTCATGTTAGGGCATGAAGACTGGCTGATTTTTGCCGAGCAGTCGAATGTAGCTTATACACCTTTCGGCAGTGCTCGCCGTTATCAACCTGCTTTGGCCGGCTTACTGCTGGTGCGTGTGGATGAGATGAACATGACCCAGGTGGTTACTCAGGCTGAGCTGGATGCTTATGCCCAAACGCATCAACTTTTATAAATGTCCTGCTCATTAGTTCAATTAAAATTGATCTTTCATTTCACGTAGGCGCTGGAATGCTGCAACGCTTTCCACTCTTAAAAAGGGATTGGTTTGTAGCTCCAGTTCAATCGTGCTGGGTAAAGTACATTGTCCCAGCATGCGTTGGGCTTCTACTTTATCGAAGCGTTGCTGAATCGCAAGATTATCGGGTTCTACATGCAAGGCAAACTTGGCATTGGCCAGCGTATATTCATGGGTACAGTAAACCTTGGTTCGTGCAGGCAAAGCAGCCAGGCGATTCAACGAGTGGTACATTTGCTCGTAGGTGCCTTCAAATACCCGACCGCAACCCATAGCAAACAAGGTATCGCCACAGAAAAGTACATCCAAAGCATCAATAAAATAAACAATATGCCCCAGCGTATGTCCAGGGACGGCAAGAATCTCAATATTTAAATCATGAAAATGAATATGGGCTTCATGTTGCAGTGGATGAGTGATAAAAGGAACTTTGCTCAACTCATCACGTGGCCCATACACAGGAATATGGCGGTTGATTAAAAGTTCAGGTACACCACCAGTATGATCTTTATGCCAATGCGTCAGCCAGATTTGACTGAGTTTTAAACCCTTTTCTGCACAATAGTCTTCGACCAGATGCGCTTCAGTGGGATCAACTGCGACCACTTCTTTAGTTGGAATATGTTCTAATAACCAAATATAGTTCTGTAATTGATTTTTCACATCAATCATATGGATTTGAAAATTCATGAGATAGAAATCAATAATATAGATATGAATAAGCTAGCGTTAAAGCCAAGTTTTTTCCAGGGGAAAATCGCAATTAATAGGGCAGGATTTATACATAAAGTTGCTGATCTGTAGGAAGAGATAAAGCTCATCCTCATAGACAGCTGTCTATTTTAGAAATGGTTGCTATTGAATGCTTGCGAAGATGATTCCTATGTTGCAGTCAGCACATGAAAAAATGCAGAGTATAAAATGGGGTAGATCAATATGAAAATGTATCAGGTAGATGCGTTTACAACAGAATTATTTAAGGGGAATCCGGCGGCCGTGATGCTCACCGAGCAATGGTTGGATGAAGCGCTAATGCAAAATATTGCTCTGGAAAATAATCTGTCTGAAACGGCGTTTGTTAAAATGCTTGATGCAGAGAATTATGAAATCCGCTGGTTTACACCAACCACGGAAGTGAACTTTTGTGGGCATGCCACTTTAGCCAGCAGTTTTGTGCTATTTAAGGATTTTACTACTGCGAAGATCATTCAGTTTCATGTAAAAAACTTGGGTGTCTTTGTGGTAAGCCAAGCGATTGATGGCAAAATCAAAATGAATTTTCCGATTCGCCGTGCAAAAAAAATTACCCATTATCCTGAAATTTTAAAGCAAATTTTAAGCAAGCCATTTAAAAATGTTTATTTAAACAATCAGGCTTACATTATGGAATATGAAAATCCACAAGATGTACTGGATGAAAAGCCCAATCTGCAATTATTAAAACAATGGGCACAACATCAAGCTGAAGCAACAGAACCGCAGGTTGCACTGGATCTTGCCATTACCGCTCAGGCAGCTACAGCTTATGATTGTATTTCGCGTTACTTTGCTCCTGCCAATGGCATTGATGAAGATCCGGTTACCGGCTCAATTCATTGCGCTATTTCACCGCTATGGGCAGATAAATTAGGCAAGAGTGAAATTCTGGCTTATCAGGCATCTGCACGTGGAGGACACTTATATTGTGAAGTGCTTGAAAATGAACGGATTGAAATTTCAGGTTATACCAAGTTATATATGCAGACCGAGTTAAATTTTTAACTTGTGGATATAAAAGAACTACAAAGTTGTTGAAATAATCAGCAATTCTTGCAAAAAGCTACTATTCGCCATCATCATCATTTTCTAAGATGTGATGGCTTAAAAATTCATATGACTGAATAAATTGGAATAATTATGCTCATGCGGTTTAAACAACTTACTATCTCATTATTATTTGTTGGCTTTAGTGCAACTGCTTGGGCACAACCTATTTTAATTAAATCTGAGCAGAAGATTGAAGAATATAAATTAGACAATGGTTTTCGCGTGGTTCTTGCGCAAAATGATAAAGAAAATAAAGTATTTATGAACACGGTCTATCTGACTGGTTCACTTAATGATCCGCAGGGCAAAGGCGGTTTGGCGCATTTGCTGGAGCATCTGGCATTTAAGGGTACCCAGAATATCAAGGGTGAAGAATTTCAGCGTCGTCTGGATCAGTACACCTTAATGACCAATGCCAGTACCGATTATTATTCCACTAAATATACCAATATTATTCGTCCTGAACAGAATGTAATTAATGAAGTGATTCATCTTGAAGCCGAGCGCATGGACAAACTGGTGCTGCAAGAAAAGTTTGTTCCTTCGGAAATTTCCATTGTGAAGCGCGAACGCGAAGTACGTATGGATCAGCCTTTTTCGGTGATGATGGACCAGATGTGGAAATCGGCTTATGGCAACCGGTATTTGGGACGTTTGCCGATTGGCGATTTAAAAGAATTGCAATCGATCAAAATGGATGAGCTAAATAAATTTTACCGAACCTGGTATGCACCCAACAATGCCGTGATGATTATTTCCGGTAAATTTGATAAAGCAGCTGTGTTAAAACAGATTGATCAGCAGTTTAGCCCAATCGCAGCTCGCCAAGTTCCTGCCCAGACCAAAGTTCCGGTGCTGGATTCAGCCAAAATTCAGCAAAGAAATTTTGTCGTGAAAAAGGGCAGTGATCTGGCCAAATTCAATATTTACCTGAACGGCAAAAATGAAAAAATCAAATCTGCTTTGGCACTGGCCCCTTATTTATATACCATGCAGCCGAGTGGCCATCTCTATCAAAGCGTGGTGGAAACTGGGCTAAGTACCGGTGTTCAATCGACCACCTGGCTGGATCAGGACTTTAATCTGGTGTTTATGGGAGCGATTTACGCGCCAAATCATGATGAGAAAAAGGTGCAATCGGAACTGGTGGCAGGAGTGGAAAAGAGTAAGCCCTTTAATGAGACCGAACTGAACCGGGTGAAAAACCTGATTCAGAATCAGGCAGACAGTGTGCTGAGTAATTCAGCTGCGCTGGGTGGGCGATTAAGTGATTATTATGTGGCTTATCAGGGAGACTGGTCACAGTATTTTACTGATCTGAATAATGTAAAACAGCTCAAGCTGAACGAGGTCAATCAGACCCTGACCCAGTTTTTAGTGCCTGAACACCGTATTTCTGGTGATATTAAACCGACACCGGAAGATCAGAAAAAAGCATTGCAGCAACAGGCCGCCGAGCAGCCTAAAACGCCAAATCAGGCCAGTATGCAAGAAGAGCCGCTTAAAGATAGCAGTGTGTATAAGCAGGAAGTCGCGGAATATGTCAAAACTTCCAAACAGTATTTGCTGAGTACGGAAAAGAAAATTCAGCGTGGAAAATTGAAAAATGGCATTGCCTATGCCTTATATCCGACCTCCACCCGTGATGATAAAACCTATGCCACGATTTCTATCGATTTCGGTACAGAACAATCCTTATTTAACAAAGGTGAAGTGCTGGATTTGATGGCGTATTTACTGTTGCGTGGTTCAGAGCAATATAGCTTGCAGGATATTGCCGACAAATCGATTGAAGCAGGCGGTGGAGCAACCGCTAGCGCTTCTGCAAATAGTATTAGCATTCAGATTGTGGCGAAAAAAGATAAATTTGATGACTACTTCAAATTTATGATGCAGGTGCTGAAAAAGCCGAAGTTTGAACAGTCGCAATTTGATTTGATCAAGTCACAAAGCTTGTCGAGCCTGGATCGACCATATACCGAACCTGAAACGGTTGCAGCCCTGACCATGACCCGCTTATTAGAAACTTATCAGCCAGGAGATTTACGTTACCATTTTGAGCCGGATCTTTCCAAACAGCAGATTAAAGCGGCAACAGTTGAGCAAGTGAAAAAGTTGTATCAGGATTTCTTCGTCAGCAATCATGCACAAATTGCCATCACCGGTGATTATCAAGCTCAGCCCATGCTTAAACTGCTGCAAAAAGAATTTTCAGGATGGAAAGCGCAATTGCCTTATCAACGCCTAAATTCTGATTATCAGGCCTATAAGGCACAAAAAGTTCATGCCTTGGCAGAGCAACGTGAATTTGGTAATTATCAGGCTATTTTGACCTTGCCGGTAGGTTCAGATCATGCTGATGCACCAGCACTTATGGTGTTGAGTTATATTATGGGTGACTCGCAACTGTCTTCACGCCTTGCACAAGAACTACGTGAGAAAAATGCCCTGGTGTATGGTTTTGGCAGCAATCTGGATCTGGATGAATGGACCGACTCAGGTGCACTTACCATTGAAGCCAATTATACGGCAGCGAAGTCGGCGCAAGTATCACAAGGGGTGCATAAAGTGCTGAATGATTTACTGAGTAATGGGGTGACGGAACAGGAGCTGGAAGCGGCCAAAGCCAATATTCTGAAAAAACGGGTCACTGCTTTGGAAGATGAGCGCAATATTCACGCGATGCTTATGCCACAACTGGAACATAATCGCGACTTGTTGTTCCGTGAAAAACGCGATCAGGCATTTGCAAAACTCAGCAAAGCCGATGTAGACGCCGTAATCAAGAAATACATCAAATTGGATCAGTTGGTGGAAGTCATGGCAGACCAGTATGGGAAGCCACAAAACAAGTCATAATTTTTAATCCCTTTTTTTCTTTATAGAGCTGAACTTTTCATTTTTATAATAAAGAGAGAACTCAATAAAACTCCTCCCTTTTATAAAGGGAGGTTGGGAGGGATTTTTGGATTTTGGCAGATGGAACAGTTATAAGCGATAAAACTGCTTAGTATTATGATGAAATACCCGTTCCAATGCACTCGCATCACAAGCCACAACCGCATCACTAAAGGCATCAATAATGTTCACCAGTGAAGTGCTGACCTTATCCATCGGAAAGTTGGAGGCAAACATTACCCGGTAACTGCCAAAGTGTTGCAGCACATGGCTGATCAGGGGAAAGGCCAGGTCATAGACTTCCTGCCAGCGTACCAGAATGTTTTCCCGTGCGACTTTGGTCAACCGGTCAGCGCACCCACATGGCCAAATAGACCGGCAGGCGTGCCAAAATGATCCAGTACGATAGAGGTTTCCGGAAACTTCCTGGCTAAAGCAATCACATCACTCAATTGGGTGGAATATACCCAGGTATCAAAGGTTAAATTGTTTTGCGCGATGGCTTCAAAGCCCTTTAAAAACTTTTTATTGCAATATAAATGCGGTTCATCTGCCCAGGCGCGGATTTCTTTATCTTCACGCACTGCCGCCATTTTACGAATGCCTTTAAAGCGCGGCGAAGCCTTTTTATGTAACTGTAAAATCTTTTTGAAATTGCTGTCTCGTGGATCTGCTGTTGCAACAATACCGCCAAGTTTGACTGTTTCTGCATTAAAGGGCAGTGATTCAATAAAGTGAGTTTCACCGATCACGCCTTTCCCTTTATTTTTATGCCAGCCGGCTTCCACATGTACCACTTGCTCAACCTGATAATGCCCGAGATCTTGCACATAATTTTCCGGTAAATAGGGTGCGGTAACGTGATTGGTTAAGCCTGTGGTTTCAATGAGATCATCTGAGTTCACCATACGGACCACTTTGTCGAGCAGGTAAGGATATTTACCCAGTAATTTGACCGCCAATACAGCTGCATGCGGCGTGGTATAAGGATTCCATTGGTGAATATGTGCATCAATAATTGCAAAATCCAGCTGTTGCATTTCTGTCCTTGGTTCGGCAAATTTTTGTTAGTTAAAATACTGTAAAGTATTATGGCTTTAAATAACCTTTCATCCAAAAAAAGGGCCTAAAAAAAGCCCTGACGGGCTTTTTCAACAGATGATCAATGCTGATGATCATGATCATGCTTGTTGGCATGAAATTCTTCGTTATGACGGAAGCGAAGATAGTTTTCAAACTGTTCACAATATTCATCATAGTTGTCTTCCAGCATCATCTGGAACTGCTGCATGATATAAGACATGACCTGATCTTTGGCATCGCGCATTTCATTGCCATCTTTAAAGTTATTGGCAGCCACCCAGGTATTAAAACGGGCAGTACCGAACAACATTGCAGCACTGACTTGTCCACGCATTTCAGCAGGTTTTACTGCTGAACCTTTTTCTACACGGCAAAATTCATTGGCTTGTTTAATAAATTCATCAGCACGTTCAAAAAAAGCAGCATTTAACGCTTCTTCTTCGGTTACATCTGTTGCTTCAATCTTTTGAACCATGAACTTTTCCTGCAAAAACGATCTAATGGCATATTATAGGCAAAGCCTTGCAGAAACTAAACCTTTGGCTTAATCTAAAAATAGCCTAAGCATAAAATGGATACTCCAATGCAAGATGCCATTGCGGTTCAAAGTTTAAAAAGTGACATTGCCTTATTGCGTCAAAATATCTGGCCGCCTGCAAATCTGGCCAATGTTGAAGGCTTGCCCATTTATTATGGTTCTAAAAAAGAAGTTGATGAATATTACCGGCAATGGAGTGGTCTGATTGAAAGGGCACAAGAGCTGTTTCAGCCTTTTATGGAGGATGAAACCATTGATGCTGTGCATTTACCCAGCCATTTGAATCTGCCGTTATTTTATTTTCATGTCGATCGAATCCGGATTAACAAAACCCGCGCCAAAGAGTCAAAAACCTTTCGTGGTATTTCCAGCCTGATTGATAAATGCGGAGAATATTCACCCGAGCAGATTCAAGCCATGAGAGCCTGGCTGGAAAGCGATGATACGGCAGCATTAGTGGCACACCGTGAATTTATCGATTTGCGCACTTATGTGTTCCAGCATGGGCAAAGTGAATATACCCGCACACGGTTTTATGTAAATGGCATTGTGCTGAGTACAGAGCCGCATTTTGAGCTGGTCGATGCCCGTGACAAGCCGCGAAAACAGCGCAATGACAGTTATAGTGACCCGTTGGCGGATAATGAAACCTGGAAAATTTTTGGCAAATATCGTTAATATTTGGTTTTCTTTTTTTCTTACCAGAAAGTATCGGTTTTAGAGTAATCCTCTAAATGCTGTTTGGCCTGTTGCAGGATGTATTTTTTTTCATTGGCAATCCAGCCCACGGCAAACCATGCTTTTTGCTTTCTCTTTACGATGTTCTGGAACATGACTTCAGCCACCATTAAATCGTTATATTGTCCCAAACTCTCTTGGGCTGGTTTTAAATCTTTAAGATAGCGCTTTACATCTTTGTTTGGATAAAGTGAAGCCACGAACTCGACACAATAACGCAAGCGTTTGACGCGCTTGCGTGTGCGATGCCGTGACGAAATATCTAAATCTAGAAATTGTTCGGCATCTTTGCAGATCTGGTGATGTAATTTTTGCAGTTTTTTGGCGATATCTTTTTTTAATCCGGATTTTTTCTGTTTTTTACTTGGCCGATGGACAAATTGTAGTAAATCCAGAATCAATTCAACAAAGTATGAACAACGTAATGATTCATCCACTGCAATCTGATTTTCTTTAGTAATATTCGTAAGTTCAATATAAGGTCCTCCCGCTTGTTGTAATTGCGGTAACAGTCCTTCATTCAAGGCATCGCGGTCACGGGTTGCACCCAGTTGACGAAATAAGCCGGTCAGCTGTTCTTGCCACTGCGGATTGACCTCATCCGACCAATCATCAAACACACGTAAGGCACTTCTCAAGCGGCGCATGGCAACGCGTGCCTGATGTACATGTTCGCTGTTATATTGTTCAGCAGCGATCGTTGCTGCATTCGGCAACAGGTGCTGCAAGGCATTATTGATCATCTGCTTTAACGCGCTATCGGTTGAATCCTGTGAATTCAGCTGTAGGGGAGTTGCAAATTGAGCTGGAGGAATCGTTAAATCCTGAGCCAGTAAATCGCCGCGTTGCGCGTTGCTGCGAACATCCAGCCATAAATGATATCGCTGTACCCAAGGGTGAATAAACTTGATCAGGTCTTGAATAGAACCTTGTTTAAGCTCAAATTCAATTTCATAAATGGGTAATTTTTGATTGTTATGACGAATCTCACCACGATCCAGACTCACTTCAATTTTTGAACGGTTAAAATGAATCACATGCACCAGACGTTGAACGACCGTTTCATATTGTACAATCAGATTTTTAGCCTGTTTGCCCAAAGTATTTTGCAGCAATTGTTTTGCTTGCGAATTGGATGGGTAAATCTTGAGATCTAAAGTCGGGTCTTTTAGCTCGCCCAAGTCTTTTTCTAATTCAAAACGTTGTAAGGAATGATTACAGGGCGCTTTTAAGGTTTGTATCCAGTGATTGTCTTCAAGCCGTTGCCGTAATGAAATCTTTTGTTGAGCCAAATGCCGTTCGGGCGTGTCGTAGTATTTTGCATATAAAGAAATCAAGCGAGCATTCTTGTTCAAGAATAGCTGATAGAGCTTTTCTTGATGTGAGGCGGGGATCTGAAATTTTAATTCTACTTCGAGCATGTTAAAACTCCTGACACTTGATCATCGATACAGTCATAACTTTGATTGTAAGCCAGTCTCGAAAAAAAAGTAGAGTTTTGCGAGGAAAATAGACAAAACATATGCAGGATAAATCAAGCTCATTTACTGATCCTGCAAGATGCTCTGGCTTTGGTAGTTTTAAATTTTTATAGTTTTTATCGCTATTTAATAAATTTACGACTCACCAGGAACTGTTCTGTCGCTTCCAGCAGATTTTGCGCATACACTTCCTGCTTGGCAGTCAGCCAGCCCAATACAAACCAGTCGCTGGCTTCAAGTTCGGTTTGCTGAATATACTCGGCAGAAGAGGCCAGAATCTGATATTCGCTTGCTGCAAGTTGCGCATCATTCAAGGCTTTGCTGTATTTTTGCAAATTCTTGACATCATAAATTGAGGTCAGGATCGGAAAGCTAAACTTCAGTTCATGAATTTTAGTGGCTAAGGTATCCAGACTTGCAAAGTCAGTAATATCGGCACCGTTTAGGCTGTCTTGCAACTGTTTATATTGATTTTGCAGGGTGGTTTGCGCAAAACCTTTTAGGTCTTGTGCTTGTGTCTTATCTTCCTGATCCAAACTGAACATCAATAATTCCAGATAGTGATGCACGTTTTGGGTTGAACGCACCAGATTGGCCAACTTTTCTTTGGCGTACAAAATATCTTTGGCTAAATTCGATGCAGTATTGGGGTTCTGTAAAAATGCACCTAAAGTGGTTTGCATGTGCTGCAAATGCTGCAAATGGTCAAACTGCTGCTTAAATGCACCCAGTTGCATGGCCCATTTGTCTGAAACAGCCTCATTCCAGTCTTTAAATAAAGATAGCGTCAAATTCAAATGATCCAGAGCAATTTGTGCTTGCTGAACATGTTCCTTTTCTGCCACACCTGCTGAAATGGCTGCAATATTCGGCAGTAAATGCTGAAGTTGCTGGGCAATCAATAGGCGCAAGTTTTTATTGGCCGGATCTTTTTTACTTAAATTAAATTCTTTGGCAGATTTTGCCGGACTGACTTGTTGCTGGGTTGCTAAAAGATTACCGATTTCAGCTTTACTACGCACATCCAGCCATAAATGATATTTTTTTACCCATTCAAAGCTAAAGACTAACAGCGATTGAATAGAGCCGGCTTTAAGTTCAAATTCGACTTCATGCACTTCAGTTTGCGCCGTTTCGGTACGCACTGCACCGACATCTAAACTGACTTCAATATCGGTTTTTTCAAACTGGATCACCCGAAAGGTGCGCTGTATATCAGTTTTAAATTGCAGTTTGAGCTGATCCTGTGCCTCTCCCAAAGCATTTTTCAAGATTTGCTGTGCTTCGGCATCTTGTTCATAAATCGATAAATCCAGTTGCGGGGCGTGTTCAAGTTCCCCCAGGTCATGATTATGCTCAAAACGGTGTAAGTGGCTTTTCCCGGCAGCTTTTAAAGTTTGAATCCAGCGTGTGCCTTCCAGTCGTTGTCTTAAGGCAACACCATGCTGAGAAAGTAAGCGATCTTCAGTATCATAATACTTGGCTTTCAGTTGAATAATTTCAGATTTTTTAGGATCTAATGCCTTAGCCAGGGCATTACGTCTTGCTTCAGGAATTTGAAATTTTAATTCCACTTCAACCATGATCTTTCATCCTAATTTTTTGATGCGATGTCAACAATGAAACATGACATCCGATAGCTTACAAAGGCGTTATAAAATCTATTTTTTCTAGCGCCGGAATTGTATTGTTCATTCTAGGCTTTTGATTGTAGCGAAAATGAAGTTTGATGTAAGACTTGATGAATGGATTTGTGAATAATTGCTTCGGAAATGATCAAAAAATGATGCTAGCGGACACTTTAATTTGAACAAAATATGCGCTAACGTAAATAAAAACAGCGGGACGACAACTATGAATACAATGATTCAGCTCCAATTTGAGCATCAACCGGAATTTCAGCTGCCGATTCAAAACTATCATGAATTTTATCGGTTTTATCTCACTGAGCACCGTAATATCATGAGTCGCCGTTTGCACATATTGGGCAGTAGTGTCGGATTGTGTTTATTGAGCCGTGCTATTCTAAAAAGAAAGCCCAAATATGTGGCTTATGGTTTATTGGGTGGTTATGCCAGCGCATGGATTGGACATTTCGTGTTTGAAAAAAACAAGCCAGCAAGCTTTAAACAGCCGCTGTATAGTTTTATTTCCGATTGGCGTATGTTTTCTGATGTAATGCGCGGCAATTTAAGTTTAAAAGATCGCTCTCTAGATAAAATTCCAAGTTAGTTCAATCAGCTGCTCACTCTTGTTTGTTATGTGAACAATGTCGCAAAAAAATTTACCCAAAAATAAAATAGATGAAAATTTATGAGGTATAAGCTTGCAATGATAGGGTGAATATCTTATTAATAGAACAGACGTTTAAGAAGCTGATTTTTTCACTTCAAAACTGTCCCAATCTTAAAGTTTTCCAAGCCTAGAGCGACCTTTCTCTAGGCTTTTTTTATGCAAGGGATTCTGTATAAAGGCTGAATGTTTAGAAGTAGGGTAAAAATACATTTTTTATAAACATAGAAAATGACTCAGGCATGAATCATCCATCAGGATTAAAAATGGTACGCAATTTTGGCTGAGTGCCAGGATCAAATAAAAATAGGGCAACTCCCTAATCCCTCATTTGCTTCCCCCCAAGCGCGTTTTATAACAAAGGATCAGGAAGTCTGTTCGTTGCTCCAAGTTTCTGTTTTTATGATTATTATTATTTTGTTGTTTATTAAACCGTTTAATGTGCAGATGATCTATCCCTGAAAATGAGTATTTCACTAAATTTTAAATAAAGTTACTGTAGTTTTAGTTTTTAATTTTTTGCACATTTTTCTGCTGTAATGCTAAGGAATTAAGACAGTCCCGCTGAATCTTGTCCCTGATATGCCTATAATAGGGTAGTTTTAGTTTTGGCAGTTTGTTATGCGCGGTTTATATCTGATTACCAATGATGATCCTTTAGAGCTTTTATTAGCCAAGCTTGAAGGCGCAATGGCCAATGGTGGTATTGCAGTCTTGCAATACCGTCGTAAAAAAGTCGCCAAAGAAGATCAGACTTATGAAATTGAGTACATGAAAGCCATGTGTGCTGAATATCGCGTGCCTTTCGTGATAAATGATGATCTTGAAATGGCAGTCAAATACGGTGTAGGTGTGCATTTAGGTCAGGATGATGGTTCTATTATCGATGCTGTTGCACGTTTGCCTCAGGGCGTACTGATTGGTCGCAGCTGTAATAACTCACTTGAGTTGGCTGAACAGGCCATTGCAGAGGGTGCAAATTATGTGGCATTTGGGGCGATCTATGCGACCGAGTCTAAACCTGAAGCAGGAAATATTGGCTTAGAAACCTTAAAACTGGCTAAAGAAAAACTGAATGTGCCGATCTGTGCGATTGGCGGGTTAACCGTTGAAAATTCCAACGAAGTCATTGAATGTGGTGCAGATTATTGTGCGGTGATCAGTGATATATTAGGCCGTCCGATGAATGCTATTCCAGAGCGTTTAGATGAATGGTCTGCGCTTTTTCAAGCTACAGCATAAAATATTTTTGATTGATTTAATTTTTAGTCGAGTGCCTTCATGAGCTTATCTCCAAAGCAAGAACAATTGTTCAAACAAGCCAATAAACATATTCCCGGTGGAGTAAATTCACCTGTGCGTGCATTTAATGGGGTGGGCGGTACACCTGTATTTATTGAAAAAGCCAAAGGTGCGTATTTATACGATGTCGATGGCAAGCGCTATGTGGACTATGTAGGTTCATGGGGGCCAATGATTCTGGGACATGCGCATCCTGAAATCATTAAAGCAGTTCAAGAAGCTGCGGTTGATGGCTTAAGCTTTGGTGCGCCAACCGTACATGAAACCACACTGGCAGATATTATTTGCGAGATTATGCCGTCTATTGAGTTGGTGCGTATGACCAACTCAGGTACTGAAGCCACCATGACTGCGATTCGTCTGGCACGTGGTTATACTGGTCGTGACAAAATCGTGAAGTTTGAAGGCTGTTATCATGGTCACTCAGACTCGCTTTTGGTTAAAGCAGGTTCTGGTCTATTGACCAATGGTGAAGGTGAAGCGACTTCTGCGGGCGTACCAGCTGATTTTGCCAAACACACGCTGACACTTCCATACAACGACATTGAAACTTTAAAAGAATGCTTTGCTAAATTCGGTTCTGAAATTGCAGGGGTGATTGTTGAACCTGTTGCCGGGAACATGAACCTGGTGAAACCGATCGACGGTTTCTTGCAAGCGATTCGTGATGTATGTGATGAGCATGGTTCAGTATTTATTATTGATGAAGTGATGACAGGTTTCCGTGTCGGTCTTGGTGGTGCACAGGCACACTATGGCGTAACTCCTGACCTAACCACTTTAGGTAAAATCATCGGTGCAGGCTTACCTGTGGGCGCCTTTGGTGGTAAACGTGAAGTGATGGAATGCATTGCGCCACTGGGTAAGGTTTATCAAGCAGGTACGCTGTCAGGTAACCCGCTCGCTATGCGCGCAGGCATCGAGATGTTTAAGCATTTACGTGCTGAAGGTTTCTATGAAAAATTAACGGCTCAATTGGCTAAGTTACTTGCTGGTCTAGAATCTGCTGCTGCTGAGGCAGGTGTACCTTTCAAAACTCAACAAGTGGGCGGTATGTTCGGTCTGTACTTCACTGACCAGGAAGACATCACAAGCTTTGACTCAATGCTGAAATGTAATGTGGATGACTTCCGTAAATTCTTCCATGGTATGTTAAAACGCGGTGTGAACTTAGCACCTTCTGCTTTTGAAGCAGGATTCTTCTCGGCTGCGCATTCTGATGAAGATATTGAATTTACCATTCAAGCTGCAAAAGAAACATTTGCTGAAATGAAAGCTTAACCTTTTAGGTTTTGCACAGCATTAAGCCCGAATTCGTTCGGGCTTTTTTATACAGATTTTGAAAATGGAAAAAGATGGATGCAAACCAAACATTATTTGACTTTAAGTGATGCGGAATTTCTACTAAATGAAGCTCACCAATATGCTATTCAGAACAACTTTAATGTCAGTATTGCGGTGGTAGATGAGTCGGGTAGTTTGCTTGCCATGAAGCGTATGGATGGTGCATCGCCTATGACGGCAAACTTATGTCTAGAGAAAGCCAAATGTTCAGCAATTAGTCGCCGTCCTTCAAAGCTGTTTGAGGATTTGATTAAAGGCGGTCAAATGGGCTTTTTAACCATGGATAGTTTTGCAGGTATGCTTGAAGGTGGTGAGCCGATTCTGTATGAAGGGCAGCTGGTAGGTGCGATGGGTGTATCGGGTGTGAAATCTTTTCAGGATGCGGAGATTGCACGGCAGGCGATTGAGAAGTTTTTGGCGCAGCAGGCAGTTTAATTATTTTGAAATCAGAAGTTTTCTTAATTAATAGATTGTATATTGATGAAGAAAATGAGTATGGAACGTGTAGATTAATTTTAAAAGCCCAATCTTCGATAATTGGGCTTTGAATTTTAAAATAACTAATTGAATTGTATTGAATAAAAATCTAGATTTGGTATGGGTATAGTATGTTAATTTTAGAAATTATTAAAAGTAGAGGACTATAAAATTGTCTATTCCCTTAAGTGAAATTGCAAAATTGACTAATAATCCCGATTTGCAAAAGAACATTCAGGTTTGGGTCGAAGTGTTAGAAAAAGCCCATAAAGGTTTAAATAATTTATTTAATAGTCCTGAAATGCAACAGACTTTAATTGCTTTAAATAAAATGGCTATAGCTTTTAACAACTACATCAATGATCCAGTTGTTATAAAAAATCTAGAAAATTTTCAAAAATCGTTAGTAAACATTGTCAATACTAAAGAATTTCAAGAAAAATTTAATGAGAAATCTAAGCAGAAAGCAGACTTTGTTCAAGAATTAAAAGTTTTCGAAGAACTAATTTCAGAAGAAATTAATCTAAATGAATCTTTTCCCGCTATTCAAAACAACAAAGATAAAAGAGAATTAATTTGGCGAACATTAGAAGTAATTTTAGTTATTTATAGTCTGTATTTTGGGCAATTAGATCAATTTAACAATTATGAGGAAGCATATATATTTTATATCAATGGCATCGAATCTAAAGCTGTGACAACTTCAGCAATACATCTGAGATCAGCTCCTGATTCTGAGAGTGAATCAAAATTAATTATTCCTCAAAGTAATCTATTGAAAGTCTATGAGGGAGATCATAATGGTTGGGTAAAAATTTCTATCAATTTAAATGGCTTAGATGAGGAAGGATATGTTTATAAAGACGATATAAAACGTCTCTAATCATTGTTTTATAGTATAGTAGGTTCTAAATCTTACAACTTTCTAAGCTAAAATATCTAACAAACGTCGCTTTAGAGTCTCCCATGCTGTACCCAATGCCCAAAAAAATCCAGTTTGCTCCTTCCCAAGCCAAATGGCAGCTGTCCTCAACTCAATCTGTGCTGGTACTGGTGGGATTGCAAAACATAAGGATGTTGGCAGGCATACAAGACAGTGACTTAATGACGCATCTGATCCAGATCAGCAATAAAGCCAAAGCACTGGATATTCCGATTGTGGATTTATATGGTGATGACCTCATTCAAGGTATGCAACAACTCGGTGAATATGCATCCTCGAATCCACAAATGATATTTGCAGGACAGGTTAGTCCGATGCTCAAGCAAATATTGCCGCATCTACAAAGTGTGACTGAACAAATCTGTGTGGTGGACGATGCAATTTTATTGCCGAATCAGGAACAGCATATTCAATGGATCGAAAATATTTCGGCACAAGGTTTGCATCATATGAATAGCTATAGTTTGACTCGATTATGGGATTTAAGTGCACCGTCAAATTATGTGCTTTCAACCAAAGGAATTATGCTCGCCGTGGCGGAACAACTGAACATGGATGCGCTTGAAATTGATCCTTATATTGATTTAAGACAATACGGTTTGGATTCTGTCGCTATTGTTACTCTGGTCGGTATTTGGCGCGCGCATGGGGCAAATATCACTTATGAAGATGTGTTAAAACACAATTCACTGCATGAACTGGCCAGCTTTATATTGCAATAGGCTGGTTCATAAAGTGCTATTGAAATTATTTTTGTTTAAAATCGAAAAAACCGTCGCCAATTCAGGCATTGTGCATTGTAATTCTGTGCCAAGCTTTCTATCATTGCCGGCTTGTTTTCGCGATCAGCCTGGGATTGAACATTGAGTAATTTTCTAACCGAATATCTGATACATCGTGATGAAGATTTTATGGTCATCCATAAACCTGCAGGTGTGCTTACTGTTCCCGGTAAAACTGAAGATTTACAAGATTGCGTGATCAACCGATTATTAGAAATAGAACCCAAAACTTTACTGATTCACCGTCTGGATCGGGATACCTCCGGCATTCTGGTGTTTGGCCTAAGCAAATGGGGACAAAAAACCATTTCCCGCCAGTTTCAGGAACGCCAAACCGAAAAAACCTATCAGGCCGTGGTTGCCGGACATCTTGAAGGGGAAGGCACGGTCGATGTTCCTGTGGTGTATGATCCTGAGCATCCGCCATTACATATTGCCGATCCCAATCATAACAAACCGGCGTTAACCCATTGGCAGGCGATCGAACATTTTCAAATTCAGGGACAGGCGGTGACGCGTGTCAAACTCACCCCAATTACCGGGCGTTCACATCAGCTTCGCGTGCATATGCAGTATCTGGGGCATCCGATTGTCGGTGATACTTTATATGCCACAGCCGAGCAGCAACAGTTAATGCCGCGTCTGTGTTTACATGCCGAAAACTTAAGTTTTTATCATCCGCAAACAGAGCAGTTGGTAGAGTTTTATTATCCTGTGCCTTTTTAAGGTGAAAACTTTTTAATCCTCATCGATTTTGCGCACTTTTTAGTGGGCTTTATGTCAAAATATATTGCTTAAAGACCTATTTTTTTGCTCAAATACTAAGCAGTTTTTGAGCTTGAAATTAGAGTCCTCATTTTTAGATAAAGGTGGAAAAATTGCATCAGTTTGCTATTGGTCAGCGTTGGTTATCAGATACAGAAACAGAACTCGGATTAGGGGTTCTTATTGATGTAGATGAACGATCGGTTAGCATCTTATTCCCAAAAAGTGATGAAACGCGTGTCTATGCACGTAACAATGCACCTTTATCACGTATCGTTTTTAATATTAAAGATGAATTGCAGGATCAGGAAGGCACCAAATGGGTGGTTGAGTCTTTTGAAGACCGTCATGGTGTGGTGCGTTATAACGTGATTCGTACTCTGGAAGATGGTAGCGAAGAACGTAAATCACTCAACGAAACCCGTATTGGTGCGACCATCCAGCTGTCTAAACCGCTTGACCGCTTGCTGGCCAGCCAGGTCGACTATAAAGAATGGTATGACCTACGTATTGAAGCTTTACTGATGCAAGCCAATATGAAGAACAGTCCTCTGCGCGGCATGGTCGGTGCGCGTGTAGGCCTGATTCCGCACCAGCTTTATATTGCCCATGAAGTGGGACAGCGTTTTGCACCGCGTGTTTTACTGGCGGATGAAGTTGGTTTGGGTAAAACCATTGAAGCGGGCCTGATTATTCACCAGCAACTCAAAACATCGCGTTCTGAACGTATTCTGATTCTGGTGCCAGACTCGCTGCAATATCAGTGGATGATTGAAATGCGCCGCCGTTTCAATCTGGAATTTTCTCTATTTGATTTGACCCGTACCGCATCAATCAAAGAACACGATCCTGATTTAAACCCGTTCCTGACCGAGCAGCGTATCATTGCTTCTGTTGACTTGATGGTCGATCATGATGATTTACGTGAACAGGCTTTAGAAGCTGGTTTTGACCTTCTAGTCGTAGACGAAGCACATCACCTGATGTGGAGCGAAGAAGAAGGCGGTAATGACCGTTACGATCTGGTTGAAGAACTGGCGGAAAAAACACCGGGTGTTTTACTGCTCACTGCAACGCCAGAACAGCTGGGTGTAGAAAGCCATTTCGCACGTTTACGTCTGCTTGATCCGCAACGCTTCAGTTCACTCGATCGCTTCCTGGATGAAGAAGAGCAATATCATCAAACGGCAAAAATTGCTGAAGTGTTGATGTCGGACATGCCTTTGGAAGAAGGGCATTTAAAAGCGATTGAAGGCTTGTTGGGTCATAGCATTCAGGATGAGCCAGAACAGCGTTTCCGTGCCATTCACGAATTGTTAGACCGTCATGGTACAGGCCGTATTTTATTCCGTAATACCCGTGAAGCGATTCAGGGTTTCCCGGGCCGTGACTGCCGACCGGCACCTTTACCGGCACCTGCAAACTGGTCGAAAGACGGTAAGTTACGTGAGCAAATGTGGCCTGAAGAAGCACAGCTGGATGGTGCATGGATGGAACATGACCCACGTGTGATGTGGCTCATGGAAATGCTGCGTACCGAACTCAAGCACAAAAAAGTATTACTGATTGCACGTAGTGGCCCGGTGGTTGAAGCGCTGGAAAATGTTCTGCGTTTACATGCCGGTATCCGTACTGCCATGTTCCATGAAGGCATGAGCCTGCTTGAACGTGACCAGGCAGCAGCATATTTTGCTGAAGAATCTTATGGCGCACAAATTCTATTGTGTTCTGAAATCGGTTCGGAAGGCCGTAACTTCCAGTTTGCATCTGACCTGATCCTGTTTGACTTGCCTGCCAACCCGGATGTGCTTGAACAGCGTATTGGTCGTCTGGACCGTATTGGTCAGGAAAACCGGATTCAGATTCATGTGCCTTATTTAATGGGTACAGCACAGGAACGCATGTTCCGCTGGTATAACGAAGGTTTGAATATTTTCAGCAATATTTCACCAACCGCACAAACCCTGCAAGAAAACTTCATTGTGAAATTAAAAGACTGTTTATTGGCAGACTTGGGTCAACAGTTTGAAGATTTGCTTGAAGAGGTTAGCGTTCAACGTGAAGCTCTGGAAGCGGAATTACAGGAAGGCCGTGACCGCTTGCTTGAATACAACTCTTGCCGTCCAATCGTGGCGCAGGAAATTGTGCAGGCGCTTGAAGATTATGACGATAACACCACTTTGCCAATGTTTATGAAACGCTTTATGGCATCGACCAATATCGATTTTGATGAGCAAAGCAACGGTACCGTCATCATCAAGCCGACCGATCAAATGCAAGTTCAAGGCTTGTCTCTGGATGAAGAAGGCATGACTGCAACCTTCTATCGTGATCAGGCACAAGTTCGTGAAGATGCGCAATATTTGACTCTGGAACATCCATTCACTGAAAGTGTAATGGAGATGATTAATACTCAATCTTTTGGTAGTACCAACGTTGCGGTATTAAAATCTGCAGCCTTGCCACAAGGTTCGGTATTGCTGGAAGTATGGTTCAAGGTGGATGTGGTTGCGCCAAAAGCATTAAACTTGCCTTCAAGCTTGCCGCAACAGCTGATTCGCGTATTGCTCAGTGAAAAAGGTCAGGACCTGTCTGACAAGATTGCACCAGATATCCTGAAACCTTATCTGCATCACTTAGATGGCAATAGCTGCCGTCAAGTAGTGAAAGCACGCCGTGAAGTGATTGAACAGCGTTATAACCAGGCGCTAGATATTGCCAAAACGGCATTGCCAAACTTTAAGCAGCTGGCTAAGGAAGTTTATGGCAACAAATGGCAATATGAAATTGACCGTTTAACTTACCTGAAACAATTCAATCCAAGCATTCGTGAAGATGAAATTTCACGTTTGCAGAAATTCCAGAAAGAAGGTTTGAACCTGTTAGAGGGATTATCTGTAACACCGGAAGCGATTCAGGTCATGGTAGTGGTTAAGCCATAAACAAAAGTTTTTCGATAAAAAAGCACCTACGGGTGCTTTTTTATCGGTACTATTTTCTGTAGGTCGAAGATTGGTTTATCTGGAGAGCAGAACAAATCTCATGCTAAAATGAGCGAATAATTATAAATCATATTAAGAATAACAATGGCTCAGTCTTTAGTCACCATGGGTTCTACAACCTCACACGGCGGTATAGTTTCAGAATGTGATCCTTCGTTTGTCATGAATGGAATCGCTGTGCATTTGCATGGCATGAAACATTATTGTCCTCAATGTCAAACTGTGGTGTCAGCCATTGCTGCAAATCAATCCACACTGGTTAAAGGTCGTGGAGTAGTCATTGCAGGGGATAAATCCAGCTGTGGGGCAACCTTTTTAGGCAATCAGTTTCTGGTGGTTTCGAAAAAATAAATTTCAGTAATCCAATCATTTTTTGTGCTGGATGATTCTGCGGTTTAATGCTATCTGACTTGCAAGTCAGGGAATCATAGATTTAGCGATTTCATCCAGGTTCGCTTTTGCTTAAGCTATCGCATTATTAATGGCACAAATTAAACAAGAGCAACGGGTATGACAGATGGATTATTCAAGAAAAATGCGATTCATTTTACCCATGCCAATGGTATACCTTCAGCCACTTATCAAAAGTTTTTTAATTGCTTCAAAGCCGATTTTAATTTAAAAGCCATCCCGATGATTGGCCTGAATCCACAATATCCAGTGACCATGAGCTGGCAGTATCTGGTCGAACAGGTGATTGCAGACATTGAACAGCAATTTCCAGATCAGCAGGTGATTGGGCTGGGTCACTCATTTGGTTCCTTGGTCACGTTAATGGCGGCCTATAAACGCCCTGATTTGTTTTCACAACTGATCATTATGGATCCACCTTTTGTGATTGGTAGCAAGTCGGCTATTTTTGAAGCTATGCAAAAACTTAAATTAAAAGCCGTGGATAAAATCACGCCTGCAGCGATTACGCTTAAACGCAACGATCATTGGCGCAGTTTTGATGAAGCCTATATGTCTTTGCGAAATAACCGACTGTTCAAGAATTTTGATAAGCAGTGTTTTGATGATTATTTTGCACATGGTATTACAGAAGATCAAAGCAGAGGAGGCGTGACTTTAAGCATTCCTAAAGCCATTGAAGCAGATATTTTTAGAACTGTACCTGCGTGGTGGTGGCGTACGCCGCGTAAAGCACCGCAAGTGCCTGTACATTTAATTACAGCAGAGCAAAGCCATTTTTATCAACAGGGCTTACCCCAAGGGATGAAAAAAACTTATGGTGTTGAGTTTAGTGTAGTCGAAGGCGGGCATATGTTTCCTTTAGAGAAACCTGAAGCAACGGCTCGATTTGTTCAAAAACTTATTACAGAACAGCAAAATATTAAATCAAAGTGAAGGATCCATATGTGTATTCTTCACGAGCAATAAAATTATAAATTACCGGATTTTCGCTTCATCCAGATGACGCGCACCTTCTAAAATCATACGAATCATGATCATGGTTTGTTCGGCAATTTCTTTACGTTCAGCCGCGGAAATATCAATGACCGTTGCACCCATATTAAATACCAGCTGGGTAATGGCTTTTGCAGCGATGTCGGGGTGAGAAAGCCTGTTATTATTAAGACGTTCTAAACGAATTAAATCTTCCTGTAATTCTTGCTGGAAATAATTTAACTGACGTTCAACCGCTAATTTATAAGACGCAGAGCCGGTATAGGCTTCACGCAACAATAGACTTAAATTTCCTTCATCTGCATCTAACTGTTCAATAAAAACTTCTACTGAACTGCGAATAATGCTGTTTTGCTTAGATGCTTTTAGGCGTGCTTGGTGCAAAATTTGACGTAACACAATTCCGGCGCGATCAATCAGCTCAATCGCAAGTTCATCTATATCCCTGAAATGTCTGTAAAAACTGTTTGGAGCAATACCTGCCTCACGGGCAACTTCGCGTAGGCTTAAGGATGAAATACTTTTTTGTGGTCCAATTAAATTCAGGGTGGCTTGAAACAGTTCTTCTTTGGTAATGGTAGCTTTTCGACCGACAGTACGGACGATTACAGGTTCATGAACAAGATTTTGTTTATTCACTGCGGCATCTACATTTTTTTTGATGGGAGACTGATTCATATTTTTCAAAGGATTAGAGATACGAAAACATTATAGCTGCTGCCTTGCAACTTTGGAAATGAATAGAAACAATCTAAATATATATACAAATATATATACATGTGTATAATAATTAAAAATCAATCGCGTGGTACTGACTATGCATGTTTTAGAAAAAACCAAATCTCCCTTGGGTTCACTTGCTGATAGCGTTATTGATCAGCACGCAGCTAATTTCTGGCTGCAAAAAATTAATTCGCTTTGGTCTGTCAATCAGGCATTGGGGAAAATTGTTCAAAAAGAAAATGCTGCTCAAAATATGGCAAGCTTGACTCTTCAAGTGAACCGTCATTTTAAAATGGGGCAAGCAGGACAGCACCATCCGATCTTTGTAGAAGTTGATGGCATCCGCTATGAACGTAGCTATAGTTTGACTCAGCTTGATGCTCAGCATGTTTTGCTTACAGTTAAAAAAGTAGATCAAGGTAAAGTCAGCTCTTGGTTGGTTGAACAGTCGCAAGTAGGCGATATTCTTGAGTTTGGCCAGCCTTATGGCGATATGCTGTTACCTACGCAGGCCCAGCCAATGGTATTGCTTGCTGCAGGTAGCGGTATTACGCCAATGCTGAGTTTACTCAAGGCCTTATCCAAGACAGATCAAATGGCTCAAGCACCGATCCAGTTATTGTATTGGGTTAAACAATATGCCGATTGTGCATTTAAAACACGCTTTGAAAAACTGGCTGAACAATATCCTAATTTCTCATTTCAGGTTTTTTATACCCAAGAAGAAGATGCAGGTGTGCGTCTAAACCAAGACCATGTGGCTTTAGTTACAAATATTGAAAATAGTGTGGTTTATGCTTGTGGTCCTTCTGGATTTGTCGCACAGGCAGAACAGTTATTTGCCCATGCGCAGAGTTTTAAAAGTGAAGCTTTTAGCATGAGTGCTGTTGAAAATTCTGATATTGGCTTTGTCAATATAACCTTGTTGAAGTCAAAAAAAGTGGTTGCCATTCCTAAAGGACAGTCCATTTTAACCAGCCTGGAACAGCAAAATATCAAACCGACTCATGGTTGCCGTATGGGCATCTGTAATAAATGCGTATGTAATAAAGTAGAAGGTTCAACCAAAAATCTGGTGAATGGCAGTCAGAATTCAGAACCCGGTAATGTCTTAAAAATATGTGTCAATTCAGCTCAGTCAGATCTTGTGATTGATTTATAAGTGAGTTAAAAATCATGAATATGCCCGTTAAAGTAGAATATTTTAAAAATCCTAAAAATGGTGAGCTCACTCAATCTCAATTAGATGATTTGGCTCGTGAATTGGATATAATTAAACAAGAAGTGCTAGATGATATTGGCGAAAAAGATGCCAAATATATTCGTCGTGTTTATTCAACCGTTCGTTATGCTTCGATTGCAGGGCGTGCCTGTTTGTTTGCAGGTTGGTTCCCACCAGCTTGGTTTTTAGGTACTGGCTTACTTGGCTTTGCTAAAATCATGGAAAACATGGAGCTAGGCCATAATGTCATGCATGGTCAATATGACTGGATGAACGATCCAAAATTCCATGGTCCAAGTTATGAGTGGGATATTGTCGGCACGGCAGATAACTGGCGTCAGACCCATAACTATAAGCACCATACCTATACCAATATTAAAGGTATGGATGATGACATTGGTTATGGTTTGCTGCGCCTGTTTCCGGAACAGCGCTGGAAACCAGGCTATCTTTTACAACCAATCTATGCCATTCCATTTTGCTTGTTGTTCCAATGGGGCGTAGCCATTCAAAACCTGGAATTGGGTAAAGTATGGTTTGGTCGTAAAAGCAAAGAACAAGCCAAAAAAGAATGGCAGCCAATGCAAGAGAAAATTGGCAAACAATTGTTTAAAGATTATGTGTTTTTCCCATTGATTGCAGGCCCTGCGGCTTTACCTGTATTTACTGGTAACCTGGTTGCTAATGGCATCCGCAATATCTGGACCTTTAGTATTATTTTCTGTGGTCACTTCACTAAAGATGTAGAGGTGTTCCCGAAATCAGTGCTAGAAAATGAAAGCCGTGGTCACTGGTATATGCGTCAGATCCGAGGTTCATCTAACCTGACGGGTTCGGAAGCCTTCCATATTTTGACAGGTCATTTAAGCCATCAAATTGAGCATCACTTATATCCTGATATTCCGGCACGCCGTTACCGCAAGATGGCGCCTAAAGTTCAGGCAGTTTGTGAAAAATATGGTTTAAATTACAATAATGCCAGCTTGGTTAAACAGTATGGCAGTGTGCTTAAACGTATTGTTAAATATGCTTTTCCATTCAAGAAGTAAATAAAATTTAAATAGATGGAAAGATCATTTAAGTTGTGAAAGCAATTTGAATTGCGATAAGACGTGATTTTCTCATCTAGCCAAATTCTTAACTAAAAGTGACTTTGAAAGAGTCACTTTTTATATTTGAGAAATAGATCAAATATTTAATTCATAGAGTAGACTGTTTCAAAAAATACTTTTTTTAATTTATTGTAAATTTTTGTTGATTTTTTTTCAAAAAAAATGTGAAATTTATTATTTTGAGCATTTTTGCTATTGTTAATATCTGAAAATAAAAGTCAATAAAAACGAATCTCTTATACACATCTTGTTATAAAAACACTTGCAAACTATTTAGCTAAATAATTTATATATTTTTTATTTAATTTTTTCATCCCATTGAAAAATATAATAAAATTATTGATTAAATAAATTTTATGAAAGCTAAATATAAGTAATTATTTAATATTTAAAATAATAATCATTATTAATAGTATTAATAAAATTTTATTTGTAAAACAAAAAATGAGCATTTCTACAAATTCAACCTTAATTGTTTTATGGTATTTTTACAGATAGTTACAGACTGTAAGAGATTAATAAAATGTATATAAATAGACAGAACATTCCTCATTCTAAGCAGTCGGGTTTTACACTTATCGAATTAATGATTACTGTTGCAATTATTGCTATTCTTGCAGCGATAGCAATCCCAAGTTATACGAAATACATTGTGGCAAGTCATCGTACAGAAGCACAAGCAGCAATGCTTAGCTTGGCTCAATATTTAGAAAGTAAATACAATGCCAGCTTCAGTTACCCTGCTGCTTCAACTATCCCAACAAGCCTAACAGCACCTAGTAATGTATCTACCTATTATACTATTTCAGTCAGTATGGCGAATGTCTCACAGACTTATACCATTACAGCAACTCCAACCAGTGCACAAAATGATACATTGTGCGGTACGCTTACGCTAACAGAAGCTGGTGTGAAAACCCCCTCAACTTCAGGGTGCTGGAAATGAAACGACAAAGCGCATTTACCCTGATTGAATTGATGGTTACGATTGCGATTTTGGCAATCATTGCCACTTTGGCTGCACCAAATCTAAGTCAGATGCTCCACAATACTAAAGTTAATACGAGTAGCGGTGATATTTTGAGTTTTCTACAACAATCGAGAACAGAAGCTATTCGACTAGGTAAAACAGTGACTGTATGTGGGAGTTCTGACGGTTCAAGTTGTCTATCAGCAAACAAAACCAATTGGTCTGTGGGTTTAATTGCCAAGTATTCTGGTTCAACTACTCCTATTCAGAAATTGACTTTTGACAGTTCTCAACTTTCTATTACTGGTCCTGAAACAATAACCTTTAACACCTTCGGATCAACAACTGCTGAACATGAAATAACAGTCACTATTCCAGATGCAAATACCTATTCTGTGTGTGTAGAAGCCATTGGTAGAGCGTTCAAAAGTAAAACGGGGTGTTAACTCATGAATAAAATGAACTCACAACAAGGTTTTGCACTTTTGGAAGCATTAATTGCGATGTTTATCACCGCAGGAGTGCTATTGGGGCTTGGGGTGTTACACATAAAATCTGTGCAGCAGAGCGCGCTTACAACACAGCGCACGATCGCAAGCATTCAAGCCAATGATTTGATTGACAGGATGTGGGCGAGTGTTTGTTCTTTAGATGACAGTACTACAGGACAACCTGCCTCAGGAAAAGTTGGTAATATTAAAACGCAATGGGAAAATCGTTGGAAAGTGACGGGGAATACAAGTGACTTTATTGGTGGGTTGACTACCGAGCAAATTGCTTTACATAACCGTATGAATGGCTGGTCTGGAAATCTTGAAATAGATGATGCAACCAAACGACGTTATAAAATAACGATTGAATGGGAAAATAAAAAAGCGAAATGGTATGAAGCTAACCCAGCAGATAAAGAAAGCTTTATCTATTATTTTTCAGTACCAAAATGTGAAGTTTAATTGGGGAACATCGTATGAAAAGAAAAATAGCAAGTCAGCGATACTCTCAAGCGGGAGTTTCTCTGATTGAACTTATGGTGGGTTTAACGGTGGGTTTAATTATTACCGCGGGTGCATTCACAGTCTTATTTTCCAATCAGAAACTTATCCTTGAAAAAGATGTGATGGACCGTTCACAAGAGAATTTTCGCTTTGCTTCGACAACGATTACGCGATTAGTAAGACAAGCCACTTCATTTGGATTCCCTGCAAATAATAATGAGTTAATTGTATATTTTGATAGTTCACAAAGGGATTGTTTAGGTGAGTCAAATCATTCCTCTGTAAATACATTTAAGCTAAATACAGACAATGAACTTGTTTGTGAACTTGTTTTAAATGATGGAACAATACAAACCGTTACGTTAGCAAAAAATGTCTCGGGATTAAAAGTTGCTTATGGGATTCAAAATGGAACTGGTACTACCCCTTTAGCGTATCAACCGTATTTAGACTCTAGCGATGCAATCAATTCTGCTGTTGATGTCGTGTGGGGAACGATAACCAGTGTATTGACCCAAATGAGTATAAACGATGGCAGTGCTCAGCAGCCCACTATTGACTTTGTTGCGACGTCTCACCTTCGGGCAATGACTCAATTGGCTTCGACAGGGGGGGCTAGTCTTGTCAATCCACCAAGCACAACGCCAACAACGCCAACAACGCCAACAACGCCAACAACGCCAACAACGCCAACAACGCCAACAACGCCAACAACGCCAACAACGCCAACAACACCAACACCACCACCAACGCCTAATTGTCCCAACGATATTTTGGCAAAGATTACGTTGACATATGATACATCTAAAGGAACAGATATTCCTCTTGTTACTAAGACTTGGGGAGCTATGTCTGGATCAACTGGTGTTTTTAAAGGTACTACAATTAAACTTGCAGTTAACCCAAGTGTGGGGAGTACTGTGGATTGGAAAATTCAAGAAAATAGCGGTGCTTTTTCCGCATTGAAAGAAGAATATTCTTTGCCAAGCGGTAATGGGGACAAGATGACGTTAACACTTAAATGTGGTGATACTTTAAGCCCACTTGAATTTGTTACTCACAACAACAATTGAGGTCATGATAATGAAACAACAACAAGGTTCTGTCCTCATGATTACCGTAGTGGTGTTATTTGCAGCGACCATGATCAGTCTTTACGCTATGCGTGGCACGATCATCCAAGGCAAAATGACTGCAAATATTAATAATAAAGTCATTACGACCAATGCTGCCGAAGATGGTGCGACACAATTTTTAACTTGGTTAAACGGTCAGTTTAAAGCGTCCGGTGGTGGATGGCCGACAGGAACAACGCAACAAAACTGGAATACCTCTGCAGATATCCCAAATACCAATTCAGGGGCATTGACGGTTAATTCGGGTAATAATGGATATTACTGGATTGATCCTTCTAAACATCCTGTGGGTTGTGCAAGCAATCCATGTTGGGATGACACCAATAAAATTGTCACCGTAAAAGTCACGGGCAATTTAATCAAAACCAGTGGAAGTACGACTAAAATTTTGGGCGAAAGCGTTTATCAGATCAAGATTAAGGGGCAGTTTCCAGGTGCTGTAAAATTACCTGACCTTCCAGGTGCCTTGACTTTGGGTGGAACAGTTGGCACATTTGAAGGTAAACATAGTAATAATTTTAAAATTGACGGTCAAAATAAACTTGCTATTGCAACCATGAATTCGAGTGCCAGTACTGTGCTAACTGGTATACCTAGCAACAGACGTGATTCAGACCATTATAGTGGGGGTGCAGATTGTCCTACTGGAAGTGGAGCATGCGTGAAAAATACCGACTTGGGTATTTGGGGAGATGCAAATAATGTAATGGCATTGGTTGAATCAATTAAGAATGCATCAGGTGTGACTTATATTAATGGAAGTGTATCTGGTGCATTAATTAGTTCTGTTCCATCATGTGCAGGGATTGTCATTATTCGTGGTGACTATTCCCCAAATGGTAACCAGTGCGATTTTAAAGGTATTCTAATAATTTTAGGTTCATTTAACGGGAATGGGGGGGGTAACACGTCAATTCGTGGGGGAGTGTATGTGGCGAATATTCAGGGAAGTAGCCCAGGAGCATACACTTTTGGTAATGCTGCTACGAATCTTAATGGAGGTGGGAACATGTCTGTTACTTATGATGCCAGTTTCCTCGGAGGCGATCCTAATAATCCGTTTGCGGGTAGTGGTCCAATCAAAACCACAGTATTGGCTTGGAATGAAGTTGAGTTGTAAAGATTCTATTTGCACATACTTGCATATAATCTATCAACTGTTTTTGAAACGAGATGTTGAAATGAATTGTAGTTGATTTCCAATTTTTGCATTGTTAAGCGCTACTGTAGATTAAAATACTTTTAAACCCACAATGAATTGTGGGTTTTTTTATGAGCCATAAATAAAACTAAGCCAATTTTTTATGACTTAGAATAGTTGGCAGATCATCGGCTCCACCAACCATGTAAGCATAATGGGCCATCGCAAGCATTTCCTTATCTTCATGACTATTACCATAGGCATAAATTACCGCATAATCAGTTAAATGATATTTTTCTAAAATTCGTTGTCTTTTCTGTTCCGAACTGCAATCGGGTGTGGTGTATTGTCCTGTATAGATATTATTGACTTGTTCAGTCTGGGTACAAATTAAGTCAATATTTAATAGCGTACAGACAGGCTTGAGGTACACATCAACCGATGCTGAAACCAGGACTACATCATCACCTAAAGCTTGATGCTGTTTAAGTTGTTTCAGTAGAGGATGGTTTAATTGATTCATTAAGCTCGCAGCATATTCCTGTGCCATTTGTTGCAGCTCTAAGGCATTAGCATTACTAAACATGGCACGAAATAATTTAGAACGCATGGCATGTGCAGGATAGGCATTTAGATAGTAGGCCTGAATCCAAGGCAGAATTTTTATGCCCTGTTTGACAATATGACGTTTAGAGAGTGCATAGAAGATAAACCCTGTGAAACTGTCCTTGGTACACAGGGTTCCATCAAAGTCGAAGAGCGCTAGATTTTTATTCTTTTTGCTCGCTGCATACATGATTGGTATCTTCCATTGACGCGGGTTGCATACCAGTTGGTATTATAATCGCGGCTTAATTTGGGACCTGAAATGACCACTTTAGGCATGATAGCATAAATCGGTTTTTTGCCGGTTTTCTCTTGGTAAAGCTTTGATACAGCGCGATAGGTTGCTGTATCTTCAAAATCTTTCTGTTTTTCCTTTTTCAAGTCTGCACGGATTTGGCGAGGAGTAACCAAAATATTATTGGCAGCAAAAACACTAATCAGATCACGCTCGGACTGGCTGCTTATAGAGCGAATAGAACCCTCTTTAGTATACAGCAGCAGATCACCATCCAGTTCTAGCTCATCTGAAGTCAAGTCATTCAGCATGCTCTGGAAAGCCGCATTGCGACTTGAGTACATACCGGAGTTGTAGTCTGCAAAACGGTAAATGGGCTTGTCATAATCGGCCGGATACATCATCAGGCGGTGAATACCGTAATACAAACCACCATATTGAGTATATAAATCGGTACGCAATTCGGCACTGCTGCCACCTTGACGTTTGTGTGCTTTGGCATAGCCAATATGGACTTGCATTGAACCCAATGTGGTCACAGGATTTAAGTTTTCACCAATGTCTTGTCCGACCAGTTTTGCTGCACCTGTGAGCGTACTGACATGATAATGCTTTGACATATAACTAAAAATTTCACGATATAACTCATCCAGTTCGCGTTCGGTTTGCACCTTACGCATCTGGCTTAAATAGTTATTGTCAGGACTGGGCTGGTTTTTTAAAACTTCTTCAAAATAGCCTGCAACCGTTCCACCCAGGGTATCACCCAATTTGCTTTTAAATTTTTCATCCAGACGGTCTTGAACTTCCTTCACCGCTTTTTCACCCAAGCCTGAAACGTGCGGATCTGCAATGAAGTTAGATTCCTGATCCACTACAGCCACGATAGTGCAAATATTTTCTTTGGTTTGAGGGATATCCAGCTGATCGGTAATACTGTAAATATCTTTAGCCCATGAGGCACGCTGATGGACACGTGATGGAATAAGGCGCTTGATTTGATCTTCTTCTAGTGTTGGTTCATGATTTTTCGACCACCATGAGTTATCGCCACATGCCGCCAGGCTAAGTGACAAAGCTAGAATACTCAAAGATTTAACACGAGATGAAATAAAAAGAGTTTTTTCCATAATAATGAAAACATATTCCAAAAGGGTGAGCCAGTACAGCAGATGAAGTATACTATGCCAGTCGAAAAAGTGATGAATTTATATGTATATTGGTCCATATCAACTGTCAAATAATTTAATTGTTGCTCCCATGGCAGGTGTTACGGATCGTCCATTCCGGACGTTGTGTAAATATTTTGGTGCAGGGCATGCGGTCAGTGAAATGATGACTTCAGACCAGACCTTACGCATGAGTAAGAAAAGTCTTTACCGGGCCAACTTTGATGGTGAACTGGCACCGATATCCGCACAGATTGCCGGTTCAGAACCGAATGAGTTAGCGGAAGCGGCGCGCTATCAGGTAGCAAATGGCGCACAGATTGTTGACATCAATATGGGCTGTCCGGCGAAAAAAGTCTGCAATAAATTAGCCGGTTCCGCCTTATTAAAAGATGAAGATCTGGTGGCGCGAATTTTAGATACCGTGGTGGCTGCAGTAGATGTTCCTGTGACTTTAAAAACCCGTTTAGGGTATTTAAATGGTCATGAAAATATTCTGCGTGTAGCAAAACGTGCTGAACAAGCAGGCATTGCAGCCTTGGCCTTACATGGGCGTACCCGTGAAGATATGTATTTGAATACGGCACGTTATTCTTTAATTAAAGAAGTTAAAGAAATGTTGAATATTCCAGTCATTGCCAATGGCGATATCGACAGTCCTGAAAAAGCCAGGTATGTGCTGGATTATACCGGTGCTGATGCGGTGATGATTGGCCGTGCGGCACAAGGTCGTCCCTGGATTTTTCGTGAAATTGCCCATTATTTGAAAACGGGGGAACAGCTTGCAGCACCGAGTATTGCTGAAGTGAAAGATGTACTATTAGGACATTTATCAGAACTGTATGATTTTTACGGGGAATATTCAGGTTGCCGTATTTCACGAAAACATATTGCCTGGTATACCAAGGGTTTACGTTCAAGCAATGAATTCCGCCAAAATATGTACAAGGTCGAAAGTACAGCTGAACAGTTTAATGTAGTGGAAGACTATTTTAATCAGCTCCTTGCTCAAGGCGAAATTATGAGTGATGTACAGGTCGAGCAGGTGAACCTGCTTGAAACCAAATAGGCTTTTATTGGTTTTTTATTTTTATGCTCAACATAGGTCACTGCTCTTTATTGAAAAGGTTTCATCAAAATAAAGAGCAGTGATTTTTTTCTTTATCAATATTTTTTGCATAATTTGTATAACAATACTAAAAGAATTACAGGCTACAACATCTCATCACTTAATCGGGACAGTTATCGAACATAGCTTAGTCCAAATTGTCCTATGCTAAATTCTTCTGAAGCTCATCAAGCTGTTTATCTACATATCTTGAATATATTGATATGGCAGAAGGAGAAAGAAAATGGTCAATACAAATCGTCCTGTTACGGAAACTGATCTTACCAATCCAAATCATCGACCAGAACAACAAAGAACAACCGATACAGAAAGTAATTCTGTTCCTGATATGAATGAAGCAGGCGATCATCCTGTGGGAACAAGTGTTGGTGCAATAGGCGGTGTAGCAGGAGGTGCTGCCCTGGGATCTATAGCAGCAGGTGCCGCAGTTGGATCTACAGCTGGCCCTGTAGGTGCTGTAGTTGGTGGTCTAGTCGGAGGAATTATTGGCGGTGTAGCAGGTAATGAACTTGCGGAAGCGCTAAATCCAGCCGAAGAAGATGCGTATTGGAGAGAACAGCATCATAAGACGCCTTATTTCAATGAAACCCGAAATACCTATAGTGATTTAGACTATGACAGGGATTACCGGAATGCTTATCAAGTAGGCTATGGCAATAGGGCTCAATATGACCGTGATACCGAGTTTGAGCATGTTGAACCGGAATTAAGAAGCAAGTGGGAAAGTACCAAGGATCAGTCTCGTCTTAATTGGGAAGAAGCCAAATATGCAGCTAAAGATGCTTGGCATCGTGCTACACGTTAGTTATACCCGATTAAAAAACCTCTCAAGTGAGAGGTTTTTTATGGCTTATCTGACCTGGATAATTAGGCCTGACTCATTTCCAGAACCAGTTGATTAATCAAATCCGCAGCTTCCATTTCTCGAATTTGAGCTACATTGGTACCCGCCCAAAATGCACCAAATCCATCGTCACCTTGCGCTATTGCCGCTGCATTGAGTTGTTTACCCAGATCATAGCAATAAGGATAGGTGGCGACTTGTGGTCGTTCAGGTTGATCGACTTGGGTATGCCAGTGATTAATTAAACCACGTGCAGGACGGCCAGAAATACTTGTGCTAATTTGCGTAATCGGTTTGCTAAACAGCGCTTTTCGATAAGCAGCATTTGCATTGGAACTTTTACATTGTACAAAAGCAGTCCCAAGTTGAACGGCTGCAGCCCCTAATTTCATTAATAACTGGGCTTGTTGCCCATTCATAATGCCACCCGCAGCAACAATAGGTAAAGTGCAATACTGTTTGAGCAATTGCACCAAATCTGAGGTTTTAACAGCACTGTCAAATGTTTCGTTAAAAATACCGCGATGCCCACCTGCCTCAATGCCTTGTGCAATAATGACATCAATACCTGCCGCTTCAATTTCAAGGGCTTCCGCCAGATTGGTGGCTGACACCATGGTTATAATACCAGCCTGTTTTAAGGCCTGAATTTGATAAGGATGCGGAATACCAAAGTGAAAACTGACTGCTTGGGGACGCGTTTCTAGAACCAGATTTAAATAGTCGTCGTTCTCGAGAAAGCTGGGATAAATACATTTTAACTCGGTCGGCGGTGTGACCTGATACTTCTCAAATTGTGGTGCCAAATATTGAATCCATTGTTCTGCAACTTTGGAATCTAATTCTGAACTTTGATGACAAAAGAAATTTACCTGAAAAGGGTGATGAGTCAGGGCTTGAGTCTCTAAAATTTGCTGACGGGCAGCTTCAACCGTACTGGCACCTAACCCTAATGAACCTAAACCGCCTTGATTAGAAACTTCAGCAGCCAATTTTGGCGTAGAAACACCTGCCATCGGGGCAAGAAAAATAGGATGTTTAATCGCAAGTTGTTTTAATAAAGTCATATTCAGCTCCTTCTCCTCTATATCACTTTGCCCAAGCCTTGAAAATTAAGCAAATAATATTCGTTATTTCCTTGTGAAATAAAAAGGATTTTTAGTGCCCAAATTAAAAAATACAACGTCAGGCTCTGTCGCTCATAAGATCAATGAACCCCTCTCTGAAAATTAAAATTTTATAATGTATTTTTATTTTCGAGTGCCGTCTGCGCACGTCTGAACGTATCCGTGAAAAACTGCAAATTTTAGCCGATGCTGCCAAGTATGAGGTGTCGTGTTCTTCAAGTGGCAGTAACCGTAAAAATAAAGATAAAGGTCTGGGCATACCGGTTCCGGGATTTGTCACGGCTATACCGAAGATGGGTGCTGTGTGTCCTTACTCAAAATTCTGTTTTCCAATGTCTGTATTTTTGACTGTTCTTACTGTATGTCAAGGCGCTCCAATGACGTGAAACGGGCGGCATTTACCGTGCAGGCAGTGGTTGATTTGACCATGAACTTTTATCGCCGTAATTATATTGAAGGCTTGTTTTTAAGTTCGGGAATATTTAAATCGGCAGATTGCACCATGGAACGTATGCTGCAAGTGGTGAAAAAATTACGTCTGGAAGAGAATTTTAATGGCTATATTCATCTAAAAACCATTCCCGGTGCATCACCAGAAATGATTACCGAAGCCGGCTTATATGTAGACCGCATAAGTATTAATTTAGAAATGCCAACTGAAGCAGGCTTGCAAAAATTTACACCTGAAAAAAACCATGCAGAAGTGCAAAAAGATTTAGGCATTGTGCGCGACCGTTTAATTCAATTTAAAGATGAACGCAAGCTGATTCATTCTGTTCCTCAATTTGTTCCCGCAGGGCAAACCACCCAAATGGTCGTGGGCGCGCATAGTGAAACCGATTAGGATATTATTTTGATGGCAGATCGGCATTACAAGGAATTTAAACTGAAACGGGTGTATTACTCCGGTTATATTCCCATCAATGAGCAGGAAAAATCTTTACCGGCGGTTGGTTCTGCACCGCCTTTACTGAGAGAAAACCGGTTGTATCAAAGTGACTGGTTAATGCATTTTTATGGTTTTGATGCAACAGAACTTGTCGATGAAAAACACCCCAATCTGGATTTGGATGTTGATCCCAAGCTGAGTTGGGCACTGCGTCATCTGGAGCAATTTCCGGTCGATTTAAACCGCGCGGATTACCGCCTGATTCTGCGTGTGCCCGGTATTGGCGTGCGTTCTGCTAAAAAATTGTCTAGGCACGACGCTTTGGGAAAATCCACATCGATCAACTGAAACGCATTGGTGTGGCCTATAACCGGGCACAGCATTTTATTCGTTGCGCCGATACACCTAAATTTATAAAAGAACAATTACCCAGTCAGATTCGAAATCAAATTTTACAGTCGGGACAGTCCAAATATACTCAGCAACTTTCCCCGCAATTAGGCTTTACTTTCTGATGGCCACCTATCGCTTTGATGGCAGTATGACCGGCCTGTTAAGCTGTGTATTCCGCGCATTTCAATTTAAAGAGTTTCAGGTCAATGTCACCTGTGATGAGCATGCGCAAAATGGGCTGTTTGATGATTTTATTCAGGTGGCTTCGAATAATGAGCATGCACAGCGTGTCTGGCAAGGATTAAAGCAAAAAACCTCAACTCAAAGTCAGCGTAATTTTTACTATACCTTTCTATCTGAAAATCAAACTGCTTATCAGCACCTGTTTAATTATTGTCTGTATATTTTCCAGCATAAATATAAAGTTGATGAAAATTATGGACATCCCGATGTGTTGGCTTTGGCGCAGTGGGCCAAGCAGGTGGGACGTGAGAAGCATTGTATGGAAGCCTTTGTACGCTTTAAAAAATGTCAGGATGGCTTGTTTTTAAGTCTGGTTCGGCCCGATTTTAATGTTTTGCCGTTGATTGAACGACATTTTAAAGCGCGTTATCAGGATCAGAGCTGGCTGATCTATGATGAAAAACGTAAATACGGCATTTATTATGATTTGCAGCAGCTACATTAAATTGAAATGAATGCTCATGAGGTCGATGCCAAGCTTACTACTGGTTTTAGTCAATCTTTTACCGTAGAACTGGACGAGCAAGAATGCCTTTATGATCAATTGTGGAAAGATTATTTTCATAGCGTAAACATTCAAGCACGACAAAACATGAAATTGCACATTCAATATGTACCGAAACGCTATTGGCGTTATATGAATGAAAAGTCAATTTAGCTGGATATTTCAGGCATAATGTGGGGTTGTATTATGCGACTATTGGGCGAGTGATGATGAAGCCGTTAATTTTTACGATTTTGATTTCAATTATATTAGTTTCAGCATGTTCAAGCTCTGAGCAGCCTAAAACACAGATTGATCCTCAACAATACAAAGTTCAAGATGTTGCAAGTTTGCAACAACGCTTTGAAACTTTAAATCAACAGTTATCTAAAGATTATCAGGCGTTTAAAAAAACCAATAATATTGCTTTTTCAGATCAGTCGGTACTGGATGTGAATCAATTGAAAACTTTAAACCTGCATGCAGTGAGCAGTACTTCATTAAAGCCGGTGAAACAGGCCTATTGTGAAATGATGAATGAATATTTTGCCCAGATGTATCATTTGGGTCATCAAAACCCGAAGTTGATTGGGCAGGTGAAATTACCGCATGCACAGGATGAAGATTTAAGCAAAAGTTTTGCTGATGCTGATCAGTTTTATGACTTTATTTTAAATCGCTATACAACATATCGTCAGGCACAAGAAATTATGGGCTTTGGTTGTAATTTGAAAGCAGCTTTAAACTAAATTATAAAAAGAGAATATATAAAAAAGCCCATCACGTGATGGGCTCTTAAATTTCAGTATTTTAGAATTAACAACCGGTTAGTTTTTCAGGTTGTGGGCGTTCACCGGGAAAGAAAAATGGACGAAGTTTCACCCCAAGGCTGTTGCCGATGAAAGCAAAGATCAGCCATAACCAGCCATGTAAGCTACCAGAAGCAATACCACTGAAGTAAGCCCCGATGTTACAGCCATAGGCCAAATGAGCGCCGTAGCCTAATAGTAAACCGCCAACAATAGCAGCAATCAGTGAGCGCTTTGGAATGTTAAAGTTGGGCGCGAATTTACCTGCAAGACTGTCAGCCAATAAGGCACCCAGCATAATGCCAAAGTTCATCATAGAAGTAATATCGAACCATAATGACTCCGATAAAGCTTTGGCATTAGCGGGCTGTTGCCAATAGACCCAAGAAGCGACATCTACACCGATTAAACTGGCAGATTTTGCTGCCCATACTGCAAGTGCAGAAGTCACGTCCCAAGGACGACCAGCTAAAGTTAAAGTGGCAAAGTTGAGCAAGGTTAAAATAATCCCGCCCCAGACCAACGGCCATGGACCACGTAGGAAACGTTTAAAACCTTGAGTTTCGGCAATAGGTTCTACTTCAAGTGAAGCATGACATTTTTTCTCAAAAAAGATGGTAGCAAATGCAATTGCTGCAAACAGAACAAAGCTGACGATGAGTGCAGGAATAACACCTAGGCTTGAAACAATGGAAATGGGCGCAAGATGTGGCAGGTTAAACCACCAGTCCAAATGTGTAGTGGCAATTAAAGAGCCTAGGCAAAAGAAGAGCAGGGTCACAATCATGCGTGCGCTACCGCCGCCTAATTGCATGTCGATACCAAAGATAAAAGCACCAATCATCACAGAGATGGAAACAGGACCGACATTACCTTTCACCGGATTGCTAAACAGCTCACGTGCTTCCATATCTAGATCTGCCTTTTCAATATCGACTTGAGATTTGACAGAAATATATTCACCGGTTGCCATGGAACTGGCACCTGAAATGAGTCCGGCAATGCAGGTAATTAACAAGGTATGGGAAGATGCACCCCTGGCAGCCATCCCTATAATGAGGCTGGTGACGGAAATGATTCCATCATTTGTACCAAGCACTGCGGCACGTAATCAGCCTGTTCTTTGAATATAATGTTTTTCCAGATGATAAGAATGTGCCATATAGAGATGTACTTAATTATTGGTTATTAGGGTTGCCATAAAAAAAATATGAATAAAAAAACAAGATTAATCAATAAAAAAGCTCCTTTTTAAGGAGCTTTTTTATTTTAATGATTTAAATTATTGTTGAGTTCTTTCTCGAACATTAGAAGCACCTTGCTCTATAGCACCGGCAGTATTTGCAGTAGCTTCTTTCGCTGCATTTTTAACATCCTTCGCTGCGGCTTCAGTTTTAGCTGCAGCTTCATTACCTGCTGCCTCAATTTTAGAGGTTGCTTCATCAGTGGCCGCTTGAGTTTTAGCTTCTGCTTCCTTTGTTGCATCAGAAATATCATGACTGGCTTGATTAGCTGCATTTTCAAGATGTTCACCAGTGGTTGCACCGGTCTCAGGCTCTTTTTGTTTATTACAACCCACCAGGGCAACGCTAGCAGCAAGACCTAAAGCAATAAGCACTTTATTCATTTTCATTTCCTTCTAATTGTGGCACCCACCTAAATAGGGGTATTTTGAATATAACGAAAAAAATGCACAAATAATGAGCTAAAATTGTTAATTAAATGTAATTATTTTTTATGAAAAAAATGAGTGAAAAAAAAGGCTTATACCACTAAAGCAGTGATACAAGCCTGATAGAACAACTTTGCTGTTACTTGTGATAATTACGCGTTACGGATAATGTAATCAAAAGCAGATAGTGATGCCTTGGCACCTTCACCAGTGGCAATGATGATCTGTTTGTACGGTACGGTGGTACAGTCGCCGGCAGCAAACACACCCTTGACGTTGGTTTCGTTGCGCTCGTTAATCACAATCTCGCCACGGTTTGAAAGTTCAACTTTTGATGCTTTCAGGAAATCGGTGTTTGGCAACAAGCCGATCTGAACGAAGATCCCGGCCAGTTCAACCGTATGCTCTTCATCGGTAGCACGATCCTTGTATTTTAGCGCCGTCACCTGTGAATCGTCACCGACCACTTCGGTAGACAGCGCATTCTTGATCACCGTAGTGTTAGGCAAGCTGTTGAGTTTGTCCTGAAGTACCTGATCGGCACGAAGTTTGGTATCAAATTCCACCAAGGTCACATGCTCCACAATACCCGCCAGGTCAATCGCCGCTTCCACACCCGAGTTACCGCCACCGATGACTGCAACACGCTTGCCCTTGAACAGTGGTCCATCACAGTGCGGACAGTATGCTACACCACGGGTTTTGTATTCCTGTTCACCCGGAACGTTCATCTCTCTCCAGCGTGCACCGGTAGACAGGATCACGGTTTTCGATTCCAGTTTGGCACCGTTTTCCAAGGTCACTTCCACCAAACCGTTGGCCGTCTCATCAGCGCCTTTGATCGCAGACACCTTTTGCAGATTCATGATATCCACGCCGTACTCACGTACATGCGCTTCCATTTCAGCAGCAAATTTTGGACCCTGGGTTTTCTTCACTGAAGTGAAGTTTTCAATGTCCATGGTATCCATCACCTGACCGCCAAAGCGTTCCGCCACGATCCCGGTATTAATACCTTTACGGGCTGCATAGATCGCTGATGTATTGCCTGCAGGGCCACCGCCAATCACCAGGACATCAAAGGCGTCTTTGGCATTTAACTTTTCGGCATCTTTGGCTGCAGAGTTGGTGTCCAGTTTGGCCACGATTTCTTCCAGAGTCATACGACCCTGACCAATGTGGTTGCCGTCCTGGAACAGCATCGGAACGGCCATGATCTTGCGCTGTTCCACTTCATCCTGGAAGAACGCTCCATCAATCATGGTCGCGGTGGTACCTGGATTGTTAATCGCAATCAGGTTCAGGGCCTGTACCACGTCCGGACAGTTATGGCAGCTTAAAGAAACAAACACTTCAAAATCAGCAGTCAGGTTCAGAGCTTTGATTTGTGCCAGCACTTCATCCGAGACTTTTGGGGCATAACCGGAGACTTGCAGCAATGCCAGGATCAGGGAAGTGAACTCATGCCCCATCGGCAAACCGGCAAAGTTGACACGAGGTTGTTCACCGGCTTTGGCCACACCAAAGCTTGGTGCACGGCTATTGTTGCCATCGAAGCGTACAGTCACCAGATCAGACAGTGCCGCAATTTCTTCTACAAGGTCCTTGATTTTGTCAGACTTGTCCGAACCGTCCAAAGTCGCGACCAGTTCAATCGGGCCTTCCAGGCGTTCCAGTAAGGTTTTAAGTTGGGCTGAAGTATTTTGATCTAACATGGCTAAGGTCTCCAAAGGAGTAAATGCTTATTTAATAAAGCTATAATAGGTTAAAATTGTAAATAGTTAAAACAGTTCATTTATATAAAAACAATCGCTTTAACAGATTGATAATTTATTTACGAATGATGCTCTATCAAATAGATGATGGTTTAATGTGAATATTCAAATATTTAATCAAAATTAAAGCATTTTTTATAAATGATTACATACTTCAGAGCAATTTTGATTATGATGGCATCATGCTTTAACAAGGTCGTAAAAATGCAACTAAAATCCGGGATTTATCAACACTATAAAGGCAAGTTATATCAGGTCTTTCATGTTGCCACCCATAGCGAAACAGCTGAGAAACTGGTGGTATATCAATGTTTATATGGTGATTATTCAATGTGGGTACGTCCTTTAACCATGTTTCAAGAAAAGGTCACCTTCGAGAATGGTGAAGTTTTGCCAAGATTTCAATTAATTCAAGAAACGACATAAGCTGGATTAAAGACATCGATAAACGCTAGACTCAACCAAATAATAAAATAGAGATATCTACGATGAGTATGAGTGCGACATTCCAAAAACGAATGCATGAGCTGTATCAGGGATTTATTAAATTTGATGCCTTACAAAAAGATCGCATCCAGCGTTATCGAAATATCGAGCCAGACTCTGCTTTATTTTTAGCCATGCAGGTACGCCTGCAGCAATCCAGGGCTATTTTGGAGATTGGCACTTCAACCGGTTATTCGACTTTATGGCTGGCCAATGCAGCGCAGACTTCACAAGGTCATGTCACGACTCTGGAAATTGATCCGGCACGTACCCGGCAAGCTCAGCAATATGCCCAGGAACTGCAATTAAGTGAAGTGATTGATTTTTGGGTGGGGGATGCGCGAAGTTTTCTTGAAAATGCCGAACAGCAATATGACTTTATCTTGCTGGATGCGGAACGGGATACCTATGTCGATTACTGGCAGTATTTGCAGCATATGCTGCATCGCAAAAATGGGGTTATGTTTGTCGATAATGTGATATCGCATGCAGCAGAAGTTAAACAGTTTATTGAATTGGTAAAGAGTGATGAACGTTTTATGAGCATGACCCTGTCTATTGGGGCAGGCTTATTTATGATTTGTTATAAATAAAAAATTAATTCATGGTGTTTAAAAATCAGGGATAAACCCTGATTTTTTAATCAATCGAAACCCGGGTAAAGTGTAAATCATATTCGAGATATTTATGGACAAATGCTGCCTTATCATTGCTGCGAAGCAGGTTGTTATAAATGAATTCCGGAACAGGGTGATAGAGTTCAGCTGAACCATTATTATAAAAAATTTTAAGATAACGTGATGACGCACTGTATTTCCAAAAAGTTACAGCAATTTGTGTTCCCATAAGCACCTCATTTTTTATATGACCCAAGCCATTTGATGTCTTACTGAGCATGACCATACGGAACAGGTCATCATTGATGTATAACAGAAATAATTGCCGAAAGGTAGCTTGGAATTAAGATTTAGTTTCCTGTGACCTAAAAACGAATTGCAAAAAAAACCACGCTAAAAAGCGTGGTTTTTTGAATCAGTTCAATCTAATACAGATTAGATTTTACCAACTAGGTCAATTGAAGGAGCTAAAGTAGCATCGCCTTCTTTCCATTTAGCTGGGCAAACTTCGCCTGGGTGAGCGTGAACGTATTGAGCTGCTTTAACTTTACGAAGAAGTTCTTGAGCATCACGGCCAACACCACCAGCGTTGATTTCAACGATCTGGATTTTACCTTCTGGATCGATAACAAAAGTACCACGGTCAGCAAGACCAGCAGCTTCGATTAATACGTCGAAGTTTTTAGCAAGAGTCCAGTTCGCATCACCCACCATTACGTATTGGATTTTTTTGATTTCTTCTGAAGAATCGTGCCAAGCTTTGTGAGTGAAATGAGTGTCAGTAGAAACTGAATAGATTTCAACGCCTAATTTTTGGAATTCAGCATAGTTGTCTGCAAGGTCACCCAATTCAGTTGGGCAAACAAAAGTAAAGTCAGCTGGGTAGAAGAATACTACAGACCATTTGCCTTTAAGATCAGCTTCAGTTACTTCGATGAATTGACCATTTTGGAATGCAGTTGCTTTAAATGGTTTAACTTCTGTATTAATTAAGCTCATCATTGTCTCCATGATTGAGGTTTGTATTTGATTTCCAAAAGGATAGCGAATTTTTTGTTATTGCTGAAACAGTATTTTTATATTATTGAAATCGGAAAAACCGAATTAACTAATATAAAGCCTACAATTCCACCAAATCTGATTCTTCTATCTATCTATTCAATCATCTAAGCATGATGATTGAATGACAAAAGCGCAGTTCTTCAGCTTGTCTAACAACATGAAGGTTCATGCATTAAAATTCAAGGGTAAATTTTTTAAAAATTAAATTTGTTTTTAGGATGAATCAATTTTATTGATTTCTCATCATCCTGGCTTAGGCAAAACTTGGTGATCAAGTGCTGCTTGATCGCTTGAATTATGCTCAAAGCTAGAAGATTTAAAATATTCGTGCGCTTAAAAACAGCATGAATAAATATCTTGCTGGCTTTCTCTCGGCGACGTTACAGCGTAAAATACTCAGTTCAATTTTTTTGTTTTGGGATAAGTTATCTGTGGTCAGTCATTTAAATGTAGATCAATGGGTCATGGCACGTGACCGTCATCGTTTAAATCGGCTACGCAAAGGTAAAGATGCCAATGAAAAACAGTATCAGGAATTATTAGAAAAATCGAATCATAAAGTTCGTGAGCGTTTGTCACGTGTCCCGAACATCAAACTGAATCAAGACCTGCCGGTTACCCAATATAAAGACAAGCTGATTGAAGCGATTCAACAGCATCAAGTGATTATTGTGGCCGGTGAAACCGGTTCCGGTAAAACGACTCAGCTGCCGCAAATTGCCATGCTGGCCGGCCGGGGTTTAACCGGCATGATTGGACATACCCAGCCACGTCGACTGGCTGCACGTAGCGTATCGCAACGTATTGCCGAAGAAGTCGGGGAAAAGCTGGGTGACTCAATTGGTTTTAAAATCCGTTTTAATGAACAGGGTTCGCAGGATTCCATTGTCCGCTTAATGACGGATGGTATTTTGTTGGCAGAACTGGCCAATGACCGCTACTTAACCAAATACGACACCATTATTATTGATGAAGCACATGAGCGTTCGCTGAATATCGACTTCATCATGGGCTATCTCAAACAGCTCTTGCCTAAGCGTCATGATTTAAAAGTCATCATTACTTCAGCAACGCTGGACGTAAACCGTTTTAGCAGTTACTTTTTTGATGCGCCGATCTTTGAAGTAGAAGGGCGTAGTTTCCCGGTAGAAGTGCGTTATCGTCCGATTTCAGAAATGAGCATTGGTGGTAGTGATGATGATGAGTTTGACGACTTTGAAGAAAACCTGCCCCGTGCGGTGGTGCAGGCGGTCAATGAGTGTTTTCAGGATGCGCAGGAAAAAGGCCATCCCGAACATGCTGATATCCTGATTTTTGCCAGCACCGAACAGGAGATTCGTGAACTGCAAGAAATCTTGCAAAAGCATGGTCCACGTCATACCGAAATTTTGCCTTTGTATGCACGTTTAGCTATTGCAGAGCAGCAAAAGATTTTCAGTCCTGGCGGTGGTGGTCGACGGATTATTATTGCCACCAACGTGGCTGAAACGGCGCTGACTGTACCGAATATCCGTTATGTAATTGATAGCGGCTTTGCGCGTATTTCACGCTATAGCTATCGTTCACGGGTGCAACGTTTACCGATTGAAGCCGTGTCGCAAGCGGCAGCCAATCAGCGTAAAGGCCGTTGTGGCCGTATTGCGCCGGGTGTCTGTATCCGGCTGTATAGTGAGGAAGATTTCCAAAGCCGTCCTGAATTTACCGAACCCGAGATTAAACGAACCAACCTGGCTTCGGTAATTTTGCAGATGCAAAGTCTGAATCTGGGAGATTTGGAAAGTTTCGATTTTATTGAGCCACCTGATCATCGTTTGGTCAATGATGGTCGCAAGCTGCTGATTGAACTTGGGGCGATGAATGAGAAAAATTCTCCTAAAGTTGAAGAAGAAAATCTCTCTAAATCTCCCTTTGAGAAAGGGAGACTTTCTAAAGGGGAAGGTTCCTTAACCAAAATCGGTCAGCAAATGGCGAAGATGCCGATTGACCCACGTCTGGCACGCATGATTTTGGGTGGTGCACATTTTGGTGTGCTGAATGAAGTACTGATTATTGTCGCAGCTTTGGCTGTACAGGATCCACGTGAACGTCCGGCCGATAAACAGATGCAAGCCGATCAGAAACATGCCTTATTTAAGGAAGGAGATTCTGATTTCCTGTTTTACATCAAGTTATGGGAAACCTTGCAAGCTAACCGTGCCTCGATGAATGAAAACAAACGTCGTAATTTTGCACGGCAGCATTTTCTCAGTTGGTTGCGTTTGCGTGAATGGAAAAAGACCCATGAGCAATTATTTGAGCTGGCGCAGGGATTAAAACTATCTTTCAATGATAAAAAAGCCAGTTATGAAAACCTGCATCGTGCCTTATTAACCGGCCTGTTATCCTTCATTGCTAACAAGACTGATGAACGTAATGTATTTATGGCAGTGCGTCAGCAGAAGGCACGTATATTCCCGGCGTCTACCTTGCATAAGACCACTACCCCTTGGGTGATGGCTTTTGAGATGGTGGAAACCTCACAGGTTTATCTGCGAACTTTGGCCAAGATTGAACCGGAATGGATTTTGCTGGCAGCGCGTGATTTGCTGAAACATCACTATTTCGAGCCACATTGGTCGAAGAAAGCCGGTATCGTCAATTGTTATGACCAGATTTCATTGTTTGGTTTAATTATTGAACCGAAACGTTTGATGGATTATGAAAAAGTTGATCAACCTGCGGCCCATGAAATTTTCCTGCGCGATGCTTTAACTACAGGTCATTTGGGCATTACACCACCGTTCTTAAAGCATAATTTGCTCAAGCTTGAAGAAGTGGAGCGGGTAGAAGATAAGCTGCGTCGACGTGATCTGGTGGTCGATGAAGAAACTATCTATCAGTTCTACGCATCAAAAGTCCCTGAGGAAGTGGCGAGTCGTCGAACATTTGAAGACTGGCGTGCCACGGTTGAACCGCAAAATCCGCGTTATTTATTCGTCGATGATGATGCGTTGTGGATGAATGACCGTCCAACGACACAACAATTTCCTGATTATTTGCACAATGGTTCATTACGTTTAGCTGCTAGCTACCGTTTTGATCCGAGCCATGATGAAGATGGCGCAACGGTTAAAATTCCGGTGCAAGCCTTGCCGCAGGTCGATGAAAACATCTGGTCATGGGGCATTCCGGGCTGGCGTGAAGATTTGATTGAAGCACTATTAAAATCATTGCCTAAAGACAAGCGCCGTAATCTGGTACCGATTCCAGACACAGCACGTAAGCTGATGAAAGCAATAGATGCGGTAAATTTACGCCAGCATATTTTCAGCTTCTTGGCTTTTCAGCTACGTGGTGATCAGGTCGGTGAAAAAGATTTTTCCTTTGAGCGGATTGACCAGTATTTGCTGCCCTTCATTAAAGTGATTGATGAAAAAGGCCGAGTAATTGAAAAAGGCCGTGATCTGGCGGAACTTAAGGCACGTTGCCGTACAGAAACTCATAGTCCGGTCAAACAGCTGAAAGGTGAGTTTAAAACTTTCCCTGAGAATTTCACTTTTGAAGCTTCACAAAAAGTGACAGGTGTTGTAGTAAAGCAATATCAGGCACTGGTACCGACCAAAACATTTGCAGCACTGGATGCTAAAGACGAATCCGGCGTGGTGATTCAAACCTTTAATGATCAGGCTGAAGCCATCCGTCAGCATCGGGAAGGTGTGATTCATCTGGTCTATATGCAGTTGGGTGATTTGATTCGTCAACTGAAAAAACAGATTTCCAAACCGCTGGCTTTAGCCTATTCCCCATTAGGTGACAAAGCTAAACTGGAGCAGATGCTAGTTTATTCCACACTGCAGATGACAATAAATGATCTTCCTGTCAATGCTGAAGAGTTTCAAAAATTAATATTAAATGTAAAAAAATCTTTCCTAACGCATGGGCAAGTGGCATTATCTATACTGAGCGATATTTATATCCAGTGGCAGGATATTCGTCGGAAATTGTTGGTTTTAGACGATTCTATCTTTGGAAAAAATATTGATGATCTTGAAGATCAGCTTGATTTAATGAGTCTTTCCAACTGTGTGTATGTCAAATCTTCCGATATATGGCAGGAATTTCCACGCTATTTAAAGGCCTTGGTGTTGCGTCTAGAACGCTTGCCCAATAACTTGCAAAGGGATAATTCTGCCATTGAGCAAGTTGACCCATGGATGGAAAAATTGTTTAAGTTTAAAAATGACGCTCGCCTGAAAGATCTGTACTTTATGGTCGAAGAATTTCGTATTTCCCTGTTCTCACAACCAATGAAAACAAAAATGCCGGTTTCTCCAACCCGCCTGCAAAAAGTATGGAATCAATTGGGCATTAATTAACAGAGCGCAAAATTAACGGGAGTTTTACATGGGCATTCGTATTACCGGTACCGGTCTTTATCATCCAGAAGAATCCATTAGCAATGATGAATTGGTTGCAAGTTTAAATGCTTATGTGGAACAGTTTAACCACGACAACGCGGACAAAATTGCAGTGGGTGAGATTGAAGCACGTCGCGGTTCAGATGCAGAATTTATTGAAAAAGCATCCGGTGTTAAAAGCCGTTATGTTGCTGAAAAATCAGGCATCCTAGATCCAAAACGTCTATATCCACGTTTACGTGAACGCAGCGATGACGAACTTTCTATTCAAGCGGAATGGGGCGTAACTGCCGCTAAACAGGCGATGGAAAATGCCGGTGTTACCGCTGAAGATATCGATGTGGTTATTCTTTCATGTTCAAACATCCAGCGTGCTTATCCTGCTGTAGCGATTGAAATTCAAACTGCTTTGGGCATTCAAGGCTATGCCTATGACATGAACGTTGCCTGTTCTGCTGCAACCTTCGGTTTAAAACAGGCTGCGGATGCAATCAGAAGTGGTGCGCGCCGTGTATTGTTAGTGAATGTGGAAATTACTTCGGGTCATACTGATTTCCGTTCACGTGACTGTCACTTCATTTTTGGTGATGTGGCTACCGCATCGGTTATTGAAGATACGACCACTAAAACTGGTTTTGATATTGTAGATACGCATTTGTTTACCCAATTCTCAAACAACATTCGTAACAACTTCGGTTATTTAAACCGTAGTGAAGATGCGGTGGTGGACGACAAATTGTTCCGTCAAGACGGTCGTAAAGTGTTTAAAGAAGTGTGTCCACTGGTTGCTAAAATCATTACCAAGCAACTTGAGAAAAACGAGATTGCGCCCACTACCGTTAAACGTTTCTGGTTGCACCAAGCCAATGCCAGCATGAATGACCTCATTTTAAAATATGTGGTCGGTAAAGATGCGGACCGTTCCCTCGTGCCAATTATTCTGGATGAATTTGCCAATACCTCTTCTGCAGGTGTGATCATTGCATTGCACCGCACTGCACATGAAGTGAATGATGGCGAGTACGGTGTACTTTGCTCATTCGGTGCAGGTTATTCTGTAGGTTCGGTTCTAGTGCAAAAACACGTTGTAGCATAAGGAATCATCTATTGCAGGTTGAGCATGATGCAAGATGGATCAAGCGTCTAAGTACCTTGTCCAGACTATATTTCACCCCAACCTTTTTAGGTGCCGAACACATATATGCCTTAAAACCTGCAATGTATGTCGGGAATCACACCCTGTATGGGGTGTTTGATTCACCAATGCTGATTGATTATTTATATAATCATCATAAAGTGGCTGTGGTCAGTATTGCTGATCATGGCCATTTTTATTTGCCGTTTTGGCGGACTGTGTTTAAAAAATTTGGCGCAGTCGACGGCGAGAAAGAATATATCCGTGCAGCGATGCGTCAAGGTTATTCTATTCTGGTCTTTCCTGGTGGTGGGCGCGAGGTATTGAAAAGAAAAGGTGAGGCTCATCAGCTGATCTGGAAACAGCGTTACGGTTTTCTAAAACTGGCACAGGAATTCAACTATGATCTTGTTCCATTTGCAGCGCTAGGTGGAGATGAAATCTTTGAACTGGGTTTTGATGCCAATCTGATTGTTGAAAGTCAATGGTTTCAGAAACTGCTCAAGGTTCCGCAATTGGATAAACTGCTGCGGCATGGCGACGTGATTCCATCATTGCCTAAACATATGATCCCAAAACGCTTGCCTTTTTATTTCCAGTTTATGCCACGACAAAATTTAGCGCATATTGAAGATATGCAGCAATTACAGGATTTTCGTGACCAAATCCAACAGCAAATCTATGCAGGATTAGACGATTTAAAACAACAGCGTGACCATAAAAAAACTTGAGTAGATTTAATTGATATTTTATTTCCACAATTAGACTTCTTTCATAAATCATTTTAGAAACTAAAAATTGTTCGTAAAGCCAAAATTGAAAATAGATTTTAGTCGATATTAAATTCATGAATGTGGCATGGATGCCACACGTTTCCCATCACGACAAGGATGTCGTGTATGGGAAATAAAAGGTTTTTGTCTACTTTTGACCTTTCAAAAGTAGAGAGATTACCTACGAAAAGGCAAAAAATTAAATCAATCAAATGAGACTGTGCTGATTTAAAAAAATCCAATATTAAACATTTTTTGATTTATGAAAGAGATCTATTATAAATGGATGAATCAGTCATTAGACTTTAGGGATTCATCGAGCAAGTTTGATTAAATTCTAAACTCAGCATACATTATCCGAATGAGATGATTATTTATCCTGGCTGCTAAGTTTAATTTGGGGCGAGTATGGAACAGGAACGTTTAGTACCGCAATATCAAGGGATTGCGAAACAGTTACTCAGAATTTCTAAAAATTTAAATGATATTTTTCAAGATCAGCTGCATTTGGTTGGACACCTGAATGCGCAAAATATGTTTCGGATCGATCAGGAGCGGAATGTTGTACAAGTCGCGAATGGCCTATTTCAACTGCAATTTTATGCACCAGAGTCGGGCCTGAAAAGCATTTTGCACTGTGATTTTACCTACTTGGGGCAGAAAGCTGAATTATTAGAAGAATTTATTCTGCATGACCTGTACTTTCTCACCAATGATTTAAAGCCGCAACATTCACTCTATTTGCGTCAAAAGGCCCAACAACTGCGACAGCTATTGCTGGATCAAGTGTACCTGTGGGTGCATGGCGCAGAGCGGGTGAGTGCTTATTTGAAAAATATTTCATTGCCGGAAGCTGAAATTATTGATCAGCTGATGATGAAAGCCAATATTTATTCTTTTGCCGTATTGACTGATTCTGTAGTGAATAAAAAGGCATTGCCTGAAGCGGTGATCCAGCTGTTGCAAGAGATCTGTTCCGTGCAAAGGGTTTATGGCGATGAATTTTCACCCATCCAGTCCTTAATGGAAGCACTGGATGAGTTTTGTTTTAGCGCCGCGCAGTTTTTACCTGCGCCCATGTATCGCATTATGGCGCTTTCATTTGAAGAGCGCTTTAACTTGCATGAGTTAATCGAACATCAAGACGATATCCAGTTACTGTATCGGCATGCGCAAGAACAATCTGCCTTACTTGGTTTTGTGCGATTAATGCGGCGTGAACTTTGGCAGCGTGATGATTTACTTTCTAAGCAAAATTTTTTAGATACTTCGACTGTGGTCTGGCAAAAGAAAGTCGCAAAATTTCCCTTATTTGATTATCCGCGTGCAGTAAACTGGCTGTTTAAACAGTCTGCGGAGGTTCTGGACTGGCTGAGTCGAAATATTCAACAGAGCAGTGTACGAGTGGCAGTCACGGCCCTCAGTTTTGTCGATAGCAGTCAGGTTCATTCGCAAGTCATTCTGGCCACCTTGCAGTACTTTCAGCATTGTTCAGCCCGTATGTTTATTCATAGCTGCCACTATTTTGCCATGCAGGAAGCCTGGTTTGAGCATGAACATAATCAGAGCGTGGTGCTGAAAGGGCAAGATCAAGTACTGGATGATCATCGCATTGCCATTAGCCCTTCCATTTTATATCTGGATGAATGGATGGAACTCATGCGTAATGTCAGCAAAGGCAATGAAAAAACCGTTAAAAAAATCTATTTGCGCCTAAGTCGGGTGATGCAGGCCTATATGCTGCATCTGCATAAAATCACCCAAGATTTTAGTCATGATTTAATGGCGTATATCCGGCCGGAAACCCATCAAAATCGTGAGTTTTATACGGTGTTGCAGCGCTACAAAATGCAGATGGATGAGTTCCGGCAAGTCTTTTATTTGCGTGGTCGAAACATCCGGGTGTCTGTGTTTGATTCCTATGTGCGGGATTATCTGGTCGAATTTTTTAAGGATAATCAGTCTGTACCAAAAAGTACCAGCTGGATCGGGTTTTATCATCAGGCGACGGATTGGCATAGTTACATTCAAAAGCAGGAAATTATCAGCCAGCTCAAGAAAAATTATGCACTCGTGGTATGGCAACCGGTGATGCCAGAAAAGATTATGCACTTCGCTAGCTGGAGCTTTGAAGAACTGGCAGATCTGGAGCGTATTATTCAGGAATCGCAAAGGTGCCATAATTGTCTGGCGGCAAGCTATGCACAGCGGATTATTGAAAGGGAATATGTGGCTTTTCATATGGTCTCGCAAACCGGCAAGCTGCATATGACTTTAGGCTGTTACCTGCGGGATGGTCAATTGATCTATGACCAGCTGGAATATCCGCATAATAAAAAAACTGAATACCTTTTTGTGAATATCACACTGCAATTTATCTCCTGGTTAAACCTGCAGTTTGCGCCGTTTAAGTGACAGTGGCTGTCGCTAAACTTTTTTCTGGGCTTAACTTTTAGGGAAAAAATCGGTAGGCTATAGCCGTTAATTTACGGTTATAGGTCTTATGAAACAAGAAACTGCACTCAAGCTTTTAAAAGCAGGCGAAAATGTCTTTTTAACAGGTTCGGCTGGTGCAGGGAAAACCTATACACTCAATCAGTACATCAATTATTTGAAAGCCCGTAAGGTGCCGGTTGCCATTACCGCATCCACAGGCATTGCGGCAACCCATATGAATGGTATGACCATTCATACCTGGGCAGGCATTGGCATCAAGGATTTTCTGGCAGATGCCGACCTGAAAAACATGAAGGAACGCAAATACCTAAAAGAGCATTTGGAAAATGCCCAGGTACTGATTATTGATGAAATCTCCATGCTGCATGCCAAGCAGCTGAATCTGGTCAATCAGGTTTTAAAATATTTTAAAGAAAGCGATGAGGCTTTTGGCGGCATTCAGGTCATTGTCGCAGGTGACTTTTTCCAGTTACCGCCGGTAGGTAAAAATGACGAACGCAACCGTGACAAATTCTGTTTTATGTCGGATGCCTGGGTTGAGGCAAAATTTCGGGTCTGTTATCTGACCGAGCAACACCGTCAGGGCAATGACTATTTAAATGACATCTTGAATGCCATTCGTAGTCAAAGTATTACGACCGAACATCTTCAGGCCTTGGAACAAACTCGTGGTCAGGATATTGGCGAAACCTTTACCCGTTTATATACCCACAATATGGATGTGGATAGCATCAACTTTAAGCATTTGAATGCCATTGAAGCAGATGGCCGTCAATTTGATGCGATTTGTGATGGCAATGACAAGCTGATCGAAACCTTGAAATCTTCAGTTCGTGCGCCTGAAAACCTGACCTTAAAGAAAAATGCCAAAGTGATGTTTGTGAAAAACAACTTTGATATGGGCTATATTAACGGCAGTTTGGGCGAAGTGATTGGCTTTGAAGAAGATGATGAACACGGCATTTTGCCAAAAGTAAAATTGACCGATGGTACTGTACTGCTGGTTGAGCCTGAAACCTGGTCGGTCGATAACGATGCCGGTAAAACCATTGCCAGCTTTCAGCAAATTCCATTACGTCTGGCTTGGGCCATTACCATTCATAAGTCACAAGGCATGACTCTGGAAGCGGCTGAAATCAATCTGGCGCATACCTTTGAGAAAGGTCAGGGCTATGTAGCGCTGTCGCGTTTAAAAGCTTTAAATGGCTTGAAACTTTTAGGTATGAATACTCAGGCGCTGGAACTGGATAGTTTGGCTATTAAGGCTGATCGCCGTTTTCAGGAATTGTCAGAAGAAGCAGAAAATCACTTTGAGTTGATTGATTTAGCTCCTCAGCATAAAGCCTTTATTCGTCATTGTGGCGGTACCCTGAATGAAACTGAAATTCAGCGCAATGAAAAGAAAATTGCTAAAAGTGGTGGTAAAACCAATTATGCCACGGCTACACTGGATGAAACGCGTGAGCTTTTTGAAGAAGGTTATGAAATTAAGGACATTGCGGTTGAGCGTGGATTAACACCTGCTACCATTATTAATCATTTGGCGAAACTGCATAAAGAGCAAGGTCTGGATATTTCGGTGGCTCATCCGGGAGATGAGGTGGTGGAACAGGTACGCAAAATTTATAAGCGTTTAATGAAACGGCAAAGTCCTGAACACTTTAGTGAGGATGGTGCAATCAAGCTGCGCCCGATTGTAGAAGCGACCAGTCCGCGTATGGGTTATGACCAGGTACGCTTGGCGCTGCTTTTTGTTGAATAATTTTTTGAATAAATTAAAGTAATGCTAAATTAGTGAGTGACAAATACAGCATGATTTTTCACTCATTACATCTTTGCAAACTTGGGTTAAACTACAGCCTTTAAATTACAATATGTACGGCTATGGCATTTAGCACGTGGTATACACTAAGAAAATTCGTTTATAACAATTTACATAATGAAGACTACGAAACCAGGTTTAGTCGTGCGATCAACTATTTTTTAATTTTACTGATTATTGGCAATGCTGCAGCAGTGTTATTGGAGTCGGTGAATGACATTTACCAATCCTATTCAGTGTTTTTCGATCTTTTTGAATACTTTTCGATCCTGATTTTTTCACTTGAATATTTACTCCGTTTTTGGTCAGTTGCCGAAGAAAATCCATTTCACAGTGCATGGAACAATCGCCTGCATTGGGTGAAAAGTGGTGCAGCACTCATTGATTTACTCGCCATTTTACCAGCTTATATCAATTTCTGGGTGCCTATTGATTTACGCTTCCTGAGAATTTTACGGCTCATAAGATTATTAAAATTGACCCGCTATTTTGTTTCTTTGCAAATTCTATTACGCGTGATTGAACGTGAAAAAGGCTCTTTTCAGGCGGTCCTCTTTATTTTAAGCATTATGATTGTGATGGCTGCCGCCTGTATTTACGTGGTAGAAAGTAAAGCTCAGCCTGATGTGTTTACTTCAATTCCGGCATCGATGTGGTGGGCGGTAGTGACGCTGACCACTGTGGGTTATGGAGATGTTACTCCTATCACGCCATTAGGTCGTTTCCTCGGTGCACTGATTACCATTTTAGGTGTGGGGCTGGCCGCTTTACCGGCAGGTATCTTGGCAACCGGCCTGACCTATGAACTTGAACAGCGTAAGCAGAATCTGGAATTAAAATTTAGAGAGTTATTGCAAAGTTCTGAAATTGATCTATTCAATGATCAGGAAAAAATAGAAAGTATGCGTAAAGAGGTGGGACTCACTTCAGAGCAAACGCGCAATATTATTTTCCAGTTACTGCGTGAACAGCGAGAAGAAGCATTGAAGCAAGAACGCGAGCAATATGCCTATTGCCCACATTGTGGGAAAAAATTACCGGATTAAAAATAGCTAATAATGCTTAAACTCTTCCATGAAATTGCTGATCAAGCTTATGTTTAAGGATAAATTATTTCTAATAATTCGTTACTGAATGGCTGTGTCCATGACAGATTTGAATGGCTATGTTGCTGCGAGTACAAGCAAGAATATGGACGAATGTAAAATCTCATAACAATTATCACTTTGAGCCGGAAAAATAATTTGTTATGTTGTTTCTGAATAACAATAATCTGGATCAGTTTGTAAAGTGAAAAAAACAGGATGATTTTTTCACTGACTTAAAATAATAAAAACTCAAAGGAAAATATATGAAACAGTATCAAAGAGCAGCGCTTGCCTTAGTGGTGGCCAAGCTGGAATTTGGCAATCATAAATCAAATATTTATGATTATAATGAAAGTGCATATCCTCAAATCAGCGGTAATGTAAATACACAAGAAGCAAAACTGTATGATTACCAGCGGTCAGCGGTTTTTGAAGGACGAAACACCGGTCGGGAATTTAACCTCTACGATTATGGTCATAGCGAATTTATCAGTTTAAAAAAGAAAGGCATAAAAAAATACGAAGGTTATCATTATGGCAACTCAAGTTATTATGAAATCACCATTTCAGGCTCGACCATCAGCCTGTATGATTTTAGTACCGGACAATATTATAAATTTAGCTAGCTCATCATGAATTTGATGATAAAAAATAGTCCCTATAAAGGAGCTATCTTTACTTTACTCTCTTTTTTGAAAATCTATGGCTCGTCTCTATAGATTATGCTGCTTCCGCTTCTTTACGCACTTCTAACCCATGGACTTCAACTATGGGACAGCAGGGGTCATGATGTTTTTTCTAAAGGCAGATCATTTTTGTTGAAAACATCATCGGATAAAACTAAACATGAAACAGACTAATTAATTCTATGGTATAGTGAATTATATTCATTTATGAGTTGCTGAATTTGAGTATTCGTTTTCAGATAAATAGAAAAAATACAGTCAAATTCATGGTTTTCATTTATTTTAAGTTTTGCCAGGTTCTTGCCACTCGAAGTATAGCTTCTCGTCTTGCGCTCAGGCAAAGCTGCTTTTATTGTCCTTCGCACTTCCAGCATAGCTGAAAGCCTTGCGTAAGGGCAAAACGATGTTTTGCTGGACCCTTACTCATGCTTGAAATTCGCCATTTAAAAACTTTAACTGCCTTACGTGAGCATGGTTCATTGGTGGCTGCTGCCAATGACCTGTGTTTAACGCCATCTGCAATTTCCCATCAACTGAAAGAACTGGACCATTGGTATGGGGTAGAAGTGGTGAATCGCCGTAGCCGTCCGGTGACTTTTTCGAATGTGGGGCAGCGTTTACTGAAATTGGCAGATGATGTATTGCCACAAATTCAGATAACCCAAACCGACATCACCCGTATTGTGCATGGACAGACCGGGCGAATTATTTTTTCATCTGAATGTCATAGCTGTTTTGACTGGTTGATGCCGCTACTGAATCAATATCGTCATTTATATCCTGATGTAGATCTGGACTTTGCTTCAGGCTTTGAAGCCAATCCGCATGAATTGCTGCAAAATGCAGAATTTGATCTGCTGATTACCGCAGATCCGATTGCTTTAAAAGGTATTGAATATTTCCCGATTTTTGAATATGAATCGCGGTTAGTCTTATCCAACACTCATCCTTTAGTTCGTGCCGAACGTATCACCGTACAAGAATTGGCTGATGAAACCCTGATTACTTATCCTGTCGATAAGCACCGTCTGGATATCATGGCGAAACTGTTTATTCCTGCTAATATTCAGCCGAAACAGATCCGGACCACGGATTTAACCCAGATGCTGATTCAACTGGTGGCTAGTGGCCGTGGTATCGCGGCACTTCCAGACTGGGTGGTAAATGAATATGAGCAAAAAGGCTGGGTGACTTCACGCCGTTTAGACTGTGTATCTTCTACAGGTTTGCGCCGTACTTTGTATGCGGGCTATAGAACTGAAGAGAAAGAGAAAAGTTATTTTGAAGGTTTCTTAAAGCAACTGGCTAAATTCTCGCAAAAGCGTAATCAGTATTATTCTGTTTAAAAGGGTGTGCTGAATTTTGCACAGGTTCAAAACTCCAGATGAAATTTCTAATGGAATGAGTCAATACCAGACTGATTGTTCTAAGTTCTAAGTCGATATAAATCAACGATAAAAAACTGTTTTTATTCTTGCTAGTCTAGCGCTGGAATCGCTGAAGGAGAGGGTTGTGAGTTCCGTGCATTGGCTGAGCAAAGATTTATGGATTATTACAGCAGGATTTGTCGCTGCCATGCATGTAGGCAAGTTGCCACCCGCGGTTCCTGTACTCCAAGCTGAGTTAGGCATTAGCTTGGTACAAGCCGGTTTTTTATTGTCTCTGGTACAGGTTGCCGGTATGTGCATGGCACTTGTGCTGGGTAGTTATACTGCTAAAATTGGCTTAAAACGCTGTGTACTATTGGGCTTGAGTTTACTCGCATTCGCCAGTTTCACCGGTGGTTTTGTGCAGGAATTCCGGGCGTTGCTGGCACTGCGTGTGGTCGAAGGTTTCGGATTTTTACTGATTACCTTAAGTGGGCCTGCTTTTATCCGCCAACTGGTTCCTGTTGAGCAGTTGCAAGCCAAGATGGGGCTGTGGAGCGCCTATATGGGAGGCGGGATGGGAATAGGCTTGTTATGTACTCCCTTTCTGCTCAATAGCATCGGATGGCAAGGGGTCTGGATGTGTTTCGGTGTATTATCACTCGCTTTGGCTGGCGTGATTTACGTGGTTATTCCTGCAGTGCAAACCCATACCCAGTCGGTTGTAATATTTGATTTAATTAAACTGACTTTAAAACATCCTCCTGCGTGGATTCTGGCCATTATTTTTGGTGTATATGCTGGGCAATGGTTTGGTTTGGTCGGTTTTTTACCCAGCATTTATCAGCAATATCAAATTTCTTTAGCAATGGCAGGTGCCTTGACTGCTATGGTGGCAATTGCCAATGCCATTGGTACCTTTACCTGTGGCTTACTGTTACAGCGTGGTTTTCGGCCTCAAACTTTAGTCCAAACCGGTTTTGCCATCTTAATGGTCTGTGCCCTGAGTTTTTATTTATTACGTGAAATCTTGCCCTTTAGTCTGCAATTTATATTGGTTTTGAGCTTTTCACTATTTGGCGGTTTGGTAGCAGCGGTCGTGTTTTCTCAAGTATTAAATTTTTCCGCAAAGCCGATTGCTATTACCACTACAATAGGATTGGTCTTGCAATTTTCCGCCACATCGCAATTTCTGTTGCCGCCGTTGATTGCTTCCATTGTACTGGCCACAGGCTCGTGGTTTTGGGTGGGAATTCTCATGGCAACACTGTCTCTGGTTGGCATGCTTTTAAGCAGCATTTTATTTCGAAAAGCTGCCTAGTTCCTGAAGTTCAGGCTTGCAAGTTCCGGTTTGCAGGCTTAAGATTTGAGAATCTAAGAATATCCAATAAACAGGGTCAGTATCCCGGCGGCAATTAATGGACCGACAGGAACGCCACGCAACACAGCCACGCCTGCAACTGTTCCGATGAGTAAACCTGCAACCACATCAGGTTGGTTGCTCATTAGTTTGACTCCTCGTCCACCCAGCCATGCGACCAGTACGCCAATGGCGATGGCAAGTAATGATTTCCAGCTCATAAATGATTTTAAAATGGCATCTCCCGGAATTTTGCCACTGGCAATAGGCGTGAGCACACCAATGGTTAAAATAATGATGCCAATATTTAAACCATGTTGCTGCAAGTAGGGGAAATATTCACTCAGTGGGGTAATGCGAAAAACAATCAGTACGCCCGCAGCAATGGTCACGGCACTATTATGGCTAAAGATACCGCAGGCCAATAAAACCAGCAGAACGACCAGGTTTAAATCTAAATGGGACATTATTTAAAGGGAGAAAGTGATAAATCATGCATATTGTATAAGGTTTTGACGGTAGATATGCCTGAAAAGGCAGGAACAATAAAAAGAGTCCTCATTTCAGTATAGAATGCGTATTTCGTGATAGTAAAAGGTTGGGTCTATGTTGTTGGAAAAGATGTTGCAATCGCAGGGTTTTGGTTCGCGTAAACATTGCCAGCAGCTCATTAAAAATGGGGCGATTGCCATTCAAGGTGAAGTGATCATCAATCCAAAACATAAACTGGATTTAAATGGACTCAGTTTTTCCGTCTATGGTGAAACTTTTGATTATCGGGAAAAGGTTTATATCGCCTTAAATAAGCCGCAAGGTTATGAGTGTTCACATCAGGCCACCCATCATTTTAGCGTATTCGATTTGTTTGATGATGTATTGATGAATCGTGGCTTGCAATGTGTAGGACGTCTGGATCAGGATACTAGTGGACTGTTATTACTTACCGATGATGGGCAATTTTTACAGGCATTAACTCATCCGAAAAAACATGTGGCCAAAGTTTACCGCATGCATACGGCTGATCCTGTGACCACAGAACAAATCCAGCAACTGGAGCAGGGCGTGGAACTACGCAACGAATCAGGTATTTTTGCTGCAACGGAGCTTGTGCAATTTGCAGAAAACGAATTGCAGTTCACCGTTCATCAGGGTGTTTATCATCAGGTGAAACGAATGCTGGCGGCGGTAGGCAATAAAGTTGAGCAATTACATCGTCAGCAAATTGGTGCATTGGAATTAACAGATTTGGAAGAAGGGCAGTGGATCTATCTCAGCGCCGTACAGGTGGAACTGGCCAAGACACGAATGACGGTTTAATCGTTATTTGAGGAAACAATGATAGATCTGAAATTCATTATCTTTGACAAAACCCATTTTTTCATACAGCTGGTGTGATTTATAATTGGTTTTTTGTGTTTCCAGGCTAATGCGAATCGCATTTTCATGACGGGCAAATAAAATAGCAGTATCAATCAGTTGTTTAGCGGAACCCTGACGACGATAAATTGGGGTGACGTAAACATCATCCAGAATATAATAAATGGAACATGATACTGAAGAAAAACCCAAATACAGCAAAATAAAACCGGTAAAGACATCATCTTTCACGTGAATAAAAATAATACTTTCCTGGTTTTCAAAACGTTGTTTTAAGTATTGATAAGATAAATCCAGATTGGAAGAAGCACCGTAAAATTGGCGATATTCATCGAATAAAACAGCAAGGGGATGTAAATCTTCTAAAGTTGCGCGTCTTACGATCATGCGATACTCCATGCTTTTTTATTGTCCTTGCATGAAGCATACCTAAGTTTATATAAGATTTTTTCTAAATTTTGTTTGTAAATGCAACACTGTTAAGTTTTGTCACTTTCGCCCAAAATGGCATTCAGCTCTTCAAACAAGTCTAAATGATCATCATCCAAAGCAAATTCCTGATCCATATCCATGCCGTGATCAACGGGCAGATTCAATTCTGTTTGCTGTTGCTTTAATTTGCGGATTCTATTCAGTTGATCAAGATTAATATTTTGATTTTCAATAGAAAAAGGAATGGATTTTGTTAATACGACTTGTCTGAAAAATAGTCGTACTGCTTGTGCTGGCGTAATGCCCAATTGTTTAAACACTGCAAAAGCATGTTTTTTTTCTTGGGAATCAAGTCGTATTTGATAAACTTCGGTTTTTCTCATGATTTTTTAAATACGTCTAATTACTTAACTTTTCAGCATTTATTTTAATCAAATTGAATGTAATTTCAATATTCATACACCATATTTACTAAAATAATTTGTAATGACAAGCATATTACAATGTCAGATCAAAGTGAGACGAAAATGCCATCTCCTGTTTGGAAAGAGGATCAATAAAAGCAATATGCTGGGCTAAAAGCTGAAGTGGAGCAGCAAAATCATCTTCCCTTTTGTGTTGTACTGTTGGATAAAAGGGATCGTTTTTAATGGCAATGCCCAAACTGTTTAAGTGCACGCGCAATTGGTGCTGCTTGCCGGTGGTGGGTCTAAGCTCATATTTAGCCCATGCTGCATCATGCTCGATTAAATCAATCTCTGTTTCACTATTTATTGTTCCTTCAACCACTTGCATGGTGTAGAACGGCTGGCCTTTTTCCATGCGATAACGTGTATAACAGGGAAATGCTAAATCGGCATGAAAAGGCGCAATGGCATGATAGGTCTTTTTCACCTCACGTCTGGCAAACATCTCCTGATAAATTGCCCGTGTAGAGGCTTGTTTCGAGAATAAAACCACACCTGCAGTTTCGCGGTCTAGACGATGAATCGGAGTTAAAAATTCATTCCCCGTCTGTTTTTTTAAACGTACTAATAGTGTTTCTTGAACGTACTGACCCGTCGGACTGATGGTTAAATAATGTGGTTTATCGACCACCAGCAAGTGTTCATTTTCAAATAAAACTTCATGTTCAAAAGGAACATGAATTTCATGAGCCAAGAAACGGTAATAAAACACATGACTATTTTCAGTATAAGGCGCATCACAGTTTAGTAGCTGACCGCAGGAATCATAAATTAAACCATCGGCAAAACGTTGCAGCCATTCATCCTTGGCAATATGTGGAAACTGCTGACATAGATATTGAAAGATACTGTTCGGTGCTGGGGTAATTTTAGGAAGAAAGACTTTGCTTGCGCTTACGCCATCTAGCATCGGGGGAATAAATTCAGTGCTGGTCATGTGATTTGTCTTGGATCAATCTGTCGTTAATCAAAATGAATAATATCTACAAGGAAATGTAGGAAAAGTTACACATTTGCAAGTGCGAGCATGGGCAATAAAGCGGTGCGATGCTATCATAATTGGTCTTTGAAATCATGTCGTGAGTAATATGCACTATTCATTTAAACTGGCCTTAAACAATGAAGACGATACCCAAAATTTAGCACAGGTTTTGGCACAGCATTTTACCGCGGGCGTGATTTACTTAATTGGTGATTTGGGTGCAGGCAAGACCACGCTTACCCGCTATTTCTTGCAAAGTTTGGGTCATCAAGGGGCGGTCAAAAGCCCAACTTATACCTTGGTAGAACCGTATAATATTCACGGAAAAGACATTTTCCACTTCGATTTATACCGATTGAATGACCCATATGAACTTGAACTGATGGGTATTCGTGACTATTTAGAAACACCGAATGCGCTATTTTTATTTGAATGGCCATCCAAAGGTGGTGATGAAATACCAGAGCCGGATCTGATCATCAATATTGAAAAGTCTGAAGATGAGCTAACGCGTAGCGCAACTTTAAGTTTCTCATCTGAAGCATTACAACAAGCCTTAGCGAGTCAATTTAACAATGCATGATGATGTAATAAGCTTGCGTCGTATTCATACGCTTAATCCAGCACTGGCGAACCAGATTGCTGCGGGTGAGGTGATTGAACGTCCCGCCTCCGTAGTCAAAGAATTACTGGAAAACTCGATTGATGCGGGTGCGACGGAGCTTGTTATTCGGGTTGAGCAAGGTGGCAGCACCTTAATTGAAATTATCGACAATGGCCGTGGTATTCATCCTGAAGATTTGTCCCTGGCAGTGATGCGTCATGCCACCAGTAAAATTCAAACGGCAGATGATTTGCAGGCCATTGTCAGTTTGGGCTTTCGTGGTGAAGCCTTGGCCTCTATTGCCGCAGTTTCGCGTTTAACCCTATGCAGCAGTCAAGACGATGAAGGAGTGGGCTATCAGGTTGAAGTCAATGGTACGGCTTTTGATCATCAGGAAATTCAAGCGGTCGCAACGCAAAAAGGCACGCATATTCGGGTACAAGACCTGTTTTTTAATGTGCCGGCACGTCGCAAGTTCTTAAAAAAACAGGGTACTGAATTTGGTCATATTGAAGAAATTGTCCGTCGTCTGGCCCTAACCCATTTCGATATCCGTTTTGTTTTAGAACATAACAATAATATCCGCCTGAATTTGCCGATTGCAGATAGCGGTGAACTGCGCTTCCAGCGTGTGCAGCAGCTTTTGGGCCGACAATTTACTGAAAATGCGTACTGGATCGATGCCGACAGTATTAATATGCGCCTATCTGGCTGGCTAGGACATCCATCAGATGCAAGAGCACAAGCAGATTTACAATATGTCTATGTGAATGGACGGATTGTTAAAGATAAAACCATCTCGCATGCCTTGCGTATGGCCTATGATGGCATTTTGCATGGCCATCAGCATGCTGCCTATTTGCTGTTTTTAGAGGTGGATCCTGAAAATATTGATGTCAATGTACATCCCACCAAACATGAAATCCGTTTTTTAAACCAGCGTGAAGTGCATGAATTTGTAAGGCATTTTGCCAAAGAAAAACTGTCTCAATTTCAAACCGCCACTGCTGAACTGGCTTCGGCAATGAAAAGAGATGAAGCAGACCAGATGGCTTCGCTACAACCGCAGCCGCGTTATCAGGAACAATTTCAACTGCATAAGGCGGTAGATGCCTATACACCACAACCAGAAGCACAAATTTCCACGGATTTGCTCAGTGATTTTAATTCCAGCAGTCCGCAAACGGTACATTATGCTTCATCGCAGTCACAAGGTCGCTATAACGGCTCACAGCAGCTGAATAATGCCTTAAAAAGCTATCTTGCGCCGTTATGGGAAGAAGCAGATGTTCAATCTTCCATAACGAATAGCCTAAGTAGTGTAGAAAAACAACAATCTACCTATGTGGATGAACATCCACTCGGTATTGCCATTGCACAGTTGCATGGCATTTATATTCTGGCACAGAACACTGAAGGCCTGATTATTGTCGATATGCATGCCGCGCATGAACGCATAGTATTGCAGCAAATGAAAGCTGCATGGGATAAACCCGAATTCTGGATCTCACAGCAATTGCTGATTCCTAAAGTGATCAGTATCAGCCGTATGCAGGCCATGCGGGTAGATGATTTAAAAAGTCAGTTGGCGCGCTTGGGCCTGGAAATTGACCAGTATGGTGATGAGCAGGTGATTGTACGCGGAGTACCCGCTATTTTGCACAAGGCTGATTTTGCAGCTTTAGTGCCTGAGTTGCTTAATGATCTTGATCCCAATGACGAAGTACAGGGATTGCTGCAAAAGCGCGATCAAATTTTAGCAGGTATGGCCTGTCATGGTGCTGTACGTGCACACCGTATCTTAAGTCTTTCGGAAATGAACGCTTTGCTGCGCCAAATGGAACAAACCGAATTTGCCAGTCAGTGTAATCATGGACGCCCAACCTGGCGTGCATTTCCACTTTCACAATTAGATAAACTTTTTGCTCGAGGAGAGTAGTTGTACATGTCAAATCAATTGCCGGTCATCAATTTAATGGGACCAACTGCAAGTGGTAAAACCGCTTTGGCATGTGAACTTTATGAGCAAGGTCATTTTGAGCTGATTTCTGTCGATTCTGCGCTGGTTTATCAGGATATGGACATTGGTACCGCCAAACCCACTAAAGAGGAACAGGCGCACTATCCGCATCATCTGATCGACATTATTACGCCCTTGGAAGTGTATTCGGCTGCCCAGTTTGTGGAAGATGCCTGTGTGTTGATTGATGACATCCATGCGCGCGGTAAAACCCCGATTTTAGTCGGAGGTACCATGTTGTATTTCAAGGCTTTATTAGAAGGATTGTCGAGTAATTTGCCCAGTGCAGATTATGCGGTACGTGCTGAAATTGAGGCTAAAGCAGAACGTGAAGGCTGGGAAGCTGTTTACCAAGAATTATGTGAAGTTGATGTTCTAGCGAGTCAGAAATTTAAAGTCAGTGATAAACAACGCATTATCCGTGCCCTGGAAGTATTTAAACTGACCGGACAGCCAATTACAAAACTACAAGCTGAACAACCAAAAAATCTACCATACCGCTACACATTTCATAATCATGCTTTATTGCCTGATCGTGTAGAATTACATAAGCGTATCGAACAACGCCTAAAGACTATGTGGGATATCGGATTTTTACATGAAGTGGAAATGCTGATTGAAAAATACGATTTAAATGATAATTTACCATCCATGCGCTCAGTTGGTTATCGACAAGCTTTAGAATTTATACAAAAAAGTGACAAAAGTAACGAAAAACGACGAGAAATGGAGGATAAGTCTTTATTTGCAACACGACAACTGGCAAAACGTCAATATACCTGGTTAAGATCTTTGCAAGAATCGCATAAATTTAAAACATATTTGACGGTCACGCAGGCTCAAGAGGACTTGCGAAAGTGTTACGGATAAAGCAAAATTTAGTAACTATCTTTTTTATAATTTTTATTGAGAAATAAAGATAGTTTTTGCGCTGATTTTTAAATTTTTTGGAGTTATAACATGTCTAAAGGTCAAACTTTACAAGATCCGTTCTTAAATTCTCTCCGTAAGGAACGTATTCCTGTTTCTATCTTCCTGGTGAATGGTATTAAATTGCAAGGTCATATTGAATCATTTGACCAATATGTAGTTTTGTTGAAAAATACTGTAAGTCAAATGGTTTACAAACATGCCATTTCTACAGTTGTTCCTGCACGTAACCCACGTCCTGCTGGTGCTCCTGCTGGTGCTCAAGGCGCTGGTGGCTTCGGTGGTGGTCAGCCTCAAGGTGGCTTCGGCGGTCAAGGTGGCTTCGGCGGTCAAGGTGGCTTCGGCGGTCAAGGTGGCTTCGGCGGTCAAGGTG
>NZ_NEGA01000012.1 GCF_002135315.1 Acinetobacter sp. ANC 3903 | reverse complement strand
CGCTTGTTGCTGTGTTTTAAGAATTGCAAATAGGTTGCTTCGAATTTCTGAAAAAAGTCATCGATCATGCAGAAGAAATATGTAAAATCGAACATGGTGGCTGAAGGTGTAGGAGGTGTGGTAACTCCCTAATGGTTTTCAGCCACCTTTTTTTCAAGTTAATTTCTTATCCGCGATTCAGGTTATTTAATTATTCAATTAAAGAAAATTTGACATATTTTGAATCATTGTTATTGAAATAATTATTTCAAAATATGAGTCTGAAACATTAAATAATATTGAATAGGAGTCATTTTACTTAATCATCCTTATTGCTGTATCTGAGATAGAAAAATATATAGAAATATTCTACCTTTATACATTAGATCTCTTTCATAAATCAAAAAACGACCAGCTTTTTGATTTATGAAAGAGATCTATTATTTCAGAAATTATGCTAGTTTAAAGTGAGAACTAAAACGTATCTAGCTTTTAGAAATAAAGGTGCTTTCATAATGAATAAAAAAGTCATTATTCTGTTTGCACCGGCACTGATGCAAGCACTGATTTTTGGTTATGCGGCGAGTTATGATGTCAATCAGGTCAATTATGCGGTACTGGATCAAAGTAAAGGGCAGGCTTCTACAGCATTGCTGTCTAAGCTTGATGGTTCCGGTATTTTTATCCGTACAGCCACCTTGGAAAATAATCAGCAAATTGAGCAGGTGGTGAGTGACCGAACGGCCTTGGCTGTAATTTCCATTCCGCAAGATTTTGAAACTAAACTGAATCAGGGACAAAGCTCTGCCATTCAGCTGATTCTGGATGGGCGTAATTCTTCCACCGCTGCGGCTGCGGGGGCTTATATCAATGCGGTCGTAAATCAATTTAATCAGCAACAATTGGGTTCTATCTCACCGGTTAATATTGAAACCAGAACCTGGTATAACCCGAATCAGCAGTCACGCTGGGGACTGATGCCTTCACTGATTGCCGCTTTAAGCATGATTCAAACCTTGTTGCTTTCGGCTTTATCGGTCGCGCGTGAACGTGAACAGGGCACCTTTGACCAGCTGCTTGTCATGCCTTATACGCCGTTACATATTATGATTGGCAAGGCTTTACCGCCGATTTTTGTCGGCATGATGCAATCCACCATTATTTTGCTGATTATATTGTTCTGGTTCCCGATTCCCATGAATGGTTCATTGGGATTATTGTATTTTGGCTTGGCGGTTTTCAATATTGCCGTGGTCGGAATTGGCTTGTCCATATCGGCGCTTTCAGTGAATATGCAGCAAGCCATGCTGTTTACCTTCTTGCTGATTATGCCGCTGATATTGTTATCGGGTTTGCTTACTCCCGTACAAAACATGCCGCAATTTTTACAGATAGCGACCTATGTAAATCCTTTACGCTTCGGTATTGATCTGGTGCAACGCGTATATTTGGAAGGGGCACAATTTAGTCAGGTGAAAAGGGATTTTGTGCCCATGCTGATGATAGGCGGCGTGAGCTTACCTTTAGCGGCATGGTTGTTTAGAAACCGTCTATAAAAGACAAATAAATTATCCGTGCATCAGCATTTCTCATAAATCGGTGACAAACACAGACAAAAGTTATCAATCAGGCAAAATCACTCTATAATACCGTCCATCTTTCTAGGGTCAGTCGTTTGCTAAGCTTTACGCATGACACTAGTCACACTATTTCTTAAGTCAATTTCTTATCCCTGATTCGGCTTATATTTTATTTTTTTGATTGTTATGTGTTGCACTGACACATAAGAATATTTAGGTGCCAGCATGGAAATTAAGGTCAATTATCTTGACAACCTTCGACAAGAAGCCAAGTTCGATGATTTCACGGTAATCGCCGATCAACCCATTCGCTATAAAGGCGACGGTTCAGCGCCGGGTCCATTCGACTATTTTCTCGCGTCCTCTGCATTATGTGCTGCTTACTTTGTAAAGGTGTACTGTGCGGCACGTGATATCCCGACCGATAATATCCGTTTGTCACAAAACAATATTGTAGACCCAGAAAACCGTTACAAGCAGATTTTTAAAATTCAGGTTGAGCTGCCGGCTGATATTTCCGAAAAAGACCGCCAAGGCATTTTGCGTTCAATTGATCGCTGCACGGTCAAGAAAGTGATCCAGACCGGTCCGGAATTTGTGATCGAAGAAGTGGAAAGCATTGATGCCGATGCACAAGCCTTGCTGATGCCCAGTTTGGCGACAAAAAGCAGTACCTATATTCCGGGTAAAGACCTGCCATTAGAAGAAACCATTGCCAATATGTCCGGCATTATGGCGAACTTGGGCATGAAGATTGAAATCGCTTCATGGCGCAACATCGTACCGAATGTATGGTCTTTGCATATTCGTGATGCGCAATCTCCAATGTGTTTTACCAATGGTAAAGGTGCGACCAAAGAAAGTGCTTTGGCTTCGGCCTTGGGTGAATTCATTGAGCGCTTAAACTGTAACTTCTTTTATAACGACCAGTTCTGGGGTGAAGACATTGCCAATGCAGAATTTGTGCATTTCCCGGATGAAAAATGGTTCAAGCCAGGTCCGAACGGGGAACTGCCAAAAGAAATCCTGGATGAATACACCTTAGATATTTATAACCCTGAAGATGAACTGCTCGGCACACATTTGTATGATACCAACTCAGGCAATACTGAGCGCGGAATCTGTTCACTGCCATTTGTGCGTCAGTCTGATGGTGAAACGGTTTATTTCCCATCCAACCTGATTGAAAACCTGTATCTTTCCAATGGTATGAGTGCAGGTAACACCTTGGCTGAAGCGCAAGTCCAGTGTTTGTCTGAAATTTTTGAACGCGCGGTGAAACGTGAAATTCTGGAAGGTGAAATTGCCCTGCCGGATGTACCTGAACATGTACTGGCAAAATATCCGGGCATTGTGGCAGGCATTCAAGGTCTGGAGGAACAAGGCTTCCCGGTACTGGTTAAAGATGCCTCTTTAGGTGGCAAGTATCCGGTGATGTGTGTGACCTTAATGAACCCGCGTACCGGTGGTGTATTTGCCTCTTTCGGTGCGCATCCTAAACTGGAAGTAGCTTTAGAGCGCAGCCTGACTGAATTGCTGCAAGGCCGCAGTTTTGAAGGCCTGAATGATTTGCCCAAACCAACCTTCAGCAGTAACGCGGTAACCGAGCCGAATAACTTTGTCGAGCACTTTATCGATTCTAGCGGTGTCGTGTCATGGCGTTTCTTTAGTGCCAAGTCTGATTACGAGTTTGTGGAGTGGGACTTCACGAATGAAGGCAAAAACAGTAATGCCGAAGAAGCGGCAATGTTGTTCGGCATTCTCGAAGAGATGGGCAAAGAAGTGTATATGGCGGTGTATGAGCATTTAGGTGCGACAGCCTGCCGTATTTTGGTACCTGATTATTCGGAAATTTATCTGGTTGAAGATTTAATCTGGGATAATACCAACAAAGCCTTATTGTTCCGCGAAGATATTCTGAACTTGCACCGTTTAGATGAAGACCAGCTGGCGGCTTTGGTTGAACGCCTGGAAGAAGTTGAAGTGGATGATTACACCGACATCACCACTTTGATCGGGATCGAGTTTGACGACAACACTGTTTGGGGTCAGCTCACCATACTAGAGTTAAAACTGCTGATTTATATTGCCTTACAAGAGTTTGAAGAAGCCAAAGAGCTGGTGGAAACCTTCCTTCAGTACAACACCAATACCGTTGAGCGTGGCTTGTTCTATCAGTGCATGAATGTGGTTCTAGAAGTAGAACTAGATGATGACATGGACTTGAACGATTATGAAGCCAATTTCCGCCGTATGTTTGGTGATGAACGTATGGATGCGGTGATCGGTTCTCTGGAAGGCAGTATCCGTTTCTATGGTTTAACTGAAACCAGCATGCAACTTGAAGGTTTAGACCGTCATTTACGTCTGATTGACAGCTACAAAAAACTGCATAGCGCACGTGGTAAAACGCTATCGAAGTAAACTTATTAAGGAAGACTCAGGTTTTCCTCTAATGTAGATCCAAGAACGGCTTATTCATGATGATTAAGCCGTTTTTTTTTAAATTCGTGGTTTAAAATGAGAGGATTGAATAACGTTTATTCTTGAATTTTAAAATCTTATAAAGCTCGTAAAGATGTCATTTCATCTTCAATTAAAGCAATCACACTGTCCAGCGTTTGTGGTGTCGCGCCTGGATATATGGCAATGATACTGATCTGAGGCGGTGCGACAGAGGGATAATATGCAATTGGTAATTGAGGAATGTTCATTTGCCTGAAAGGTGGCTGAATTAATTTTAAATAAAGCTTGGCCTGCTTTAACTTCAGAGCTTTGAGTAAATAATACTTTTTTTCAATAATCCCGCCCACTTAAGGACGAATTTCTGCAATTTTATAGGCTTGAACACGCGCCGGCAGGCTTTCACTGAAATTCACGCTTTGCGGCTGTACTTTGAAAATACTCACTTGCGCCGCAGTACTTTCCGCTGTTTGCTGCTGTGTTTTTTAGACTTATGACAAGCCGCTAAACCCATACAGATATACAGTAACAAGAGCAAAGGGGAAAACACTCGTTTATCCATGGGAAAAGCACCTACAATTATTATTCTGTTTGTTTAAATGTGGCTTTTAAATTATGCAGATTGTCTGGAGACAGCAAGAAGCATAGTAATTTTAATAGTATGCTTTGGTTTGGGAGGGAAAAATATTATGTATCCGTTTTTTCTCTCAACTAAAATAAAACCATCCTTGTGACTGAAGATGACTATGAGAATATTGGTGACATCTTTGAACAATCATTAAAACGAGACTTTAATAATATAAAAACCTACTATTGGTTAAATTCTAATAATCATAAATTTATGATAAAAAAGAATATTTCAAAATTGCTATTTTTTTAATAAAATTACATATTACTAAAACACTAAATACTTCTACATCTTTTTAATTGAATATGCAGTTAAAAATCCTATTGGAGATGTCCATTTGCGTGCTGCCCGCTATAAAATTTTGATTGTTTTTCTGCTGATACTGGCAGCGGGTTTTGCACTTTTCCGCTGGTGGAGAGGTCCAGAACTACCGAGCTATACCTTAAACGCTATGCCGTTGGTACAAAATGTGGTGGCGACAGGACGTGTTGCTACCGTTTCGCGTGCCGATGTCGGCAGTGAAATTACTGGTGTGGTGTTAGAGCGACGCGTTCAGGAAGGGGATCAAGTTAAGCCGGGTGACCTGTTGTTAGTACTGAAATCAGATGAATTGGCTGCCCAGGTCCGTCAGGCAGAAGTTGCGTTGACCGAATTAGCCACAAGCCGACGTCCGCAGGCAGCAGCAGAATTAGCCTCCGCCAAAGCCCAGCTTGAACAGGCCAGCCGTGAAGCCAGCCGTAGACGTAATGCCGAGGCAGGCATCCTTTCGGCTGAAGAAATTGAAAAGGCGGTAGAAGCTGAAAGGGTTGCACGTAATAACTTTGAAACAGCACGTTTAAAAGCAGCCGCACTGGCATCGGGTCAGGTTGAAGAGGCTTCATTACGCGAGAAGCTCGCCGTGGCACGTGCCCAACTGGACAAGACAAAAATCCGTGCAACGGCGGCAGGCACTGTGCTGACCCGGAATGTTGAACCGGGCGATCTGGTGCAGCCCGGCCAAGGCTTATTTACCATTGCACTCGATGGTAATACCGAAATTCGTGTCCCCCTGGATGAACGCAATTTATCACGGCTGGCTTTACAGCAAAAAGCCACGGTGATTGCCGATGCCTATCCTGACCAAACTTTCCCAGCATGGATTAATTTTATTGCTCCAAGTGTCGATCCTCAACGCGGTACAGTAGAACTTAAGCTCACAGTAAATCCAGTACCTGATTTTCTACGTCAGGATATGACCGTATCGGTGAATATAGAAACGGGTAGACGCGATCAGGCTTTAGTCATTCCAAATGATGCCTTAACTGGACTAAAAGGAGATAAAGCCACGGTACTACTGGTACGCAATGGCAAAGTCCAACGCCAGCAGGTGACTTTGGGGATGCGCGGACTGGATCGCACAGAAGTCACTTCTGGCTTAAAGGAAGGGGATCAGGTGCTGGCTAATCCAGACGCTTCTTTGGAAGATGGCACGCGGGTGCGTTTAAAGCCACAAAATAGCTTAACTAAAAATCCTGCGAACCAAAGCAGTACCAAAAACGAAATACCGGTGAAATTCGATTGAAAAACTTTTTCGGACGGCTATGGACCGAATGGACAATTGCGGTCAGCTTCTTACGTGAAGGCTGGGCACAATCCATCATGATTACTGTTGGTGTTGCAGTAGGCGTGGCTGTAATTGTGTTTGTTACTGCCTTGATTCAAGGCCTGCAATCCAATCTGGTCGACCGGACTTTAGGTACGCAGGCGCATATTCGCTTATTGTCCCCGGATGAAGTCAATCAGGTGGCACCGACGAAAGAAGGGGTGACCCAGCTTCTATTGGAAGATAAACGTGCCCAGCGACTCCGTTCGATTAATAACTGGCAGCAAATCATGACCACACTGGATCAGTTGCCCATATTGACAGCAGTTTCTCCGACGGTTTCCGGACCGGCATTGGTACAGCGTGGTGAAGCCATAGAATCTGTCGCGCTGGTCGGTATTGATCTAGAACGTTATCAGCAGATTATTCCTTTAAAGGAATACTTGCAAAGTGGTCAGCTGCGAGTAGGTGCGGATGATGTGATGATTGGCAGTGAACTGGCCAAGGACCTCGGTGTTCAGGTCGGTAGCAAGTTGCGGCTGGATACCGGACAGGAAAAGAGTAGCTTGGTGAATATTGCCGGGATATTTGAACTTGGGGTGCGTGAGCTGGATGCACGCTACGTGTATCTGGATCTAAAACAGGCACAATCCTTGCTGAATTTGCCGGGTGGGGTGACCGTGATTGATCTGAGAGTGAATGACCTTTTTCAGGCCGATCAGATTGCGGATCAGGTAGGACGTTTAACCTCCTTACAGGCTGAAAGCTGGATTAAAAGCAATGCCCAGTTAATGAATGCGATTTCTTCCCAAAGTCTTTCCACCAATATGATTATTATCTTCGTCGCCGTTTCCGTGGCTTTTGGTATTGCCAGCGTCATGTCGGTGAGCGTGGTGCAGCGAACCCGGGAAATTGGGATTTTGCGTGCCACTGGTGCGACTCAATCGCAAATTTTAAGAGTGTTTCTATTTCAGGGCGCGATTTTTGGCCTTATTGGCTCCGCAATTGGTAGTTCTGCCAGCTATGGACTAGTGTGGATATTTAATAATTTTGGTCCCGGCCTGTTTTATATTCCTGTCCCGATTGAGCTGGTGTTTTGGGCGCTATTATTGGCAACATTGACGGGCGTATTAGCAGCAGCAGTTCCTGCACGTCGGGCGGCAGCGCTGGATCCAGTGGAGGCAATTCGTCATGTCTGAGAAGTTTTACGAGGTCTTGCGTTTAGAGGCGCTGCGAAAATCCTATAACATCGGTCAGCCCAATGAGGTGGAAGTCTTGCACGGCATTGATCTATGTATAGAACGGCAAGATTTTGCTGCGCTGATTGGTCCTTCAGGTTCGGGAAAAAGTACCTTATTAAATATTTTGGGGCTGCTGGATCAGCCAAGTAGTGGGGAATTGTATCTACTGGGGCAACCGACCAGTAAAATGGATGATACTGAACGGACTGCACTACGAGGCAACAGTATTGGTTTTGTCTTCCAATTCCATCACCTGATTCAGGCTTTTACAGCACTGCAAAATATCTTGATGCCGCTGATGCTGGCACATGGTAAACCCGATAAACAGGCAACTGAAAGTGCATGTGAATTACTGGCTGCAGTGGGACTGGAAAAGTTTGCTGACCATAAACCCAATGAACTGTCTGGTGGGCAGCAACAGCGTGTGGCCATTGCCCGGGCCTTAATTACTAATCCGGCTTTATTGCTGGCTGATGAACCGACAGGGAATCTGGATACGCAAACGGCAGAAAGTATGTTTGCCCTGTTTAGAAAAGTGCATGAGGAACGTGATTGTGCCGTGCTTTTGGTCACCCATGATCCACGACTATCAGCCACCTGCGATCGAACCATTAATCTGGTTGATGGTCTGATACAGAGTGATACCAGAGCGCAGGTGATAGGGGAAGTATCAAAGGAATAAAGCGCTCACCCATTTTAAAAAATGTATGATGCTTCTGGCTTGATGATGTAAATTTTTATGTGACATCATGATGAAATAGAAAAATTTAAAAGCATAAAAGTTTAAAAAATATAAGGAAAGAGCATGTATTTTGGTCACTTTGCGGTGGGGATGGCAATTAAAGCCAAATATCAGGATGTCCCTTTGCTCCCGATTATTTTGGGTGCAGGTTTCCTTGATGTCATTAATGGAATCTTGGTGGCGATTGGCATTGAGAAAGTAACACCCAATTTACTCGCGTTACCTTATTTATATTTTGATTTGACCTTTATTGATTGGGATCATTCCTTGTTGATGGCAATCGTTTGGTCATTCGTTTGGGGTGCATTTTTTCTAAAAGATAAGCGGATTGCAGCAGTAGCGGCATTGTCCTGTTTCTTGCATTTTGTCGCGGATATTCCAATGCATAATGCCGATCTGGCCTTATATCCCTATGCCGAGCAATATTTAGGATTTGGCTTATGGGGAAAATGGGGCATCTGGTCCTGGATTTTTGAAATTATTTTTTCGGCGATATTACTGGCCTATGCCTATAGACAGCATCTACAAGCCCATGAAAATATTAAATGGCAGCTAGGCTTTATCGGCTTGCTTGCTTTGCAGATGTCACCGTGGACCTCGCCAATGAAACAGGTAGCGATGTTGTCTGAACCCTATGCTTCAATTTTTCATGGCATATTAGTGACAGTCGGTTTTATTGTTCCGACGATCATTTTGGCGTGGCTATATAAAAGAAGTGCTCGGTTGAGAAAATGCAATTAAGTCTTTATTGGATTAAAGGACATCATCTATAGATTCTGATCCTCTTCATCCTCATGTCTCTGACGGATCTGGTCTCGTTTTATCTGTGGGTCTTTGTCTACGCCTAACTGACCACGCTGAAGCTCCCGATCCTGCTTTTCTTGCGGGTCTAATTCCTCTTCTGGAAATTCTTCATTCACTTCTTCATCGATTTCTTTATCTGGATTAATCATAATAATTTACCTTCTAAAATATGGATACCGGGTACGCTTAGCTGCATCTCTATCTGAATATTCTTGTTATTGTATTGGAGAGCTGTGATTACACTGTTGTGTTTATAAGCTGCTTGATTTTATAAATTGTGGCTTGTGTTAATGTTGGTGTTCGTGGATGACTGGTCTACGCAGCTCAGCATAATTTAATTTTCATTTGATAGTTTTTTAGATGAATGTTTTACCCAATGCAAGAAAATCAAGCTGATGAATGAGGTAGCAAAAGAGATTTGGGAATAACTACCATTTAATAGGTATAACTTCTGCCACCGCTATTTATTGGTAGTGGCAAGTGGTATTTCAATCTTTCTGGCCTATAATTCAGCTCAATCTTTTTCTGATCCTTTAGATCTACTTTGTATATGCCCCAATTATCCTCCTTTTTTCAAAAAAACCAGTTTTGTATTCTGGTGGAATATCTCACTTCATTAAATGAGATTTTTCCCGTGAAAACGGCATTTGCTGGCTATCCTGCTGTAATGACTTTGGCAGACCGTGTTCATTCAGATCATGATATGGCGCCGCTTGAAGCGAGTAAGCGATATCCAGACTCAGTGGAAAAGGTTCTGCATTTTGCTGGCAAAGGACGGGATATTCAGGATTTTGAGTTATTCCTACAGCAAGCTAAGGCGGCTAATATCAACAATCTTTTATTGCTGACAGGCGACAAGCTAAAAGAACATCATGATGGAAAAGACGGAGCAGAGCGTAGCCGATACCTGGAGTCGGTGAATGCCGTGATGGCAGCGAAGCAACATGGCGGTTTTCTGGTTGGTGTGGCCTTTAACCCGTTTAAATATGTTGAAGCAGAACGCGATGCCCTGTACTTAAAACTGCATAAGAAGATTAAAGCGGGTGCTGATTTTATTATCACGCAATTGGGTTATGACATTGATGCGCTCAAGCAGGTTAAGGCATTTTTAAAACGCCACCATTACGCACAGAAAATCCTCGCATGTGTGATGCCGCTCAGTTTGGCTCGTGCCAACTTTATGGTAAAAAATAAAGTTGCAGGGATTGTCATTACGCCGCATATGCTCAAAGTATTGGCAGATGAGAAACAGGCCGGACTGAGCGAGCGGGTTTATTTGCGCTGTGCTTTACAAATTTTGATGTGTAAACAGTTTGGATTTGCCGGTGTTGATTTATCTGCGTGTCATAAACCTGAAGAACAGATGTTGCTGGAAAGTTATATTGAGCAATATCGGCATCTGGGTTTAGATGCGCTTGAATCGCTGTGGATGTCCTTATGGCAAATTAAAACGGGGAAGGAGTTCATACCAGAACTATCTTCTTTTTCCCGCCAACCATCATCTAGTCAGATAATTAAATATTATCAATTACATTTAATGCATGATGCTTTATTTGATTCAAAAATTGCTAAGGGTGTCGGCCGCTTTATTTTTAAAGCGCCATTTTGGGAACGCAAGGCTGCTGCAAAAACCTTGCTGAAAACTGAATTCATCAGCAAGCATAGTATTGTCGGCTGTGAAAGCTGCGGGCAGTGTCGTTTGGGCGATACCTTATATATCTGCCCGGAAACCTGTCCGAAGGGTTTAGCCAATGGACCGTGTGGCGGGACAAGCTTAGACCGCTGTGAATTTGGTGATCGAGAATGTATTCATTCAGTTAAAGCAAGACTCGCCAAGGCGGTAGAACAAACCCAAGTGTTAAAAGAAAAACTGATTCTAACTGTACCGATTGAAGTGCGCGGAACCAGTTCTTGGAAGAATTGGTATTTAGCGACAGAGGTTTAAAGGACTATGACTTAAGGGATCATTGTTAATCTTCATCATCCATGGCATTAGAATAGAATTTCACCCCAAGTTTGATTCGATCTCGGCCTTTGGTACAGCGGATGCCTTTTTCAGGTTCATTCTCCATACCTTTCTAGTGATTTTCTTGGTCTAAAAAGAATGAATAGGTTGATCTTTTCTCATCTTAAAATGAGCTGGATTCACTTTGAGTGAAATTCAAACTTTCCTTATTAGCGCTTAAATCTGAATAAACATGTATTGAATTCAGTTTGTAGGCTTTAGATGCTGCTATTAAGTTTTATTGATAAAAGCATAGTAAGCCATTGTTATTTAATTAATTATATTTTGTTTTAGTAGTGATTATTACTCGGACAAGCCTCCCTTAATTTCAGCTGTTTGAATGAGTTTCATTGAATTATACTGCTAAACATGAATTTTTCTCACTTTGTGTTGAGGTTAAATCATTTTTATTCATCTTTGAATTCACGTATAAATTGCTCCATACAGAAATTTTGATTTTGTTTTTTAGAAATTAGGGCAGTGAATACCATGAGCAATAAATTTGCATGTTCAATTAAAAAAATCCGTTTTGATGAGAACTACGAGCCAGCAAACAATACACGTTTGACGACTAACTTTGCCAATTTGGCACGTGGTGAAAGCCGCCAAGAAAACCTGCATCGTACACTTGCAATGATCAACAACCGTTTCAATAGCTTGGCAACGGTCGATAATCCAAAGGGTGATCGTTATTCACTTGAAATCGATATCATCTCTGCTGAAATTGATATCGAAGGCAATGGTCAAACTTTCCCGTTTATTGAAACCTTAAAAAGTACCATTATCGATCATCATACTAATGAACGTATTGAAGGCATGATTGGCAACAGCTTTTCATCTTATGTGCGTGATTATGACTTTAGTGTGGTATTGCCATCACTTGGTTGCAAGTTCAATGAAAAGCCTGAAGATTTTGGTGACCTACACGGCAAGCTGTATCAACATCTCGTGAATTCAGAGGTCTTTAAAGCTGAGTTCAAGAAACAGCCTGTGATTTGTCTCAGTGTTTCAACGACTAAAACCTATTACCGCACTGCCAATGTTCACCCAATTTTAGGTGTGGAATATACCAACGATGATTACTCACGTACCGATGAATACTTCGCAAAAATGGGCTTAAGCGTGCGTTATTTCAAACCTGAAAATGGTAATGCGCCGTTGGCATTCTATTTTGCAGGCGACTTGTTGCGTGATTACACTGATTTCGAATTGATCAGCGCGATCAGCACCATGGAAAGCTTCCAAAAAATCTATCGTCCTGAAATTTATAATACCAATTCACCTGCAGGTGTGGTGTATCAGCCAAGCTTGAGCTATGGGGATTATTCATTGACCCGTATTGTCTATGACCGTGTTGAACGTGGTCAATTGGCGGTAAAACAAGGCAAATGGACGGAAGAAAACTTCATCAAGCCTTATAAAGATATCCTGGATGAATGGGCTGCCAATTTCAAAGTGGAAACTGCTCAGCAAGACACCGCAGCCTAATACATCACATATAAATAAATTTCGAGAAAGCAGATTAAACATGGCACTTGTACAACCAAAAATGTTACTCCCAACCTCAACTGCTGGCAGCTTACCAAAACCATCTTGGCTTGCAGAACCTGAAAAGCTTTGGTCAGTTTGGAAACTTGAAGGTGAAGAGTTATTAGAAGCAAAACGTGATGCCTTAAAACTGTCTTTGCATGAACAAGTCCATGCTGGCATTGATATTGTCAGCGACGGTGAGCAGACCCGTCAGCACTTTGTGACCACGTTCATCGAGCATCTGGAAGGTGTGGATTTTGAAAAGCGTGAAACCATGCGTATCCGAAACCGTTATGATGCCAGCGTGCCATCAGTGGTGGGTGAAGTTTCTCGTAAACAATCTGTATTCGTTGAGGATGCGAAATTCTTGCGTAGCCAAACCAATCAACCGATCAAATGGGCGTTACCTGGTCCGATGACTATGATTGACACGCTTTATGATGGTCATTATAAGAGCCGTGAAAAATTGGCGTGGGAATTTGCCAAAATTCTGAACCAAGAAGCGCTTGAGTTAGAGGCAGCAGGAGTGGATATCATTCAGTTTGATGAACCTGCCTTTAACGTGTTCTTTGATGAAGTGAATGATTGGGGCGTGGCAACTTTAGAACGTGCGCTTGAAGGTTTGAAATGCGAAACTGCGGTACACATTTGCTACGGTTATGGCATTAAAGCCAATACCGATTGGAAAAAGACTTTAGGTAATGAATGGCGTCAATATGAGCAAGCATTCCCTAAGCTGCAACAATCTAAGTTAGATATCATCTCTCTTGAATGCCAAAATTCACGTGTACCGATGGATTTGATTGAACTGATTCGTGGCAAAAAAGTCATGGTTGGGGCGATTGATGTGGCGACCAACCAAATCGAAACCCCTGAAGAAGTAGCAAATACTTTACGTAAGGCGCTTCAGTTCGTCGATGCAGACAAACTTTATCCTTCAACCAACTGTGGTATGACACCTTTATCTCGTCAAGTCGCTCGCGGCAAACTCGAAGCATTAAGCGCAGGTGCTGCCATTGTTCGTCAAGAACTGACTGCTTAATTCTAAGCTGTCTCAATAAGTGCAGGGTGGATGATATATCAAATCATCCATTTCCCTGACTTGAGTAAGAGACAAGCCATATATACATTTGAGATAGAAGAGATGATTGAAGCAACCGACTTTAGAAATGCAATGTCCTTGTTAACGACTGCTGTGAATGTAATCACAACCCAAGGTACAGCAGGAATGCATGGTTTCACCGCATCCGCCGTATGTAGTGTGACCGATACACCGCCGACATTACTGGTTTGTATGAATCAATCATCTCGTTCACATGCACATTTTATTGAAAATAAAGTGCTTTCAGTAAATGTACTCAGCACACAGCATGAACAGATCTCAAATGCATTTGCATCAAGCAAATTCAGTTCTGAACAGCGATTTCAATTGGGTGCTTGGACAACACTAAAAACAGGTGCTCCGATTCTCGAAGATGCTCTGGTGAGTTTTGATTGCCAAATTGAAGAGATTCAAAACGTCGGCACACACAGCATTTTCTTATGTCGTGTCGTAGCGATTAAACAAAGTCAGCAAGAAGAAAGCCTAGTCTATTTTAACCGTGCTTATCATCAAGTCGGTCAACTCGAACTCGCTTAATTACTCATTGCTTCAATACTCCATTCTTTAAAAGTCAGTATATCGTGGAACTTATTATTTTTTTAGCCATCGGGGCACTTGCTGGATTTGCAGCAGGTCTCTTCGGTGTCGGTGGTGGAACCATTATCGTCCCACTCTTGTTTATCGTCTTTACCCAAATGGATTACAGTCCTGATGTCATTATGCATCTGGCGTTAGGGACTTCACTCGCGACGATTGTGGTGACATCGATTAGCTCATTAATGGCACACCATAAAAATGGTGCGGTGATGTGGCCGGTATTTAAAAACCTGGCGCCACCGATGGCGATCGGCTGTTTTGCCGGAGCAGCCATTGCAGGATGGCTTTCAGGAATACATCTTCAACTCATTGTTGGTTTATTCTTGATTTGGGTGGCATATACCATGTTTACTGGTGCTAAAAAGGCAGTTGATCCAATAAAGTCTTTGCCTTCAACAGGTAAACAAATTGCTGCAGGTTCTGTGATTGGTGTGGCTTCAGCCATTTTTGGGATTGGCGGTGGTAGTGTCACTGTGCCATATCTCACCCGTTATGGTGTGGTGATGCAAAAGGCGGTCGGAACATCTGCTGCTTGTGGTTTACCAATTGCGATTGCTGGTGCTTTGGGCTTTATGATTTTTGGTATGAAAGCGCATGCAGCTGTTCCCAATAGTATAGGCTATGTACATACTTATGCATTCTTAGGCATAAGCCTTATGAGCTTCTTTACCGCAAAGTTGGGTGCAAAAGCAGCGCATGCATTATCACCACAAGTGCTTAAAAAATGTTTTGCCGTATTGTTGGTGATTGTAGGATGTTTTTTCCTGTTTAAGGGCTTCAATTGAATCATTAATTAAATCATTATCAGCAAATAAAGCTCACTATATGTGGGCTTTATTATTTTATAGGAATTAAATTTATATTCGGCTTTTTACATAAGTCGAGTTTTGAAAAATATTTGATTCACAAAGAGAATACCTTCTCCTTTGAAAAGGATGAGCGTTAATACGCGCAAGAAGGAAAGGATTTATATGAGAAATTCCCCTCATCCTATTGCACAGCGTTGCTGCTCATCCCAGTGGGAGATGGGACTTTTCAATATTAATTTAAAGTCAGTTGATGAGCATTTTTGACTTTAGAAAAAATTCTAATAAATCATTAACAAATCAACAGCAGCCGATATTCATTATTTTCCACAGGCGCTCTATGTACGCAAGGCAAAACTTGCTGGGTTGGATGATCAACAGCCAAGCGCCAAAGATGACCTAGGCCTAAATTCACAGGTTTTGCATCAGCTTTAGGTTGGTAATGCAGATCAAAATAATATTCTTCAAGGAAGCGTTCAAACTCAGCTTCCGTACCATCATGTAATTCTTGAAGTTTTTCTCTAATTTCAGGAATCAAAATCTTTTGCTCAACTTGATCATTCGGCAAGATATCGCTTGCAGCGCCGTAATAGGTACATAAAAAAGTATCTGTACCAATCGGTGAGCGATCGACATGAAAGGAATAGACATCTGTCGAAATAAAATCCAGTTCATCATCCCGTTCATAACTTTTAAGCAAGTTCAGAGAAGGGGATGCTCCAAAATCGGTTAAAAGCTGCATATCCTTTAAAATAATTTCTCTAGCCAGATGACCATTTTCTGAAAGCTGAAGCGCCAAAAGATCTTCAATAGAAATTTCCGTAATGTTTTCTTTTAAATGAAGTTTAGTGACAATTTCTTTAAAATCACCCACCACATTTCTAGACCAGCAAATAGCATTCATATCGTCTTGAAAATTTGAATGAACAAGTTCAGAAAAAGTTGAAACCACACTAATTTGATTGTTGCCAGAAAATGTATTCGTCATACCCGAATGAAATTACTCATTAATCATGTCTAATTATATACTCTCAGCGCTATAGAGATGGAGAATGATTAAGGATATAAGACAATTTTATAGACGACAGCTTCAAGATCATGAGTGAAATCTTTTAGTATGACTCTTTTGAGTTTTAATGACAGAAAGTGCAATAATAACTCCTTAAATATGAGAATGAAAAATTTCATAAATAAAATCATAATTAACTTTATTGCACATGAGTCAGGCAGGACATTATAAGAGCTAAGCGTTTTACATATATCTTAATTAACTTATGCTCGCCTAGAATCTAGTTTACAATTAAATTTATGTTTAATAAATAACCCAAATCCTGTTTAAGCCAATCATTCCATTACTCGAATAGCTGGCTTGTTTTGATGGCATAACTGGTAAGCACATAAAGATGCATAAATTCCAGCTAAGTACCCTTCAATGCTTCTCGCTTTACTCGTCACCAAATGATATTTCCCTTTTAACAGGCTGAATAAAGTCTCTATTTTATTACGCTGCTTTAAGTGATATTCATCTGATATTGAGAGTTGCACAGATTTCATATTCTTTCGGTGATAGGTAATTAAATCAGTACCTTGTGCTTTTAATCTGCTCTTTAATTCTTGACTGATGTAGCCACGATCAGCATAGAGCTTTGCTTTTAATCCTTCTACCAACTGTTCAACCATTTTAATATCTGCTGTATGCCCATTCGATAAAGCTGTACTGACCATGTCTCCTGACTGATTCATGATTAAATGCAGCTTACAGCCAAAGAACCATCCCATTGAGCTTTTACCACGTGTTGCAATCGCTGCTAGAGATTTATGCCGTTGAATCCGCTGATTTTTACATACAGGTAGTGTCGTCGAATCGATCCATAAATAATGACTCTGACCATCTTTCATCAAGGCAAAATGTAAAGCATGGAGTGCCAATTGATGTGCTCTGATGAGATGAACCATTCGTTGGTAACACGGTAAATATCGAAAGAGTTGACTGTGATTGTGCTTTAATGAAAAGAAGAATGCTTTGAAGTTATTGAAATGAGAACATTTATACCAAATGGCGATGAATACAATTTCCGAAATTTTCAATTGAGAAGGTCGTATTCTCAAACGCTTGTTGCTGTGTTTTAAGAATTGCAAATAGGTTGCTTCGAATTTTTGAAAAAAGTCATCGATCATGCAGAAGAAATATGTAAAATCGAACATGGTGGCTGAAGGTGTAGGAGGTGTGGTAACTCCCTAATGGTTTTCAGCCACCTTTTTTTCAAGTTAATTTCTTATCCGCGATTCAGGTTAATAATCATGTTTTTTATTATTTTAATAATGTTGAAATAATTTAATCTTATATTCAGTGAAAACAAAAAATAACTCCAAAAATTCTAAGGTATTAGCGCAATTAGGCCTGTTTAATTTGGGAGAGTTAAACAGGTTTTTTATTGAAAGATTTTTATATTTTGTCGAAAGTATTACGACATAAACTCCGTCATTAATTTGTCGGGGTTTTCTTTTTTAAATTGATCATATTTTGTTACGGTTTAAATAATGTATGTAATTCACTAGTTTAGTGTTTTTGATTAATAAAATTATATTAAACTATTGTTTTAATAGAATAATTATATTTGTCTTTGGGTTTTTTGTAGGTGGCGTTGCTTCATCACCTTATGAAAATAATGGAGCTTTAAGATGAAAATAGCAAAATTTACAACCACATTCGATGATCTATTTGGCTGCTATTTCCATCGATGGAATCCTCCTGAAGATGGAATTATTGAAACAGAAGTATTGTGTATCTTGATTGGTTGGAGATGCTTTAAATAGATTTCTAAATTATTGTAACGAGCATGGATATGTACACAGTGTTGAGGAGGTCAAAGATAATTTGATTTTACTTACTGTTCACTTGAAATGATGGGATTGAAGCAGAAACCCCTCTTACTTTGCTGATGAGGGGTTTTTCTTTTCTTATTGGGGATTCCATGACAGACAAAGTGCAAGCGAAACAAGACTTGGAATTTTGCAGTGCTGAGCTGTCTAAGTATTAGGGTTTAAGCCGGGCCGGGTTGACTCGAAATGAGTTGCTGGCGATTGATGGCATCATGATTAAGCTGAAAGAGCGTATTAAGAATTTAAGATAGGCTTTGTATGCGTGACCATAAAAGACTGGTTGCGGTTCGGTTATTGCCTTGCATACGGTGTGGGAATCCAAATAGCCAAGCGGCTCATTCGAATAGTGCTAAGCATGGTAAAGGGCGCGGAATTAAAAGTTGAGATTTATTCACGGTACCGATTTGTGTAGTTTACCATCAAAAATTTACCGTTTTGAATTGGGCACCCAGGCCAAAATTGAAGCTATGTTTGATCGGTGGTTGGTGAAAACCAATCGGATATTGCAGATGGAAGATAGGGAAGTTTTTTAGTGTATGATTATTGTGCGACTAGGGTAGCTCCCGAAAAGCATTTAACCTGAATGCCTGTCGCACCAATCAATTAGGTTTTTTGATAGAGGTATCAAAATGAATTTACGTATCGAATTTGAAAATGATATGCAGGATTGGGTTAACGCTTTAGGTCATCCGAAATGGAATGATGAAGCTGGACTTTATGAAGAACAAGAATGGCAACTTGCATGGGTAGCTTACAAAAGATCAAAAAAATCAAACTCTAGTATTTTAAAAATAGTTAGGGCTAACGCACCAGAGGAAGCAACGCATTTTACATATGAACCAGACCTTAGTGGTGTTAGCTACTGGCGCATAGTAGATGGTTGTGTTGAGTCATGGTCAGATGATGATCATTGCTGGATAACCTACCAAAATTCCGTCAAAAGCTATAATGATTTTATATTATCTGAACTAAAGCCATTATGAATTTTAAGTGGATGAACCAAGCTACCATTATGGTGGTTTTTTTATGGGTTAAATTTATGACCTGTCCAGCCTGTGAACAAAGCCGTGAATAGCCACGGTCTTTTTTATTTAGATGGGGTAAATTGGGGTAACTCAATTTTTAAAAATAACTATAGTTTAGATATTTAAATGCCTAGTTAAACTACCGCCATCATTCAAAAAAGCCCTAAATCTTTAGATTTAAGGCTTTTTTATTGGCTGATTCTGTCAGTTACAAGCAACAGTTTGTTATAAGCAACAAGGTCACCATTTTGAAGTTTAACCGTACTTGCTTCAGTGTTGATTTTTTATGAAGGCATGGATGGTTTCGATGTTGCTTATGTCATTAGGCTGTTAACTCTGCAGACACGATGCCGAAGCCTGCAATCCACTCACTGATATCTTCATAGCAGTGCGTTGTCATTTCGTATTCGCCAAGTTCACTAAATGCCGCAAATGCCGCCATCCATGCACGAACTTCCTGACCACCACGACCACCATCACGACGGATTTCAGCTTCAGTCATTGCCTCTAATGCAGCGAATTCAGCATTCTTGAATTTTTCAAGCAATGCCAGATCCCACTCAGGGCTTAGAGGCACAGAAACACTCTTATCACCGGCCTGACCAACAGAAATCACATTTGCCTGACGTGCGTTACGTGCTTCCGCTGTCGGGTTACGACCCGCAATCAGGAATTCTTCAACTTCTGGTGGTACAGAACCCATTTGTGGAGTTGGAGGATCATGTGAAAGACCGCCTGTACCGAGGATAAGAACACGCTCATTTTCAAGGTTTAAAGATTTGATAAACTGACCTACAGCACGACCTAGAGCAATAGTACGCTTGGTGGTGGGCATGGGTGCTGCAGCGCCATTAATAAAAACAGGAATCGTTGGATAACGATCAATTTGGCCTTCGCACAGAAAATGCAATGGCTGGGTCACGCCATGGTCGGCTTGCATGCGATAAGAATATGCAACATCCACACCTTCATCCAGTACACGGTGAACCAAAGCCAGTGCCTTGTCTTCAGGTACATCAATACGATCATTGTCCTTACCATAGTCCCAGTCACCTGCAGCCTTGGCACGAACACCGACACAGAAGCTTGGCATCAGGTCATAGAAGAAACCATTAAAATGGTCTGGACCGAAAGTAATGATGAGGGTAGGGTCATAAGCTTTGACTTCAGCTGCCAGTTTGGCAAAGGCATCACGAACCACCTGTTCTTTGCGTTTTTCCTGAGGTGAAGCAAATTCCATTAACGGGCTATGAGATGCACAAATAAGTTTAATAGCCATAAGAGACTCCTTAAAAGGAAGGCAGCCTAAGAACAGGCTGCCGATAAGTCCGTTTTGATCAGACTTGATTTTTATTCATCAAAGCATCTGGCATGCAGCTGGCGGAAACCACGAGTGTCCAGATTACAAATTGATAAATAAAAATCTTATTCATTAGAAGAACACACTCAGGTTATGTGAGTTATAAGTCACCTGATCAAGGGTGATTTTACGGTTGAAGATCTCAAAGCCTTGAGCAGTATCGACTTTACGGATCTTGTCGTGACGCTTACCACAGTAAATCGTAATATCTTTCTCTTTTTGAGAACGGTATAACAGGTAAGTCACGTACACATCGTATTCGCCTTCTACTTTAGTCGGCTCTACGATTACATTGCTCACCATGTGAGTGGTCCGTGATGGAGGCTCTTCAGCCCATGCCATACCAGTTTCCAGACGAGCTACACGACGCTCTAACAGGAATTTATTATCGTTGAACACCCAAGTTGTAGGTGGTTCAACTGAACGGCGACGGTCACGTGTCTGTGCATTAGGGGTAGTACGCAGGACGTAAGAAACGTCGTCTGCCATAACATCCAGCCACTCACGGAATTTCCAGTCGTCCAGCAATTTTGCTTCACGATAAAGAAACTGACTAATTTCGTGTTGAAGTTCTATACTGATCTGACTCATTTCATAAGCTCCTTCTCATATTCGTCAGCTGCTTTTTCCACGTCTTCCCATTTTTCATGGATTAACAAATCTGCCCAACGACGGTATAAGCCACGTGCTGCAGTTTCAGAGAAAATATAGCTGGTAATACCAGGGACACCATCTTCACGTACTTTTTCGCTGCCTTTACCCATCTCAACGATCAGTTTGTTTTGACGAGCTTTGTAACCGCGAAGTACTTTCTGGATTTCTACCCAGTTCTCAGAGTCATCTTGTTCTAGGAAACCGGCAGGACCGAAGGCACGCGTTGCAGAACGTTCAAATGCGTCTTTTACTTCTTGTGGTGCATCAGCATCACAGATACAGAATGCCCAAACTTCAGTTTTGTTTGGACCACGTGGGTGCCATACGCGAAGTGTTGCAGTACCGTTCAACCAAGACAATGTTGGGAACATGGTATTGTGACCTGCAAGACGCAGCGCACGGATTTCACCTAGACGTTCTTTCACTTCTTCGTAAGTTTCACGGAAGTAATTCGCCACTTCACCATCCACCCATACGTTTGCATCTGGTTTTTCAGTAAAAAAGAAGCCTGAACCGTGACCGCGTGAACCATACTGGATCGCGTCTTTGGCAGTTTCCCAGACTGGACGAGGTGTTTGTGCAGCACCTAAGGTCTTGGTTGAGTCATCATCTGGTTTTGCACCCAGTACCTGTACTGCAGAGGCGTGAGAGAACAATGCGTGATATTGGTCAGATGCGAACTGTTCAGCTGCAAATTTCCAGTTACACTCGATTTCCCATTTGTGCACACCACCTACGATGCAAGTACCACCTTCACGACGATCAAGCACACCGTCTAAGTACCACGCCATGTCGCCCATGTAGTCGATGAGGTCAGGTGTTGTTTCATCCCAGCAGCCAAATACCAGGCCTTTGTAAGATTTAACACGAGTTACTTCAAGTAATCCCCATTCTTTTTTACAGGCACCCTGTGGGTAAGCACGCTCTTCAAGCGGAATGTCTTTTAAAGAACCATCAATACCGTAAGACCAGCCATGGTATGGGCAAGTGAACGCACGCGTATTACCACAGTCAGCGAAGCTTACACGCATAGAACGGTGACGGCACTGGTTTAAGAATGCTTTGATTGAGCCATCTTTTTGACGAGCCACAATAATTGGGTCTTCACCCATGTAGGTGTTGAAGAAGTCACCGGCTTTAGGAATCTGGCTTTCATGGCAAAGGAATAACCATGTACGACCGAAGACACGTTCAAGTTCTAATTCGTAAATGTCAGGATCTGTATAGATCGATGGCGTGATACGTCCATTTTGTGCATCGACTAAAGCATCGATTTCGCGCACATCAATTTTTCCACTCATGAAAAGCTCTCCTGTGACCAGTAATGGCACAAAGTAATAGACTCAACTTTTCAACGATGATGAAATATTTGGGTGAATTTAAGGAAATATTTTTTTTATTTTAATTGATATATTTCACGGATTATTATTGTGGTATTAATTCCTATTAAATTACTCGTGATTATAATTTACTTTTTTAATTTAACGAGTATGTTTTTTTGATTTTTATGATAATAATTCCTACTAAATTACTTGTATTTAAAATGGGTTTTTTAAAAAATATATTTAATTAAAATATAGTATTTTTTTGTTAAAATACAGTAATTTATAATAAATTATTTTATTTAATTGATATGTTTTTCAATTGTTGTGGTAGTGATAATTCCTACTGAATTACTTGTGTTTAGGATACGTGATTTTATTTTAAAGGAGATGTTTATAAATTACTATTGAGTTAATTATTCCTACTAAATTACTTGTATTTAAAATAGGTTTATTTATTTTTAAAGTATAAATTTTTTGATTAATCGACGAGCCAGTTTTATAGAATTACGACACCTGCGTTAATTTATTATCTTTTGCTAAAGAATTGAACATCAGTAAAGGGGTTCTCAAAATTTATATGACTCAGCTTTCTCTCAGTCAACAAAGCAAGGATCATGAATAAGACGTTGATTTTAAATGCCATACCGTACCAAACATAAAGAGGAGTTTACCAAGGAAGGTGTATTTTCCTTAAGCAGGCTCGCTTGACCCTGCACAACGCGATTCTGGACTTTACCAAAGCTCAGGGCATTGAACTCAAGATTGTACAAAAGGCTATAATATCCTGTCTAACATCCATCAACTCGATCGGGATAGGCTTAGATTGTGCTACTTTGCTGGACTATATCGTACCATTAAGCATGAATGAACGCATGATTCACCATGGATATAAAGCTGCTTTATCCTTTAGGTAGATACAAATGTACTTACGGAGAAGCTCAGAGGTACATTTTTATTTCTTTTGAGAAATTATTTATTTTTTAATCGAAAGAGTGCCCAGATTTTGCAATTTTAGCTATTTTTCTAATTGGAGAGGCATCTAAAAAAACTATTCAAAAGCCCATTTTAATTAATTCCTAGGCAAATACCCTCTACCTTTTACTACTTAAGTCTAATGCGGTTTTCATGAATGAAAATAGGGATTTAGACGCCAAAAATATTGCGTAAATTATGTTTAACTCTAAATCAGCACTTAAGGAAAGTAGTAATCATTTAATTATCCCAAGTCAAGGCTCAAGTTTCTTTGGTAAAAAATGAATTAAATCGTTTGTATTATCATGATAATGAAAAATTATTAGGTGGTGCTTGTTAATTATTAATATTTCAGAATATATATAAGCTGTAGGATTACCTTACAGCTTATTGTTCTAATTAATAATGTCGTACAAGCTGATCTTTTATTTTAAAGACCTAAAACCACTTGATATGGTTTAAATCCTTCTAGAACAGCATTGGAAACCAATTGGATAAATGTTTCAGTTTTTCCATAGGCCATCCACTGATCCAAAGCTTCATAATAAGCCAGTCGATTCTCAACAGTGATTACACAAGGTGGATAACCAACTTTAAGCAATTCTAGGTTCATTAGTAGAGGTGTTGTGCGACCATTACCATCAATAAATGGATGGATAAAGGGGGCATTACCCAGCCCCCGTTCTGTTCAGGGCCGTGCTGTGATTGTTCAGGCAGGCTCATCCGATCAGGGGCGGGAATTTGCGGCGCAGTATGCAGACATTGTTTTCACAATGCAGTCATCCGCAGAAAAAGCGAAAGCGTTTTATCGGGATGTAAAAGAACGGGCGGCCAAATATGGGCATAAGCCGGATGAGTTAAAAGTATTCCAAGGTATTACACCTTTTGCAGCAGATACAGCAGTTAAATCTGACGAAATTAAAAATAATTTGGATGCACTGACTGATTATGGTTATGCATTGCAAAGATTTAAGCAAATATTCACAAAAAACTGGATATTGAGTTAGATCTGCTGGATCAGCAATTGAACTTAGATCAGCTAAAAATTATGTCTGAAGCAGAGTAAAGTACCACAGTGAATAAGCTCTATCAGCAGGCCTCTTCAGGGGATAGCTACGGGCTTTATTAAATTCTCTTGTTACAAGCGCGGGGTCATTGGACACCTTTAGGGACTGTAGCAGAAATTGCAACGCAGATGCAGTAACGGGTAAATGAATTCTGTGCAGATGGATTCATTGTACTGCCTTCTGATCTTGAGCATGGGCTCGATGGATTCCTCAACAGCAATGTGTCGCATTTAAAACCTCAAGGTGCATTTAGAACAGATTATGAAGGTAGGACATTAAGAGCTCACCTTGGATTGAAAAATTAAAGAAATATTGGAAGAAATCATGTCACAAAGTAAGAGCCATATTGGCTAAAATGAGCCGTTTTTTAATGCTTTTGAGCAAAATTGTATCTCGTTGGCTTATCATGGTGTTTGGGCCCATCCAGAGTCTCAGCGTTTTGATTACACCCAGCCGGAATTCTGGATTGACTTAGCCAAAACTTTAGAAAGAGGCGGTTTTGACAGCATATTTTTAGCAGATGTCGTTGGTGTACATGATTTATATATATAAAGGCGGTTATCAGACTTTGTTGGAACAAGCCATGCAAACGCCTGGTGGTGATCCCAGCGTTTTGATTCCTTTAATGAGCGCTGTAACGGAACATTCAGGCTTCGTTTTTACACAGTCCATTTTGAATGTTACACATGTCATTTCTCCAGGCAGTTACGAAGATTTTGCAGATGGACTTGCACCAGAACTTAGGAAGCGCGGTTTATTAAAAACAGAGTATCGGCCCGGTACATTGCGCGAAAAACTATATGGGCAAGGTGACCGTTTAAAGGCTGATCACCCGATTTTTAAACGTGAGCTCAGCTATTAAGAGAATGAACAATGGAAAATAATATTAATCTATTTAAACGAAATATTTTGGCGGCTATGGTAGCTTCTACGGGAGCAGGCGCGGTATGTGCTGCTGAAGTGCAGGATACGGATCAAAAAGATGAAGTGACCCAACTTGAAACTGTGGTGGTTAAAGCGGAAAAAAAATCAAGTTTGCAGGCAGCCAAGAAAGCTTTAGCAAAAGTGCCTGGTGGTACTAATTTGGTTAGCGCAGCGCAGCTGGAGAAAGGCAAATCTGGCACCAATGAAGACGTATTAGCATTACAGCCCGGGGTTTATGCAAAATCGCCAGGCAATGAAGGTACGAAAGTATCCATCAGGGGGTCTGGTATTAATCGTGGGCCAGGTGCACACGCTTCAGGCGTTCATACCCTTCTGGATGATATTCCTTTTACAGGACCAGGTGGAACGCCTTATGAATTGCTTGAGCCATTGTGGCTGAACAGAGCTGAAGTATTTAGGGGGGCTAATGGTTTTGATAAAGGTTCTTTGGCTCTAGGTGGGGCAGTCAATTATGTGACTAAAACTGGAAAAGATGCTGAACGTCTGCAGCTTCGCTATGAAGCCGGTAGCCGAGGTTTCCAAAAGTATGCGCTGAGTTCCGGCCAAAAAATTGATGATCTTGATTATTATGTATCGATTAATGGCTCTACCTATGAGGGTTACCAAAAGCATAGTGAAGGCGATAGCAAAGGTATTGCAGCGAATGTTGGATACCAGATTAATCCAAATCTAGAAACTCGTTTTTATTTACGTTACCGTGAAACAGAGCATCAGACGCCAGGCCGTTTAACTAAACAGCAAATTAAGAATGATCCTAAGGCAGCAAATGCCTACAATCTGCAATATGATGCAAAACGCATTCAGCCAGGCAGTACTTGGCTGGCCAATAAAACAACCTTAAATTTGGATAATGGCGGCACATTACAAGCCGCATTGGCTTACCATAACTATCCTATGGATTTGCAGGAGAGCCCGTACCGTACAGAGGTGAAATATAGCGATATCTCTGCAAGCCTGTCGTATTTGCAACCTTATGATTTGTTCGGATTAAATAGTGTAGCAAAGGCATCAATTCGCAGCACTACACATCGCCCGGATTCAGGTGTCACAGAATCTCTTCGTTTCGATAGGAACGGTTATGACGCAGGAACGATTACCCGCAAATACACATATCGTGGTTCTGACAATGTGATTCAATTGAGCAATGAATCTGAGATACAGCCAAATCTATGGTTAAGCACAGGTTTAGCAGGCATTTATACCAAACGTGGCAGTGAAGTTTATTATCCAGTTACTAATGAAGAATTAAGCGAAAGCGATTGGGACTTTGCGCCAAGGCTGGGCTTGCGATATGAAATTAATCCGGACCTTCAAGTATACGGTAATATCAGCAAGAGTGTAGAACCGCCACATCCATGGTCATTAATTTGGGGATCAAATAAATACTTTCCGCAAGGTAGCGGTCCTACTTCTGGCCGTATGCGTGCGCCGATTCATTTGGATAATCAGGAAGCACAAACTTTTGAAATCGGCGGCCGCGGTGAAAGTGGAATTGGTGCATGGGATTTAAATTATTACTACTCTAAAGTCAAAAATGAGTTGTTGAGTGTGGAGATTTCTCCAATGCCGAATCCTGTTGTTGCCGAATCAAATGCAAGCCGTACCATTCATCAGGGGATAGAGGCAGGCCTGAACAGCTTATTGTTGAGTCAGGATGGCTTGGGCGATTTATCACTTCGCCAGTCTTATACTTACAGTGATTTTAAATACAAAAATGACCCTGTATTTGGAAAAAACCAGCTGCCCGGGTTGCCTAAGCACTTTTATCAGGCGCAGCTGAGAATGGATTTCTATAATGGCATATTTGCCAGCGTAAATACTGAATATGCCTCTAAAGTACCGGTTGATTATGCAAATTCATTTTACGCAGATGCCTACAATACTTGGGGCATCAGTCTAGGTTATCAGCTTGAAAGCAAGAAATGGAATACATGGATTGATTTCAAAAACATTGGCGACAAGCATTATGCTGCAACTGTGACACCAGGTTATAACGATAATGGTTTAGATGTAGCACGTTCTACACCAGGTGAAGGTTTCTCAACATATGCTGGTGTTTCCATTAATTTTTAATTAAGGGCTGCTTCTCTATTTAAGAGAAGCAGCCTATTTAAATAAGCAGTAAAAATTCAGACCTTGCTAATGCATATTCATAAATTGCTGACTTAGAAAAGTATAAATCAATAGACTTAGCTTAGTGCTCAAATGTTTCATGATAGTAAATATCTGTGTTTGGCAATTTACGGATAACAAAATTTGAAGTAAATAATCATCAGTGATTTGAGAAAACCTATATAAACAGGCGGTGTGGCACATGCTCATCAAAATGTTGCAAGTGTAAAGCCGACTCTTGAAACGTTTGATGCTGTGAAATTTATATCACCTGCTTTGAATCGTAAAAAACGGTATTGGTTGTTGGTTTACTTGCCGTGGGTCTTTTGCATATTGGGTTATATGCAATTACTCAACTGAATCAAGCTGTTGAAGCGCCGAAAAAGAAAATCACACCTGTTGCGGTGGAAATTATTAAATTTAGGCCTGATTCGAATCATAAAATTTCTTCCCGGTTCTGCCAATAGTGGATCGTTCTAACTGTGTTGAGAGATTCTTACTAGACAGTAGGAATACAGCATGATTCATGTCTACTTCACAGGCAATAAAAAGCCCAATACTGAATTGGGCCTATGCTTTACTCTTCGATTTCGATGGGATCTCCGTCCTCTGGGCGAATATGACGCACGCCATCATCTGCGGGATCAACACTTGAACCATCTTTAGTAATAGCGTTGTACATCTCATCCTCTTTTTTATCATCGATAAATTCTTCATCTTCAAGATCTAGAGGTTCGTTATCATCATCGAAATCTAAAGGCTTTTCTTCATCTTTCATGGCGATCCATCACTTATTTGACAAGACATTATCATGCTCAAACATTTGATAGAGTTATTCAATAGTCAGCAATCATCATTTGTGTAACTAGTACTTTAGACTACAGCTGATGCCTATATGGGAACGAATAGCCAACACGGCTTTTTGCATTTTCCAGCTATTTAAAATTATAGAAGGGTCTGTTGACAATTCTTCTAGGTTTGCGACTAAGAGTATTTTTTAGATGATACTAGGTGTGAACTGCAAAGTTTAGTCATTCTAAATGCGTAGTTCACAACGACGTAACGTCAAAAAATACTCTAGTTCCCAGCTGCGCCTTGCGCTGCAAACAAAGCAGTGCTTTGTTTTTGTTCAGGTTGTGGCTAAAATTATCTCAGACTTCGTCATGAAATTTAAAAATGGAACCACCATTCTTTGCATTTCATTCTTGCGACGTATACGTCTCATGCTCAATTTTAGCCTACAACGCAAGCCATTTATGAAATGTCAACAGACCCTAAAAAAAAGCCCGATTAAGTGCCTTTTTAGATTCAAAAAATCGTATGGCAGTTAAAGCCGGTATCCTTTTTTTGTAGATGAAATGCCTGCAAAGCAAAATTTAGCTTTGGGTACAAAATTCGTTGCGGTTGGTGTAGATAGTCGTTTACCAATTAAATCGGTGACACACTTGCTGTCTAAATTTAAAGATGGCATAGACCTGCTCTAAGCGCCGTGCAAAGCGTCTATTAAGGAGAATATAGATGCAACTAAATAATCCAGACTTGCTGAAACAACAAGTATTTATCGATGGTCTTTGGCTTGATGCAGCCGATGGTAAAAACTTTGCTGTGACTAATCCTGCGACAGGTGAAAGCATTGCACACGTGCCAAGTGTCTCAACCGCACAAGTGGAGCAGGCGGTACTGGCTGCCGAGACCGCACTTCATTCCTGGAAAAATACCACGGCTAAAGAGCGCTCAGTATTACTGCGTAAATGGTTTGACCTGATTGTGGCCAATCAGGAAGATTTGGCAGTCATTTTAAGCACTGAACAAGGTAAGCCATTAACAGAAAGCCGTGGTGAAATTCTGTATGGTGCGAGCTTTATTGAGTGGTTTGCAGAAGAAGCAAAACGTACTTATGGTGATGTAATTCCACATGACAAACAAGGTCGCCGTTTAGTCGTGATCAAACAGCCGGTGGGGGTGGTCGCAGCGATTACGCCGTGGAATTTCCCGAATGCCATGATCACGCGTAAGGCGGGGCCAGCACTTGCTGCAGGCTGTACCATTATTATCAAGCCAGCTTCAGAAACACCATTGTCTGCATTGGCTTTGGTGGCGCTTGCAGAACAAGCGGGTATTCCGAAAGGGGTCATAAATGTAGTAACGGGTAGCTCACGTGAAATTGGTAGGGTACTGACCACGCATCCGGTCGTGAAAAAATTATCTTTCACAGGCTCAACTCAAGTGGGCAAGTTGCTGATGGAACAGTGTTCTTCCACCATGAAAAAAGTCAGCATGGAATTGGGCGGTAATGCACCCTTGATTGTGTTTGAAGATGCTGATTTAGAGCGGGAGGTAAAAGGTGCAATGGCATCTAAATTCCGTAATAGCGGTCAAACCTGTGTATGTAGTAACCGTATTTTGGTACATGCCAATATTCATGATCAGTTCCTGGAAAAATTGGCTGCTGCCGTGCAAAAGTTAAAAGTTGCACCGGCCTTTGAAGCAGGTGTGGAACAAGGTCCTTTGATTAATGAAAAAGTCGTTGAGAAGATCGAAGAACATATTGCCGATGCAGTTGCTAAAGGCGCAAAAGTCATAGTGGGTAGCAAACATCATAAATTAAGTTCAAACCTTCTTTGAGCCGACTGTATTGTCAGATGTGACACCAGACATGCTGGTGGCTAAAAATGAAACCTTCGCACCGCTTGCACCAGTATTCAAATTCAGTACAGATTGAAGAAGCGATCCAAATGGCAAAAGATACCGAGTTTGGTTTGGCCTCTTATATCTATACCGAAAGCTTAAGCCGTGCCTGGAAAGTTGGGGAGGCGCTTGAATACGGTATGGTCGGTATTAATGAAGGTCTGATTTCAACTGAAGTTGCACCGTTTTGTGGGATTAAGGAATCTGGCACAGGACGTGAAGGTTCAAAATACGGTATTGAAGACTATCTGCAAATTAAATATATGTGTATGGGTATTTAAGCTTGAACCATGAAAAATAAGAATCAACTGATCCTTATTTTTTAGCCCAAATTTTGAGGATGAAAATATGAAACAGCTTCTCCCTTTAAGTTGAAATAAAAAACTAAAAATGGATGAAATGATCAATGATTTTCGCTGAGATAAAGGCTTACAAAGCTCAACAGAGTGATGTTGTAAATTAAAGAAATTATATGCTATTGATTTGATTTATTTTAAATAAAAAATATAGATCATCATTATTATGAAAATGGCAGATATAAAGCCATAAGTATTAGACTCATTTCAAGGTTTTATATAAATCTAAGCAGCTGATATTAAAACAGCATCTATTTTGCACGAATTTATAAAATATACAATTATAGTTTGATTGAATTTCTGTGTATAAATGTTGAGTAGGGTTGCCTATTTCTTTCTCGAGTTTTATATTAAAAATACAGTAGGTCGAGAGACGCTACAAAGTGGTTGGACGGATCAATGACAGCTTGTTGAGTTTACAACCTTCGGGTTGAAACAAAAAATCAGCACTAGCCTTCCAACATAAAAGCCCGCAGAAATGCGGGCTTTCTTATTTTAATGAGCAAAAACGCTTTGCGAATGGTCCGGTTATAGCAGCACTCACTTTAGATCATTAAGGCTGATTAATATGATTTATTCTAAAAGTTAAGTATTTTCTGAACAGTATATTTAAAATAGATATCATCTATTTGTTTATAAAAAATTACATTGCCAAGAAATCTAACATCTCTAAATTATGGATAAATAAAACGTATGTTATGAAAGAAGTCTAATAGTGAAAATATTTAAAAAAGCTCAGCAGACATCATTGAGGAAAGATAAAACTCACTTATTTCTTATTTAAGGAGTAATAAGTAAAGGTGAGTTTTTATAATGGAATAAGACTAAGCTTAATAAATATTTTCAAGAAATCAATACGATTAAAAAAGCTCACTGCCGTGAGCTAAAGACCCATGCTTAAATTAAATTTAGCTCTACATCATATTTATTAAATTCCTGCATAACGGTTTCAATCACTTTGATTCCAATTGCATCATCACAACTAAAAATTTCATCATGGCCTTGTGTACTGTCATAACAGATGATTTGCTGGATTAACCAACGATTTTCAACTTCTGTTTGTTCAATAATGACCCGAAGCGGTTGCAAATTTTCGCTGACTTGGCGGGGCAATACACTGGTAATAGCAAGTTGAATATGGGTCAGGTCTTGTTGAGGACTTAAAAATGTAAGCACCCAGTTACCTATTTTTTTTAAGTACATAGGATTGTCTGCTGGATGAAATTCTAAATAATGTAAGGATGTCATCATGAATTCCCCTGAAATATTTACTATATGGGGCTTTTAGCGAATATTTGCCATTCAGCTAAGGTCTTATTTAGAATAAAGCAATTGATTGTAGTTTAATTTAGCGATAGTGAAATAAATCCAATCTTATTGTTTTATAAGTATAAAAATGAATATTCCCTAAATGGCTAAGACCTTAAATAAATAATAAGACATAAAAAAGCTCTTAAGCTTGTTCAGCTCATCAGTTTCTGTAAAGAAAAATTGATCTGGCTGAGGCATCGGTTTAATTCCTGTGGTGCAATGCGACTTTCCTGTAATATGGTAATCCATTGTATTTGACACTGTTTTAAACTGCGTAAATCGGTAGTTTGAAGAATGCGCGTGATCAGCTGTTTGGCCATTAAACCGCAGTGCTGTTGTAACAGTTGCACCATTAGCTGTTTAACTTGTTCAAAGTCCAGTATTTCTGCACTAAGTTGCATTTCATTTTCATGAGATGGTTGCTGTGCACTTGAATCCGTTATTGAAGATTGGGAAATGCTGATCGGTTCGGCAAAGTGATCTTTAAGTTGAGTACTTTGGAGGGGAAGGCCGGTTTCAATTTCTGTATTCAGGTTATTGGGTGCGAGTGTTTCCTGAATCTGCTGCTGAGCAGGGTGGCTAATTAAACCCATCTCGAGCAATTGTTCGAGTAATTCTGGCGGGGCAATACGACGTTTAAATTGTTCAGAGAGCAGATCAAAATCATCGGTGCCAATCAATAGTAATAGTCTGCGCTGACGAGCATTCAGATTCATTGAACGCTGTTTTAAACTTTCAATGCCTAAATCAGTTTTATGAAATTGAGTCATGCTTTAATTTACGTTGCAATAAATTAAGGCTGATTGTAGGGTTTAATCATGACAGGAATGTTAAAAAATATTACAAATCATAAGATTATGGCGTAACAATATTGGCATTCTCGAGTGCCTTACGCAAATAAGGGTCCAGATCTTCCTGACGAAGTAACCATTGCTTATAATCTGCCGGTAAATCCGCGATGGCAGTTCCGCGGTGTTTGCCGAAATTAATGCTACGGGGAATACGTGCTTCTTCCGATTTATTATAAAGTTCTTCAATGCTTTGAATATTTAGATGATGGATTTCATGCATTAAAATATTGGCAGTTAAAATAATATCCATATCGGCACGGTGCGCTTTTTTAATCATCTCGCGGGCTTTTTCACTGCCTTTGCTAATCATGTAAATAAGTGCAGAAATATTGTGTGCTTCGGCATCTGGCCAGACTAAACGTGCCAGTGCAAGGGTACAAATGGCTTTAATATTGCTGGTATCTACGCCGCATTTTTCAATGGCACGAATATCATAATCAATATTGTGGCCAATAATATAAGTGGTTTCCTGTGGCAGGCTGAAAGTGCTGTAGTGAGGTTGGCCGACCAGCTCGGATTCTAGAATATGATGTACTGCCATGGCGGCAAAAGAGATCGGTTCATCGACACTATACAACTGGTCGAAAATTTTAGTCTTATCCAGTGTGAGTTTGCTGTCATGGATTTCAATCGGGGCATACGCAATTTCAATCGGCTGTCCATTTAAAGTATGGGTTTCGGTATCGAGAATAATTGCTTGCATGACTGGTCCATAACCGTAGCGATTGTTTGAGTCAATTTAACATTTTCAAATATGCGGAGACAAACTGAAAACAGCGACTTTTAGCTGTTATTTATTATTTGAGTTCCGAGATGATGTTTAAATAGTCTGGTTTTAATTCATCACCCGAAATTAGACCTGTATATAGATACAAAGGTAGCCCATCTTCATGATCCATTAATTTAATTAGCTTGAATACCATCACGATATTTAAATATCGCATATGGTATAGAGTCGCGATCTAAAAGAATAAAATGTTGTTGCTTGATGGCGATGTCAGGATTGATAAAGGTTTGTTTGAGCAACCGTAAAAAGTCACTTTGATTTCGGCTTAATTTATTGAGTTTACGAATGCGCTTACTATCAGTTTGATCAAGAGTATTTATATATAAATCATAAATTTTTTTGTTAGCAATGAATCATATAAAATAATGAGGCAAGCTTACTTGATGAATTTTTTAACACTTGTTCAAGTTAACTTTATAAAAGCCTATTGCTAAAATAAATATTTATATATTTTAACAACTTAAATTGTTATATTTTTGTAAATATGTTTTTAAATATTATTTTTAAAATCAATAGGTTAGTGTGTAAAAAAAGTAATAAATTTTTGTTGTGCTGGTTTAATGGAAAATATCCTTGTTTAAAATCAAGAATAAGGGTAATAGTTTTGAATTGTGATTATTTAAATCATTAAAATAAAAATATATAAGGAAATGCAAACATGAATAAAACATTAGTGACGATGTTTATCAGTAGTTCGGTCATCCTTTTAACAGCATGTGGAAGTGGAAATGGTGATTCGGTCTTCAATAGTTCAAATAATGGAATTCCGGTCAATGATATCCAAAACCCCGTAGTTTCTACTCCTACGCCTTATACCGAAACAAATATGACCAGCGTGGCGGGTGAAAGCGTGGTGATGACTTATAAAATGTTGGGGGTTAATGGTAAGGAAGTTCAAGCAACGTCATTGGTTATTACACCGAAAACAGCGGCACCTGCAAAAGGTTGGCCAATTGTGGTCTGGGCGCATGGTACCACTGGCGTGGCAGACCAATGTGCACCGAGTCGAAATGCATTGAATAACTATATTCAAGCAATGATTGCTCAACTTTTAACTGCAGGTTATGTGGTGGTGGCCCCTGATTATGAAGGCTTGGGCGAGCCAAGTGGTAAAGAGCTTCATCCTTTCCTAATTTTAAAAAGCGAGGCTTATTCTATTACTGATGCAGTTGTTGCTGCACGTAATTATTTGGGGGTAAAAGTATCTAATCAATGGATGGCAGTAGGACACTCACAAGGCGGACATGCAGCGTTAGGGGCAGCTCAATATGCTTCACGTGCCTCTAATTTGGTATATAAAGGAACTGTGGCTATCGCTCCAGCTTCCAATCTTCCTCTTGTTTTGGCAGGTGGGGAAAGTGCAGCGGAAAAAGAAACTGACCTGAATAAAAAAATTACAGCTTTGGCGTCTTTAGATACATTTACCGCATTAATTACAGCAGGGCTGCGCAATCCAAATCCTACTTTACAATACAGTCAGATTTTTAAATTTCCGACGGATAATATTGCGAAAAATGCAGAAGTTGATTGCTATGACGTGTTGGGACAACAATTTGGTAACGAAATGAAGGATTACGCGACTATAAATGGTTCAGTAAATAATTACCCACGTACTCAAATGAATTTTATGAGTATTCCTGTAGTTAAAACCTTTTTGGAAAAAGATTCGCAGCCCCTTCAAGTTAAAGTTTCAACGCCAGTTATTATTTATCAGGGATCACTAGATACTACTGTTCCTAAACAAGTGACCGATATCCTTTATTCCTCAGCCATAAAACAAAACACCAGTATTCGTTATTTGACGGATGAATCAGGTGCAACGAAGTGGGATCATGGATCAGTCTATGTTTTAAACATTCCTAATATTATTGCAGATGTAAAATCTCTAATGCCAATTCAATAACTTGATGTGACTATCAATGCTCATGCTTTTTCAAGGCATGAGCATTTTTTATTTAAAACTGAGTAAAGTTCATTCTCAATATTTATAAACTTCATGCTACAATACGCGCCAATCTTAGCACGGCTTAAAAGCCCTAATTTAATAGGACCTCGCTAATGTTTGCCAATATCTCTATTGCTGAATTTGATCCAGAAATTGCTCAGGCAATCGCTAACGAAGATGCTCGCCAAGAAGCGCACATCGAGTTAATTGCTTCTGAAAACTATTGCTCACCAGCAGTAATGGAAGCACAAGGATCAAAACTCACTAACAAATATGCAGAAGGCTACCCAGGCAAACGCTATTACGGCGGTTGCGAATACGTAGACGTAATCGAACAATTGGCAATTGACCGTGCTAAAGAACTCTTTGGTGCTGACTACGCTAACGTTCAGCCACATGCTGGTTCACAAGCTAACTCAGCTGTTTATTTGGCGCTGCTTAACCCAGGCGACACAGTTTTGGGTATGAGCTTGGCTCACGGTGGTCACTTGACTCACGGTGCAAAAGTAAGCTTCTCGGGTAAAACTTATAATGCTATTCAATACGGTTTAAACCCGGAAACTGGTGAAATCGATTACGAAGAAGTTGAACGTTTAGCTGTAGAACACAAACCACGCATGATCGTTGCTGGTTTCTCTGCATACAGCCAAATTGTAGACTGGCAACGTTTCCGCGAAATCGCGGACAAAGTTGGCGCTTACCTATTTGTAGATATGGCTCACGTAGCAGGTTTGGTTGCTGCTGGCGTTTACCCAAGCCCAGTTCAAATTGCTGACGTAACTACAACCACTACCCATAAAACACTGCGTGGTCCACGTTCTGGTTTAATCCTTGCGAAAGCAAACGAAGAAATCGAGAAAAAATTACAATCAGCTGTATTCCCGGGTAACCAAGGTGGTCCATTGGTTCATGCTGTAGCTGCTAAAGCAATCTGCTTTAAAGAAGCAATGGCTCCTGAATACAAAGAATACCAAAAACAAGTCGTGGTTAATGCGAAAGCAATGGCTGAAGTATTAATCGCGCGTGGTTATGACGTTGTTTCTGGTGGTACTGAAAACCACTTGTTCTTATTGTCTTTAATCAAACAAGGCGACATCACAGGTAAAGAAGCTGATGCCTGGTTGGGTGCTGCTCACATCACTGTGAACAAAAACTCTGTACCTAACGATCCACGTTCTCCGTTCGTGACTTCTGGTATCCGTATCGGTACTCCAGCTGTTACAACGCGTGGTTTCGGTGAAGCTGAAGTACGTGACCTTGCTGGCTGGATCGCTGACATCCTGGATGCCAAAGGTGACGAAGCTGTAATTAACGCTGTTAAAGCGAAAGTTGAAACTGTATGCGCTAAATTCCCTGTTTACGCAAAATAAGTTTCTTACTTAAAAAAGCCTCCTGTATGGAGGCTTTTTTTTGCATTTTTTTATGACACCAGTTGTGGAATGTTCTGTTGCATGGCTTTTGGATAAGGGAATTTACCCGGTTTGTAATATTGTGCCCAAATTTGGGAAGTGGCTGGGCGTTTTTGTTCGCTATCTTGAATACCTTTATAAAATGCGCCCATTGCATGATAAATCTCAGGTAAATTTTTGCTGGTGATTGCATCGCTACTCAGAAAATAAGGCTGCAAAATACAAAAACCACGATAGTCAAATACCTGAAAAAAGGGTATGACCAAATGAATATTCATATGCTGTTCGCCATAATTACGTACATGCAGGGAAATGGCATCGGTTCGTACATGCGGGAGGCAAGCATACATTTCATAACCCAGCACATTATAGGGATATTTTTCAGGGTTGCTATCCAGCTGCCTTAATGGTCCATCCGGCCCTTCCATATAGCTAAAAAAGGTATGACCCGGTGGAAAACTGGTGGGTGTCAGGCTTTGCTCGGGAGAGGTACGAGGAACCATTCCGTGAATATGCAGCAACAAAAAATGGCATAACTGACCTGCACGATATAAAGCATCATAAAATGGTGATTGATGTAAATTGCTATTGGTTTTTTGCATATCTTCCGCCAAATAAATAGGATTTCTGGTAGCTTTGATGGTTTGCAGGGCATTTAAAACATATTGTTTACTTGATTCAGAGATGACCGGTTCAAATAAAAACTGGCAAATATGCTGGGTCACAAAAAAAATCGAGGCATTAATCTGGGCAATCCGACAGGTAGTTAAAGCATCCGAGATTTGCTGCCCCAGCATCTGGCTGACTTGCTCAGGACGGAACCAGCGTAGCGAAGTTTCAGCCTGCTCAGCAATGACTTGTCCAACATAAGCAGATAGAAACAAAATAAAGAAAAAATTGGCATCGTCTTCCAGGAATTTATCAACTGAAACCATATAATTCTGGCGAATTTCGCGCATCAGATCATCTAAACGATCCAGACTGGAAATGCTATGGTCAAGATTGGAGATTTGAATCAGATTTTGAAAAGCAGAGCCGCAAAAGAGTGGATAAGCTTTGAAATACATGCTTTGTAAATCGTGCATTTGTTCAGTAAATTTATGGCGTTCATCTGCAAATATAATTTGATAATTCAAAATAATTGCTTCAATTTCCTGGCTGATGCTGAGCGGTAAATCATCTTCACAAAAATGCTTTGCCACATAGTGCAGCGGTAAAATAATTTGATTATTGCAATTCAGCGCATAGCTATGTACCAAGTTATTGGGACGATCGCGGAATTTTATAAAATTGCTTTGTAACTCTTCAAAATTTTGCCATTTTTCATCAAAGCCCAATTTCTGGCTGATAAATTGTCCTATATAACTGGCGATCAAGTAGACTGTATTCAGTTTTAGCGGATCTTCAACAAAATCTGAAGTTTGTGTACCTATTTGCTTTTTAAATGCTGTAAATAGCTGATCCAGTCGCTCAAAACTGGCAAATGTACCATCAAAATTAACGGTTTTAAGTGCAGAAGCAATATAAAATTCATGTTGGTGTTCTGGAATTTGAAAATGACTGCGAATATTCTGCATAAAATCGTGAGAGCTAGGCTCCACTGCTGAATGAAGTTCAGTAAGCGACATCGTATTATTCTTGTTGAGTAATTATTTATATACATATGTATACTTGAAATAAATTATAAATCAACTAAATAGTTAGCCTTATTATTACTGAATGAAAAAAAGTGGAAAAAGAGGAATTTTAATATGCAAAGACCCACAATTGTTATTTCACAACAAGATCTTGAACGTTTAGAAACCATGCTTGAGCATCAATCTAAACTGACACCCACGATGCAGCATCTGGAAGATGAGCTTGCACGTGCTGAAGTGGTTGCTCCGAAAGATATGCCGGCAAACGTGGTGACGATGAATGCACGGGTATCCATTATCATTGCGCCTGCAAGTGAACCCACAACAATTACCCTGGTTTATCCGCATGATTTTCTCGGTGAGAAAGGGCAGGTCAATGTACTTGCACCAGTCGGTGCTGCCATTTTAGGCTTGGCTGAAGGTCAGGAAATAGAATGGCCGCAGCCAGATGGTCACATTATGAAAGTTAAAATAGAACGCGTGTTGTATCAACCCGAGCGTGAAGGTGATTATCTATAATCAAGTTTTATCGTCTTGGTGAGAAAAAGCCCCAACTCAGGGGCTTTGAATATTTGAATGGGACAATTAGTGTTTACTGATCTTATCTAGATATCCCATCATAAATGCAGAGAACACAAAGGTCAGATGCATAATGATGTACCACATGATTTTGTCATTCGGAATATTTTTAGCGTCCATAAAAATGCGCAGTAAATGAATGGATGAAATGGCGACAAAAGATGCTGCAACTTTTAGTTTAAGCGAGTTGGCATCCATTTTTCCAAGCCAATTCAGGCGGGTATCTTCATTTTGAATTTTCAGTTGTGAAACAAAGTTTTCATAGCCGGAAAACATCACCATCACAATCAGGCCACCGACCATAGTCATATCGACCAAAGATAAAATCACCAGAATTAAGTCGGCTTCAGAATATTGCAAAATATGCGGCAAAACATGCCAGACTTCCTGAAAGAATTTAATCGCCAACAGCAGCAGTGCAAATGAAAGCCCAAAATAGACCGGGGCTAAAATCCAGCGTGCTGCATACATGGTATTGTGAAAGAAACGTTCCATTCATTCATCAAGTGACATTCTTTATGTTTTGACTCGATCATAAATAATTCAATTTTAAAATTCGAGAATTATTTATGTTTTTTAATGGCTTGTGATTGTTTAAGTATTCATTTGGTTCCACAGTTGATAGATCTAAGCTTTAAACCCTAAATCAGAAATCTTCAAAACTTCAGAACGTATTGTGCTGTTCACTGTCAAACGTTTGACAGTGTTTATCACGATTTAAGGGCAGACTGTATTTCAACAACACAACCTTGCAATAACAATTGAAATATAAGGAATAGCCATGAGCCAAACTCAGACAAAATCATACGATCCGAATTACCAGTATCAGCATATTCAGGTCAAACCGATTACCGGCCGTATTGGTGCGGAAATTGAAGGGATCAAACTCTCTTCAAATTTAGATCAGGACACGGTCTATGAAATTAATCACGCTTTGGTCAAGTACAAGGCAATCTTCTTTAAAAACCAGCAACATTTAACCGATGATGAGCAAGAGGGTTTTGCTGCATTATTAGGTAAGCCTTTAAACCACCCAACCGTACCGGTAAAAAGTGGAACAGCACATGTACTTGAGCTGGATTCACGTGGCGGACGTGCCGATACCTGGCATACCGACATCAGCTTTATTGAAGACTATCCAAAGGCTTCCATTTTACGTAGCATCGTTGCACCGGCGGCAGGTGGTGATACCGTTTGGGCAAATACCACATCTGCTTATAATGATTTGCCAGCAGAACTGAAAATTTTGGCAGACAGCTTGCGTGCTGTGCATAGCAATGATTATGACTATGCCTCTAAAGTGACGACCAATTCACGCATTGATGCTGAAAAATATCGTGCACTATTCAATTCAACCGAATATGAAACAGAGCATCCATTGGTGCGGGTACATCCTGAAAGCGGAGAGAAAACCTTGTTGTTGGGGCACTTCTTCAAACGCTTTGTCGGTTATAACAGCCAAGATTCACGTCGCTTATTTGAACTTTTCCAAGACTATGCAGTAAATTTGGAGAACATCGTGCGTTGGCGCTGGAGCGTAGGAGATGTTGCAATCTGGGATAACCGTGCCACACAACACCGTGCAATCAACGATTATGGCGATGACCTGCGTGTGGTACGCCGTGTCACCATTGAAGGCGATATCCCGGTTGGGGTGGATGATCGTCCAAGCGTGAACTTAAAGAAAGTGGTAAAACAGGACATTTCTAATTTTACTTTTGAAAATGGTCAAATTCTGGAAAAAGCATCTTAATCAAAACTATATAATTACGTTGTGTTGAATCAGATTGATCTAAATTCGAGATATACATAGCGCTAAAAATTGGTTGGTCTAAAGATATCAAGAACCTAGTATCTGCTGTACTAGGTTTTTTATTTGTATGAGATCGATAAATTCCCATGCTCAGTCGCGCAGACAAATTACAGCAGATCTTTGAAGAGGATGCGGTCTTTTCTGGATTCACAGCACAATCCCATCAAACTTTATTGCAGCAGGTGAAATATCTGCGTTTTTTACCGCAACAGCAGATTTTGCGTTATCAGCAAAAACTGGATGATATTTATGTGTTGCTGTCTGGACGGATGCAGATTGGCTGGTTGCTCAGTGATGGCGAGTTTAAAGTCAGTGACTATGTGAAAATGTATTCAGTGTTTAATTTAGTGCCATTTTTACAGCAAAAACCGCTAAATTTCGATTTTTATGCCGTAGAGCAAGTTGAAGTCGCGGTGATTTCAGGTCAGGTTTTTCTGGCACAATTACAACAGCAGCCACCAGCCATGTGGCAGATTATTCAATTACTGAGTGAACGGATGTATGGCCTAATGGAGAAAAACCGTTATCTGCAAACCGCGAGTATCAATCAAAAAATTGCGCGACATTTAATCATCTTGGGACAGCAGGCAACGCCCCTAAGTCAGACCCATTCAACTATTCAATTTAAAATGAGCCAGCAGGATTTTGCCGAATTACTGAATGTGTCGCGTCAAACTTTAAATAAGCAACTGCAATATTTTATCCAACAACACATTGTCGAGTGGAATTATAGCCAGATTCGAATTCTCGATATGCAGCGCTTAAAACACATCAGCCAGTTATAAATCTGTTCTTATAATATGTCATACACGGAATTTTTTTTGCCTAATCCATTTGCACTCAAAAATTCAAGGCAATAAAAAAGGCAAAGTAAAAACTTTGCCTTTTCTGACCGGTGCCGATCTTAGTGGTGATGACCACCTGCACCGTGTACGTGACCGTGTTCTAATTCTTCAGCAGAAGCTTCACGAATTTCAACGATTTCAACTTCAAAAGTTAAATCTTGACCAGCAAGTGGGAAGTTTGCATCTACAACAATATTCTCGCCTTCAACCGCTTTAACAGTAACGATTTGAACGCCATCGTCAGTTTGAGCTTGGAATTGCATACCAGGTTGGATGTTGTCTACACCTTGGAACATTTTAGCTGGAACTTCTTGTACTAGGTCAGGATTGTATTCGCCATAACCTTCAGCAGCAGGAACGTTAACAGTGAATTTTTCACCAACAGTTTTGCCTACTAAAGCGTTTTCTAAACCAGGGATGATGTTGCCTGCACCGTGCAAATATGCAAGTGGCTCACCTTGTGATTGGTCGAGAGTTTCTCCCTCTGCGTTAGTCAACGTGTAGTGGAAAGAAACTACGAGGTCATTTGCAATAGCAGTCATGTTATTGATCCATTCAATTTTTTAAGGGTACATAATAAAGTGAAAAGCGAATTTTGTAGACTAAATTTAGCAAAAATCTGCATTTTCCATACTTTTATGGCGTTTTTTTAATAGTGGGGATGGTTTTTCTAATTTCAATACAATTTTTTCATTGAAACTGTATTTCTGGTCATAAAACAACGCATCTTGATTCACCCCCCGTCATACTCCAGCAATTTGATGATGGTTGAATGACACAGTGAAGCTTTGGGGCAATTTGAGCATGTTTTGAGGGGTATTGAATTTGTGCTTCTATGATATCCAGCATGAATTTTCGGCTCAAAAAAAGAAGATGGCATATACATGCCATCTTCAATTCATTGCTTTTATCTAAATGATTATTTTATGAATTTGATAGTTAGATTACCTGGCTTAAGTCTATTCATTAACCTAGAGGATACATTTTGATTTCAGTTTTTTCACTGGAAAATAAACTAAACAGTTGCTTGAACCAGATGGCAATTTTCTGCAAGAAATTGGCTTCTTCAATTTGCACATCATCTTCAATGGCAATGGTTCGGATCAGCTGATTATTTTGATAGACCTGTACAGTGGCCAGTTGCATGACTTTGGCAAGCGGAGCAGAAAGCAATTGCTCATTGATTTTCACATTTAAGTGCGTTTTGGTTTCTTGTAAGGGTTCGATTGCCTGAATGGTGCCATTGCCTGTATTCAGCATAATACGTTGATTGGCTGTGTCATAGGCTTGCAAGTCAATGGCATAGGGCTGATCGTATAAAGACGTGGTCACAATCTGCGGTTTTTTGGTTTCCAGCTTAAACATTTTTAAAGTAGATTTAATCACCGGCAATTCAGCAATTAACTGTTTATCTTTAATTGCTACTTCATTGCGGGTATAGGTATAGGCCATGTCTAGCAGGGTGTGGGCAACTTCAGCACGTTTTAAGGCATTTTTTGTCCCCATCACTACAACAATCAGGCGACGTTCAGGCATTGTGGGATTAGCGGTCGGACGGTGTGCAGTGAGTGCCAGGTTATAACCCGCCGCTTTGGTAAAACCAGTTTTTAAACCATCCACACTCGGGTCAAATTTGAGCGCCAGGTTGGTTGCACGGTGAAAACGCTTGTTATAACTGAAACTTGGCATCACTGAATAATGCAAATATTCAGGTGTGTGAATGGTCAGTGCTTGACCCAGCAGCGCCATGTCATGAGCAGATGAAAAATGGTCCGGCATGGTCACGCCGGGCGCATTGGCAAAATGCGTATCGTTCATTCCCAAGGCTTTGGCTTCCTTATTCATGCGTTCGATGAAAGCTGGAACATTGCCTGAAATGCGTTCTGCCAAAGTCACAGCCGCATCATTGGCTGACATCACCACCAGACCTGCCAGAAGCTGATCTACAGTAATCTGATCACCTTGTTTAAGATACATCTGCGACTCATCCCACTGCACCATTTTTACCACTGGTGTCGCCGTGATGATCTCATCTTTCTTTAAATGACCTGCTTCAATTTCTTTCAATGCAATATACGCAACCATCATTTTGGTCATGGATGCCGGTGCACGTTGCTCATGGCTATTGTGCTCTGCAATCACTTGTCCAGATTGGGTATCAAGAATAGTCCAAGCTGGAGCTTCAACACTTTCAGGAACAAGGTTCAGTAATGCCGCATTGACTATCGTGGAGCACAATAAACTTAAAGATGCGATGAGGTAGATCAGGTGTTTCAATGAAGTTCCTTATTGACTAATCCCTTAGCCATACATACAAAAAAATCTTAGGCATGCTATGCCTTTTTTGGGGTGCTGACTAGTCCAAACTGTAGACAATTGCGACAGTTCAGCATTGTAATGTAAAAAAATGCTAAGCTAACCTTAAGTTAGGTTTTTAAAATTTTATATTGCCCATTATGTTGCATTATCAAATCGAATTCGACGATTATCGTCAACATCTGCTCCATGTCACTTTACGTTTTGTCGCTGATCCAACTCAAGTATTGTCATTGCCGACTTGGATTCCGGGAAGCTATCTGATTCGTGAATTTTCCAAGCATATTGAATCCGTCCGTGCTTATGATGAAGATGGTCGCATTTTACAAATCCAGAAATTCGAAAAGAATAAATGGCGCTTGTTTAATACCGATCATGAACTGATTACGGTGGAATATGATGTTTATGCCTATGATTTATCGGTACGTGGCGCCTATGTCGATCAAACCCGACTGTATGTGAATCCGGCCTGTGCCTGCCTGGGACTAGAAGGACAGGAAGATAAAGCGGTTGAAGTGGAAGTATTCTTGCCAGATGAGCTGAAACATTTCCAACTGGCTACAGGCTTAGCTTCTAAAAGCTTAGTGAAAGGTCGGTTTACGCTTAAAGCAGAAAACTATGCCCAGTTGATTGATTCGCCATTCGAGCTGGCAGAGCAAACGCGCTTTAGCTTTGAAGCCAATGGTATTCCGCATGAATTTGTAGTGTCTGGCAAACATGCCATGAATGCGGTGCGCATGCAGCAAGACATTGAAAAAATCTGTGCCACTGAAATTTCAATGTTTGGTTCTGCGCCATTTAGCGACTATACCTTTATGACCATGGCAACTGGTAATAGTTATGGCGGTCTAGAGCATCCCAACAGTACCAGTCTTATTACTCCACGGGATGACTTGCCTAAAGCCGATGAACCTGATGAACCGTCTGCAGATTATCAGCGTTTCTTGGGGCTATGCAGTCATGAATATTTCCATTCATGGTTGGTGAAATTTATTCGTCCTGAAAATTTCGTCAATTATGATTTAAACAAAGAAGGCTACACTTCGCTGCTTTGGATTTTTGAAGGTTTCACTTCTTATTATGACGACCTGATTTTGCTGCGTAGTGGTGTGATTTCTCAAGAATCCTATCTGAAATTATTAAAAGCACAGATAGACCGCTACTTACAAAACCCGGGACGTGCGATTCAAAGCGTTGCCGATTCAAGTTTTGATGCCTGGGTGAAATTTTACCGTCAGGATGAAAACTCGAATAACGCCGGGACCAGCTACTACAACAAGGGTTGTTTAGTGGCGCTGTGTCTGGACTTGGGTTTGCGTTTACGCGGTTCAAGCCTGGATGCCTTAATGCGTAAATTGTATAAAAATGCGCAAAATGGTGTTCAAGTACATGAACGTACCATCTTTGAATTGTGTAATGAATTGACCGGTGATAACTGGCTTGAACAGATCAATCATTTGATCAATACTACAGATGAATTGCCGCTTGATCAATTACTGCCTGAGTTTGGTCTAAGTTTTAATGTTAAAAATGACAAGTCATTGCCATTTGGCTTAAAGCTTGCCGATAAACCCGAAGGCATTGTTGTTCAATCTGCACGCCGTGATGGTGAAGCTGCTCAAGCAGGATTGTCTGCCAATGATGTCATTATCGCGATTGATGGCTTGAAAGCGACAGCTAAACTTGTTGAGAAGTATGCAAAACAAGAGGGTACTTATACGCTGCTTGCTTTCCGCCGTGATGAGTTGATGACTTTTGAAGTTCAGGCTGGTGGTTCTGAATTGACTGAAGTTGAGCTCAAAATTGAAGATCAGGCCAAAGCAGAGAAGTGGTTGAAAGCTTAATTTGCATACTCTTTAAACTTCATGTAAAACCGGTGCTTAGGCATCGGTTTTTTATATTTAGTTCTATTCAATTTTTTTAGATTTAAGCTAAACCTTCGGTTCGAGTTACTTTTGTTTCGTCAAAAGTAACCAAAACCATTGTCATCTGCTGAACTCGTCAAAGTACATGACTAATTTAAGGGGTCGCAGAAACTTTAATGATAAAAGTCGTCCTGCCTCGAACAGCAGCAGATGACGTTTACGTGTATCAAAATTTTGTGAGAGTTTTTAGTAGAAAATGAATAAGAAAAGTTTGTATTGGGGAATTGGAATTACAGTAGTTTGGTTGGCTGTAATTATTTCTTTTTGGATTTTTGGCGGTTTAAAATCTCCTCAATCCCTAAATGAATTTGGTGATTTTCTTGCAGGAATTTTTGCCCCAGTCGCATTCTTTTGGCTGATATTAGGTTATGTACAGCAAGGCAAACAGTTAGATCAAAACACCAAGGCTTTAGAACAGCAGGAAAGAGCTCTTCAGCTGCAAATTGATGAGATGAAAGAAAGTGTAAAGCAGCAAAAAGAAATAGCAATTATTAATGAGAAAAGTTTACATGCTTCTTTTGAAAAAGAGCGACCAGAAATTTCATATTGGTTTCCAAGTGGTTATAAGCATGGAGAGTCTTATACCTTATTATTAAAAATACATAATATTGGTAAAGGTGATTGCTATAATATTAAAGCATTCGTAAAAAATAAGAAGTCTACTAGAGATCTAAAAAATTTTTTAAAAGTGCAAGATTCAATATCGATTTCATTAAATTTATTTGATGAATCTGCTATAGAAGTTTTTGATGAAAAATTATTAAATCTAAATGAATATCCATTTATGACTGAGAATGCCTATATAGGTAAAGGACTAGATGTTGAAATAATATTTGAATTCGAAAATATATATGGGCATAGGTTTGAAGAAGTTTTTGAAATTAACTTCCCACTTATGGAAAATTTCGACACAACGCTAAGACAATATAATTTTGACAGTAATTAAACGAAAGCCTACTTATGTAGGCTTTAATTTGAATACTTAAAATTAACCGCGACCACGCCCACGACCACGTGGTGCTTTGGCATTCGGACGAGTCGTACCATTGGTCTTACGACGCGGTTTCTCGCTTTCATCCATTTGCCAGATACGTTTAGTCCCCGATTTCTTCACAGAACCATCTTTGTTCTTGCGAACCATTGGCTTGCCACCTGTACCACCCGGTTTTTTCACATAAGAACGTGAACGGTATGGCTCTTCGGCAGGTACATCTTTAAAGTCTGGGTATAACAAAGGTTCAATTTCTTTGGTTTCACCAGGCTGAAGACCCAGTTGAACTAAATCAATAGCGCCAATCTTGGTACGGATTAAACGTAAAGTTGGAAAGCCTACAGCAGCAGTCATACGGCGAACCTGGCGGTTACGACCCTCACAGATTGAAATTTCAACCCAAGAGGTAGGTACAGATGCCCGGAAACGAACCGGTGGATCACGATCCCATAACCATTCTGGTTGTTGCACTTTAATGGCTTTGGCCGGAAGAGTTATACCATCTTTCAGTTCAACACCTTTACGGAGTTGTTCTAATGCTTCTTCAGTGACATCACCTTCGACTTGAACAACATAAGTTTTAAACTTCTTGTTGGCCGGATTGGTGATGTATTGGTTTAAACCGCCGTGGTCGGTTAAAAATACTAAACCTTCTGAGTCCATATCAAGACGGCCCGCCAAACGCAAAGTCGGGTCATCTACGAAGTCCGCCATGGTCATGTGCGCTTCGTCTTTACGGAATTGGGAGAGGACGTCATAAGGTTTGTTGAGAATGACGATTTTCATAGGAAATAACTTCTTTAATTACATAATACTAAAAAAGGTTAAGTTTTATTCAATGGGGAAATGTTGTTATTTCCCGTATAAATCTTAAACACAGTGGAATTCAATTAAACTATTATGCGTTAAGAAAGGATGAAAGTATTGCCTAATCGGCAAATATTTTTTATATGCGCGAGCTACAAAGGGAGAACCTATACAATGGGTTATAAGAAGATCGTTGTTCCTGTAGATGGTAGCAAAATTACCGTAAATGCAGATTTGTCACTCAATGTTCCAAACAATCCTATTATTCCTTTTATTGAAGGCGATGGTATTGGGGTGGATATTACCCCAGCAATGAAAGCAGTTGTAGATGCTGCGGTGCAAAAAGCTTACGGTGGCAAACGTTCGATCGAGTGGATGGAAGTATATTGCGGCGAAAAGGCAGATAAAATCTACGGTACTTATATGCCGGAAGAAACTTTTGAAGCACTTCGTGAGTTCGTTGTTTCTATTAAAGGTCCATTAACTACTCCCGTTGGCGGTGGTATCCGTTCTCTCAATGTAGCATTGCGTCAGGAACTGGATCTTTACGTATGTGTACGTCCAGTGCGCTGGTTTGAAGGTGTGCCTTCTCCAGTTCAACACCCAGAATTGACTGACATGACCATCTTCCGTGAAAACTCTGAAGATATCTATGCGGGTATTGAATGGAAAGCAGATTCACCAGAAGCTAAAAAAATTATCAAATTCCTGAAAGAAGAAATGGGTGTAACCAAAATCCGTTTTGAAGAGAACTGTGGGATCGGTATTAAACCGGTCTCTAAAGAAGGTACGCAACGTCTGGTTCGTAAAGCCATTCAATTCGCGATCGACAATGACAAGCCAAGCGTGACTTTGGTTCACAAAGGCAACATCATGAAGTACACCGAAGGTGCGTTCAAAGAATGGGGCTATGAAATCGCGATGGAGCGTTTTGGTGGTGAACTTCTGGACGGTGGTCCATGGGTTAAAATCAAAAATCCTAAAAATGGTAAAGATATTATTATTAAAGATGTAATTGCTGATGCGTTCTTGCAACAAATCCTGATGCGTCCTGCTGATTATTCAGTCATCGCAACGCTGAACCTGAATGGCGACTATATTTCTGACGCGCTTGCAGCAGAAGTGGGCGGTATTGGTATTGCTCCTGGTGCAAACATCGGTGGTGCAATCCAGATGTACGAAGCGACTCACGGAACTGCACCGAAATATGCTGGGCAAGACAAAGTAAACCCGGGTTCAATCATCCTTTCTGCTGAGATGATGCTTCGTGACATGGGCTGGGCTGAAGCGGCTGACTTGATCATCAAGGGTATTTCCGGTGCGATTGCCAATAAAACCGTGACTTATGATTTTGAACGCTTAATGCCGGACGCGACTTTGTTACGTTGTTCGGAATTTGGTCAAGCAGTCATTAACAATATGGAATAAGTCATATGACTTAAGAATGTGCTAGAAAAAACCTGCGCATGTCGCGGGTTTTTTTATGCTTACAGAAAACTTATTTCATTAACCAAGAGTGAAACCCTATGATGAAATCTGAAAAATAGGATGAATGCTTAGACTTTATGTTCCAGCATCAAAACATGGTTAGCAAGATAGTCTGCATAAGCCTGATTGTGACCTTTATGCTTATTTCCGGCTGTCAGCCCTCAGCATCCGGTGATGCAGCAGGCATGCATTATCCCATTTTATATATGCAATTACAAAAAACAGATTTGCCTGCACAGCTGCCAATTCCAGTGGAAAATATTAAACTCCGACAAATACAGGACACCTGGGGTACAGCGCGTAGCGAAGGGCGCAAGCATGAGGGTGTCGATATTTTTGCCAAACGAGGAACAGCTGTACATAGCACCACTCAAGGCATTGTATTGCAGGTAGGAAGCAATCATTTGGGCGGAAAAGTGGTGTGGATTATGGGGCCGGATTTAAGCAGGCATTATTATGCCCATTTAGATGATTATGCAGACCAGATCCAGGCAGGAGATTGGGTGGAAGCCGGTCAAGTGATTAGTTATGTAGGCAATAGCGGTAATGCCAAAAATACGCCATCACATTTGCATTATGGAATCTATATGCAAGGACAAGGTGCCATTAATCCTTATCCATATTTAGTGCCATCTTCCTGAATAAAAACAGGTTATGTTTGCTCACTGATCTTGAATTTAGCCGGGCGAGTATTCCAGGCCAATTGCAAGGTTCCTAATAATAGAACCACTGCAGCCAAGATAAATTGTTGATGATAAGTCACACCGAAATGTTGCAGGACACTAAAACTTAATCCGCCAATCAGCTGCACTGATGCAAAACTGAGTGTAGCAATGCTCCAGAGCTTTTTATATGCCAGACCATACAGTTGCAGGATGGTATAAGAAGTTAGAAAGACCACTGCCGGATTCAGCATGCCGGTAAAAAAGGAAGAGGCAAAAGTGAGTAGCGGACTGGTGTTTAAAGTGGCAATAAAAATTGCCAGGATGTACAGGCTATACAAAATTTTCAGGGCAGTAAAATTGCCAAATTTTCTTGCCAGTGAGTAAGCAGCAAAAGCGCCTAAAGCACTGCCTAAGCCATAAAGAATCCAGTTAAAGTTGATCCAGAACAGATTCAGCCCCAGTTCATGGCTGAGATAATCAATCCAGAACAATGAATGTGGAATATAGGCAAATGCACTACAGGCATACACAATCAGCAAGCTATAAAAGAGCGTATTCAGTGGGGTTTTAGATTGAGTCTGAACTGTTTGTGCAGACAGATGATGTTTAAATTGTTGGAGTAAAAGACTTAAGCCAACACAAATAATCAGCGCGAAGCCACATAAAATAAGCCAGGCTGTCTGTATGGAAATCTGATCCAGATAAGGCAGGAACAGTGTAGCTAATAATACTCCAATACCAATCCCGCTAAAGCCGATAAAATTGATTTTAAAACGGTCCTGAATCTCACAGCACTGCGCCACTACACTCGGGGATAGAATCATCAATAGGCCGCCGCTGATCCCCGAAATCACACGCCACACGATATACCAGACCTGCGGAAAACTTGCGAAAGCACAGCACATTAAACTGAACATGCCGGCAATTGCTGCTATTTGAATGTATAGGGTCATACTTTTATTTGGGGGCAATCGCATGGCTGCAAAAGCACCGATTAAATAGCCCAATAAATTGGCACTGCCTAAAATACTGGCAAAACCCACTGACCAGCCGAAAGCTTCACGTGTGCCGGGTAACAGCGCGGTATAGGAGAAACGTAAAATACCAATCCCCAAGCACATACTGAGGCATAAAAAAAGACTGAGCTTGATATTGTTTGAGGACATCCATGTGCTCGCAGCTATTTCGTGTTAATTCATCACAATAAATAACATGAGTATCCAATAATGAATAGGATCAAAACGAATCAACACTATAAAAACATGATTACACGCGTTATTAAGTAATATTTAAGACTACTTTTATAGCATTATGGGACATATAATCCTTTATTTTGAAAATTGAATTTTTTCAATAAAGGCATACAATGCCGCTACTTTATTGTACTTGTTTGAATTATGAATTTTTCATATCGCGCTGATATTGATGGCTTAAGGGCTATCGCCGTTTTATTGGTGATTTTTAACCATATCGGATTGTCTTTCTTTTCTGGAGGATATATTGGTGTCGATGTCTTTTTCGTGATTTCAGGTTATTTAATTACCATCATTTTAACGCACGAGATTCAATCCAAACGGTTTTCTATCGCACGATTTTACAAGAAGCGTGTGGTACGTTTAGCACCGGCTTATTTTACCGTACTCAGCGTTGTGAGCATCATTGCCTGGCAGGTCATGCTGCCTGGAGATCTAACCCAATATTTTGATAGTGTCATGTATGCCACCTTGCTGATGGCAAATATCTATATGCGCAATGAAGTGGGCGATTACTTTAGCCAGACTGCCGAAGGGATTCCTTTATTGCATTTATGGTCGCTTGGGGTAGAAGAGCAATTCTATATTTTCTGGCCCTTGTTGTTATTGCTGTTTGTAGGAAAAGTATCGCGTAAATATACCTGGGCGATCGTCACGACATTAATCATAACCTTATTGCTTTATGCCCAGCACAAATTAACTCAAAATGCAGAGAAGGCCTATTACAGTATGCCGGTTCGTGCCTTCGAGTTGCTCATTGGTGCATTGATTGGTTTCTTGCCACAGCTCAAACTGCCAAAAAAAATACTGCAAAGTCTGGTTTGGCTAGCTTTAATCACATTGTTTACGGCAGCAGTGTATTTTAACAAACAGACGCCATTCCCTGGAGCAATGGCCCTCATTCCGTGTTTGGCGACAGCATTGATCATTTATTTAGGCCAATGTTCACCTTCAAGTAATGTATTACTGAGTAATCGTTTCAGTACCTGGATTGGAAGAATTTCTTATCCTTTGTATCTATGGCACTGGCCCATTATTGTGTTATTCGGCATTTATATGCGGCCATTAAACGCAGAAAATCAGGCCGTGATTGTAGTATTGTCCATCATATTGGCATTTTTAACTTATCAGCTTATTGAAAAACCCAGCAAACATTTTGTCATGGCAGCGAATTATAAAGTGATTATCATCGGTTTTCTGGTGCCAGCCCTGAGTTTTATTGCCATTGCCAAGACTATCAATATTAATAAAGGTTTTCCAGACAGGTTTCCGCAGTCTATTTATATCAAGCAACAGGCACTGAATTCATTTGCGCATGTAATTCGAAATAAATGTATGGATATTGAAGATCCGGAAGCTTTACCGGATCAGGATGATTGTGTATTGGGCAAAGCCAAAGCCAACATAGATTTTTTATTGCTCGGTGATTCTCATGCCAATGCTTATACCGCGATGCTAGATGTATGGGCTAAAGATGCCAATTTGCGCGGCTATGATGTCACTCAAAGTTCGACTTTTTATTTACCCGGGGTACAGCGTCTGGATGCCAATTTCAACGCTTGGGAAGAGCTGAGCGAGTTTAAATTAAGAAATGAGGCCATTACCGCACATCTTGCAAAAACGCATTATCCAACCATTATTTTAGCGGGTTCATATGTACCGTATTTTGGTCATGAAGTGAAACTTGAAGATGGCATTCATCATTCAAATGAGGAGATATTCAAAGCTGGTTTTATGAAGACTTTGAAAATCGCTTATCAGTCCAGTGATCAAGTCATTTTGCTGAATGATGTACCTCGCTTAGATCAAGATGGGGTACCTGCCGATTGTAATCTTCGCAACGAAATTTTAAATACCGATGCCCAATGTACTGTGTCTAGAAAAAATTATGAGGCACAACTGATGAAATTTAATCGAATTGTTGCCGAAGCGAAACTGAAATACCCTCACTTGAAAATCATTGACCCAACCAAGGCGATGTGTAATCAGCAAGAGTGTAAAATTATGATCAATAATGTGCCTTTATATCGAAATAAAGACACGAACCATATTAATAATCAGGGCTCGCGGCAATTGGGCATTGCATATTTAAAACAGTTTGGTAATCCGCTGAAGGATTAAAAAACAGCCATAAAAAACCGCGTTTTATAACGCGGTTTTTTTATCTACTTGGGAAACTAGGAAATTAACGCATTTTGGAAAGGAAACGACCTAAGCGGCCAATCGCTTCACGAAGTTCATTTTCGGCAGGCAAGAACACCACACGGAAATGATCTGGAGTAGGCCAGTTGAAACCGGTTCCTTGCACCAGTAACACTTTTTCAGCACGCAATAAATCGAGCATGAATTTTTCATCATCTTGAATTGGATAAATTTCAGGATCAAGACGAGGGAAGCAATACATGGCACCTTCAGGTTTTACGCAACTTACCCCTGGAATGTCATTTAACATTTCCCATGCAATATTGCGTTGCTCGTATAAACGGCCGCCCGGACGGATCAGGTCATTAATCGACTGATAGCCGCCTAATGCAGTTTGAATGGCATATTGTGCCTGATGGTTGGCGCATAGGCGCATAGATGCCAACATGTCCAGACCTTCAATGTAGTCTGCTGCACGTGATTTATCACCGGTAATGGCCATCCAGCCTGAACGGAAGCCGGCAATACGGTAGGCTTTAGACAAGCCATTAAATGAAATACAAAGCTGGTCACCTGCAAGTGCGGCGACCGCGACATGTTCAATGCCATCGTAAATGATTTTGTCGTAAATTTCGTCAGCAAATAAAATCAGGTCATATTTTTTTGCAAGATCAACGATTTGTTGCAATATATGGCGTGGGTAGACCGCACCGGTCGGGTTATTGGGATTAATAATCACAATACCGCGGGTATTTGGTGTGATTTTACTTTCCATATCCGCAATATCCGGATACCAGAAGTTTTCTTCATCACATTTATAGTGAATTGCAGTACCGCCAGACAGGTTTACCGCAGCTGTCCAGAGAGGATAGTCTGGCATTGGCACCAGCATTTCATCGCCATCATCCAGCAAGCCTTGCATCGCCATCACGATCAGTTCAGATACACCATTACCTACATACACATCGTTGACATGCATGTTGAGAATGCCTTTTTGCTGGTAATACTGGCAAATGGCTTTACGCGCAGGGAAAATCCCTTTTGAGTCGGTATAACCAACAGCATTAGGCAGGTTTAAAGCGACATCATTAATAATTTCTTGCGGCGCTTCGAAACCAAATGGGGCTGGGTTTCCGATATTCAGTTTAATAATTTTGTGCCCGGCCTCTTCCATTTCGTTGGCCGCTCGTAACACAGGTCCGCGAATGTCGTAGCATACATGCTCGAGCTTAGACGATTTTTTAATTTCGCGAGGGGTTTGGAAAGTGTTCGGCATTTTGATGTTCTCGGAAAGAGTGGAGGTCACTTTTGCATAACGATATAAATAACTTTTAAATGTCTCAGTTGTGACTAGATCGAGATTATGTTCATCTCTTAGTAAAGCAACAATTTTTTCATGCGTAAATCCTAGCTGTTGATACTGTTTAATTACAGGTAGTAGATTTTTAAAAATTACGCTCTTTTTTTGCGACATTTTTTAATCCTGAGCAAGAATGGTACTAAGCCTACCACTAAATTTGCTCACAAAAAAGCATTTAATAAATAAAATGCTTACTTTGTTTTTTATTTTTGCTTACTTTTTGCTTTTTTAGATATTATATGTCTTTTGTAAAATGTTAAATAAAGACTAGAATTTTTAAAATGAATCACGTAAATATAGGATTATCCTATTTTAAATAGCAAGATAGAAAGGTGCGTAATCATGGGAAAACTCAGTAAATCAGACAGAGAATGGCAAAGAGAGTTATCACCTGAAGAATTCCGTATTACACGTCAAAAGGGGACGGAGCCAGCATTTACCGGTAAGTACTGGAATACTAAGCAAACAGGAACCTATCTTTGCCGTTGTTGTGGCGAAGAATTATTCTCTTCCGAAACCAAATATGACAGCGGCAGTGGCTGGCCAAGTTTTTATCGTCCTGTAAATAGTTCAGCTGTTGAAGAACATCAGGATTCGACCCATGGTATGGTCAGAACGGAAATTGTTTGCCATCATTGTGGCGCGCATTTAGGGCATGTTTTTGAAGATGGCCCACAACCTACAGGATTGCGCTATTGCGTTAATTCAGCTTCTTTAGAATTAAAAACACAAGAAAAAAATGATGAGGAAACATATCCATGACCAACATTTATCAGTTTGAGGCTGAGTTGTTAGATGGAAAAAATAAATCATTTGCCGATTATCAGGGCAAAGTTTTATTGATCGTAAATACTGCAAGTAAATGCGGTTTTACTCCCCAGTTCGCAGGTCTTGAAAAGTTGTATGAAAAATACAAAGATCAGGGATTAGAAGTTTTGGGTTTTCCTTGTAATCAGTTTGGTGGGCAAGATCCGGGTTCCAATGAACAGATTGGTGCATTCTGTCAAAAAAATTATGGCGTGAATTTCCCGATGTTTGCCAAAGTGGATGTCAAAGGACCTGAAGCACACATCATCTTTCGCTATTTAACCAATAATAGTAAAGGGGTATTGGGCAATGGTATTAAATGGAATTTCACTAAGTTTTTAATTAATAAAAAAGGTCAAGTGATTAATCGCTATGCTCCCACCACTAAACCAGAAGATCTGGAAAGGGATATTGAAGCGGCTTTAGCCCAGTAATTTTGATAATAAAAAACATATAGGGCGATTCATGGATCGCCCTTTCTCATTTTATCTGCTGGGTTTAAGTGGATGTTCAAAAAATTATCCACTGCTGTAGCAGTGGATAATAGTTGATCTTATTGCTTATCTAACCCATTAAAGAATGGCTTTCAAACGCTGAATCGCTTGTTCACATTGTGCGATATCGGCAACCAATGCCATACGGACATGATTTTCACCCGGATTGCCTTGTTCAGTATCTCGAGACAGATAACGGCCCGGCAGAACTTTAATATGGGCTTTTTCCATCAGCATTTTGGCAAATGCTTCATCATTGTCCACTTTTAGCCAGTAATAGAAGCCTGCATCCGGTTTTTTTAGTGGCAATAATTGCCCCAGCTCATTCTGGAATAATTCAAATTTGGCACGGTACAGCTTACGGTTTTCTTCCACATGTGCTTCATCATCCCAAGCGGCAATAGATGCCAGTTGGTGCTGAACTGGCATGGCAGCACCATGATAGGTACGATATTGCAAATAAGGTTTCAGTAAGGCTGCATCACCTGCGACAAAGCCTGAACGCATGCCCGGCAAGTTTGAACGCTTGGAAAGGGAGTGGAATACGACACAGTTTTTGTAATCATCACGACCAATTTCAGCACAAACTTCAAGCAAGCCTACGGGTGCTTGGTCAAACCAGAGTTCCGAATAACATTCATCTGAAGCAATCACAAAGTTATATTGGTCTGAAAGTGCAATCAGTTTTTTAAATTGCTCTTTTGACAATACCGCACCGGTAGGATTGCCCGGTGTGCAGACAAACAATAATGCGGTTTTTTCCCACACTTCTGCAGGGACGGCATCAAAATCACCCAGATAATTGTTTTCTTCAGTGCAGTTGATGAAGTACGGTTTTGCGCCGGCAAGCAAGGTTGCCCCTTCATAAATTTGATAGAAAGGATTCGGCATCACCACATAAGGTGCATCTTCGCGGTTGACTAAAGCCTGAACAAAAGAAAAGATGGCTTCACGCGTTCCGGATACAGGCAGAACATGATTTTCAGCGCTAATGCTGTTGAGCTTGAAGCGACGGGTTAACCAGTTGGCAATGCTTTGACGTAGTTCAGGCAAACCTTTACTGTTCGGATAAGTCGATAAATGCTTGAAGTTGTCAATAATGGCCTGTTTCACAAACTCTGGTGCAGGATGCTTTGGCTCACCAATCGATAATGGAATGAGTGGTAAATCTGCAGGTTGAATACCCTGAAAAAGTTTATTTAACTTTTCAAAAGGATAAGGATGCAATAATGACAAACTTGAGTTCATGAAATCGGTACCGCGTAAATTTTAAGTTAATGTTGGCCAGAGACAAGATTTGAGGCTTCATCCAGTGCTAACTTCAATTGAGCAGCAAAAGTTTTAGCTTCTGAATCGGACATTGGGATGCCATCTTTTTTAGTGACAAAGAAAATATCTTCTGCACGCTCACCCAAGGTCGCAATTTTAGCAGAATGGATATCTAAACCTTGCATCATAAATAAACCACCTACTTTGGCAAGTAAACCCGGATGGTCGAGCGTTGAAATTTCAACCATGTTTTGTTGAAGTGCAGCATTCAGGGTGATATCCACGGTATTTTCAATATCAAAATGGCGTAATTGGCGTGGAATACGACGTTGCATCAGACCAGGATATTTGTCCGATTGGCTTAAAGCTTTAACCAAAGCCTCAATCACGGTTTCTTCACGTTCCGGGTCGGTGAGCAAGGTGCCAAAACGGTCAAGCACTACATAGGTATCCAGACTAAAGGCGGTTGATGCAGTAATAATCCGTGCATCTTGCACATCCAGATTCATCCGATCAAAAATCGCCACGGTAGTGGCAAATAAATTGGGTTGATCCTGAGTGTAAATAAAGATCTGTACTGCATCTTGTGCTGACTGACGATGGGCACGCATCAATACCAGAGGTTCCGGATTATTGCCATGTTGCAAAATGGCACGGGTATGCCAGGCAATTTCATCGGCTGATTCTTTAATGAAATATTCATCACCGAGTTCTTGCCAGACTTTTTCTACTTCTTCAAGTGCAAAGTCATTAACCAGCATTTCACTGGCAGCAAATTTGGTGTCTTCAATCAGCATCTGATAATCCACCGGATGACCCAGACCGGTACGTATGACATCACGCGCATGGGTATATAACTGACGCATCAAGGATGCGCGCCAAGTGTTCCATAGTTTTGGATTGGTCGCGTTAATATCGGCAACGGTAAGTACATACAGATAATCCAGATGCTCCATATCACCCAGCTTTTGGGCAAAATCTTGCACCACATCCGGATCGGAAATATCTTTTTTCTGTGCCGTCATCGACATCAGCAAGTGATTTTGAATCAGCCAGGCCACCAGATTACATTCACGTTCGGTAAAGCCGTGGGTTCGACAGAATGCAATTGCATCTTCTGCACCCAGCTCACTATGGTCACCACCACGACCTTTGGCAATGTCATGGAATAAAGCAGCCAGATAAACAATGTCGCGACGTCGAAGACGCTGGAACACCGAACTGACCACAGGGAAGTCTTTGGCGAATTCGGGTTCTTTAAAGCGATTCAAATTACGCAATAACAATAAGGTATGGGCATCTACGGTATAAATATGAAACAGGTCATACTGCATCAGTCCCATAATTTGACCGAATGCCGGAATATAATTGCCCAATACGCCGTAACGTTTCATCGCCACCAGTGTGTCATACAGACGATGCGGTGAACGCATGATGGCCATGAATAGGGCTTGATGTTCAGGATTGTTGCGGTAGTTCTGGTCAATACGTTTTGCTGCAAGAGTCAAAAGACGTAAGGTGCGGGCACGGATGCCTTCAATTTCAGGACGGTTTGCCAATAAATAGAACAGTTCTAAAATTGCATTTGGGCGTTCCGAGAAGATTTTATGGTGCTGAACTGCGAGTTTGCCATCAACCAGTTTGAAGTTTGCATTAATTTCTTCAATTTTACGTTCATAATTGGGTAAACGTGGTGTGATGACAGACTCGTTAAAATAAGCCAGCAACATTTCATTTAAGGTGGATACTTGTTGCGCGCTCCGATAATAACGCTTCATGAACTGTTCGATCGGATAATTCGGTGATTTATTTTCTTCACGTGTATAACCAAATAGGGTAGCGATATCACGTTGATAATCGAACAATAAACGGTTTTCATCACGTTTGGTCAAACGGTGTAAATGGTGGCGAATTTCCCATAGAAAACTTTCAGCTTCTTCTAATACACCCAGTTCAAAATCTGAAATAAAGCCTAAATGAACTAGGTCATAAATACGGTTGACCCTGAAGTGCCGTTTGGCAATCCAGCCAATCTGGTTGATGTCACGCAGACCGCCCGGTGCGTTTTTAATATCCGGTTCCAGGTTGCTTTCGGTATTGTTGTGCTGAGCATAGCGTTTTGCCTGCTCATCCATTTTGGCATCATAAAAGGTTTTATCGGTCCAGGTTTGCGAAACAATACGGCGTGGCCATTTGGCTAAATTTGGGTTGCCCGTAATCAAACGCGACTCAATCAGCGCGGTCGCAACGGTTAAATCATTGGTGGCCTGTTCAACACATTCGAAAATGGTACGTACGCTAATGCCGGGTTTGAAATTACCGACATCCCAAAGCGAGGAGATAAAAGTGGAAATCAGTTTTTCCTGATCGGGGCTAATTTCATCTTCCGATAAAATCATGATATCCACATCGGAATAAGGCAGCATTTCCCGGCGGCCATATCCACCCACAGCAAACAGACCCAGATCGGTCTGATCAAGTTCAGCATGTTTCCAGAGAAACTTTAGGGCTTCATCAATCAGGTTGGATCGGGCCAAAATGATCTCTCGGATCGACTGTCCATTTTCAAAACTTTCCTGAAGCTGATTTTCAACATCGGTGCGCCATTGATTGATCGCCTGTATGTCATGGTTACTTTTAACGTAATTCAGCAGTGGAGAGGTATTGATCATGAACAGTGGTCCGTTAATAATTTAGCAAGTTTAGTTTTGTTTAACACTGACTTGAGATGCAGTCTCTAGTGCAAGTTCACGCGCCTGATCTGTGGTTTCAGCACGTGCAGTTGCAACCCCCATGCGACGACGTTTAAAACCTTCGGGTTTACCAAAAAGGCGTAAATCAGTGTTCGGATTTGTTAAAGCAAGATTTAAGCCAGAAAAAGACAAATTGCTATCATCAACGCCTGCATAAATGACCGCACTGGCTGCAACACTATGACGTGAAGTATTCACTGGCAGACCTAAAATGGCACGCGCATGTAATTCAAATTCGCTCTGGTATTGTGATGCAAGGGTGACAAGCCCTGTATCATGCGGACGTGGAGATACTTCACTAAACCATACTTTATCGCCTTTGACAAACAGTTCCACACCGAAAATACCGCATCCGCCCAAAGCTGTGGTGACTTTATGGGCAATGCGTTTAGCTTCTTCTAAGGCCGCCGGAGTCATGGCTTGCGGCTGCCAGCTTTCTACATAATCACCAGAATCTTGACGATGTCCGATCGCGTCGCAGTAGTGGGTTTCAATTTCACCTGTTTCGGCATTTTTGGCACGAACGGTGAGTAAAGTAATTTCAAAGTCGAAATCAATTTGTGATTCAACAATCACTTTACCCTGATTAACCCGGCCACCGGTTTGCGCATATTCCCAGGCAGCATCGACTTCATCAAAGTTCTTAACACGGGATTGTCCCTTACCGGAAGAAGACATCACCGGTTTAACAAAGTTTGGATAACCAATGTCATCACAGGCAGCACGGAAAGATTCTAGCGAGTCGGCAAAGCGGTAGGCAGAAGTCGGTAAGCCAAGTTCTTCAGCAGCCAGACGACGAATGCCTTCACGGTTCATGGTCAGGTTGACTGCTTTGGCGGAAGGAATAACGGTGGCAATATTTTGTTGTTCGATTTCGACTAAAACTTGAGTCGCAATGGCTTCAATTTCAGGAACAATCAGATTGGGTTTAATTTTTTCAATCAGCTGTTTGAGTTCTTCAGCATCTGCCATGTTTAAAGTATAAGAATAATGGGCCACTTGCATGGCAGGGGCATGATCGTAACGATCCGCAGCATGAACTTCTACACCTAGGCGTTGTAAGGAAATCACAACTTCTTTACCTAATTCTCCCGAACCTAACAATAAAACTTTAAACGCAGAAGGCTGAAGTGGAGTACCAATGGTCACGCTCATGTAAATCATCCATGCTTGATTTTATGGACTTTTAGCATAGCAGAACTGGTTTAAGAGTTAAGGTTTCGTTCACATAAATTAATGATATTGTCCAACAATTTTATTTATAAAGTGTTTTGAAAATCTCCCTAAATCCCTCTTTATCAAAGAGGGACTTGTATACAGGATTTAAAATGAAACTGGCAGATAGGTATAAATCAATCCGTACGCAAGCGCTGCGGTTAAGGTCGCCGGGACAATTTTCTTAAACTTAAAATACAGACCCGCCAGGGTCAGAAAACCGACCAGCATGGCAAAACTTTTATTCGGACTTTCCATCAGTGGCGGTAGGGTAGCAACCACCAGCATGGAACTGATTGCAGCAATACCGATACTGCCTAAAGCAATCTTGATCCAGACAGCACCGCGTTTTTGTGAATTCTGACGGCTTTTTTGAATGAGATAAAATGGCCCAAAACGCGAGGCAAAATTGGCAATGCCGACAATGATCCCGACCAGAATAATTTCAAGATTCATGTGCCTCTCCAAATTCATCATCATATTGTTTTAAAACATAGTGTTTAAATAAGCCTGCCAGAATACCGGAGAAAATCCCGATAAAAATCGCAGCCGATAAATTAATGAAATAGCAGGCAATAGCGGATACCGCTAAACAGACCGTGACAATAAAGCTATGCTTTTTCTCAAAGGCAGCAAGCAGGAAACTCAGGAATAACGCGGGCAGCAAGAAATCCAGAGCGGCCTGTAAAAACTGAGGTAAGGCACTGACCTGATCGGCAAATAATCCACCTAAAAATGAACCTAAGGCCCAGGACATCCAGCTAAACAGGCTTAAGCCCAGCATCCAGGATTCTGACCATTCCTGACGCCGTTGCGAAAGTTTAATCATCCCGGAAGCAAAGACTTCATCGGTTAAACCCCAGGCCCAGACAGCAGTTTTCTTTAAATTGAGTTTGTCCTGAATCAGATTTTGTAAAGCTGGCCCATAAAGCACGTGACGAATATCTAAAGCAATCACGGTGAGGGCAGTCATCCAGATGGATGTGCCACTGCCAAGTAAAGCCACCACTAAAAACTGGCTGGCGCCGGCATACATGGAACAGGATAAAAACAGCGCTTCCCAAGAGCTAAAGCCAAATTGGCTGGCTGAAACACCGAAAGCAAATGAAACAGGAAGATAAGTAAAAATAATGGCTTGACTGTCTTTAGCACCTTGCCAAAAGCCAGCAGCTTGAACTGGAGGAATTTTGTGCTCAGACACGACACACCTTTGCGGGAGAGTTGAACAACGGGTCAAATGATGATTGAGTATTGTACTCGAATTCACTAGCATAGTGCCGAATTGTTTATCTGGGTGAGCCTGATATGTTGATGTTGAAGACACGTGGAATGCTGATTGTTTCTTTATTATGCAGTAGTGTTTTGCTGCAGGCTTGTGGAAATGAGGGCAATAAAACTGAAAAAGCTGAAATTAAACCCGCACCTAAACTGACCAATGATGCAACCACTTATGCCAATGAAGCGTGGAAATTCATTAATCAGGTGGATGGTCTGGTGTATGCAAAAAAAGTTGATGCCTTGGAAGAGCAGGTCCGTAAACCGGCACGCAAGCTGAGTACAGATTGGCGCATTAATGTCAAAATGACTGATTCCGTAACTGAAGGCAAATATGCTTTATGCCGTAAGGCATTGACCAGTCTGGAAATTTGGGCACGTGAAACCATGGATCAATCCAGTTCAGTGGCGCAGAAACAGGCAGATTACGAGCGTGATAAGCAGCAATGTAAAGATGCAATCGATAACCCGGTACTTGGAAATACTGATCCGAAAAAAATCGGCTCTTAAAATGGAAATCAAAACGAGGCTTAAGCCTCGTTTTTTATGTACTCTACTTTTTAAAATATACTTTTACTTATAGTTTTAAGGGATGAATAAGAGAATAAAACGATAATATGATAAATATATAAAATTATCGTTAAATGATAATTTGTGTATAATAATGACGATTTAATCTATATTATTTTGATAAAAATCTAAATAATTTCTACTTAGTTGCTAATTAGGAGTAAAAGAGATGTTTGATAAAGTGTTTTTTTCAATAAGTATAACTATCGCAATCAGTACTTTTAGTCAGCTAGCGACTGCATCAGCACAAGTACAGGCTGCTCAATCTTCCTCAGAGAACGAACATGAAGTTGCAGCATGCACCAATGGTTTTGATGATGTGAATGTGTGCCAGTTACTTTCATAAGATCTTATCTGTTCAACCTGTGAATGATCAGACAAGTCACTTCACTTGTTCTGGTTGGCGGTAAATATTTAAAGCTTAATCCTTACTTAATCTGTTGATCAACCAGTATTTTTTCCTCAGTTGCCTGGAAAAGCATGAGCAATGTGATGCAGTTGCGCCAAGTTTAAAATTTCAATTTTCTTAAAAGATAGACGCAAAATATTTTGCTGTTCTAAAGCTTGCAGTTCCTGATTGATGGTTTGTCTGGAACAGGTCAGCATTTGCGCCAGTTGTTCTTGCGATAAATGAATGACATTTTTTTCAATGCTTAAATGATTGCCATAGCCATTTAAAATAAACAGCAAGCGTTGTGCCAAGCGCTGGGTCATGTTTTGGGTTTGGATTGAAATTAGCTCTAAAAAAGCAAAGCGTAGTTTTTGACTGGTGAGTTGCGCAATGTGATACCAAAACACCGGATGTTGTTGCAGCAGCAATTGTAGCGCGGTACTCGGTATATGCAGAATCAGGCTTTTTTGCGTGGCAATGGCATCATGGGAACGCGGCTTGGCATCGACCAGAGAGATTTCACCAAACCACATAATCGGTTCTACAATCGCAGCAACTGCGGCTTTACCATGAATATCAATATAACCCAAGCGGACAGCACCTTCTAAAACAGCATAGATGCCATTGAAGGGATCACCTGCATGAAAGATGGTTTGTTCCTTGTCAAAATGTTGTTGCACAGCACTGTTCACGATAAAGTCCTTAAACAGTACAGGCAATTGGGTGAACCAGACATTTTGTTCTAAATGATCGATATAAATGGACTCAAGCACGTTAATTCCTTTTTTTATTTCAGTTGTCGGCTAACTGACAACATGTCCCTGGATTTTTTTATATAGTAGAACAATAAGTGGAACAAGGAAGAATAACATGACCAAATTAGAACAGCTGTTAAGCCAGTATGCAGCTTATCACCTCGATCAAAAGAATATTTTTACCCATTTTATTGGCATTCCGCTGATTGTTTTTTCCATCGTCTGTTTGACTGCGCGGGCAGGTATCCCGCTTGCAGGCTTTGAGCTGACTCTTGCCTTATTATTAATGATTGCAAGTTGCATCTATTATTTCAGTCTGGACCGCATTTTCGGGATTGTCATGCTGGTCATTTTTGCGCTTATTTATCCAATGGCCTACCAGATTGCGCAAATGCAAATGGCGAGCTGGTTAGGCTTGAGTATCGGCATTTTCGTGGTGGGCTGGCTGTTTCAATTTGTTGGTCACTACTATGAAAAGAAAAAACCGGCATTTTTTGATGATGTGATTGGTCTGGCGATCGGCCCTTTATTTGTGTTGGCAGAATTTGTGTTCTTGTTGGGATTGCGCAAAGATTTACAGCAAAGAATGTTAGTTGAGGCACGCAAACAACGTGCTGAAATGGATGCCAAGATGGTGAATATTACTTAACTTAAAAGCTTCAAGATAAAAAAGCCGGTTGATTAAACCGGCTTTTTTTAGCAATTATGGTTTTGGTTTGCCCATCTCGGTATTGGCTTTGTTCATATCCATTTTTGCTTTGTTCATTTCAGTGTTGGCTTTGTGCATATCTTTTTCTGCCGGTTTGATCATATTGCTATGTTCTTTTGTGGCATGGGCTTTGCTTTTTTCATGCTGCGTAGCAGCATGCTTTTTGGCTTCTTTTGTAGTAACACATGTGCCGCCTTTATGATTTGGACCCGTACCACCCGTCATGGTCATGCCTTTAGGGCAAGCAAATGCAGTGGCACTAAGCATTGTGAAGATCGCTGCGGTAAAAATTGTGCTAAGTTTTTTCATTGCTATTATTCTTTGAAAACAGGCATCAGTGCCTGTATATAAATTAGGCAAATTTTATTCGTGATTAAGTTGCAGGATGGTTGCTGAAAAGCAATAAGTTACAGTGAAATTGTTGGTGTTTTTTGGGTTTTAAGCAGGATTTAAGTTTGAGCTGCTGAAACTGAAATAATAGGCCAGATAAAATAGCCTTAGGCCTAAGTTTAATGAGAAAAATAACCGAGTATATCGATGTGCAAATCGTCTATGCTGCTTTAATGCGCTTTGATGATTGGACACAGGGCTAATTCTCCAGACAAACCATCGTCAGACCAAGTAGTAATAATTTTAGTAATAATTTAAAGATTTACCCATGATCTAGCCTACTTGTTCTGAAGCGGGTACTGATATTGGCTATTGAAAAAGTACATCAAATCTAACGATCAATTCACACGCTATACCGATCTAACTGCAAGATGAGCATTCAGCTGATTGAGACAATAAAAAAACCCCAATGATGGGGCTTTTTTATTAAATCACGAATTAAACATTAAAACGGAAGTGCAGAACGTCACCGTCCTGAACCACGTAAGTTTTACCTTCCAGACGCCATTTACCAGCTTCTTTGGCACCGGCTTCACCGTTGTATTGAACGAAGTCATCATAAGCAATACATTCAGCACGGATAAAGCCTTTTTCAAAGTCAGTGTGGATCACACCGGCTGCTTGTGGTGCAGTTGCACCTACTTTCACAGTCCAGGCACGAACTTCCTGTACACCCGCGGTGAAGTAAGTTTGTAAGCCAAGCAAGCTGTAACCGGCACGAATCACGATATTCAGACCTGGTTCTTCCATACCCATAGCTTCCAGGAATTCAGCACGGTCTTCATCTTCAAGCAATGAAATTTCAGCTTCAATCTGGTTGCAAAGCGGAACCACAATCGCATTTTCTTCAGCAGCCAATTTTTTAACCGCTTCTAGATGCGGGTTATTTTCAAAACCATCTTCAGCCACGTTGGCAATGTACATGGTTGGTTTTAAAGTCATTAAACCAAAACCACGTACCAGTTTACGTTCATCATCATCAAGGTCGGCTGCACGTGCAGGTTTGCCTTCATCTAGCAAAGGCAAAATTTTGTCTAAAACAGCTTTAGTGGCAACAGCTTCTTTGTCGCCACTTTTAGCTGATTTTGCTAAACGTGTTACTGCTTTGGTTACAGTTTCCAAATCAGCAAGGGCAAGTTCAGTATTGATGGTTGCAATATCATCCAACGGGTCGATTTTACCGTTCACGTGAATGACATTTTCATCTTCAAAACAACGCACGACGTGCGCAATAGCATCGGTTTCACGGATGTTGGCAAGGAACTGGTTACCCAGGCCTTCACCTTTAGATGCACCAGCCACAAGACCGGCAATATCCACAAATTCCATGGTGGTTGCAAGCACACGTTGTGGTTTAACGATTTCCGCAAGTTTGTCCATGCGTAGGTCAGGTACAGGAACGATACCGGTGTTCGGTTCGATGGTGCAGAACGGGAAGTTTTCTGCAGCAATGGCAGCTTTAGTCAATGCATTGAAAAGTGTAGATTTACCAACGTTCGGCAAGCCGACAATACCGCAATTAAAACCCATGAAATAACTCACAACGTGTTATATAAAAATTGCCGATGATTTTACATGAAAGCCATGACAAAGTCAGGTCATGGCTAGATGGTTTGTTGAAAACTCCTAAAATCGGACAGCTTAAATTTTACGTTTATCCAGCTGGCTGGAGATTGAATCGCCTGCGGCCTGAACCAGCATCACCAGAATTACCAGCACCACAATCACGGCGAGCATGATTTGCATATCAAAACGCTGATAACCATAACGGTAGGCGATATCTCCCAAACCGCCTGCGCCAATCGCACCGGCAATGGCGGATGAGTTGATCATAGTCACCAAAGTCACGGTAAAGCCTGCCACAATTCCGGGCAGTGCTTCAGGTAACAGCACATGCCAGATAATCTGTTTACGATTACAGCCAATCGCTTGTGCCGCTTCAATCAGGCCCTGATCCACCTCACGCAAACTGACTTCGGCAATACGGGCAAAGAAAGGGGTGGCTGCCAATGTTAAGGGGACAACTGCTGCCCATACGCCGTAACTGGTGCCAACAATCCAGCGGGTGAGTGGAATGAGAGCTACCATTAAAATCAAAAACGGGACCGAACGGGTAATATTCACGATCCAGCCCAAGCCCTGGTTGATGCTTTTGGAGGGATAAATGCCGTGTTCGGAAGTACTGACTAAAATCACAGCGATAGGCAAGCCAATGATAAAGGCAACAATGGCGGACACACCGACCATCAGCAAAGTATCAATTGTTCCGGTCAGTAATAAATCAATGAGCTGGTCGTGCATAGCCAATGACCTCAATCTGTGCAATGTATTGTTTTAATTTTTGTTGAAGTAAGCCGGTATCAATATTCAGATCAGGCACGGCGACAATGAAACTTCCGACCAGATGCTTCTGGATAGTATCAACATGGCTCTGATATAAATGTACCGGCGTTTCAAACTGATCAAAAATAAGTTTCAGATCAGGTGAATGTTGAACATCGGGGGCATAGCGCAGTTTTAAAATGCTATGTGAACTTTCAGAAATCACATTCGGGCTGATGGCAAAAGGTAAATCCAGCTGTTCCAGATTTAGCAATTCCTGGGTAATTTCTTGCTGGGGATTGGAAAAGACCGACCAGACTTCGCCAGATTCGACAATTTCACCATGTTCAATGACCACCACCTGATCGCAGATTTCACGAATCACCTGCATTTCATGGGTGATCAGCACAATGGTAATACCCAGTTTCTGATTGATTTCTTTCAGTAATGACAACACCACTGAAGTACTTTCCGGGTCTAGGGCCGAAGTCGCTTCATCACAGAGTAAAATTTCCGGATGATGCACCAGCGCACGGGCAATGCCAACACGTTGTTTCTGGCCGCCAGATAACTGTGAAGGATAGTGCTGTGCTTTTTCACTTAAGCCGACCAGTTGCAGCACTTCATTCACACGTGCATCAATGTCTGATTTTTTATAATTGGCGACCTTTAAAGGTAGGGCAACATTTTCCCAAACCGTTTTCGCTGACATTAAATTAAAGTGCTGAAAAATCATGCCAATGCGCTGACGCAACTGGATCAGTTCGGCATGTTTCAATTCTGCCAGATCCTGCTGATGAATATGGATATGACCTTCACTGATTTGCTCCAAACCATTTAAGGTGCGTATCAGTGAAGATTTACCGGCACCACTTTTCCCGATAATGCCAAAGATTTTACCTTCAGGAATATCTAGATTAATGTCTTTTAAGGCATGAACCGGGTTACCCTGAACATCATAATATTTGTGCAGATTGCGGATTTTGATGTGCGGGACAGAGAAGTCCACCTGAGAACCAAAACTCACCATCGTTTTCTCCTTATTTCCAGCCCGGGAACCACATGTTCTTACCAAAATCTTTGTCTAAAATATTTTGAACTTGTGATGAGTTTTGAAAGGCGTGAATGAATTTTTCTAACTTTTGATTTTTGTCTTGATAATCTTTACGCGTAACAAAAAGGATGGCGTATTTCTTATCAATTGGATCTAAAAACAAAGCACTGTGTGGATCGGCTTTTTTAGCCATATTTAAATAATGGGGGAAACCAAAAATCAGATCCGCATCGTCATAGGCAAGTGCTGTTTGAGGACCTTCAACTTCTAAAAATTTGAGTTGCTTCGGATTCGCCACAATATCTTGCAGGGTTGACAGTTCATTGTTGCTGTCTTTGATTTGGATCAGCCCTGAACGATGCAACAAAATCAATGCACGAGCCGAGTTAACAGGGTCACTTGGGATAACCACACGTGCATTTTGTGGCAAGGCATCTAAAGATTTATATTGCTTGGAATATAAACCTACATGGCTGCCACTGCCTATGCCAAAAGCATGTAAGTCGTAGTTGGTTTGTTTAATCGCATTCTTTAAAAACACGCTTTGCTGAAAAAAGTTGGCATCAATATCACCGTTTTGTACTGCCACATTGGGTGCCTGCCAATCTGAAAATTCAACCAGTTTGACATGAATGCCATCTTTCTCTACTTCTTTTGCAACTGTCTGTAATAGTTCTGCATAGGGTGGGCTAATACCAATCGTCAGAACATTATCCTGTTGCTGGTTTTGCTTATAACGATAGGCAAACAATCCTGCAATAACTACAACTATAGTGAGGCCAATCAGCAGATTTTTAATATTAAGCTTGGAAATTTGAGACATTGTTTAAACCCTTATTTCCAGCCCGGGAACCAGAGTTTGGCACCGAAATCTGCATCCAAAGCCTGTTTTACCTTCGGCGAGTTCTGATAGATTTCGACAAATTTCTTCAGTTTGTCATTTTTGTCTTGATAGTCCTCACGTACCGCAAACAGAATGGCATAACGGCTGTCCTTGTTAGAGTCAAATAACAAAGCTTGTTCCGGGTCAGCTGTTTTTGCCAGACGCAGGTAGTGCGGATAGCCAAAAGCCAGATCTACATCGTCAATGGCACGTGCGGTTTGTGGACCTTCCACTTCAACGAACTGTAAGTTCTTTGGATTGGTCGCGATGTCTTTCAGGCTAGATAAATGGTTATTTGGATCTTTAAGGGTCACCAGTTTCGCCTGTTGTAAAAGTAATAGTGCACGTCCCTGATTCACTGGATCGTTTGGCACCACAACTTTGGCACCATCTTTTAACTCATCAAAACTTTTGATTTTCTTTGAATACAAACCGACATGTGTTGCTGCGCCTTTAGCGAAGGCCTTGATCTTAAAGTCGGTTTCTTTTTTGGCATTGTCCAGAAATGGTTGATGCTGGAAGAAATTGGCATCAATATCACCATGATTAAGCGTGATATTCGGTGTATTCCAGTCGGAGAATTCCACCAGTTTCACGTTCAGACCTTGCTGCTTGGCTTCATCAGCTGCGACCTGTAAAGGCTTGGCAAAGGATGGACTAATGCCAATCACCAGTTCATCTGAACCGGATTTCTTTTGTTGATTCCAGACCACCAGTCCGATAACCACTACCGCAATAATCACCCCAATAATGGTGAATTTAGTTTTAGCGCTTTGTGCCATGTTGCACCTCAAAATTTATGCTGATTGTTTTTGCTTTAAGTTGGAATTCGAAGTTGATGCAGAGTTTTGACATCGAAATTGCTGAACAGGATGTGAGGCAGACAGTCGGTCGCCTTGCTGAAACAGCTTGTGTCGGAGACTGCCTTGTTCATATGCAGTCTTATAGCGTCCGCGCTGCTGTAATTCGGGAATAACCAGACGGATAAAATCCTGATGTGATTCTGGAGCAACGGTACGGGTCAGGTTAAAACCATCAATGCCGGTTTCATCAATCAGTTGAATCAGTTTTTCAGCCACGGTTGCCCCACTGCCCACGATCAGTGGATAACGTCCGCCAAGTACATGCTGGGCTTTCAGGTCATTCGGTGTGATCTGCTGTTCTTTAAACTTGTTATTCACCGAAGCAATGCTGTTGGTCTTCTGGTAAGGAATCGCTTCATCATCTGCAAATTTAGACAGATCAATCCCGACTGAACTGGAGAAGTGGGCAAGACCCGCTTCAGGACTGGCATAAGCAATATATTCATCCAGTTTTTGCCGAGCCAGTTCATCGCTTTCAGCAGTCACCACGGTAATGCCGACAAAAATCTTAATTGCTTCTGGATCGCGTCCTTGTTCGGTGGCTTGTTTCCGAATTTGATCGACCTGTTTTTTGATTTTTGCTGGTTGATCACCACCAATAAACATGCCTTCCGCATGCTGGGTGGCAAAAGCCATACCACGCGGTGAAGCACCTGCCTGGAATAAAACCGGAGTACGCTGGATAGAAGGAGAGACCTGAAACACGCCTTGGCTTTGGTAAAACTGCCCTTGGTGCTGAACCGGATGAACTTTAGCGGGATCGGTAAAAATACGCTTCTGTTTATCTTTTAAAACCGCATCATCTTCCCAGGAACCTTCCCAGAACTTATAGCAAAGCTGTAAAAATTCTTCGGCTTGTTCATAGCGCAGGTCATGGTCTTTTAAACCTTTTTCACCAATCAGACGTTGGGCACTGTCCAGATAACCAGTCACGATATTCCAGCCAATACGGCCTTGGGTCAGATGATCCAGACTGCCGAAGCGACGGGCAAACTGATACGGTGATTCATAACTTAAATTGACGGTAATACCGAATCCAAGGTTTTGCGTCACAGCAGCCATGGCAGAAACCAAGGTACTAGGATCATGACTGGGTAATTGAATCGACTCTTTTAAAGTCAGGTCAATACCGTTTTGATAGACATCATAAACCCCGGTAATGTCGGCAATGAACAGACCATCAAACAGGCCTTGTTCCAGGGTTTGGGCTAAATCTGTCCAGTAACTCAGCTCATTAAAACGGTGCGACTGATCACGCGGATGGGTCCATAATCCGTGATTGATATGGCCGACACAGTTCATATCAAAAGCATTCAACAAGATTTTTTTTGCCGAAGCAGGTAATGAATTTGTCATTACAATGTCCCCCGGCGTGGTGGCAGTACACCATTTAAAATATAGTTGGCAATGAAATAATATTTCCAGCGCGAAGCATCATGCAGGGTATGTACGCGGGCATTACGCCAGAAGCGATCTAGGCCGTCTTCACGCTGGCTACCACGGCTGCCTGCCAGTTCAATCAGTTTTGAAGATGCCTTTAATGCTGTTTCGCTACTATGTGCCCGAACCTTGGCCACATCTAAAGAAGCTTTCGCTACATTTTCTGCAGTAGGTGCTGGCTTTGCGGCATCAATCGAACGCGCTGCCTGTTTGAGTAACACTTCTGAGGCGCGGACATCGGCAACAATTCGGCCCAGTTCAAATAGGGTAAGCGGATCATCAGTCGCTTTGTCTACACCTGAATCAATCCATGGTCGTGCCTGACGCACGCGGTTTAAGGTTTCTTCAAATGCTGCACGGGCAATCCCGGTTTCAATAGATGCATGCATCAATTGCGCAAAAGGCCCCGAGATGGTGGGTTGAGAATAGGCAGTATCAAATCGAACTACATCTTCCTCTAATACCTGCACATTGTTAAATTTCACCGTGCCACTGCCTGTGGTACGTTGGCCAAAACCGCTCCAGTCATCAATCAAAGTTAGACCTTCACTATCACGCGGCACAAAAGCCAGGAATTGCTGATCCTGTTCATCCACAACTAGTGTTGGAATACGATGGGCAAATAAACTGCCGGTGCAATAGAACTTTTCACCATTAATGACATAGCCTTCAGCATTTTTCCGGATAGCCGTTTGGCGTTGTGCGGCAGTTTTTGTTTTGAATTCTGCCAAGGCATTGCCAAAACGGGCACCTTTTAATACTTCGGCATAGAGTTTTTGTTTTTGCTGTTCTGTGCCGTTATTGCGCAGGATTTCCAGAGCATAAAAATGGTTTTGTGGAATCTGGCCAATTGAACCATCTACACCACTCATCAGTGCAATCACTTGAGCTACGGTATAACTGGATACCTCTGCACCACCATACTGTTTTGGTACGGTAATGGCCCAGAGTCCAGACTGGCTATAGGCTTCAATTTCTTCAAATGGAAGAATGCGCTCGGCATCGCGCTGAACGGCTCCAGCTTTGAATTGTTCAGCTAAATTGCGTGCAATTTCTAGTGCTTCTGCATCAGACTGAATAATGTGGGCATGCGCCAGCTGTTCGGAATTAAATGAAATAATATTTTGATATGAAGTCATGGTGAATATCCTTAAATCCAGGCGTGGCGGGCAGGGAGCTTATGATTCAGGTAATAATCCCCAAGCGCATGCAGTTTCCAGCGGATCGGGTCATGCAGGGTATGCACACGCGCATTACGCCAGTGCTGATCCAGGTTATGCTGACTCAGACTTGAACGGCTACCGCCGAGTTCTAGTAATTTTTCAGATATATGTAGCGCTGCATCATTGGCATAGACTTTGGCTTCAGCAACTAAAATAGAGGCTTTTGCAGCCTGCTCATCTGTCACCGATTCCAGTTGATCAAGCTCATCCAAATATTCAGCTGCTTCATCCAGCAGTAAGATGGCTGCATCTAAAAGAACGGAAGATTTCCCCACTTCCTGTAAGGTGTAATGTTCAAAACTGGCTTTTTCGACTTGTGCATCGACAATCGGACGCGCTTTATGAATCGCGCTTACGGTATCGGCAAAAGCTGCTTCGGCTATGCCGACATCAATTGCCACCTGTAATAACTGTGAATAGGCACCGCGGTAATTGGGTTGACTGGAAAGTAGACGCTCATCAAAAATCAGTAGCGGATTAACTTCAACGTGTTGAAGTCTGACTGTGCCACTAGATGTGGTGCGTTGACCGAAACCATTCCAGTTATCAACCACGTCAACACCGGTAGTCTCACGATTCACAATGGTTAAAACCACATGGCCTTCAGGATGAATGGCTTTAATCGCCAGCCAGTGAGCAAAGCTACTACCAGTAGAATAGAATTTTTCACCATCGACAAAATAGCGACCATTTTCAAAGCTTAAAGTGGTTGCCAAGGTTTTAGTATCTTTGGTATTGCGCTCCGGACCACCGTTGGCCAGACGTTTGCCTTGTAAAATTTCCTGATAAATAAACTGTTTCTGCTGCTCTGTCCCCATAATTTGAATCATATTCAACAGCGCAATTTGATTCTGTGGAATTTGTCCTACACTGGAATCTGCTTTGTTGATGATGCGAAATGCATGAGCAAGAGTTTTATTGGAAACAAATGCACCACCATATTGTTTAGGAATACGAAGACCGCCTAGGCCTTTCTGGCTGAACAGATCAATTTCAGCAAAAGGCAGCAAGCGCTGTTGATCACGTTGATTACGACCTTCCAGTGCAAAATCAGCCACATGATAAGCAGCATGAATCGCATCGAGATCGTTTTCAATCACATGAACATTTTCAGAAATTAAACGAGACATAATGACACCTTAAATCGATATCAGAACGCTACAGGTAATTGAGTTTGAAAATAAGCAATTGCTTTTGCAAAGCTTAGAAGAAATATGATTTAGGATAAAAACTGCTAGATTTTTATTTATTTGGAATATATTAAGTGTTTAAAAATCAACACTATTTCACTGGTTTTAAATTTATCTTCTTGGATGTTAATGAAGATATATCAGCTTTAAAGATAACAAAGACAAAAAAACATATAAAAATAAAGCACAGGTGATTTGATATTTAGCCATTTATTTTGGATAAAAAGTACATTGTAATTCCGAAGCAGGGTGACTAAAGTATTGGACTGAATTAGATGGTTTTGATTTGGCAGAACTAAAAAAATAAACGCGGAGCTTTTATGCGAATTTTATACCAGTTTCCTTTATCTCATTTTTGTGAAAAGGCGCGCTGGTTGCTCGATCATAAAGAATTGGATTATGTCGCACAAAATTTAGTACCGGGTGTACATCGTGCTTTCGCACAGCTCAAAACAGGGCAGAACAAATTGCCTATTTTACGTGATCAAGATCTTTGGATTGCAGATTCAACTGAAATTGCCTTATATCTGGATGAGGTTTATCCAGAACATTCTTTATTGCGTGCTGATCCGCAACAACGTCAATTGGCTTTGGAAATCAATGATCTGGCTAACGAACTGGGCAGACATGTTCGCCGCTGGAGACTTTCCCATGCCTTGTCAGAAAGTGAAGAATCTTTAGATATTTTAATTGGTGAAAAGGGTTATTTACGCCAGTTCGAAAAATATTCCAAACCGATTATCAAAGCTTTGCTTTCTAAGGGTTATCAACTGAATGCAGACAAGGTGGCTGAATCTAAACAGCAAATGGATAATATCATCCAAAATTTAAATGAAAGATTGATTGAAAATCATGGACGTTACTTTGTTGGCGAACGTCTAGGTCTGGCTGATATTGCGGTATGTTCCATGTTGGCGCCGATTCTTGAAATTTCGGGTACCCCTTGGGAAAAGGAGCATGGGGAAATGCTGTCTGATGCATTTAAACAGTATAAAGAGCATTTGACGGCATTACCGTTAGGGCAATATATACTGCGTATTTATCAGACCGAACGCAATGCACGGGTGGACTGGCGGGGAATTTAAAAGGATCTCTAAAAATCGTCGAACCACCATTATTTGATTGAATCAAACTGCTGATGAAGCTTTGTGTAATATCATTGTTTTTAATGCGCTATTTTTTGTTTTGGTCCAACATTTTCCTTTTAATCTATTTCTATGCAAATGTAAAAAATGAGCGATGATCCGGAGCAGGACACTTGACTGGATGAGTGTTAAATTCAATATAAATAATTAATATATAACTAAAATTACCATTGATTATTTTTTATACTTAAATGGCGAGTGATAATCTAAGCATGAATCAAATTTTTTATGAATTGATTAGGCTTTTGGAAAATATTTTCAGGATATTTAAATTTTGTGAAAAATAAATAATTATTGTATAACATAAATAGCGTAATATTTTGCGCATCTATTGATTATTGAAAAGAGTATAAAATGGAGCTCGACCGTTTTGACAAACAGATCCTTGAAATATTGAGTCATGAAGATGTCAACTTAAATGAGCTGTCTGAGCGCATTAATCTTTCGGTCAGTTCTGTACATCGACGTATTAAGCATTTGATTGAAGCAAATATCATGACGCATTTAAAGCGTGATATTAACTATGCCAAGCTGGGTTTTAGTTTGCATGTGCTATTGCAGGTTTCTTTAAATAAGCATGATACCGATACTTTTGCCAAATTTTTAGAAGAATTAGAAAGTATTCCAGAAGTGATTAATGCTTTTTTGGTGACGGGGCAATCTGCTGACTTTATTGTCGAAGTGGTGGCTAAAGATATGGAAAATTATAGTGAAATTCTATTAAAGCGCATCGGGAAAATTGAACATGTGGTGGCATTGCATTCCAGTTTTGTGATTAAAGAATATAAGGTGTTGAACTGTAGTGGCTTACTCAATCGGGTCTGATAGTAAATTTGATGTTTAAAAAGGCACTACCATGTGCCCAAATCATTTACATTTGTTTAGTCAGTCTGTTGTTATGGCTACTGATTGATATGCTTAACATGAAAATGCATGGGTATTGGGGTAGTCGAACAGTCGCTATATTGCTGTGGATTGCTCAATATTTAACGTTTCTTTATATTCTAAAAGATCGTTTTAAGAATAAATCTGTATTGAAAGCATGGTATTTCAGAATTTTTATTTCATTGCTAATACTGATTGGTTTTACGATTTTACTGATTCCCATTTTATTTAGTTTTCATATCTGGATGGGTGGGCCATTATAAAAAAACGCACCCTCAGGTGCGTTTTTAAATTCAGTCAATATTAGCCTTCAAGCTGTTCTAAGACTTCGTCTGAGAATTCAACGTTGGTGTAAACGTTTTGAACATCATCAAGATCCTCAAGCATATCAATCATTTTCATGATTTTTTTTGCTTGGTCGATATCTGTGATTTCAGCTTTGGTAGAAGGACTCATGACCACTTCAGCATTGTCAGATTTTAAACCTGCGGCAGCTAAAGCATCTTGTACTTCACCGAACGCTTCAGGAGTCGTAATGACCAGAATTTCATCTTCATCTACTTCGATGTCTTCAGCACCAGCTTCTAATGCGACATCCATGATTTGATCTTCTAAAGAAACATCTTCAAAGCTAATCTCACCACGTTTAGTAAATAAGAATGCAACCGAACCGTTAGTACCTAAGTTACCATCAGTTTTAGAGAAGCAGTGACGTACATCAGGAACAGTACGGTTTAAGTTATCAGTCATTGTTTCAACAATAACGGCAACACCACCCACACCATAACCTTCGTAAGTGACTTCTTTTAAGTCGTCGTTGTCTTCACCACCCGCACCACGCTGAATAGCACGGTTGATCACGTCGCGTGTCATGTTTACAGAGAGTGCCTTTTCAACTACAGCACGTAAACGTGGGTTGCTTGCGGCATCACCACCGCCAAGTTTTGCAGCTGTGGTTAACTCACGAATGTATTTGGTAAAAACTTTACCACGGCTAGCATCTTGTTTTGCTTTACGATGCTTGATATTGGCCCACTTGGAATGACCCGCCATGCGAACTATGCTCCTTGTAGATTGGCTTTATGCCTAATCGAATGTTTTAAATTCTACCATAAGCCCTTTTTTCTTAGAAAGGGCTAGCTTTTGAGTTTTTAAACAAATGCTACTTAGTTTTTGGTTTCAGGAATATTTTTAGGTTCGGGAATAATAATATCTAAGCCTACTTTTTCTTTGTAAAGCTGTTTTAACAAAGCCAGGTCATGATTAATTTCCGTAGGATAAATTTTACCTAAAATTCCGCCTTGTTTAGTTTGTGAATTAGCATACATTAAAACGATAGGTACACCTGCAGCTTTGGCTATATGCCAAAAACCTGTGCGGATGGGTTTTCTGGTTTCACCTGTTTTGGCCCGGGTCGCTTCAGGGGCAATTACCAGATTGAATTTTTCATTCTGCTGAAAATGTTCAACCATTAATGACACGATATCTTTATTGGATTTACGATCGACCGCAATCCCACCAATGGCTTCTAATAAAGGTTTCATCGGGCCTTTAAATAATTCTTTTTTAATCAGGGTATGAATTTTTATATCATAAATCTGGAATAGCGCTAGGGAAAGCACGGCATCCATCATGGAAGTATGTTCAAACCCAACAATTACTTGCTTATTTTCAAGTACATCTGGTTCAACGTGATAATTCCATCCTGCAAGTTTAAATGCAGATTCACCAATAAATTTTTTTAACATGGATATGAGGGATATTTGGTAATATGAAAGTGGGCTAATTTCTGCCTGTTCGTATTTATAGTCAAGTGCTGATGAGTTAAAAATAATCAAATAAATACACTTTACATAGCTTTTAAAAATACAGCCATTAATTGGTTTTATATATAAAATAGCTCGAATAAAGACTTAAAAAATATCATTAAATATAAATTAAGACTGAATAATGACTATCCAGATTAAAAAATACCTATTAGACTTTTGTCGAAGATAAAATTTATTTAAACACATGACCCGACTGGGCAGCTGTTTAATGAGGATTGAAAAGAATGATGTATGTTTCGGCTTTTCTATTAGCATTTTGTTTGTTTATGCTCGTGGTTGTGTGGTCTTTAATCGAAATTCGCATTGAAGAGCATAAGCAACGCAGTCTTGAGTCTTGATCACCAGTCAAAGCTTAAAGAATTTTACTATTTTGATTTTTTAAATCGTTATTTAAAATTTATATAAAAATTTAAAATAAGAGTTTTTAAATATAAGTTATTCATCTTTTTCCCATGATTTAAATTTCAAAAATGTGATAAGAGGGATGACTTGATTTAATTTGGTTATTTTTAAAACTGAATACTCAATCATAATCTGTTAAAAGGTGATTGTTAAAAGTAACACGATCATCATACAATTTCCTTCATTTACTAACCTCTCTTAAAAATTGTGAGTTGTTCTCAATTTATTAGCGGGAAATATTGGTATAGCATCTTCATATAAATGTTTTTAGAATTTATTATAGATACACAAGCTCAGTAAATTTGTAGATTGTTTAGGGTAGGATGGAACTAAGTTCTATGAAAAAATAATAACCTTTTAAAACGTGCTAAATAATTGTTGTGTTACTGTGCAAGTGAAAGCGAAAATGCTTGTTTTTTGAAAAAATCTTCGTTAGTATTGCCTCGCTTGAACTTGTTGATATATAACAAATTCAGCTTATAAGGGCCTATAGCTCAGTTGGTTAGAGCAGCGGACTCATAATCCGTTGGTCGACAGTTCAAGTCTGTCTGGGCCCACCATATAAAACAACCACTTACGTGTACTAATCGTAAGTGGTTTTTTAATTAAAACAAAAAAGGTAGCGAATAGGTAGCAGTTGATGAATTGCAAATTTCACCTTTACACATAAAAAAGAAAATAGTTTGTAAGCTATTAGATATATCCGTGAATCAATTAAGAAAAATATCGTTAGCAGATGAAAATTTTCCGAAGCATTTAAAGTCGGGGCCAACCCGTCAGGCAGGTGTCTATTTTGATTATCAAGAAATTGTAGAGTGGCATAAAAAGCAACTGGCATTGAGATAGTTTTGTAAATCGTGTCCTGACTAAAGATTACAGTAGTAATCTTTAATTGGCTGAATATTTTAATTTTAATTCTTAAGCAGGAGAAATTTGGTATAAATCCTCACAAACTTTATCTTAATCACAAGTTTTTAAAGGAAACTATACTTGAGTTAAGTTATTACCATTTCAAGAGCTTCTTTCAGTTTACATCAAAAATCCGTGAGAAACTGAAAGATGGCTGTGGTAAGTTTTGGGTTTAAAAGTTAAGCTATTTTTGATGTAATTTCTGTTTTATTCTCTTGGGTATTATAACGGAAGCTGGCTCCTCTATGGTTTTTAGGCAACAGCGGTCCTTGTCCAAAAAGTTTTTCGCGTAAAGTTCCTGTTGCATATTCAGTCTGATAAACACCGCGGCGTTGAAGTTCAGGAACCACATACTCAACAACATCTTCAAATGTTTTATGGGCCAAAATATAAGCGAGGTTAAAACCATCAATATCGGTATCTTCTACCCACTCTTGCAGACGGTCAGCAATGGTTGCAGGAGAGCCTACTAATACAGGTCCATTACCTCCAACACTGATAAATTTAGCAATTTCTTCAATTGTCCAAACACGTTCTGGATCTGCTTTAACATACGAATCGAGCATAGATTGAATTGCATTGGTATGAATATATTCTACTTGGTCTTGCGCATTAAATTGTGAAAAATCTACACCAGACCAACCAGAAGCTAAGGTTAATCCACCATGATAGCTTCCATATTTTTGATATTCTTTGAATTTAGCTTGCGCTTTTTCATCTGTTTCATCTACAACAATAGAAAGCATAGTGTAAATTAAAATGGAATGTGGATCTTTACCCTCTTCTACAAGTTTAGTACGAATTCCTTGAACTAGTTTTTTTACGGCTGCTTTTGTTGGCGCAGAAATAAAAACACATTCTGCATTTTGACTGGCAAAAGATTGCCCACGACTAGATGCCCCAGCTTGATACAGTACAGGCGTACGCTGCGGAGAAGGCTCGCAAATATGAATACCAGGAACTGTAAAATATTCACCTTCATGATTAATAGGGTGAACTTTGGTGTGGTCAGCGAAAATTCCTTTTTCTTTATCGCGAAGGACTGCATCTTGTTCCCAAGAACCTTCCCAAAGCTTGTAGAGTACTTCTAAGTATTCATCGGCAATATCGTAACGGTTATCATGACTGACCTGATTTTTTAAGCCTAAATTTTTAGAGCCACTTTCTAAATATGAGGTCACGATGTTCCAGCCCGCACGACCTTTTGTTAAATGGTCTAATGTACTCATGCGACGTGCAAATGGGTAGGGATGCTCAAATGAAATAGAGGTTGTGACACCAAAGCCCAAGTGTTTGGTTACGGCAGCCATGGCAGGAACAATCTGTAAAGGGTCATTCACTGGTACTTGAACTGCACCAGTCAGTGCATGTTCTGCAGACTGGTTATATACATCGTAAATACCAAGTACATCTGCAAGAAAAATACCGTCAAATTTACCGCGTTCTAAGATTTGAGCTAAGTCAGTCCAATATTCTAAGTCTTTGTATTCAGTAGAGCGGTCTAGCGGATGACGCCATAACCCCGGTGATTGATGGGCGATACAATTCATTTCAAAGGCATTAAATCTAATTTGCTTAGTCATATTGGTCTGTAATAACGTCAAAAATTTAATTAATTTTAATAAAAAAATATTGAAACTTTTAATAATAAAAATTTCAATATTTATCATAATCGTTGTTTATGAAAATAACGTATTTAGTTATTAGAAATAATAGCCTAGTGAAAGGAATAACATATTATTCCAGTTGTTATCTTTGCTTGTGGCATAACCATCACTAGAACCAAATGCAGTATCATTTTTTGCATTAATATATTCTAAATAGAATTGAAGATTATCTTTGTATTTTGTATATACACCATTGATTAGGCGTTCTGAGTCTGAATAATCATTATTGTCTTTAAAATATCTGGAGTAATTTGAATATAATATTGGACTACTAAAATTTTTATAATTTAAAGGTAGTGCATAGTTTATTTCAGTAGATAAAAAGTTGGCCTTATTTGCAACGTTATAATAGCCATCAAAGAAACCAAAAGTTGAATATTCAGGATGATCTATATCTTTATTTTTAATATTTTGTCCACCATATATAATATTAAAACCTAATGGTCCAGCTTGTGTTTTCTGGAATACGGTCCAAACATTTCGATTACCTGTAGCATTAGTTTTTAAGTTGTCAATTTGACTATGTAAATATGATGCACCAGCTTTTGTTGTAATTTTAGTATCTGAAATATTGTAATTAAAATCTTTATCTAATTTAATTGTAAACTGATTTTTTTCTTCTGTTTGTGTACCATCTGCAAAATCATGTTCTGCGGTTAAATTACTAGAATAGTGCGATGATTTTTTACTTTTACCTGTATAACTCCCTGCATCACTAAAGAAGTAGCCTGCTGTTAAATTAAATGATTTTGGTGTGTATTGATAAGTTAAGCCTATATTATTTAATTCCTCTAAACCTAAATTATAAAGTTGGGTTAAATTGTAAGTTGTACTGTAATAGCGGTCTAACCCAATTGGTACAGGTTGTAGGCCAGCAGTTACTTTATGTTCAGGTGTGAACTGGTAGGCCAGCCAAGCATTTGCAGGAAAATGTATGCCACCTAATTTATCATGTGCTTCATATACACGATAATCTAAATGCCCACTTAGGGCATTATTCTGATAATTTAACCATAAAACTGCATCGCTAAAATCAATTTTATTTCCACTGTTTTCTAAATAATCATTATGTGTATATTGGAAGCGAATAGTTCCACTTACATCTAGACCATTTTCAGTATTTTCTGCATGTGAAATTTGATTGAATGTTGAAAGAATAGATATTGATAAAATCAGTCGTTTAATCATGGCTTAAATTTAATTTAAAAGGTATTGTGTAATTATATGTTTGCATTTTGTTTTTAAATATTAATATAAAGTGATAAATTAATTCTGATTATTTATATAAGACTTTAAAATGAATATCTATGGCATATAAACATGCCATAGATGTATTAAGTAATAATTAATCTTCTGATACTGGGGTTAAAATGCCTTTTACATTTAGGTCATCAGTGGTTTTCAGATATTCAGCGATGCGAGGATCAGCGAAGATTTTTTGCAGTTTTACAATTTGCGGATCATCCTTTTTTGCCTCAGCAATGACTAAACGGCTGGCGAAAGTACGCGGTGCTGCAGGAAATAGAATGCCTTTGCTGCGCGAGATTTTACCTGCATCAAACTGAGCGACATAGCCAATTGCCGCATCAACAGAGTCTAGAGTGCGCGCCATAGACAGCAATTCAATTTCAGTAAATTTAAAGCTGTGGGGATTTTCCTGAATGTCTTTAATTTTTGCTGTACGTGGTTCAATCGCAGGATTCAGTTTAATCAGGCCTTCACGCTGTAGCAACCATAGCGCTTGACCTTGGTTGGCTAAATCGCTAGGAATGGCAAATACTGCATTTTTTGGCAGCTCATTAATGTTCTTATAACGGTCTGAATAAATTCCGAACGCCCATTGGAAGACTTCAACTGTCGGCAGGAGTTTAAAGCCATTGGCATCTGCGACTTGTTTCAGCCACCATTGATGCTGATATATGGTGCCGGCAAATTCACCATCATTGACTGCGCGGTTGGCCTGAACTGGGTCCTGTACACCAACGGCTTCCAGCTTCACGCCGTAATCAGGGGCAATATGTTCATTGGCATATTCAATCAGGTTTTTTTCACCGATCATGGTCGGTTCATAATGAACTTTTAGCACATTGCTTTCTGCGGATGCCTGATGAGAGGAATTTTGCTTAAACAGGGCAAGGCCTGCAATGACGGCGATCACGACAATCGCGCCGATGATCAAAGGCAATTTAGTTTTTTTCTTCAGTTCAAATGGGTGCTGCGGGGAAGTCATAACAATGTCCGTATGTTGAATTAAGCATGTTTTAAGGAGGCGCTGATGCGGTTACCGATAAACTGCACCGCTTGAATGGTCGCGATCAGCGTGATAATCGTGGCGATCATGATGTGATGGTCAAAGCGCTGATAGCCGTAAAGCACCGCCAAATAGCCAATGCCGCCTGCGCCGATTGTGCCGGCAATTGCAGAGTATTCAATCATGGCAATCAGATTTAGTGTGGCGGCTGAAATCAGGCTAGGCAGCGATTCTTTCAGCTGTACCTGATGAATGATCTGCAGGGAAGTACCGCTAGATACACGTCCGACAGAAGTGATTTCAGGTGGTAGTTCATTAAGTGCATTTTCGACCAAGCGGGCAAAAAATGGAATGCCAGCGATGGTCATGGGAACCACAGCCGCAGCAATACCAATAGTTGTTCCAGTCAGCCATTTGGTTAGCGGAATAATGGCAGCCATCAGCACCAGAAAGGGTAATGACCGGCCAATATTGACAATTGCGCTAAGTGCGCCGTACAGCTTTCGGTTTTCGAATAGTCCGCGGTCAGAGCTGTTGAATAAAGCAATGCCGGTAATGCCGCCGATAATAATGACCAATGTCATCACGATGCCGACCATGGTCCATGTTTCTAAATAAGCCGGCAGCAGCATTTCAGGTATTTCTGTCCAAGGTGTATTTTGATCCAGTACGATATCTTTCGACATGATGTTTATTCCTTAAGCGGCTGCATGCTGGGAAGAGGGTGGTGCAGATTGAATGACTTTGAACTGCACATTCCATTTGGCCAGTTGGCTTTCTATCTGTGTTTTATGTTTGTTGTATAGCGCATCCGGCAGGCTGAAAATAATTTTGCCGACAGTGGCATTGCTGATCACTTCAACTGTAGATGTGTGCACATCCAGACCATATCCTGCGTGGATACTCAGCTGGCTGAGCCAGTTCAGTGGTGTATCCAATGCTGAGGAGTAGGTCGCTGAAAATATGGTATGGTCAGTCGGTAATACTGCTGGAATATGCAAGGGCAAAATTTTAGCGCCGATGGCCGATTCAGGATTTAAAATCAGGTCCATGACACAGCCTTGTTCCGCGATTTCACCATGTGAGAGCACTGCGACATCGTCTGCAATTTGACGTACGACGTCCATTTCATGGGTAATTAAAATTACGGACAGCCCGAGTTCATCGCGCAGTTCAGTTAGTAGTTTTAAAATGGATTGTGTTGAATCAGGATCTAGGCCTGAAGTGGCTTCATCTGCAATTACGATACTAGGCTGCAGTGCTAAGGCGCGGGCAATCCCGACACGCTGCTGCTGACCGCCAGAAAGCTGCGCAGGATAATGGTTGGCGCGATCAGATAGCTTCACATTTTCCAGCAGGTAAGCGACCCGGTCTTTGATTTGATGATCCACCACGCCAAGAAATTCTAGGGGCAGGGCAACATTTTCAGCTGCTGTACGGCGCTTGAGGAGTGCTGAAGACTGAAAAACAAGGCCAATCTTCTGGCGCTGCTGGCGGAGTGCTTCAGCTGATAGCTTATTTAACACTGTGCCGTCTAAGATCAGCTCACCTGAACTCGGATGTTCTAATAGGCTTAAGCATTTGGACAGTGTGGATTTGCCTGAACCACTGGGGCCAACAATCGCGGTAATTTTGCCTTTTGCAATGCTGAGATTGATATCTTTCAGCACCTGTGCCGCGCCGCCATTTTTCAGCGGATAGCTTTTATTAAGATTTCGAATTTCATACACTGTGCAAAAACTTCAACTGAAACAAGAGCTGAAATTTAATCTGAATTTAATATGTTTATTAAATATAAATTTCTGCAGATTATATGCATTTAAAGGCATATATAAATAAATGAAAAGCTAATAATATTTAATAGAAATTATTTTAAATAAAAAGATTTCTTTCTCTAATTAATGTATAAAAAAAATCAGAAAATGATGCTAGCTTATTTTTATGACAAACAAGAGAGCATTTTATAATGACTTCTAAAATCGAAATAAAATTGACAGATGTACAGAATGTCCCTCGGGATTTTTATCAACATGATTCTTCGGCTCATGTAATACGATCTGATAAAGAAGCCATTGAAACAGCGCAGCGCTTAGCTGCTGATTTTGCTAAGGAAGCGTCGAAACGCGATCATGAACGTCGCCTGCCATTGCAGGAAGTACAGCAGTATTCTGCTTCCGGCTTATGGGGCATTACCATACCGAAAGCTTTTGGTGGTGCAGGTGTCAGCTATAAGACATTAGCCGAAGTCGTTAAAATTATTTCTAGCGCCGATTCATCCTTAGGTCAGATTGCGCAAAACCATTGGGCATTTCTAGAGCACATCCGTTTGGATGCCAGTCCAGAACAGCAGGAATTTTTCTTTGATCAGGTGTTAAAGGGCAAGCGGTTCGGCAATGCATTTTCAGAAAAAGGCTCTAAAACAGTAGCGGATTTAACCACAACGATTGATTTTAAATCCGATCATGCAGTGATTAATGGGCAGAAGTTTTTTGCCACCGGTGCACTACTGGCACATTGGGTACCGGTGGTTGCCGTCAGTGATGGCAAGCCTTATGCCGCGCTGGTGCCCCAGCATACGCCTGGACTTACAATCATTAATGACTGGAGCGGATTTGGCCAGCGCACCACAGTTAGCGGTTCAGTGCTTTTAGAAAATGTTCAGGTAGATCTGAAGTACATAGTGCCCATTCATCAAGCCTTTGAACGTCCGACAGCTGCAGGTGCAATTTCCCAGTTTATTCAGTCTGCTGTAGATGCTGGCATTGCCCGAGGCGCGATTCAGGAAACCATTGACTATGTGCGTCAGCATGCGCGTCCATGGATTGATTCAGGCTTAGATAAAGCTTATCAAGACCCGTACACCATCGCCAATATCGGAGAGCTGAAAATCAAGCTTCGCGCTGCTGAAGCTGTACTGGATTTAGCTGGCGAAGCGATTGACCGCGCGCTGGAAAATGCCACAGAAGAAACAGTGTCGGAAGCCACACTGCTGACCGCAGAATCCAAGGTGTTGACCACGGAAATTGCGCTGCTGGCGGCCAATAAGCTGTTCGAACTGTCAGGTACACGTTCGACGCTGTCTGAACTGAATTTAGACCGTCATTGGCGCAACGCGCGCACGCATACACTTCATGATCCCGTGCGCTGGAAACTTAATTTAGTCGGTAATTACTATTTAAATGATATTCCGTTGCCGCGCCATGCGTGGAGCTGAGAGGGAAAAGCTATGACCATTCAAAATAAACAGAACTTATCTCTTGGCACGAACTATGAGCAGGTGGCTGGTAAATTCCGCCCGATCTTCCAGCGTATTGCCGAAGGAGCTTTGGCGCGTGAGAAAAACCGCGAGCTGCCGCGGGAACCGATTCAATGGCTGAAAGAAGCTGGCTTTGGTGCAGTGCGTGTGCCGACAGCATTTGGCGGTGACAGCGTATCTCAAAAACAGCTGTTCCAGCTGCTGATTGAATTGGCCAAAGCGGATTCAAATGTCGTTCAGGCGCTGCGCGGTCATTTCGCTTTTGTCGAAGACCGTTTGAATGCGCATAAAACTGAAGATCAGAGCCTGTGGTTTCAGCGTTTTGTTGACGGTGATTTGGTCGGCAATGCTTGGACGGAAATCGGCAAAGTTGAGATAGGTGATGTCGTGACCCGCGTGACTGAAAATGCGCAGGGGCAGCTGACGGTGAATGGACGCAAATACTATTCGACCGGCACCATTTTCGCGGATTGGATTGACTTATTTGCGTTAGATGAAACCACCAATCAGCATGTGATTGCAGCGGTTTCGACCCATGCATCTGGCATTAAAATCAGTGATGACTGGGATGGTTTTGGTCAAAAAACCACAGGTAGTGGTACGCTGGTGATTGAAAATGTGCCGGTCAGCCGTGAATATATTTTGCCTTTTGATCAGCGTTTTAAATACCAAACCGCTTTCTACCAGGTGGTGCATTTGGCAACGCTGGCAGGGATTGCGCAAAGCGCTGTTGCAGCCTTTAGTGATGAAGTTCGCAAGCGTACCCGTATTTACAGCCACGGCAATGCAGAGCTGGTGCGTGATGATGCGCAGATTCTGCAAGTGATCGGCAAAGCATCTGCTCAAGCATATGCCAGTGAATCGATTACGCTGCACGCAGCTGAAGCTTTGGACGGCGCATACTTGAGCCATTTCCAAAATGATCAGCTGCTGGATCAAAAGGCCAATGACCTTGCTGAACTTGAGTCTTCTCAAGGGCAGGTCGTAATTTCTGAACTGGTATTAAATTTGACCACAGAATTGTTCAATGCACTTGGCGCATCTGCCAGTACAACCGAAAAGCAGCTCGACCGTTTCTGGCGCAATGCGCGCGTGGTGTCTTCACACAATCCGCTGATTTATAAACAAAAAGTCATTGGTGATTGGGAGATTAATAAAGCGCCGTTGCCTTATGTATGGCAAATCGGCAATAGTCCCGCAGCCAAACAGCAGGAAATTGCAGCTTAAAGTCTTTTTAAATGAAAAACTGAGAATTAAAACCGCATGATTGCGGTTTTAATTCTATTTATATCTTTAAAAAATATAATGAGGCTTATTTTATTTCGTGTTTTGTAAATATTTATAAATTCTAAATGATTAAATAAATTGCTGATATTTTAATACGAATAAATTAATTTTAATGATGCAGAGTTTTAAGCCATTATGAATATTAAACTTCAAGACCTTCAAATTGAAAATAATCAGGATATTCCTGAATCAGTATTTGTACAGCAGCAGCCGGCGCATATTATCCAAAATGATGCCGAAGCCATAGAAACAGCAAAAAAGCTTGCTGAACGTTTTAAGCAGCAGGCATCACACCGTGATGCCAACCGCTTGCTGCCGCTGCAGGAAATTGTTGAGTTTTCACAAAGCGGGTTATGGGGCATCAACATTCCTAAACAGTATGGCGGCGCGCAAGTGAAGCACCGCACGCTGTCACAGGTGATCCGCATCTTAGCCAGCGCCGATCCTGCACTGACACAGATATCAGAAAATCATCTTTCGTTTTTGGAACAAGTGCGCTTAGATGCCACTGAAGCACAGAAGCAGCTGATTTTCGGCAATATCCTGAAAGGTCAGCGTTTGGGCAATGCGCTGTCTGAACGCGGTGGTAGAACTGTAATTGACTTGAAAACCCGAATTACACCGAACGAGCAAGGCTATGCGGTAAACGGCAAGAAATTTTATGCTACAGGTGCAATCTTGGCACATTGGGTTTATGCGGTAGGACTGGATGATGACGGCAATGAACTCACTGCGTTGATTCCGCATCATGCTGCGGGACTGAGCATTATCAATGACTGGTCGGGCTTCGGCCAGCGCTCTACAGCAAGCGGTACGGTGATTTTGGACAATATTCAAGTGGATGCGGAATATGTTATCCAAACGGGTGCAGGCGGTGAAAGCATTAATCTCGTCGGGACGATTTCACAGCTGATTCATTCATCAATTGATGTCGGCATTGCTCATGCAGCCATTGAGGATACAATTGAATTTGTACAGAATTATACCCGTCCTTGGATTGATGCTGATCAGGAACATGCTGTGGATGATCAATTCACTCAAGCTGCAGTAGCTGATCTGAAAATCAAATTGCATGCGGCAGAAGCGCTGTTGGACCGTGCTGGTGATTATGTCGATGCTGCCTTGGAAAATTTGAATGAAGACAATGCCAATGCGGCTACTCTGGCGGTGGCTGAGGCCAAAGTACTAAGTGCAGAAATTGCAATTTTAGCGTCGAATAAATTGTTTGAATTGGCCGGAACACGCGCAGCGCTGTCAGAGCTGAATTTAGACCGTCATTGGCGCAATGCGCGCATTCATACGCTGCATGATCCTGTGCGCTGGAAGTATAAGCTGATTGGAGAATATTATTTAAAAGGCAAATATTTGCCGCGCCATCCGTGGAGCTGATGAAAGGATTTGTTTATACGCAAAATTAATAATCAATGCAGCCTTTATTAATTCTGTTTTTTGCATATCAAAATAATATTTAAATTATTTTTTAAACAAGCATTTTTGTATATTTTTGCAGAATTGAAATATAGAACTGCTGCCATGATTAATATTGCAAATGCTGATAAGTATTTTAATGCAAAGAATAATAAAATCTTTGCATTAAAAAATATTTCCCTGCAGATTGACGCATCGAAAATAGTTGGAATCATTGGCTATTCCGGTGCGGGTAAATCAACATTATTAAGGCTGATGAATGGGCTGGAGAAAGCCGATGCTGGTCAAGTGGAGGTGTTGGGCCAGTCTATTCAGGATGCGTCTGAGCGTGAACTGAAAGCACTGCGAAAACAGATTTCCATGATCTTTCAGCATTTCAATTTACTGAAGACCAAAACAGTATTTGACAACATTGCATTTCCGTTACGTTTAGACAGCAGCTTAAACAAAAAACAGCTAGAGCTGCGTGTAGAGGAATTAGCGCATCAAGTCGGCTTAACCGAGCATTTGCATAAATATCCGAAACAGCTTTCAGGTGGTCAAAAACAGCGTGTCGGCATTGCCCGAGCTTTGGCAAATTCACCGAAAATTCTGCTGTGTGATGAAGCGACCAGCGCACTTGATCCGATTACTACACATGAAATTTTAAACTTGCTGCTGCAAATCAACCGAGATTTAGGCATTACCATCGTGCTGATTACACATGAAATTGACGTGATCCGCCGTATTTGCGATGACGTTGTGGTGCTGGAAAAAGGTCACATTGCAGAACAGGGGCCAGTTGATCAAGTGCTGCTGCATCCTGCGCATGAGATTTCCCGCTCTTTGATCTTAGAAAATATCGATATTGATGAAGTACATCTGCTGCCAAACTCACAGATCATCCGTGTTACTGCAATCGGTGAGCTGGCGCAGCGTCCAGTGTTTGAAACGTTGGCGATTAAGCATCAGGTGAATTATCAAATTCTGCATTCCAAAGTCGAACGCACCAAAACTTCGCTGTATAGCCAATCCATTCTGTCACTTCACGGGCTGGGTATCACTTGTTACCTTGAACAGATGGAACAGCAGGGTGCACATATTGAAATCATTCACGGCGCTGCGCCACGCATAACGGAGGCAGCCTAAATGCTCGAACTAATTGCAAATCTGGATTATCAAGAACTATTGGATGCGACTAAAGCGACATTGCTGATGCTCGGGCTTTCACTACTGTTTATTGTGCTACTGGGCCTGCCTTTAGGTGTGGCGATTTATTCGTTTGCCAACAGCCGGATTAAGAAGCATCCCGTACTTTATTCCATCCTGTCGTTCTTCATTAATATCATCCGCTCAATTCCGTTCATTATTTTAATGATTTTGCTGATGCCTTTGACTGCAATTATTACAGGGACAACTATTGATGTTGCCGGTGTTATTCCACCGATTACTGTTGCAGGCATTGCATTCTTTGCGCGCTTGACTGAAACAGCACTGCATGAAGTCGATACAGGCGTGATTGAAGCGGCGCAATCCATGGGGGCGAGCTACTGGCAGATGGTGAAGGGTGTTCTGCTGCCAGAGGCACGTGCGCCGATCATTGCTGCAGTTACGGTGACCAGTATCGCGCTAGTGGACTATACGGCGGTATCTGGTGTAATTGGCGGCGGCGGTTTAGGGGACTTAGCTATTCGATACGGCTATCAGCGTTATCAAACCGAAATTATGCTGGTGACTGTCATTCTGCTGATCGTGATTGTGCAAATCATGCAGTTCATCGGCAACAAAGCAGTGTTGTATTTTTCCAAAAACTACACTTAAGCCATCCAAAAATTCAAATACAACATATTGAATACTTAACTTAAAGGAACAACGATGAATACGTTAAAAAAATTAGCAGCAGTTATTAGTATTGCTGCGGTATCTGCAGGGGCTTGGGCAAATCAAACGGTCACGATTGGTGCCAGTGCAACACCACATGCTGTAATTTTAGAGCACATTAAACCTGAGGTGGCAAAGCAGGGTGTTGATCTGAAAATCAGAGTCTATTCAGATTATGTACAGCCGAATACCCAACTGGTATCGAAAAAACTGGATGCCAATTATTTCCAGTACCGCCCGTTTTTAAATGATTTTAATGCCAAAACAAAATCGAATTTAGTGCCTGTAGTGCCAGTACATATTGAACCGTTTTTGCTATATTCATCAAAAATTACCAATTTAAAACAGCTGAAAGATGGCGCAACTATCGCGATTCCGAGTGATCCAGTCAATGGCGGGCGCGGCCTGCTGCTTTTAGCCAAACTGAATTTGATCACTTTAAAGCCAGGCTTTAAACAGCTGGCAGTACCAACAGATAAACTACCGTCAGTCCGTGATATTGCATCTAATCCAAAGAAACTGAAAATTAAAGAGTTGGATTCAGCAATGCTGCCGCGAACTTTGTCTCAGGTAGATTTAGCTGCATTGAACTGCAACTACGTACTGGAAGCGAAGCTGGATATTAAAAAATCGCTATATATTGAAAGCGGTCAGGACGGTAAAAAGATCTGGGCTGAATATTTAGTTGTACGCCCAGGCGACCAAAAGAAACCTGAAATCCAAAAAGTCGCAAAAGCGTTGAACAGCGATTCAACCCGCCAATTTATCAAGCAGCACTTTAAAGGTGAAATTTATACTGCATTCTGATGAGCTGAAAAATATAAAAAAGGCATGTGATCACTGCCTTTTTTATTGGCTATATATTATGAACAGAGTGTTTGGCTATTTGATTATTCAATCTAAACGGAAGTGTATTATTTCTATTTTTCTCTGTTTGTGCGGGCAATTTAAAGGAATTCTTTAGATCATGGAGAGAGGCTGAGTCAAGGTGTGGATGCTTTAAATTGATATCCAATCTCGATCAATAAATGTATCGTAAAATTGTGTTAATAATTGGGATCTAGGCAAAATGCATTTGGCTGTGTATCCACGATTAATTTCATAACGGCATAACGGGAAAAGAAATACGTATAAGATCCAATGATATTTCCCAATAAAAATACAGATTAAAAAAACGCTTGGAAAATCAATCCAAGCGCATGCTGAGAAACGTAAAACAGAATTATTTTGTACTGACTACACTTGGCCGATACGCCATTGGTAAGGAGGCAAAGTTCCATTCACACTGAAATCACCCACAATGCGGTCTTTATAGATGCGCGGGTTGTGAGAAGCCAATGTGCGGATGTTTCGCCAGTAGCGGTCTAGTGCCAAGTCTTTATCTGTTGCAGAAGCGCCAAGTGCATCAAAGATAATCGTTGATGCATTTAAGGCCAAATCAGAAATAATCGTTTGAGATTGCGCGATTTCCAATTCTGCAATTGCATTTTGATCTGCTTCTTCAGCAAGATTATTAAGGAAAGCAGATTCATAGGCGCGCTGCAAAGCTTGCGCATTTTTCTCAATGATTGCGCCAGAGGTGTAGGCTGCACCTCGGATTTTTCCTACCACTTGCAAGATTTGCGGGTCATGGCGCACATGCGTTGAATTAGCATGACTGTAGTTACGAGTGCGTTTTTCTACTGCTTTGGACACATCATAAGCAGCGGAACGAGTTAAACCGGTGATAATTGATAGCTGAATCAGTTGGTAAAAACCTGCTGAATATTTAAACCTATCATCATCGGGAAGTACATCCGCAGGATCTACTTCAACATTATTGAAAATAGTTGTGCCGCTAGCAGTTAAGACTTGGCCAAAGCCATTCCAGTCATCAATCACGTCGACGCCTTCTGCATGGCTTGGGATGATGATTGAAGCTGAATTACCTTCTAAATCCGTAATGCCGACGTCAATCCATTCCGCATATAGGCTGCCTGTGGTGTAATATTTTCTGCCGTTCAGCACCACGCGTCCTTCTGCAGTTTTGGAAAGATGGGTGCTGAATTTCCCGATAGATTCCTTGCCGCCTTCAGACCAAGCGCTGCCGACAGTTTGACCTTGACCGATACGTTCTAGCCATAGGCGTTTGTAGTCAGAATCTGCAAGCAGCAGGATATCTTCAGTAAAGCCGAAATGCACACGGAGTGCTTGCGGCAAGTTGGCATCAGCTTGTGCTAGTTCAATGAGTAGGGCGAACAATTCTGGAATCGTCGCATCAAAACCGTTATGCCTTTTAGGCAGGCGTAGGCGTGTAAATCCAATATCTTTCAGCCATTGCAACTGTTCAAATGGCAGCGTATGCGTTTTTTCACGCTCATTTGTGCTTGTACGGATTTTGTTGAAAATTGGACGGAAATTTTCCGCCAGCTCATCATAGCGTGAGGAAGGTCCTTGTCCCCATACTTGATAAATAGAAGACTCTTGTGAAAGCTGATGTTTTAATTGCGTAGGCGGATTTAAATCAGTAAGCGCTGTCATAATAAAATAAGTAAAACAATAAAGATAAAATACTAATCGAGCAGTTTATTTTATAAAGTAATAAAACAAGATATTGAAATGAGAAAATAATATTAAATGAATTAATTTAATATAACCATGAATCGCGAATAAGAACTTGACTTGAAAAATAGGATACTGGGAGCAGTCCAGTCGTCTGAATAGTCCCTTAAATCACTTCCTTTTTAATATATTGCCTGATCAAACCATTGGTATTCTCATTCGTCCCTCTCTGCCATGCACTGTAAGGGTCGGCAAAGTAGAATTCTATTCCTAACTCAGCAGCGATTTGTTCATGCAAGCTAAACTCTTTGCCATTATCGGCAGTGATGGACTGTAATTTCTCTTTGACTGGATTTAGCAAGTGAACCGTGGCTTCACCAACCTCCTGACTCTTACGGGTGCTACACTTCTTTAACCATAAGTATCCGGTTTTTCTATCTACGATTGAAACCAGAGACTGATGATGATTCTTGCCGACAATCGTATCTATTTCTAAATCGCCAAACCGTGACCGCTGCTCAATGATCTTCGGTCTGTCATGAATACTTTTACGGTTATTGAGTTTCCCGCGCTTTTCTAGTTGTCCATGCTTTCTTTTACCTTGGTTTCTAAAACGTAAATGCAAATACAGCTCACCTCATTTTATTTTATCCTGCTGGATATAACGGTAGATCGAATGCATGCTGACAGCAACTTGAGAAGCGATCTGTTCAGGACTCCATTGCAAAGCAAGATAACTTTAACCTGTTTCCATACAGTGGAATTTATGGTTCTATGATTCAAAATATGGCGTGTCCTAGCCAGTTTGTGAGCATGCTTGGCAAAGTAGCCATTTCTATTTCGATTGCGTTTGATCTCCCTGGAAATCGTAGAGGGAGCACGGGTTAATCTGCGGGCAATATGACGTGTGGAAAAACCTTCACGTCATAAAGCATAAATCTGATATCTTTCTTCCTAGCTAAATTAATCTCTGTTGCACTTCATCTGAGAGTCTAAGATAAAATTCATGATCTTGACTTTTAAATAAATTATTGTTTTTTAAATGTTATTTTTATTTTGACATCCGGTAAAATCTAAGATTTTGTTATGTTTTCTTGTCTTTAATGATTGTCTTGTCACTTTAAGGTCTTAAAGTAAATTTTAATTTTGTAATTTTCATCATAAATTATGGTTAAGTTATTTGAATTGTCATAAAAATATGGTAATAAATAGTAGTGATGTTTTTTTAGTCACATTGATATTTCGGGATGAAATGTATTTTTAAAAAAGTTAAATTTTAAAAACAATGAGAAGGGAGTTGGGACGATGCTTCAATTACTTATGAAATTATTTTGCTTACATGTGTATGAATATGAACACATGGAAGAAATAGGGGAACATAAGGAATGCAGAAAGTGTGGAGTGAATAAGCCACTTTAATTGAATTATATTGAACATAAAAAAGTGAGCATAATGCTCACTTTTTTATTTTGAACAAATAAAAATTAATAGTAAATGAGGACACGCCCTAGTTACTACAGTCTGTATTTTGGGAATTTTTTTATAGAGCTAAACTCTACAGTACTGCCATGAAAATAATGTTTTCAGCATGACTCACCGCAACTAAATAAAAAATGCAAAATGATTGAGAAAGCAGCAAAAATCAAAAAAGATAAAAATGTTACAATACACCTCTAAAAACTGTTTGAAACTGTATTTATGAGCATTGATTTTACGGCGGATACTTACATTGTAACTGACCGACTGGCAGACACTTTGCTCTGGTTAAGCCATCATCAGGATTGTTTTGATTCGTTCAGTTATGACACTTTTACTCAAGAGTTAGTAGTTTACCATGCCAATGGGGCGGATATTATTCGTGAGGGGAATTACCTCAATGCACGTTATGGTATTTTGATTAGTTCTATCTAAATGCTCAAATAAAAAAAAGCCCATATGGGCTTTTTTGTACAAGATGGGCGGTTTAACTTGCCATTGCATCTACAGAAAGTTCTTTAACCGTCGGTTTGGCTTTTTCTGCAATCAAACCCAATTTATCAAATAATTGTTTGTCCTTGCCTTCGCCAGCATTCGGGGTGGTTAAAAGTTTCTCTCCGGAAAAGAGCGAATTGGCACCTGCCATAAAAGCCAGAGCCTGATCGGCATCAGACAAAGACTCGCGACCTGCGGAGAGACGGATATAGCTTTTTGGCATAATAATGCGGGCTACAGCAATGGTACGAATCCACTCGGTAATATCCAGTTTTTCCACATCAGCTAGCGGTGTGCCTTCAATAGGCACCAACATATTGATGGGTACCGATTCAGGGTGAATTGGTAACGTTGCGAGTTCGTACAAAAGACCAATCCGATCTTTACTGTTTTCACCTAAGCCAACAATCCCACCACTACAAACTTTCATACCTGCTTGACGGACATGATCCAAAGTATTTAAACGATCATCAAAGGTACGAGTGCTGATCACATTGGAATAGTATTCGCGTGAGGTATCCAGATTGTGATTATAGTAATCTAGGCCTGCATCTTTTAAACGTTCTGCCTGCGATTGATTGAGCATACCTAAAGTCATGCAGGTTTCCAGACCCAGTGACTTCACTTCACGCACCATTTCCAGTACATAAGGCATATCGCGTTCATGCGGATTACGCCAAGCTGCACCCATGCAGAAACGCGATGAACCGGAAGCAAGCGCTTCTTTGGCTTCCTGTATTACTTTATCTACTGCAATACGTTTTTCTGCTTCCAGTTTCGAGTCGTAATGTGCCGATTGTGAGCAGTATTTGCAATCTTCAGGGCATTTGCCGGTTTTGATTGAAAGCAATGTGCTGACTTGAATCGTGTTGGCATCAAAATGTTCTCGATGAACCCGTTGTGCCTCAAAAACTAAATCCAGAAAAGGCTGGTTATATAAGGCCTGAATTTCATCTTGTGTCCAGTCATTGCGTACATTCATGAATGAAAATCCATAATCATCATTATTCATTGCTTTTATCATACATAATTTATGCTAAAACCAAAGGCATAATTGACCAAATCTCATGGTATCTGTCGATTAAATTACATCATTTTTTATCATGATAAAATTGTATATTTAGTTACAAACTAAAGCTTTTTATTGTAAATATCGCTGCAAAGTTTTTTTATTATTTTTATAAGTTTGTTCTGATTTGGAGCTTATGTTTTTTCTTAGGGCAAAACTTTGTCACTATCTTGAATCTTAAAAAAGAGAATTAAATTTTAAATTTAGCTTAAAAATTTAATTGGATTTTAATAGCTGTTCTTGAATGGCCCAATCAATATGGACTTGCACAATCTCATCATGTAAATCACGCGTCTGCTTTAAAGTTTCAATAATTTGGCTGGAAAAGGGTGCATTACCCAGGCCAATCGCAATATTTCGCATAAAGCTTTGATAACCGGTGCGTCGTATGGGACTGCCTTCAGTACTGGCTAAAAAGGTCGCTTCATCCCAGTGCCATAAATCTAGTAAACTGACCTGATCCAGACCATGTCGTGGGTTAAAATCTTCTATGCTGGCTTTCTTGGCAAAGCTGTTCCAGGGGCAAATCAGTTGACAATCATCACAGCCAAAAACCCGATTACCAATACCACGGCGTAAGTTTTCAGGAATGATGCCTTTATATTCAATGGTTAAATAGGCAATACATTTGCGTGCATCAAGCATATACGGTTCAACAATGGCTTGAGTCGGGCAAATATCAATACACGCTGTACAAGAACCACAGTGTTTGCTGGTTGGACCATCAAAAGGCAAATCAAGCGAGGTGAACAGTTCGCCCAAAACAAAAAATGAACCTGATTTTTTATGAATGAGCAGGGTGTGTTTGCCTGTCCAGCCCATGCCGGCATTTTCTGCTAAGGATTTTTCAAAGATCGGTGCGGAGTCTGCAAATGGACGCGACTCAAACTCGCCGACTTTTTCACGAATTTTCGTTGCGAGGGTTTTTAAGCGACCGCGCATGGTTTTATGATAATCACGGCCACGGGCATAGCGTGCAATGATGGCTGCATTGGGCTCATCGGGCACATAGCGCGGTTTGGGTGTTTCGACCAGATAATTCATGCGCACACAGATAATGCTTTTGGTTCCCGGCACCAGCAAAGTAGGATCGGCACGTTTTTCCAGATTTTCTTCCAGAAACTTCATCTCGCCGTGATAGCCACGTTTTAAATATTCTTGAAAACGTGGCAATTCTTCTTGAGCATCCGGTTTGGCAATGACACAATCACTAAAGCCTAATTGCAACGCCTGCGCTTTAATCCACGCTTTCAGCGCTTCAGGATCATGTTGATCTACAGGAATTTTTTGTGAAGGTGTGGAAGAAGCCATAATGATATAAAAAAAGGAAGAACAATGCCTCAGCAAGTTTACCATAGCCCTGTTTATCATAGCCAAAGTATTCAAGCCTGGGAGCAACGCTGGTTTGCCAAGCAAAACAGTTCTTATGGCTTAATGCAGCAAGTAGCCTGGAAGATTGCGCAGCGTTTATTGCATATTTTTCAACAGCGCAACATACAAAATATCGCAGTCTGCTGTGGGCAGGGTAATAATGCAGGCGATGGTTATCTTACGGCTAAATATTTAAAACAATATGGTTTTAATGTTGATATTTATGCCGCTGAATTAGGTACATCAAAAGATTTACACAGTGCCTATCAGGAAGTGGTAGATGTAGGGATAAAAATTTATCCAGATTTTGTCTTTCAGAAACCCTATGACTGCTTTATTGATGCCTTGTTCGGGATTGGTTTAAATCGTGAACTGAGTGATGACTGGCAGCAGATTATTCAAACAATTAATGCTCAAACTGGTTTGAAAATTGCCATTGATATTCCCAGCGGGATACAGGCCAATAGTGGTCAGCCCTTAACCTGTGCCATTAAAGCCGATTACACTTATACAGCTTTAGGCTTAAAAGCTGGACTGTTTACCGGACAAGGCAAAGAGTTTGCCGGACAGGTCGATGTCATTTCCCTGATTCCTGCCGATGCAGAATTAAAACCGATAGCACAGCTTTCACCTCATTGCATTTCACTACCGCAACGCGAAGCTTTTGGGCATAAGGGCAGTTATGGCCATGTACTCATTATCGGTGGACACGCGGATATGGGTGGAGCAGTGATGATGGCGGCAGAATCGGCTTTTAGTGCCGGGGCGGGAAAAGTCACGGTCGTCTGCCATGAAAAACATCACACCGCAATTTTGGCCCGTGCACCCAATATCATGTTACGCGATATCAACGCTTTAACTAAAGCCGAGATTCAGCAACTTTTAGATCATGTTGATGCTGTGAGTTTCGGGATGGGACTCGGCCGTGACAGCTGGTCAGAACAGCAGTATTTTAAATGGTTCCCTAAAATCAATTCCTCTGCACATTTACATGTAGTGTTGGATGCTGATGCCCTATGGTATCTGGCTGAACATCCAGCATTATTAAAACAGGATAGCTATGCAACCCCACATCCGGGTGAGGCAGCAAAACTGTTAGGTTGCTCGGTAAAAGAGGTGGAAAGTGACCGGATTGCAGCCATTCATCAACTTCAGGAAAAATATGCTGGCCAGTGGGTGCTGAAAGGCTCAGGTAGTCTGATTCTGGAAGATCAATTGTGGATTTGTACCGCTGGAAATGCCGGAATGGGGACAGGAGGAATGGGCGATGTCTTGGCCGGTATGACTGCAAGTTTAAAAGCGCAATTTGCAGAAAAAATTCATCTGCATGAAATTGTGACTTTGCATGCTTTGGCGGGTGACTTATTGGCTCAGCAAGGCATGCGTGGTGTGCAGGCCCATCATATGCATGATGCGGTATATCGTGTAGTAAATACAGGAAGCTGATATGAATAAGGCGATGAAGTTGCTAATTCAGGGCAAGGTACAGGGAGTGGGTTATCAGCGCTGGTTTGCAAAGCAAGCCTTGGAGTTAGAGCTGCAAGGTTATGTCCAGAATCTGCAAACGGGTGAAGTTGAAGCCTTGGTTGTAGGCGATGAACAGGTCATTCAGGAGCTTTTAAAACGAAGTTGGGTAGGGCCGAGTCGGGCAGAGGTCTCCCGGATTATTCAAACACCAGTCCAGCCCGATGCTTATCTTAAAGAATTTAAAATCCTGTGTTAAATGAAAACTTGATAAGAATAATGATTAAGGGGAAAAGATGGATAAATATCTGGTGGTGGCTATAGTCGTGATCGTTTGTATAGGCATCGTCATCTATACGCAGCGCGCTGATGCTGGTTCAACCAATAGATCATTTAAAGACATTGTGCAGAAAGAATTTGGCAAATATAAAGTCATTGAAAAAAATCAGACCATTATGATTTGTGAAATCAACCATCGTAACGAACTGGATGAACTGGTTTTTATCCGGATTGATCCGAACCAGAAAAAGAATATACGAAGTTTTGGCCGGAGAGTAACTTTTACCTATAGCAAGCAACCCTCAGTCCGGGAAATGCGTCAAAATTTTGCGCAATATCTTTCATGAATTGACTTAGCGTCTGCGCACGCTAGATCGGCTACGGCCACGTGCCATGCCACCCAAGGCATTCAGTACTGCCATTTTACTCATACTGCCAGAGGCATGCGCATGACAAATGGCTGCGGCCAAGGCATCGGCAGCATCCTGTTGCGGTTTGATGCTTAAATTTAAAATCCGCATCACCATCATCTGCACCTGTTCTTTATCCGCTGCACCATAACCCACGACCGATTGCTTGATTTGACGAGCGGTATATTCGGCCACCTGCAAATCCAGATTCACCAAAGCGGCAATCGCGGCCCCACGGGCCTGACCCAGTTTTAGCGCAGAGTCCGGGTTTTGTGCCATAAACACCTGTTCAACCGCGGCTTCAGTTGGACCATGAAATTTAACAATCCGTTCCACACCTGCAAAAATCCGTTTTAAGCGTTCAGGCATTTCCGGAGTTTCGGTACGAATGGTTCCCGCATCTACAAAAGTCAGTTTCTGCCCATCTCTTTCGATGATGCCGTAACCTGTTAAGCGTGAACCGGGGTCAATACCGATAATTAATGACATGCAAGGCCTTTAAAAATAAAATAATGCCCATATTGTTACATAAGCGTAGCAAAAAAGCTTGATGGTGATTAAGCAGTTAATGACTACCCCTTATTCATTTTGTTGAGATTAGATTAATTTTCATGAAATTATTTCTTATTGTACTGGTTGGCTTAATCCTGGAAGTTTTTGTCTGGATTGGCGTGGGTGACCTCGTCGGCAGCATGTGGTACGTATTTTTCTGGTTTGTTGCAGCCTTCTTTATCGGTATGAACCTGATTCGTAAATATTCGGCAGGGGTCATGCCACAGATGCAGCAAATGCAAATGGGGCAAATGGCAGGCGATCCTGCATTGACTAATAATTTGCCTAAAATTTTGGCCGGTTTTTTCCTGCTGATTCCGGGTTTAATTACCGATGTTTTGGCATTGCTGATTTTGATTCCGGGTGTACAGAATGCCTTTAAAAATGTCATGATGAAAACTATGGCAAAACGTCAGCAAGCCATGATGGATAAAATGATGGGTGGCATGATGGGCAACATGAATGGTATGGGCGGTGATGCTCAGGGTCAGAATCCATTTGCCGATTTAATGCGTCAAATGCAAGACATGCAACAAGGTGGTTCGCAGCGTCACGATTCCAGCATTATTGATGGTGAAGCACGTGAAGTAACACTGGAAGCGAAAAAAATTGAAATGAAAGATGTGAATAAATAAATCCATCTTTTCTTTTAAAGTTGAAGCCGAATGATGATTCGGCTTTTTTATGTGCTTTATTTTTATCTAAACTATTTAAAGCTGGAACCATGCAAAAAATTGAACAGGCGATATAATACTGATTTTAAAAATTCTTCCTTATTGCTATGTCATTGCTTTTGACCATTTGTGCACTGCATTTTGTTGCACAGCTTAGCCCCGGGCCGGATGTTTTACTGATTGCCAAAAGTTCAGCATCGACTTCAAGAGCCAATACCTTAAAAATTATTTTGGGAATTTCTTTAGGGATCGTAGTTTGGGTGGTGCTGACCTTGCTGGGCTTTACCGTACTGATTCAACAGTTCCCATGGATTCAACAGGTTTTAATGCTCGTTGGGGGCTTATTTTTGGCACGTATGGGCTGGGCCATGTTAAATGGAGGACTCAAAAACCTGCAGCAAGCCACTCGTTTAGAGGACAATGCTCCCTCTGGTACAGCTGATGCTAAAAACTATGTGTTGCAGGGACTTTTCACCAATCTCTCCAATCCCAAAACGCTGATTTATTTTAGTAGTGTTTTTTCTTTAGCCTTAAGTTCTTCCGCTTCAACGCATTTAAAAACCCAGCTGGCTATCATTATTCCCATACAAACCTTTTTAGTTTTTACGTTATTGATGCTGATTTTGTCCATGCCAAAAATTAAAACGGCATATCAGCGTTCTGGCAGTTATATTGACGTGATTTCGGGGGGATTATTCCTGATTTTTGCCATCTGGTTATGGTATGACGCATTGGCCATGCTTTAACTTCCTTTACTGGTATTATCAGTTGCAGGTGTATACGAGGGAGTAGTGGATATGACTTCCTCATTTTTTTGTGGCTGTGCATAACGATTGGGGCTTAATGTGGTTTCGGTATTTTCAGAGCCCTGATAGCTCCGACTACGGTTGGCACGTTCGCGTAAGCCGCCTTTTTTAATCAGTTGAACCATTCAATACTCCCAGTCATTCACTGCTATTTTAACTAAAAACATCAGCACATGGGAGAGGATTAAAACCTGCAGGTTAAATTGTGAGGTATTCCATTGTGTTACAAATAGTGTCTCTTGGTTTTGATGGTTAATGAATATATTTTATTAAAAATGAGTATTTGGGGTGAGTATTTAAAATATTTATATTGGAGTTAATTTTAATTATTGATAAATAAGCTTGTATCTTAAAAAAGACTGGCATAAGATTTTAGTGAGTCTCCAGTCTATCGGCTATAAGCGGATGGAAAATAAAAACAAAATTGGCAAGAGTGTACTTATGTTATATCAATATCATTGTGCCTGTTGTAACAAGGTTGTTGAATCAACCGAAAAAGAATGTACAAATTGCGGTTCACATAATATTAAAAGCCCTTATGGTTTCTGGATTTTTTGTGTTTTAACATGCTTGGCTGCGGTAATTATCTTTAAAGTCGTACATGTTTATTTGCAAGACCATCAGGAAACACCGGTGCAAATTTCTTTACTCGATGTTTTAAATGGAGGAGGGAAAAGCAAATAATGTGTAATTCCAGCAACAAAAAAAGCCCACAGATGTGGGCTTTTTGATGAAAAAATTACAGTCCGGCAGAGGCTTTAAGCGCTTCAACTTTATCTGTTTTTTCCCAGGTAAATGCAGTATCTGAACCTTGACGGCCAAAGTGACCATAAGCAGCAGTTTGCTTATACATCGGTTGAATCAGGTCTAACATGCGGGTAATGCCATACGGGCGCAAGTCAAAGTGTTCACGAACCAATTGAATAATGAATTCTTCAGGCACTTTTGCAGTATTAAATGTATTGATTGAAATAGAGGTTGGCTCTGCAACACCAATTGCATAAGACACCTGAATTTCACATTTGTCTGCTAAACCGGCTGCCACAATATTTTTAGCAACATAACGGCCAGCATAAGCTGCTGAACGGTCAACTTTAGATGGGTCTTTACCAGAGAAAGCACCACCACCGTGACGTGCCATACCGCCGTAAGTATCGACAATAATTTTACGGCCAGTCAGACCACAGTCACCTACAGGACCACCAATCACAAACATACCGGTAGGGTTGATGTGGAATTTGGTGGCTGCATGGAACATTTCTGCAGGAATGATTTTCTTCACGATTTCTTCAATCACAGCTTCTTTAAGATTGGCTTGTGAAATTTCAGGATCGTGCTGGGTTGATAATACCACTGCATCTAAACGAACAGGCATGCCATTTTCATAAGCAAAAGTCACCTGACTTTTCGCATCTGGACGTAACCACGGTAAACGGCCATTACGGCGTAGTTCAGCCTGTTTTTCCATTAAGCGATGTGCATAAGAAATAGGAGCAGGCATCAAAACATCAGTTTCACGGCTTGCATAACCAAACATTAAACCCTGGTCGCCCGCACCTTGATCTTCAGGTTTTTGACGGTCTACACCTTGAGCAATTTCAGGAGACTGTTTACCAATCATGTTGATGACAGCACAGGTTGAACCATCAAAACCAAGGTCAGAATGGTGATAACCAATACCATTTACGGTTTGACGTACAATTGCTTCGAAGTCAACATTTGCAGTTGTTGTGATTTCACCGGCAAGTACTACCGCACCCGTTTTTACAAGCGTTTCACAAGCAACCCGTGCATATGGGTCTTCTGTTAAGATTGCATCCAAAATAGCGTCACTGATTTGGTCAGCCATTTTATCCGGATGGCCTTCGCTTACAGATTCCGAGGTAAATACAGCGTACTCGCGCATAAGTCCTATCACAGTTAATTTTAAAGACCCGATATGTTACATCGAGTTAGACTTTTGGACTAGTTCTACACGACCAAAATGACTGAAATTATTTCAATTTCACGACTTTTTAATTGATATATGCATCTAAAAAACTGATAAGCAGAAGAAATTCGGCTTTAAAGCTGGAATTTAGGCCTGAACGAATTTTGTTAAGCAAATATTTAATCAGGGATTGAAAAGTGTGACTGCTATTGATTGGAAACTTTTATGGAGATTGGAAAATGTATTTTATAATATGAATAAGAGTATAAATATTATGTATTTATTTCATTTTCTAGGTGAAAATTTATAGTTAATAAAGCTTGAGACGATTAAATTGAATAAAAGTTAATACGATAAAAGTAAAAATTAAAAGATGTTGAATTTTTCAGTTAGTTATATTTAAGCTGAATTTTATTCATTTTTTTGGGTTTTTCTGTTTATTCATCAATCTGAAGGGTGGAGTTCAGTTTGCTCCAAAATAAATCAGTCATGACATTTATCCATGAACTAAGTGTTTGCAAATGATGTGAAATTGAGCTCTGCCTGCATTAAAATAAGCCCAGTCACGAATAAATAGTGAAATGTTGAGTATTAGGCTTTACCCCTTGCTGTTTTTTTAAGACAATATAGCCAGCTTTGAATTTTCCTATTCATCATATTCTTTAAACGATTTAGTTGGACTCTGACCTATGACAACCCCGCTTAACGAACGTCGTATTGCAAATGCAATTCGTGTATTGGCAATGGATGCTGTGCAAAAAGCAAATTCAGGACATCCAGGTGCTCCAATGGGGATGGCAGACATCGCTGATGTCGTTTGGCGTGAATTTTTAAATCATAACCCAACAAATCCACAATGGGCCAACCGTGACCGTTTCGTATTGTCGAATGGCCATGGCTCTATGTTGCAATATGCGTTATTGCATTTGACTGGTTATGATCTTTCTATTGAAGATTTAAAATCTTTCCGCCAGTTACATTCTAAAACTCCAGGTCACCCGGAATTGGGTTATGCACCGGGTATTGAAACAACCACTGGTCCATTGGGTCAAGGTATTGCCAATGCTGTGGGTTTTGCACTTGCTGAAAAAACTTTAGCTGCGCAATTCAACAAAGATGACATTAAAGTTGTTGACCATTTCACTTACTGTTTCCTCGGTGATGGCTGTTTAATGGAAGGTGTTTCTCATGAAGCATGTTCATTGGCAGGTACTTTGGGTCTCGGTAAACTTGTTGCTTACTATGATGACAACGGCATTTCAATTGACGGTGAAGTTGAAGGCTGGTTCTCTGACGATACAGAGCAACGTTTCTTAGCTTACGGCTGGCAAGTGATTAAAGTTGATGGTCACGATGCTGCTGAAATCCGTCAAGCAACTGTTGCAGCAAAAGCTGAAACCGCTAAACCTACTTTAATTATCTGTAAAACTGTGATTGGTTTAGGTTCTCCAAATAAACAAGGTAAAGAAGATTGCCATGGTGCCCCACTCGGTAATGACGAGATTGCATTAACTCGTGAAGCGCTAGGCTGGAAAGAAGAAGCATTTGTAATTCCTGCTGACGTTTATGCAGCTTGGAATGCAAAAGATAAAGGTGCTCAATCTGAAGCTGCGTGGAACGAAACTTTCGCTGCTTATGCTGCAAAATACCCAGCTGAAGCGGCTGAACTTAAACGTCGTTTAAGCGGTGAATTACCGGCTGATTTCGTTGCTAAAGCAGATGCTTATATCGCTGAAGTGAATGCAAAAGCAGAAACTATTGCAACGCGTAAAGCAAGCCAAAATGCTTTACAAGCACTTGTACCTTCACTGCCAGAAGTACTAGGCGGTTCTGCTGACCTTGCAGGTTCTAACCTGACTTTGTGGAAAGGTGCACAAGGTGTACAAGACAATCCAGCGGGTAACTACGTACACTATGGCGTACGTGAATTCGGTATGACTGCAATTGCCAACGGTGTTGCACTACACGGTGGTTTCATTCCTTACGTTGCTACATTCTTGATGTTTATGGAATATGCACGTAATGCAGTGCGTATGTCTGCACTGATGAAACAGCGTGTGATTCATGTTTATACTCATGACTCAATTGGTCTGGGTGAAGATGGTCCTACACACCAACCGGTAGAACAAATCGCATCTTTACGTGGTACGCCTAACTTAAATACATGGCGTCCATGTGACACTGTAGAAGCTTCTATTTCCTGGAAATCTGCATTGTTACGTAGCGAAGGCCCTACAGCGTTAATCTTCTCTCGTCAAAACTTGCCATTCCAAACACGGACTCAAGCACAAATTGAGAACGTGGCTAAAGGCGGTTATGTACTGGCTGAAGAAAAAGGCGAATTGAAAGCCATCATCATTGCTACAGGTTCAGAAGTTTCATTGGCAATCGAAGCACATGCACAGCTTGAAGGTGTACGTGTGGTATCTATGCCGTGTGCAGAAGAATTTGTGAAACAGGATGCAGCTTACCGTGAAGCAGTTCTTCCATCTCATATTCGTGCACGTGTTGCTGTTGAAGCAGCTCATGTCGATTACTGGTGGAAATTTGTTGGTCTTGACGGTCGTGTGATCGGTATGACCACTTATGGTGAGTCTGCTCCAGCGAAAGACTTGTATCAGTACTTCGGTATTACCACTGAAGCGGTTGTTGGAGCGGTAAAAGAAATTACAGCTTAATTCATCACGAATTCACTGTTAAAAAGACGCTTCAGTAAAAGGGGCGTCTTTTATTTTTTAAAATAACGATATTTCAACGAATGATTAAAAATGAAGGTTTAAAATTTAATCATTCATTGGAGTATTCAGTATAAATGGCAGCGTGCTGCCAAAGCGAGGAAAATATGAGCCTTTATGATCAGATTAATGATGAAATTGTCCTGATGGATGCGGGTGAGCAAAAGTGGATCGGTCAAGATTTGCCGCTTGCAAGCATGATGGCTGTTGAACTGATGCTGCAAGATCTGCAAGAAGATAAAGTGATTAAAATCCGCCGTAAAAACCATGAGAAGCATACCGGTATGAAACAGGTGGATCGCATTCTGGTTGAAAAGTTATAGAGATGAAACCTCTGTAAAAAGCCCCAAATGGGGCTTTAATTATTTTGGAAATTTAGAATTCATCTGTTGTGTATAGCCTAATTTGCATTACTTATCATCATGATTTTAATCAACTGTAGATTTTTGTATTAAATTATGAATAAAAAGACAAGAAAGCTGCAAGGGCATAAAGTTGCAGATCACGATTTAAAATAATTTATGATAATTATCAATATATTAAAATAATAACATTGCATCGTTTCATTTATTGCCCTAGGTAAGCCGGTAATTGTTCTATTCTTGCAACATATCGTTTTATCTATATCGGTGAATTAAGATAAGAAAGGTATAGACTAATAACCATTCCAAAGCGAGATAATGACACATGAATTTCAAAGCAATAACTTTAGGTTTGGCGGTAGCATCGGTAGCAACATTGTCTTTGGCAAAACCGGTGGCTTACCAAATTGATCCAACCCATACAGCGACTGTATTTAGCTGGAACCATTTTGGTTTTTCTACCCCATCTGCAAACTTTAGCGACATTCAAGGTACAATTAACGTAGATAATGCAAAACCTGCAAATTCATCTGTAAATGTGACCATTCCTTTATCGAGTTTAAATACCAACGTAAAAGCATTGGATGAGCATTTAAAAACAGCAGATTTTTTTGATGCAGCTAAGTATCCAAACATCACTTTTAAAAGTACCAAAGTTCAAGCTTTAGGTAAAAACAAATACAAAATCACGGGTAACCTGACTGTAAAAGATGTAACTAAACCGGTAGTTTTAGATGCAGTGTTAAACAAACAGGGCGTACACCCAATGACTAAAGCTGAGTCTATTGGTTTCAATGCAACGACTTCATTCAACCGTTCAGCATTTGGCGTAGGGGCTTATGTTCCGAATGTAGGCGATAAAATCACGGTAAACATTACCACTGAAGCATCTGTTCCTGCGAAAAAATAAGTACGAATTGGCTCATAAAAAAGCACCATTGAGATGGTGCTTTTTTATTGGAAGTTAATTTAACAAGTTAATTTAAATTGCTGAAATCTGTTTAAAATATGCCTGCAATACAGCATGTGCCTGCAATTCTAATGCAGTGGCGTATTTTTCATTATCTGACCGCAAAGCAGGGATGTTGATATTGGCTTTACGCAATTCACAGGTATGGCCAATCAGCCATTTTTCCAGACTTTCTGCTGCAACTTCAATATGAAACTGCAAAGCCAGAATGTTTTTCCCCACTGAAAAAGCCTGATTTGGATAAACCTCAGAGCTTGCCAATAATGTAGCTTGTTCAGGTAAGTCGAAAGTATCGCCATGCCAGTGTAAGACTGGGGTTTCAGCTAATGGCGCAAGCAGATTATTTGCTGCATCTGAAATGCTGAGTTGGCTCCAACCGATTTCTTTTTGATGTCCTGCATAAACTTTGGCACCCAAAGCATGCGCGATCAGCTGAGCTCCCAAACAGATGCCAAAGGTTGGCAAGTTTTCTTTTAAGCGTACTTTTAGTAAGTCTATTTCTTGTTGTAAGAAAGGGTAGTCATCAGTTTCATACACTCCAATCGGTCCACCTAAAATAATGGTCAAACCTTTGTGCTGAAATGCCTTGCTTAGGTCATCGACGCCAGCTTCAAAATAACGCACCCGAAAGCCGAGTTGATAAAATACATCTTCTAATGCCCCCAAGTCTTCAAAGGCAAGATGTTGAATGGCATAAATGGTGTCAGGAAAATCTGGAGAGGCTGTAATCATACTGTTTTTTTCAGGGTATTTGCAATAATAGAAATTTAGCCCGAATTTGCAGAAAAAAGAAGGTTTAAACTTAAATGATTTGATTAAGGATCTTCCATAAAAAAAGCGAACCGAAGTTCGCTTATTTATACTTTACACAGATAGGTTTTTAGAAGAAGCCCATCGGTTTGGTTGCATAGCTCACCAACAAGTTTTTAGTTTGCTGGTAATGATCGAGCATCATCTTGTGGTTTTCACGGCCAATACCTGATTTTTTATAACCACCGAATGCAGCATGTGCAGGGTAGATATGATAACAGTTGGTCCATACACGACCCGCTTCAATCGCACGGCCTGCACGATACGACGTATGCGCTGAACGTGACCAGACACCTGCACCTAAACCATAGATGGTATCGTTGGCAATTTTGATGGCATCATCAAAATCTTTAAAGGTGGTCACTGCAAGTACCGGTCCAAAAATTTCTTCCTGGAATGTACGCATGTCATTGGTGCCTTTGAAAATAGTCGGTTCAATGTAGAAACCTTGGCCGACTTCATGGCGTGCTTCACCACCCGTCAGTAGTTCAGCACCTTCTCCACGTCCTGTCGCGATACAGCCCAGAATCTTGTCTTGTTGTTCCTGAGAAGCCTGTGCACCAATCATGGTGTCGGTATCTAGCGGATGACCGGTCTTAATGCGTTTTACACGCTCTACTGCCATTTCTAAGAACTGGTCAGCAATACTTTCCTGAACCAAAGCACGTGATGGACAGGTACAGATTTCCCCCTGATTCAGGGCGAACATGGTAAAACCTTCCAGCGCTTTTTCTAGGTAGTCATCTTGTTGCGCCATGACATCTTCAAAGAAAATGTTCGGTGATTTACCGCCCAGCTCCAGTGTGACTGGAATAATATTTTCGGTTGCATATTGCATGATCTGCTGACCGACAGCTGTTGAGCCGGTAAATGCAATTTTGGCAATACGTGGGTTGGTAGCCAATGGGCGACCCACTTCAACGCCATAACCATTCACAACGTTTAATACACCTGCAGGCAGCAGGTCTTGAATCAGTTCAACCAGCACCAAAATACTGACCGGAGTTTGTTCAGCCGGTTTTAAAACAATACAGTTACCTGCAGCCAGAGCCGGAGCCAGTTTCCAGGTTGCCATTAAAATCGGGAAGTTCCATGGAATGATTTGTCCGACTACACCTAAAGGTTCATGAAAATGGTAGGCAATGGTATCTTCATCGATTTCTGAAATGCCGCCTTCTTGTGCACGGATACAGCCGGCAAAATAGCGGAAATGATCAATCGCCAAAGGAATATCGGCAGCCAGGGTTTCACGAATCGGCTTACCATTATCCCAGGTTTCAGCAACCGCCAAAAGCTCCAGATTGGCTTCTAAACGGTCGGCAATTTTTAACAGGATATTGGAACGGGTCGTTGGCGATGACTTGTTCCATTGGGCTTTGGCTTTATGTGCCGCATCAAGAGCCAGTTCAATATCTTCAACGCTAGAACGCGGAACTTTGGTGAAGGCTTTGCCATCTACAGGCGAAATATTGTCAAAGTATTCTCCTTTGACAGGAGCTACCCATTGTCCACCAATGAAGTTTTCATATTGGGCTTTAAACTGAACTTTTGAACCAGGTTGGTTAGGATCGACGTAACGCATATGTATTTCCTTTGCTTATTTTAGTGTCTTAAAACCGTATCTACAGCTTTGGTATATAAGGTACTTGTGTACATTATATGATTAGCATAACCTGAATAAGGTTGGAGAAAGGTTGGATACAAGAAGGTTTACAATCTTTTCAATCCAGCATAAAAAATAGCGATTACAGTGGATGTAAATCATGAATTGTTGTGAGAATAAGGAATGATGACAAAACAAAATTTGATGCAAAAAAGGCATAAAATTGATCAGTTTAGGCAAAGTAGCAGTTTATCTGCCTTACATGCAGAACAACTGGGTCAAAGTATTGCGAGTTCCTGGCAACGTTCATCCTCGGCCGAAATTCCAAAGGACCGTTTGGCTGCACCACTGGCTCACTTACAAAAAGAAACCTATCCTTCGGCTTTGGCAAATGCCTTGCAACATTGCGCACAGGACTTAAAGCATATTGCCGAACAGTCTTCGATGGTGATTGCAGTCGGGGATATCGGTAGCACCATTATCTGGACGGCATCCAGCCCACAAATGCAGAGTGCAGCAGAAAGTGTACATTTTATTGAAGGCGGGCAATGGCGCGAGGAACTGGTCGGAACCAATGCTTTGGCACTGTCATTAAAAACCCAGCAATCGAGTTGCGTTTTTTCTAACGAACATTACATGCCTTCCATTCATGATTGGGTCTGTTATGCTGCCCCGATTATTGATCCTTATTCCAAACAGGTATTGGGGGTGATTGACCTGTCGACCACCTGGCAAAAGCATAACAGTTTGGGACTGCTTGCAGCGGAACGCTGTGCTTCGATTATTCAATCGGCTTTGCTGGAATACCAAAAGCAGCGTCTGTTTATTCGGGCTTTTTCCGTGCCTCAGGTTTTGTTTAATGGCAAGGTGCTGGTTTTGACCCCACGCCAAATTGAAATATTGACCATTCTGGCTTTGTGTCCGCAAGGTTTAAGCCTGGATAATCTACATCAGGCTCTATATGGTGAGCGAAAAGTCAGTATAGGCACCTTAAAAGCAGAAATGTCACAGTTGCGTGATGTACTGGGTGGTATGCTGGGTTCCAGACCTTATCGGTTGTTGGCCCATGTCGAGGCTGACTTTTTATTGACAGAACAGTCTTTGGATGCCGGCTATATTGATTCGGCCTTAAAACTGTGCACCGGCATATTTTTAGCCAAAACCGAAAGTCCTTTTTTATGTGCCTGGCGTGATTGTCTGGAATCACGTTTAAGTGATGCCATCTTCAAAGCCAATGAAACCGATGTTTTACTTAAACATGTGGCACGTTTTCCTGAAGCGATTGATGCGGTGGAGCGCTTGATTGAGCTGATGCCCAGAACCCATCCCGTGCATCAAACTTTGCTTAAATATAAAGATAATTAATGCCAATATTGCTGCATCATTATCTTTATAAACCTTTCAGTTCTAGCCATTCAAACAGCTGTTGATAGACATTTTCGCGCACCGATTTTTCAGACAGCACCAAATCATGTAAGCCATTTTTGATTTCGCTGAGGGTGACATCACCTTTAATTTTTTTGGCATATTTGTCTATATGTTTGACATCCAGAATCACATCACTGGTTTGAGCATATTTATGCCATTTTTTCGGATTTTTGGTTTGGTGTGAATGCATGACCAAGGCAGGGACATTTAATGTCACTCCTTGATGAATTTCTTTTTGTGCTTCAAAAATTGCCCTTACAAAACTCAGGCGTACCAAAGGGTAGGAAGGCGGTTTCCAGTCCAGATTAAAGTACCATTCGCCATGGAAATTTTTATGCAGGCTGGGGGTATACCATTTATTCAGATTGCTGGGAATTTTTAAATCCGGACAAATTTTGCCGACCCGGCTTAAATTGGGAAGGCCGAGCTTTTTTTTGATCGGATTCATGTTGAAGTCATAAAAGGGACTATTGACCCAGAGTGCCTTAATTAAAGGATGATCAGGGTGATGTGCAGCATATAAAGTGGTGGTGAGTCCGCCTGTCGAATGGCCAGAGAGCAGAACGGCATCATGCCCTTCAGCCGCAATAATGTTTAAGGCTTCAGTAATTTCGGCATCGTATTCGGCAATTTCACGTACGTTATAATATTTTTGATGAGGCAGAATCGAGCGGCCATATTTACGCAAATCGAGTGCATAAAAGTCAAAACCATGCTGGTTGAACTGTTCTGCCATTTCGGTTTGAAAAAAATAATCAATAAAACCATGAATATATAATACGGCTTTGTTTGTGGCTTGCGCTGCTTTTTTTCGGATTAAAGTTGCAGTAACTTGTCCTTCATAATCATCGGGGAAATTTAAAGTGGCCTGTTCATAGCCTGTACCTAATACATCGCGTTGATAAAGGGGAAGGGTGCTGCCATTGCTTATTTTTATACTCATTTAGAATCTCTGCTTTTTTCTTATCCTTCCTGATGAGCAGTGATTTGTCAAATTGAATTATTTTTATAAAAAAAGAAGCAACCGCAGTTCTTTATCCTGTAATAAAAGGAACAGGATAAGCCAAGAAAGGGTACCGGATACTTTTTCTTGGCGCACTTCTTGATGAAGTGCAAACCTTGGTTGCTAAAAGTGTAAGTCAAAGATTGGGGAGAAGACTTACCTTGAGGACTTACAGCGCCGCTTTGAATATATCAACCACTTGAGCATGGCTGGCTTTACGTGGGTTGGTTAGCATGCAGGCATCTTTCTGTGCATTTTCTGACATGATGGCTAAGTCGTCTTCTTTTACGCCCAATTCAGCTAAACCTGATGGAATGCCAATTGAGGCTGAAAGTTGACGAATCGCCTGGATCGCTTCATAAGCTGCTTCAGTTACGGTTAAGCCCTCTGTATTTACCCCCATTAACTGGGCGATTTTGGCATAACGGTCCGGGCAGGCAATCAGGTTAAACTCGCATACATGCGGAAGTAATACAGCATTACATACTCCGTGTGGCAAGTTGTAGAAACCGCCCAGCTGATGTGCCATCGCATGGACATAACCGAGTGATGCATTGTTAAAGGCCATGCCGGCAAGATATTGCGCATAGCTCATAGCATCACGTGCTTCCAGATTATTACCATTGGCAACGGCAGGGCTGAGCCACTCGCTAATCATGCTAATGGCTTTTTCTGCACAGGCATCGGTAATTGGATTGGCTGCAGTGGAAACATAGGCTTCAACTGCATGTGTCAAAGCATCCATCCCTGTTGCAGCAGTTAAGGCTGCAGGTTTGGCCAGCATTAATTTAGGATCATCAATGGCAATGAGTGGGGTACAACGCCAATCGACAATGGCCATTTTTACATGGGTTTCGGTATTGGTAATGATACAAAAGCGCGTCATTTCAGATGCAGTACCCGCTGTGGTGTTGATCGCAATCAGCGGTGTCATCGGTACGGTGCTTTTATCAATCCCTTCATAGTCACGGATATGCCCACCGCCAGCGGTTACCAGGCCAATCCCTTTGGCACAGTCATGCGATGAACCACCACCTAGGGACACAATAAAGTCACAGGCATGTTCGTTATAAGCCTGAACGCCGTTATGGACATTAATATCGGTTGGGTTAGGCTCTGCACCCGGGAAAATGTGACTGTCTACACCAGCATCTTTCAAATAAGCTGCAATGCTATCTGCCACACCAAATTTGAACAGGCCTGCATCTGTCACAATTAAAGCTTTTTTTGCGCCTAAACTTTGTGCCTTTGCGCCAATTTCTTTGGCACAGCCTGGGCCGAAAAGTGAAACACAGGGAATATAAAAACCGTTGGTTTGATCTGCAATATTTTTAAAAGCCATGGTGCGATTCCTTCTACCATTCATTGTATTATCGGTGACCCTCACCGTGATTTGAGTATTCAATGAAGCGAAAAAAAATCCCACCTACCAAAAACCTACCATTTAAATTTTGATATTTTTTATGCCGGAATTGTAGAAAATTAAAATGCTGAAGGGCTTGGAATTAGCTTGAATGAGTGATACAACTTTTAATGTAAGAGATAATCTAAAAAATCATTTTTTAGGGATAAAAAAAAGGATTAACAGCAAATCTGCAAGGGTTATATCAGTATTTTGCTGATCGCAATGGATTATCTATTATTGAACAGGAAATATCCTATTTGTATGATTGTTATATGAAATTTTAGGGGGGTGTATGGAAGCCGCACAAAAAAAAGATGTCACATTATTGCATGCCATACATAAAATTTTACTGCAGGAATGGGATCCCTTGGGGATTTGTTGTAATCCGTCCATGCGGGATGAATATGAGGATTATTTACCAAAAATTTTTAACATGCTGAATGAAAATGCAAGCGAGTCGGAAATTTTTGATTATTTATGGCGAATTGAACATAAGGTGATGGAACAAAAGGGCAATAAACAGCATACCTTAAGAATAGCGAGTTTGCTGAAAGCCTTGCTTGTTTAACATTTACCTTGAATGGGGCGATGGGTAGTTTATTCAAAGATTTATTTTTATCAGATCTCTTTCATAAATCAAAAAATGTTCAATATTAGATTTTTTTTAAATCAGCACGGCCTCATTTGATTGATTTAATTTTTTTGCCTTTTCGTAGGCAATCTCTCTACTTTTGAAAGGTCAAAATGAGGATCTCAAAATATATTTTGAGTCCGTAAGAAAAACTTTTTGTTTCCCATACACGACTTCCTGAGCCAGTTTTAAGCAATGCTTTAAAATGCAGCGCAAGGGATG
>NZ_NEGA01000011.1 GCF_002135315.1 Acinetobacter sp. ANC 3903 | reverse complement strand
AGATTAAAAGTACAAGGTACTGATTTAATTACCTATCACCGAAAGAATATGAAATCTGTGCAACTCTCAATATCAGATGAATATCACTTAAAGCAGCGTAATAAAATAGAGACTTTATTCAGCCTGTTAAAAGGGAAATATCATTTGGTGACGAGTAAAGCGAGAAGCATTGAAGGGTACTTAGCTGGAATTTATGCATCTTTATGTGCTTACCAGTTATGCCATCAAAACAAGCCAGCTATTCGAGTAATGGAATTATCGGCTTAAGCAGGATTCAGGTTAATAATAGGATTTAATATCTAAAAATCGGATTGCATTATAGCTATTTTTATAATTATCTACTTTAAATAACCAAGAGTAAAAAACAGGTATAAAATTATTATATCTAATAGCTCATCATTAATAGATAGAATTTTAATTTAATGAACATTCACCTTATATATTTTATAAATATTTACATGAATTATTTTGTCTAAAAAAGTAGATCGATTTATAATGTTATGAGGATTAAATATTACATACTGTATTAAAGTAAGTACGATAGATTACGGTTGGGAAAAGCTTCGAATTAAATAAAAACAAATATAAAAAAATAAATTTTTCTAACCATTTTTTATAAAAATTATTTATATATGCTTAATTTTTCTTTAAATATTTATTTTTAAATTAATTTATTTATTACTAGGAGTCTGGAGTAGATATTTTTATGCCTAAAGGGAAGTGGTGATGTATGAAAGATAAAGAAAAAATGACGACAAATTCACATATTTGCTAAATAATTAGCATTAATTTATAAACTTTTGTAAATTAAGTAACTTTATTTATTTTCTGTGTAAAGAAATGTATTTAAAAAAATACAATAAAATTAATAACTTAAAAAATTAACGTGTGCTTTTGAATTTTTATTCTACATAATTGGAAACATTTAAAAATTGTATCATTTTATTTTACGTTATAAGCCTTTATAAATATAGTGATAAGCTTAGATAGTGAATTAAAAAACAACAAAAGAAAAATATATTGTGAATAATAAAGCTTTTGTATTTTTTTGAATTAAAGATAATAAGATAGGTCAACGGTTACGTAATCTTACTCATAATAAAAAGAGTTGCAGCGTAATCGTTAAAATAACTACATATACATATTCTTTTATAAAAAAAGAAATGGAGAAAATCATGAATAAAATGACACAAGCTGCATTAGCGGCATTCGTACTTGGCGTTTGTGCAACAGGCGTTTATGCAGAAGATGATTTGGCACGAGGTATACCAACTCCACCCCCTCCATCAGGTTGTGATACAGATTGTAGTGGAAAAATTGATATTAAACTTAAAGTTGAACCACATTGTGAACTACAAGTACTTACTCCTACCTTAACTTTACAAGATAAAGTGGGTGGCGACACTGCAACAGGTAGTTTCCGTGTGGGGGCAAATGCACTGTTTAAAATTGGTTTAACAACTGCAAATGGTTCTAATCTTAAAATGGGCAGTAATACAATTCCTATTTCAATTACCACTAAACGTAATGGCACAACAACTATTCCTTTGAATGCTACAACAGGATCTCAACCATTTACACCAGGTGGTTGGACCCCATATGATGTAACTGTTGTAAGTCCGCAAGTTGGGGTATCTAAACCAGTAGGTACTTATAGTGAAGAATTACGAATTGCTGTTTCATTCTAATTTTTAATTAGAATCAAAGAAGTTAGGGTTACTTTTTAGTGATCCTAATTTCCCTATAAAAATATCAAGATTTCAAAATAAAAAATTAATTGGTAGGGGAAGAATGAATAAGTTATTTTCGATGTTCGCTATTTCTATAGTATTGGCATGTTCACAGACAATTTATGCAGGACTAAAAATTACGCCTATTCAGCTGTATATTTCGGATATTAAAAAACAGCGTAGTGCTACCGTTACATTGGATTATAACGAATCTGATCAACCTAAAATATTTGAAGTTTCTGCCGTGAAATGGGCGCAAAATGCAGAAGGGGAGGATGTTTTGGAACCTGATACTTCTGTGGTGATCAATCCTAAAAACTTTGTATTACAGCCCAATAGTAAGCAGATTGTTCGGGTGGGTTTTACTCAAATGCAACCCCAAAAAAAAGAAGAAACTTGGCGAATCATTTTTAATGAAATTGCCCCAACTGTAAAAGAATCTAAGGTCAATTTCCTATTTAATATTTCTATGCCCCTCTTCGTTGGGATACAAGAAAAGGTTAAGCTAAACTTTAATCCAATATACAACGGATCACAGCTTTCATTAAATGTGAAAAATGATACCAATACGCATGTCCAAATTAAAAAAATAACCATTCTCGACGACAATAAAAAAGAAATTGCAGTTACGACAGACATGAAATATTTACTTAATAATCAGCAACAAAATTTTAATTTTGGTGAGATTAAGTTGGGGGATTTTCATAAATATAAATTAATCATTGAAACAGATAGAAGTGAATTGCCGATGGAATTTAATTTGTCAGGGTGATGGATTATGCAAAAAATTATATTGTTTTTGCCATGCATATTTTTAAATATAGTGCTACCTGTTCAACAGGTAAATGCGGAGGAGAACAATGTTGTCTTTAGTAGTGTCTGGTTAAATGGTATAGATAAAAATTTAGAAACACTTATATTTGAAGAAGATAAAAAAATATACATAGAGTGCCAAGCTTTAAATACTTTGGAATTGAGGGGGGGATTTTTTCCTAAACATCCAATAAAACAAGATTTTTGTTTAATTTCAATGAATCCAGTTCTTGCTGAAATAGATCCACATGTACAGTCTGTGAAAATAACGGTACCCGCTGAATACTTTCAGGTCAAAAAAATAAACCAAGAACAATTAATTATGCCTGACAGGGCGGCTTTTGGTGCGTTTCTAAATTATGATCTGTTTTATGGGCAGACTTCACAAGATAAAAATTTTAATTCATTAGCAGAATTAGGTGTGTTTAAAGATTATTGGCTGTTTCAAAATTCCATACTTGTACGAGGCTTAGATGAGAATAAAGAAGAACCAGCTCTTGCACTAGAAGAAGTAAAGGAAGAAAAAGTAGTTCGTCTAAGATCAGCTTTTGATCTGGATTTTCCTGATAAGTTTTTAAGTTTAACAATTGGTGATACCACCACTATATCCAACCCTTTTGTTAATTCAGTACGTTATGGGGGGGTAAGTTTTGGCACAAATTTTACAGCTCGGCCTGATTATATTTATTGGAATATGCCGACTTTAAAAGGAAGTGCTGTTTTACCCTCAACAGTTGATTTGTATATTAATGGTGTAAGTATTTCTCAACAGAGAATTACTCCGGGGAGTTATACTTTACAACCTGGAGCATTGATTCAGCAATCTGGAGATGCTCAGGTCATTGTTGAAGATATTTTGGGGAATAAAACTGTTCAAAGTTTTCCTGTATATATAAATAACAAATTGCTTAAACCTAAGTTAAATGAATATAATATTTCGTTAGGTAAAATTAGATATAATTATGATCTCCAAAGTAATGATTATAGGGAATTTTTTTCTAATGTTTATTTTAGACGAGGTATAGGTAACTTAACGACATTGGGCTTGAATGCTGCATATAGTGAAAAAGTAAAAAACTTAGGTTTATTATGGACTCAAGCAATTAGCAAATATGCATTATTAGATACATTTATTGCAGGAAGTGATAGTAATAATGGGTCTGGTTATTCAGTTGGTGGTTCGATTAGTCGAAACCTAAATAATATTTATTTAGGTTTTAGTGGGCAGTATTCTACTAATAATTATAAAACTTTGGGTTATGATAATGAAGTTCTTATTCCAAAATATGATTATATTTTTTATTTTAGTATGTATGATTTACCAATAATAAATAATTTTAATTTAAATTATTTGGAACGAAGTTATTATGAAGGTAATAATTTTAACATTTCAGATAGTCGTATATTAAATATTGGTATTTCTAGAATGCTACACCCAAATCTTTCATTAAGTGTTTCATGTTTTAAAGAATTTAAAGGTGAACAAGATTCTGGTGGATATTTATCTTTAAATTATAGTCTAGGGAATAATAAGAATGCTTATTTTTCACACTCAACTGATAATGAAACAAGGGTACAATTTGTTAAAGCATCACCAGCACAAACTGGATTTGATTATGTTTTGGGTGCAAATCAGCGTCGTGGAAATTTAGCTTATCAAGCTTCTGGTTTATTAAAATCAAGTGTCGGCGATTTACGTGTTCAATTGGATCAATCTGATGAGTATGAAAACAATCAGGTGATTTATCGTGGGGCTATTGTTTGGTTAGGCGGGAAAGTGGCATTAACAAAATCTGTAGATAATGCATTTGCTTTAGTTAAAGTTGAGGATTCTCCAGAGATTGATGTTACAAGGTCATTATCGCCTGTAGGCAGCACCAATAAAAATGGTTATTTGTTTGTACATAATATTATTCCTTATATTCCTTATGATATTTCATTCGATCAAAATCAGTTAGCAATTGAAGATGCGTTTGATTATTCGAGTCAAAAAATGATTGGCTTAAATCAACGAGGTTATATTCTAAATTTTCCTGTATATCACACCCAACAAGTGGTTTTGCGTTTATTAGATAAAAGCAATCAACTTATGCCTCGTACAAGCGAAGTTTATATCAATGATGAAGACAGTCAGTACTTCCCAGTAGATGCTCAGGGTAGAGTGTATTTATATGGATTAAAACCGAATAAATATAGGTTGTTAGCTAAAATCAAAGGCGGCCAGACATGTCAGGGTGTTTTTGAAGTGTCAAATCAAAACCAAAAAGCGGTAGAGCAGTCCATTATGGATGTAATTTGTCGCTAGAGAGGGTATTACAATGAAAAAAATTATAATAGTGACTTTATTGTATGCAAATAGTGCTTTAGTGAATGCGGGACAATGTTATTTAAATGCTATATCTGAACCCGTAATGCATTTGGCAGATTATTATCATAGTTTTGCTGCAACTTCTTTTAGAGTTTTTTGCGACCAATCTTATGCAATCAAATTTAGCAGTCAAAATTTGCGTAGTTCAGATGGTTCAAGTTATGTATCGAATGGTGCTTATCGCTTAAAAACTAGAATGAGTATTTCTGGTCCGGTAAGAAATCAATGGAATGTTCCTCTGTCCCAATCTAAAAATTCAAAAGATAGTAAATATGTCATTGCGGTGCGATTGGAAGAACAGCCTTCTATACGTACCCCAGTTGGTATATATAGCGATGTAATATACGTAAACCTATCATTTTAATTATACTTTGTATGCCAGTGGAAGCTTGTCTGTAATTAAAAATAGAACTAAAAAGAGCTGCTTAAAATAGTTGGATTTAGAGGTGGTGGTCTGTCTTTAATGGATTGTTAGGGTACACATTGTTTCAATAAACGGTCATCTAAAGATCATCAAACTGAAAGAAATAACGTCTATGCTAAATCTAAAATAACGATATAGGTGTTGTATGGCGACTTTATATGCGACCAGCCTGCTAAAACAACAAAATTTTCCAGAAAATTTCCAATTTTATTTTAAAAAAAATAAGCAAGATCGCATTTGTAATGATGTCGCGATACTCAATGATTTAATTCGCCCGCGGCTGAAAATTGCGATTGTGACAGAAACCTGGCCGCCAGAAATTAATGGGGTAGCACTTTCCTTATTACAGTTGTGTAAGGGGTTACAAAAGCAAGGACATAAAATTTTACTGATTCGACCAGAACAAAAGCTGACTTGTAGTGAATTTTTGCCTAACCGGGAGTGTTTAGTCAAAGCTCAAGCTATTCCCCGATATCCAAGTCTGCAATTTGGCTGGCCACAGTTTTTAAAAGTCGCCAATGCATTGGATCAATTTGCACCTAATGTGGTGCATATTGTTACAGAAGGTCCTTTGGGTTTAAGTGTTTTACAGACTGCAAAAACTAAGGGAATACCTGTTTCAAGTGGTTTTCATTCACCTTTTCAAGAATTTAGTCGCTACTTCGATTTGGCCTTTTTAATTAAGCCAATTCAGCGTTATTTACGTTGGTTTCATAACAATACACAACTGACCTGTATTCCCAGTAAAGATACGGAATATATTTTAAGAGAATTTGGCATTGATTGCCCTTTGGAGGTGGTGGGTCGTGGTGTAGATGTGATGTGTTTTTCTCCACACCATTACTCAGAGGTTTTGCGCCAACAATGGCAGGCCACATCTAGCACTCAGGTCTTGCTGTATGTGGGACGGTTATCTCCTGAAAAGGAAATTGAAGTTCTGATTCAAGCCTATATCGCAATGAAGAAAAATACCCAGCAGGATATCAAGCTGGTTATTGTAGGTGAGGGACCAGATCGTGCGCGATTAGAGCTGCTGTGCCAAAGTCATGATGTTATTTTTACCGGAAATCTATCGGGTTTAAAATTGGCTCAAGCCTATGCAAGTGCAAATGCTTTTGTGTTTGCCAGTCAGGTTGAAACCTTTGGTAATGTGGTGCTGGAGGCAATGGCCAGTGGTTTGCCCGTCATTGCCTATAATTATGCCAGTGCACATTTGCATGTCAAACATGGTGAGACAGGCTGGTTAAGCTCATTGGGAGATGTAACAGGTTTTATTCAGTCAATTTATCAGTTGCCGAGTAACAAGCAATTGAAATATATGGGGCTAGACGCCCGAAAAGCTGTGCAGCATATAGGCTGGCAATACCCGGTACAACAGTTTGAGCAAGCATTGTATCGGGTAGCAATGGAGATGGAAATGACATCCTAAATTTTAAGCAGCAGCTTAAAGGAGCATCATCATGGATTTTAAAAAAGCAAAAATAACGATGTTGGATCTGGATTTAAAAGGTTGTTTGTATCTGAATCATTTTTCACATTCACAAGCCGTGGCCTACTTTTTTAAAATGATCAGCCGTTTCGGCAACGGTTTATTCTGGTTGATTATGCTGGCCAGCCTGTGGATGTTGGAAGGGGTATTTTATCTGGTGCAGTTAGTGTATCTGCTGCTTAGTGGATCTGTAGGCACGCTCATTTATAAAATCTTAAAGCAAAAAACCGTACGCCCTCGACCTTATCAGGTTCATCAGGTGATTCGAATGCAAGAACAACCGCTGGACCATTTTAGTTTTCCCTCTGGTCATACCTTGCATGCCGTCATGGCTAGTGCTGTTCTGGGCCATATTCAGCCAATGCTACTGATTCTGATGCTGCCTTTTACCATTTTGGTGGCGATTTCACGGATGGTATTGGGATTACATTATCCTAGTGATGTCGTGGTGGGTGCATTGATTGGTGCAGTGGTTGCCAGTGGAATTATTGTGAGTGCGCCTTTTTTTAATATCATGTTATAAAAATGCGTGCCGATAAATCAGGAAATTCACGCGGTTTTTCTAAAATTTGCTAAAGTACCGCAACTGATTTGAACATATTGGGAATAGCTATGGGTTTGCGTTGGACAGATACTATTGATATTGCGATTGAGCTTTCTGAAGCACATCCAGATGTGGATCCACAATGGATTCGTTTTACCGATTTACATGCCTGGGTTTGTGCGTTACCAGACTTTAGTGATGATCCGACTAAATCTACCGAGGGTTTGCTGGAAGGGATTCAAATGGCCTGGATTGACGAAGCACGTTAAGCACTCATCTTAAAAAAGTATTTTTTTACAGATGAAAAGCAGAAAAATACACATTATCTCGGTATAATGCGGCAAATTTTCATGTCAACAATTGACTTAAGGAGCCTATCATGGCTATCGAACGTACTTTATCTATCGTAAAACCAGACGCAGTTGCTAAAAACCACATCGGCGACATCTTTGCTCGTTTCGAAAAAGCTGGTCTTAAAATCGTTGCAACTAAAATGAAACACTTGACTCAAGCTGAAGCTGAAGGCTTCTATGCTGAGCACAAAGAACGTGGTTTCTTTGCTGACCTAGTTGCATTCATGACTTCTGGTCCAGTTGTTGTTTCAGTTCTTGAAGGCGAAAACGCAGTTCTTGCTCACCGTGACATCCTTGGCGCGACTAACCCTAAAGAAGCTGCTCCTGGTACTATCCGTGCAGATTTCGCTGTAAGCATCGACGAAAACGCTGCTCACGGTTCTGACTCTGTAGCATCTGCTGACCGTGAAGTTAACTACTTCTTCGCTCAAACTGAGATTGCTCCACGTACTCGTTAATTCGCAGTATTCAAGCCAGATAAGTGTTATTATACTTATCTGGTTTTTTTATTCCCTGAATAATTCTTTGCTCACATATTGAGCTTCTCCTTTCATCTTTAGACATGGTTTAGGTAATACACATGAGTACTGAAGCAGTCGCTGTATCAGCAGTTTCTGAGGCACAGCAACACACTCCATCCGCTCCAGCACAGCAAAAGGCTGTCGAGAAAGTGAACTTACTTGGCATGTCGCGTCCGCAAATGGAAAAATTCTTCGAAGATATGGGGGAGAAGAAGTTTCGTGCAGGGCAAGTGATGAAATGGATTCACCAATTTTTCGTGACTGATTTTGCCGAGATGACCAATATCTCGGGCAAACTGCGTGAAAAACTGGAAAAAATTTGTGAAATTAAAGCGCCCGAAGTGGTGCATAAAAATTATTCTAAAGATGGTACCCGTAAATGGGTATTCCGTGTTGGCGATGGTGATGGCTCATTAGTCGAAACCGTGTTGATTCCTGCTGAACACCGTAGCGGCTTACGTAGAACCTTGTGTATTTCTTCACAAGTCGGTTGTGCACTGGACTGTTCATTCTGTTCAACCGGTAAACAAGGTTTTCAGCGCGATTTAAGCCAGGCTGAAATTATTGGTCAGTTGTGGATGGCGAACTATTCCTATATGGAAGATGTGCCAGTGGCAGATCGTGAACGTTCAGTCACTAACGTCGTGATGATGGGCATGGGTGAACCGCTGTTAAACTATGATGCAGTGTTAAATTCAATGCGCATTATGCTGGATGACTTTGCATACGGCATGTCGAAACGTCGTGTGACTTTGTCGACTTCAGGTGTGGTACCGAAAATCGATCAAATGGTGAAAGACATTGATGTTGCTTTGGCGATTTCATTGCATGCGCCAAACGATGAGCTGCGCAACGAACTTGTGCCAATCAATAAAAAATATCCGTTAGAACAATTGATTGCGGCGTGTCAGCGTTATATCGCCAAAGACGGTAACGAAAGTTCGCGTAAGCATGTGACTATTGAATATGTAATGTTAGATGGGGTGAATGATCATCCTGAACATGCACAACAAATGATTAAGCTGCTTAAAAACTTGCCTAGCAAAATCAATTTGATTCCATTTAACCCGTTCCCGCATGCGCCATACGGGCGTTCAAGTCGTAACCGGATTATTTCTTTCCAAAAAACTTTGTCTGATGCTGGTTTTGTGTGTACGATTCGTCAGACACGTGGCGATGATATTGATGCTGCGTGCGGACAGTTAGTGGGTCAAGTTGCTGACCGTACCCGTCGTGCGGAACAGTGGAAAAAGAAAGTCGCGCAGCAAAATGAGATTCTGCGCACTCAAGGATAATAAAAGGGGATGCCAATTGAGAAAGCCCGCATATAAATTAGCTTTTATTACAACAATTTGTATGTCTGCTATTTTTGTTACTGCATGTCAAACACCAGCAACAATAGGAAAAAAAGATCCTGAAAAGGCAGTGAAAGTTCGCACTCAATTGGCGGCAGAATATATTAAATCGGGTGACCTGGATTCAGCAAAACGTGCTTTGGATCAGGCACTTGAAGTGGATTCTCGTGATTCAACGGCAAATATGATGATGGGCGTTTTACTGCAGCAAGAAGGCAGTAAAATCAGCATGGATAAGGCTGAATCATATTTTAAACGGGCGATTTCTGCCGACCCGAAAAATGCACAAGCGCGTAACAACTACGGTACTTATTTGTATCAAATTGAGCGTTATAATGATGCGCTTCAACAGCTCAATGTGGCAGGCGCTACATTAGGCTATGATCAACGCTACAGAGCATTGGAAAATGCAGGACGAATTTACTTAAAACTCGGTGATGTTTCGAATGCTGAAAAAACATTCAAACAGGCCCTGCAAGTCAATCGTGACTCTTATGTTTCAATGTTAGAGTTGTCAGAAATTTTTTATGCAAAACAGCAGACCGCCGCTGCAACACAATTGTATGAACAGTTTGTGCGTAGTGTCGGTCAAAAGAATCAAGGTGCACGTGCGCTTTGGATTGGTATCCGAATTGCACGGGCAAATAGTGACACAATGGGAACGCAGGTTTTAGTTAACCAGTTGCGTGCACTGTTCCCTGAAAGTCCGGAATACCAACGTTATCTGCAATTACAGTACAGTACTGAGGCCGTATGGAAGTAAATCCTAATTCACCGCAATCGAATGGTTCAAGCGTAGTACCCACTGCATTAGGAAATGTTCAGCGTCCAGGCGAGTACTTACGTCAAGTTCGAATTGCACAAAAGCGTGAATTAAGTGAAGTTGTCAAAGATTTAAACATCCCTGTAAAAACTTTGACAGCTTTAGAGCAAGATGATTATAAGGCTTTGCCAGAAGCCACCTTTATCAAGGGCTATTATCGCACCTATGCGAAATACCTGAAGGTGGATGCAAGTTCTATTATTCAACGTTTTGATGAGATCTATCAAAATGATACCGGATTGTTACCCAATCATGCCTTAAACAATTCACCGATTAAAATCATGGGCAAGCTGCCTGGTTCTAAGAGTGACCGTAACAAGAAATGGCTAAAACGCATTTTGGTGACTTTGGCGGTACTGGTTGCAATTGCTGTTGCTGTTATGGCGATACAAAACTGGTCGTCCAGCACAGAAAGTGACAGTCAGGAAGTTGCTCCAGCTGAATCTGATGTTCAGGTATTGAATCTGGATAACTCGACTGCGGTGTCGGGAGATCAGCTTGAACTTGCATTCAGTCATCCAACTTCTGTGCATATTGTTGATGCAACCGGTAAAGTGCTGGCAACTGGCCGTCAGTCATCTAACTTGAAATTGAATGGTGAAACACCGTTCCAAATTCGTCTGGATGATGCATCAGCTGTGACTTTAACCTTGAACAATGAAAATATTGCATTGTCATCTTATACCGTGAACGGAAAAGCAGATTTCCGTTTGTCACGTTAATGGGTCAAGAATAGAGCGATATCAATGATTGAAAATCCGATTAAGCGCCGTCCTACTCGTAAAATTCGTGTTGGTTCTGTGTATGTAGGTGGTGATGCACCGATCAGCATTCAAAGTATGACCAATACTGAAACCTGTGATGTGGCAGCAACTGTTGCGCAGATTCAGCGTTGTGCAGATGCTGGTGCCGATATCATGCGTGTTTCCGTTCCAAGCATGGAAGCAGCAGCAGCATTCGGCGAAATTCGCAAGCAGGTCAATGTTCCACTGGTTGCCGATATTCACTTCGACTATAAAATTGCCTTAGCCGTTGCTGACCTCGGTGCAGACTGTTTGCGTATTAACCCGGGCAATATTGGTTCCGAAGTGAAAATCCGTGAAGTGGTGGCAGCAGCAAAACATCATGATATTTCCATGCGTATCGGGGTGAATGCCGGTTCACTGGAAAAAGACATTCAGAAAAAATATGGCGAACCTACTGGTCAGGCCTTGCTTGAATCAGCAATGCGTCATATTGATATTTTAGACCGTCTGGACTTTCAGGAATTTAAAATATCGGTTAAAGCGTCGAATGTGTTTTTGACCATGGATGCCTACCGTTTATTGTCTGCGCAAATCGATAATCCCCTACATTTGGGCGTGACTGAAGCTGGTATTTACCGTACCGGTTCGGTGAAATCAGCAATTGCGCTCGGTGGTTTGCTGATGGAAGGCATTGGCGATACCATGCGTATTTCTTTGGCTGCTGAACCTGAAGAAGAAGTGAAAATTGGTTTTGATATTTTAAAATCATTGGGGCTTCGTTCGAACGGCATTAACTTCATTGCTTGCCCAAGCTGTTCACGCCAGGAATTCAACGTGATTAAAGTGATGCAGGCACTGGAAGAGCGTTTAGAAGATATTCGTACCCCCATGGATGTGTCCGTGATTGGGTGTAAAGTGAATGGTCCGGGTGAAGCCAAAGAAGCCGATATTGGCGTAGTAGGTGCAAGCCCGCGTTCACTGGTGTATCGTAATGGCGAGAAAAGCCATTTAATCGATACCAATCAATTGGTTGATGAAATCGAATCTATGGTTCGTCAACGTGTTTCCGAGCTTGAAGAAGCTAAATCCAAAGAGATTATTCGCACAGGTTTTTCTGAGTAGATCATGAGTTCAATTGTCGCAATCAAAGGTTTTAATGACATTCTTCCAACGCAAACCCCTGCATGGAGACGTCTTGAGCAACATTTAGCATCACTTATGGATGCTTATGGTTACCAGCAAATCCGTTTGCCGATGGTTGAGCAGACCAATCTGTTCAAGCGTTCAATTGGTGATGCAACCGATATCGTCGAAAAAGAAATGTACACCTTTCTGGACAAAGGTAATCCGCCTGAGTCTTTGACTTTGCGTCCTGAAGGGACAGCAGGCTGTGTACGTGCCATGCTGGAGCATAATCTGCTTCGTGGTGCCACTCCGCGCGTGTGGTATATCGGGCCGATGTTCCGTTATGAAAAACCGCAAAAAGGTCGCTACCGCCAGTTCCATCAATTTGGTGTAGAAACTTTTGGTGTGGCAACGCCAGACCAGGACGCAGAATTGATTCTGATGACTGCGCGCTTGTGGAAACGCATGGGTGTGGCCGATAAAGTGCAGCTTGAATTGAATACATTGGGTGAGTCTGACGAGCGTGCAGACTACCGTGCTGCATTGGTTGAATTTTTAGAATCACATAAAGCTGATTTAGATGAGGACTCACAGCGCCGTTTAACTACGAATCCGCTGCGTATTTTAGATTCTAAAGATGCGAAAACTCAGTCAATTTTAGAAAATGCACCGAAACTTCATGACTTTATGGGTGAAGAAACCTTGGCGCATTTTGCTCAATTGCAACAATATTTGACTGATGCCGGCATTGAGTTTGTGATTAACCAGAAACTGGTTCGCGGTCTGGACTATTACAACAAAACAGTCTTTGAATGGACCACTACACATTTAGGGTCACAAGGTACCGTGTGTGCCGGTGGCCGTTATGATGGTTTGGTTGGCCAGCTCAAAGGTAAACCTGATCAATCGGTACCCGCCGTTGGTTTTGCCATGGGTATGGAACGTCTGTTGCTTCTGCTTGAACAAGTGGAAGACAACACACCTGTTCGTGATTGTGAAATGTTCCTGGTTTCAGATCCAGCATCTCAGGCCAAGGCTTTGGTTCTTGCCGAGCAGATTCGTGACCAGCTTGAAGCAGCCAATAGCCGTATCCGTTTAAAAACCGGTTCACAAGGTTCAATGAAATCTCAGATGAAAAAAGCCGATCAGGCCGGTGCCGTTTATGCTTTAATCTTTGGTGAACGTGAGGCCGAAGCTCAGCAAATTCTGGTCAAGGAGCTGGCAACAGCAGAACAAACTGAAATTGCAGTGGCTGATTTTGTGCCATTTATCATCGAAAAATTTTCTTCAAAATAAGCCAAATAACATAAGGAAAAGCTAATCCCATGAACGCATTGAGTGATGAAGAACAACTTGATAACTTAAAATCTTTCACTAAAAAATATGGTTCTGCCATGATGAGTGGGATTTTAATTGCGTTGATTGCCTTTTTTGGCTGGGAATATTGGCAGAAGAAGAATTTGGCTGAGTCTCAAAAGCAAACAGCTAAAGTTCAACAGTTGATGGATGATGCAAAAGGTGCTTCAGGCGATGCCAATGCATTTAATGCCTTATCTGCAACTGCGGACAAAATTGTTAAGGAAGCTCCAGATTCTGTGCAGGCCATTCAAACTCAATTGTTGATGGCTAAGCTGGCTTATGACAAAGCCGATTATGCACATGCAGAACGTGCCTTGAAAAAAGTTGAAAATTCCAAACTGGATGATGCCGGTTTAGTGCAAGTAGTTAAGCTTCGTTTAGCTTATGCTCAGCTGGCACAAAAGAAATATGACGATGCAATTAAAACATTGGCTGCAGTGACCGATCCTGCCTTTAAGGCGACTGCTGATGAAGCACGTGGTGATGTCTATGTGGCTAAAAATGATATAGAAAATGCTAAAAAATCGTATATGAGCGCATGGGATGCGTTGCTTGAACGTAAGCAAGAACGTCAAATTTTACAAATTAAACTCGAAAGTGTTGGCGTTTTAGTTGATGATCCTGATGTGGAACGCCCAATTTTAGAAACACAAGTGGATGAGTCGTGATGGATAGAAAATACAAAATACCGTTTGCACTAACAATTTTAACATTTGCACTTGCCGGTTGTTCTACCAATAAAATCAAGGTGGAAGAGGTTAAACCGAATCCATTGCCTAAATTGGTGCAAGCAAAAAATCTTGTTCCTGTATTTTCTCAAAGTGTTTCTTCGACCAGTAAAGCAGACCCATTACGTCTGCGTTTAGATGCCGCTAATGGTGTAGTTTTTGCCGTCGATCCAAATGGTGAAGTGTCTGCCTATCAAGGTAAACAACGCCTATGGAAACAAAAAGTTTCTAAGCAGGGTTTAAGCGCGGGTATAGAGGCCGGTGAAGGCATTGTTGTGGTCGGCAATAAAAAAGGTCAATTGTTTGCTCTGGATCAGGCCACAGGTGAGCAAAAATGGACTGCACAGTTGTCAGGCGCCATTTTATCTGCTTCGTTAATTCAGTCCGGTCGTGTCATTACCATTAGCAATGATGATACGGTCTATGCGCATGATCTTGCTACAGGTCAGCAAGTCTGGACTTATAACCTGCCGAATGTACAGTTCAGCTTGCGTGGTGTTGCTACACCGGTGGTGCTTGATCCGCGTACTGTTCTGATTGCTTCATCCAATGCCTATGTATATGCGCTGGATATTATCAGTGGTGTGCCGCGTATGCAGCGTCGTGTTGCCGTCAGTGACGGACGTTCGGATATTCAGCGTCTGAATGATATTGATGGTGAGCCTGTCGTAGCTGGACAATTCCTGGTAACGACCAGTTTCCAGGGGCAGGTGACGGTGATGGATCTGGCTGCACAACAAATTGTGTGGAGTGAAGATGCCAGCAGTATCCAGCGTCCTGAAGTATTTAATAACACCGTTTATGTTGCTCAGGCTGATGGAAAAATAACCGCTTATGCACTGACCACAGGTCAACAATTATGGCAAAATGACAGCCTGCTAAATCGCCAACTCAGTAATCCGGTGATCTTGGGTCAGGATCTGGTGGTGGGTGATTTGGATGGCGTATTGCATTTAATTGATCCGGCAACAGGCCAGCTGATTGGTCGTTCAAAAACCAGTGGCGAAGTGCGTACCCTACGTGTGATTGATAACCAACTTTATGTAGCGACCCGTAAGGGTGCTTTAAGCATCTGGCAGAACCGTTAATTTTTTTCAGCCTTATGTTAAACTAAGCTAACCGTATTTTTTTACACGGGGGATTGAGTATTCAATGCCCCGTGTTTTATTTATTTTTGGCCCATTATTTCTTCCATTGTTTCTGCTTGTTCAGACCAGACCTACTGGCTGATCTTGAATAAAGGTTAATTTATGAAACCCGTAATTGCGCTCATTGGTCGTCCGAACGTCGGAAAATCAACGTTATTTAACCAGATTACCAAGAGCCGTGATGCGCTTGTTGCTGACTTTGCCGGTCTGACCCGTGACCGTAAGTATGGCGACGCGACTTATCAAAATAAATCATTCATCGTTGTCGATACTGGCGGTATTGGCGAAAGTGAAGGTGGGATTGACTCCTACATGGCGGAACAATCAAAAACCGCCATTCATGAAGCTGATATCATTGTTTTTGTTGTAGATGCACGTGCCGGCTTACTGGCATCGGATGAACAGATTGCACGTGACCTGCGTACTTTGGGTAAAAAAGTTTATCTTGTTGCCAACAAAGTAGATGGTGTTCACGCTGAAGCTGCACTGGTTGAGTTTTACAAACTGGGTATGGGTGAGCCGCTTCAAGTCGCTGCAAGTCACGGTCGTGGCGTTCAGCAAATGCTTGAAGAAGTATTATCTGAAGTACCTGAAGATGAAAATCCGGATGAACACGATAAAGACACAGGTTTGCGTTTAGCAATCATTGGTCGTCCTAACGTGGGTAAATCAACACTTGTAAACCGTCTTCTTGGTGAAGAACGTGTGGTTGCATTTGACCAACCGGGTACGACGCGTGACTCGGTTTATATTCCATTTGAGCGTGATGGTCGTAAATACACATTGATTGACACTGCCGGTGTTCGTCGTAAAGGTAAAGTTGATGAAATGATCGAGAAGTTCTCGATTGTGAAAACTTTACAAGCGATTAAAGATGCCAATGTCATTGTGGTTGTGGTCGATGCGCGTGATGGTATTGTTGAGCAAGATTTACATTTAATTGGCTATGCTTTAGAAGCAGGCCGTGCCATGGTGATTGCGATCAATAAATGGGACAACATGTCTGAGTATGATCGTAAGCAATGTAAGCTTGATGTCGATCGTCGTTTTGACTTTATTCCATGGGCAAAAGTACATTTAATTTCTGCGCTACATGGTACAGGTGTTGGGGATCTTTATCCTTCAATCCACCGTGCATATGATTCTTCACGTTTAAAAGTATCACCTGCAAAAATCACTCAAATCTTGAATGATGCAACCGAAGCGCATCAACCGGGTATGGTACAAGGTCGTCGTATTAAAATGCGTTATGCGCATATCGGTGGTCAAAACCCACCAACGATTGTGATCCACGGTAACAAAGTAGATAAAACTCCTGCGGATTACCGTCGTTACTTAGAAAACGTATTCCGTAAGGTTTACAAACTTGAAGGTACGCCAGTACGTATTGAGTTTAAGACTTCGGAAAACCCATTTGAAGGGCGTAAAACTCAGATTGATGAACGTACTGCAGCACGTAAGCGCCGTTATGTACAGAAATTCAAGAAAGCCGAGAAGAAATTTAAACGCGGTTAATCGCTAGGTTTAAATGATCTTGAAAAAGCCCAAAGTGATCTTTGGGCTTTTTTCTTTTAAGATGTAACTGTATTTTTGAGAGGACGATCTTAAGTGAGCAGATGGATACGGGTAGAGGTGAATGCGCTTGAGCGTATAGTGACGCTGTCTAATGAATTAGATCGTAAAGCTAAAATTCAGCTGCAAAAACAGCAAATCTATCATTACCGCAATCAATTACTCTCAGAACAGTTACAAACGTCAATTCAGCAAGAGCAGTTGGCAACGACTGAATATGGCAAACCTTATTTAATCAATTTTCCGCAATTTTATTTTAATCATAGTCATAGCCAAAAAAATTATGCCTTGGCGACCAGTAGCAATATGCCTGATCTCGGGGTGGATATTGAAGACCTGGATCGCAAGGTCAGATTTGAAGCCTTGGCGAATCATGCCTTTCATCCTCATGAATTAACATACTGGAATGAATTGGAGCAGGATGCAAATTATTGGTTTAAAGTCTGGACCACCAAAGAAGCGGTATTAAAAGCTGCCGGACTGGGAGTGCGGTTAAACTTAAATGAGCTGGATACCCATGTTCACCCGCTGCATGATGGGGGATTGTGTAGTCATCCTTTAATTGGAACCTTTGGCTATCAAAACTTTCATTTGGGCAAGGTCATGCTCACGGTTGCCTGGCGATCAGAAGCCTCCTGTAAGGGGTTTGCTTTTCCTGAAATAAAAATCTTTTTGTCATCTTAAAATATGTTTTTTTGTATAACGGAATGAAAAATAAGATATTAAGAATAAAAAATTAATCTGAATAAATGGCAGATCAACAAAGAGAAAATTTAGAACAAAAAAAACGAGTTAGGCATATCACTCGTTTTTAATGGATAAATAGTTAAGATACGACTAGAGCAGATCGTTGATGAAAGACGCAAGGATTATTGAAGGCCATCTTCGCTACGATCTACTTCAATTCGATATAATTTCGTTCCATTATTTGCATAAAGTAAGCGACCTGCACCAGGATAATAGGTTTCGATACGGAATTGATCTTTAGAAAAAGCACCTGCAACGGGTATCCAGGCTTTAGCGGTTTGATAGCTTCTTTGGTCTGTTGAAGCACCCACTAGATCTTCTACCTGACGTTGTGACATCCCAATTTTTAACTGGGAAAATTTAGAATTTTTATAATCTCCTACAATTTCACCCGTATAACTGCCCTCGACAGACACCTCTTTGGTTGCATTGCCATTCGGTGCCGAATTTATTGGGTTATTCTGAAAAGTATTTTTATCGGATGAATGTGGCATAGTCGTGCATGCCATTAAACTTAAGCTGCTGATTAAAATAAGAAGAGAATTTTTCATTATTATTGCCTTATTGAAAAGGGGGATAAAGATAATTCTAGTCAAAATAAGGCAATACCCATAGGTGTTTTTTAAGTAAAGTTTTACCAATTGTTATGGGTAAATGGTTCTTCACTATTCTGCTCCCATCCTTGCACTTTGAGTGCTGTTTCTAAAGTAGCTGAAAGAATAGAGGTTCTATTCTTTCTGTTTTGCTGCGTCTTACTTGCTTTACACCTAAAGCAGCTTCATTTTTTACCACTTTATTCCAGACTTTCGCTAAATCCCGTAGATCAAATGAATCTGCTGAATTAAGAAGTTCAATCTAGCTGTCCATTAATAATAGATATGGAAGAAAGTCTAATACCTTGTACAGCGCCACTAATCCCTATACTGTGCAACTGATTTTTCTTTCAATTGTGTTTGCTGTGCTGCATTTTTTACGAATTTAAGTTCAGCATCATCAGGATTGATAATGAAAATGGTTGTGTGTCTGAAATGATGGGAGTGAGAATAACATGGATCAATTATTGGCAGTAATGCGAGAGTTACGTGAAAAATGTCCATGGGATCAGCAGCAAACACCGCAAAGCCTGACCCGATATGCCATAGAAGAAGCCTATGAAGTTGAAGCAGCGGTACGGCAGGGCAAGCCAGAGGAAGTACGCGATGAGCTCGGAGATTTGCTTCTGCAAGTGGTGTTTCAGGCACAAATGTACAGCGAACAAGGCGCTTTTGATTTCAATGATGTGGTGAATGCCATTACCGAGAAATTGATTCGCCGTCATCCTCATGTATTTCAGGCAGAGCAATATTCACAATTGAGTGCGGAAGATGTCTCGATACTCTGGCAGAAAATTAAACAACAGGAAAAGCAGGGTAAAGCACAATCACGTTTAGATGAAATAAAACATGGACCTGCAATTCAGCAAGCACATGAAATTCAAAAAAATGCTGCGAAAATTGGTTTTGATTTTGCCGATGTGGCAGGCGCTTATGGCAAATTGAATGAGGAATTAGCTGAATTGCAACAAGCCATGCAAAAGCAAAATTCCGACGAAATATGCGACGAATTTGGCGATTGTTTATTTTCATTGATCAATGTTGGACGTAAACTAGGGCTTTCTAGTGAAATGGCACTGTTAAGTACCATTCATAAATTTAAAACACGTTTTGCTTTCATTGAAGATCAGGCTCAGCAACAACATAAAAATATTGAAGCCCTATCTTTAGAAGAAATGGATCTACTTTGGGAGCAGGCGAAAAAACAATTAAAATAATAGGTTTACCAATGAAAAAAATAATACTTATCCTGAAGGGGATTTCTTATCTTTTTAGTTTGCTGTCTTTATTGAGTATATCTAATAGTTATGCTCAACAGTTTGACCAGCAATATTTAAAATGGAAGACTGAACAGCAGGCCCACGATGCACGGTTAAAAATACCACGGGTCTCAACACGAGAGCACTATCTGGCTAAGCCTGCTTTAAACTCCACATCTTCAGCGACAAAGATTAATTTGAATCAGGCCAATGCTGAACAGTTACAAGAACTGTCCGGGATAGGTCAGAAGAAAGCGGAAGCAATTATTGCCTATCGGCAAAAAAATGGGAAATTTAAAAACATTGAAGAATTGCAACAGGTCAAGGGGATTGGACCTGCGCTATTTAGCAAGAATAAAGATCGTTTAGCTTTGTAATAGAAGGCAATAGATCCTTAAAATATCAAACAAAATATTGAGCATTGAGATAATCAAATTGCCCTTTGATTGTGTTAGAGATATGATTAGCGTCATCTTAGATATTTTACGTTCAGACGTAGGAGACAGCGTCTTTTGCAAACTTTGCGCGCGTCAAAATGTGGTTTATCAACCGCTCAATTACCTTCTTCCATATTAGATGTTATCGATGCTTTAACCAAGGCTGGCTATGAAGCTTATATCGTCGGTGGTGGTGTCCGTGACTTAATTTTAGGGCTAAATCCTAAAGATTTTGATGCGGTGACCAATGCAACTCCGGCTCAGGTGAAAGAAGTCTTCGGACGACGTTGCCGGATTATCGGACGACGTTTTGAGCTGGCTCATGTCTATGCTGGTCGTGAGCTGATCGAAGTTGCCACTTTCCGTGCACCGCCTAAAAAGGCAGTCACTTCTGCTTCAGGCATGATTTTACGTGATAATAATTGGGGCACGATTGAACAGGATTTTGCCCGCCGCGATTTTTCCATTAACGCGATGTATTACCAGCCGCGTAAAGGTATTGTGCTGGATTTCTGTCATGCCATTGATGATATAAAAAATAAAACCTTACGTTTATTGGGTGATCCAACCTTACGTTTTGAAGAAGATCCGGTGCGGATGCTCCGAACTTTGCGGTTCGCTGCAAAATTAAATTTTAGTATTGCGCCTGAAATTTTAGAGATTTTTACCCCTGAAATGACCCAGTTGCTGCGTGATATCTCTCCGCACCGTTTATATGATGAATCACAGAAGTTGTTCACCATGGGGCATTTGAACCGTGTGCTGCCGATGTTGATTGATTTTGATATTTGGCGTCAGCTGTTTGCAGACATCAGCCCGGATATCTCGACCTTTATTGAACGTGCTGCCATTAATACCGATCAGCGTATTCAAATTGGCAAAACCATCAACCCGGCATTCTTTTATGCGGTATTGTTGTGGAAACCGTTCTTAGAGCGTTGCAACTTTTATTTAAGTAAAGGTGTTGTTCCTGCAGAGGCAAGAGCACAAGCTGGTTTGGATGTTTTAAAACGTCAGGCCACCCGTACCATTATTCCACGTTTTGCAGAAACCTTTATTCGTGAAGTGTGGGAAATGCAAACGCGTTTGCTCAATCCGAAGCCGCAACAAATTCAGGCTTTATCAACCCATGCACGTTTCCGTGCCGGGTTTGACTTTCTGTTGCTGCGTGAGAAATCAGGTGACACCACCACCCAAGGCATGGGTGTGTGGTGGGATGCGTATCAACAGATGACGACGGACGAAAAAGAACGTGCCATTAGTCAATACAACCGTCAACGTGCAAAAAACCGTCGTAAAACTGCAACAGAAGATGTGGTAGAAACTAAATTGGTGGCTGTTGAGATTGAGCCATTGGTGAACGAGCCTGAACCGCGTAGCCGTCGTGAACGCAAGAGCCGGGCAAAACTGGAAAGACCGGTTCAAACTGTGTCGGCAGGCGGTTCCGAAATTGCCTCCGATCATCCAATTTTAAAACGCAAACGGGTCAAACGTGATTTAAGTCAGGTTGTTTTTGGACCGACACAATGATGACAGTAACCTATATTGGCTTAGGCAGTAACCTGGGTGATTCGCGTCAAATTTTGATCGAAGCAGTGCAGAAGCTGGCGACATTGGGAACAGTGAAAACCTCCAGGTTGTATCAAAGTCCTCCCATGGGACCTCAAGATCAGCCCAATTACTTAAATGCGGCTATACAGCTCATTACAGACTTGGAGCCACTAGCATTGCTGGATGAATTGCAGCGTTTTGAACAGGAATCAGGTCGAGTTCGACTGCGTCATTGGGGCGAACGGACTTTGGATCTGGATCTGCTCATTTATGGCGAAGAACAGATTCATAACGCGCGTTTGACTGTACCGCATATCGGTGTCATGGATCGTGATTTTGTATTGATGCCATTGCTTGATTTGGATGCAAATTTTCAACTCAAAGGCCAACTATTAAAAGATTTACCGCTATTGCAACATCCGTCGCTTACAGTGCTGGATGAAGGAAATTGGGCAAATATTTAATTTTTTGCATGACCGCTTGAGAAAGTCGTCATAAGAGGAATATCCGGATGATTAGTCTAAGTGACTTAAGAAAATTTAAAGCGCAAGGCCGCAAATTCTCCTGCCTGACTTGCTATGATGCGAGTATGGCGAAAGCAATGGAAATTGCTGAAATTGATACAATTTTGGTTGGTGATTCTTTAGGGATGACCATTCAGGGGTGTGATTCTACCTTACCTGTAACGGTACAGGATATGGCTTATCACACGGCAGCGGTTCGCCGTGGCAACCAGCATGCTTTTATTTTGACTGATTTGCCGTTTATGAGTTATGCCACACTGAATGATGCACTCATCAGTGCCAAACAGGTGATGCAAGCTGGCGCGCACATGGTGAAAATAGAAGGTGGTGCATGGCTGGCCGAAACGGTTCAGGTCTTGACCCGCAATGGTATTCCTGTGTGTGTACACTTGGGGTTGACTCCGCAATCCGTGCATGTCTTTGGCGGCTATAAAGTTCAGGCGCGTACCCGTGAAGCTGCCGATCAGTTGATTGCCGACTGTAAGGCAGTGGTGGAAGCTGGTGCTGCAGTCCTACTACTGGAATGTGTGCCGGCACAGGTGGGTAAGGAAATTAGTGAATTGTTTCCGCATACGCCTGTGATTGGCATTGGCGCGGGTGCGGATACTGATGGCCAAGTGCTGGTGGTGCAAGATATGCTTGGATTGACCGGTGGCCATGTGGCTAAATTTGTACGTAATTTTATGAAAGAACAAGCAGGAGAAACTGCAATTCTGGATGCTTTTAAAGCCTACCATGCTGCAGTCCAGGATCATTCTTTTCCTGCTAAAGAACAAACTTTTCAAGTTGAGCTGTAAACATGAAAACAGAAACTACCATTCAGGGATTAAGCGCGTCACTGAGTCCAGCTCGATCGGCACGAAAAATTATTGGTTTTGTCCCAACCATGGGTAATTTGCACGAAGGGCATTTAAACCTGGTGCGTGAAGCAAAAAAACTCTGTGATGTTGTGGTAGTCAGCATTTTTGTCAACCCGATTCAATTTGGGCCAAACGAAGACTTTGATAGTTATCCACGTACTTTGGAGCGCGATAGCCATTTGTTGGCCGATGTCGGCTGTGACATTATTTTTGCGCCTAGCGTTGAGCAAATGTATGGCAATAAGCCACGTTTAACCAATATTAGCGTGTCTGATATTACCAATGACTTATGTGGTTTACAGCGTCCGGGTCATTTTGATGGCGTGGCGGTGGTAGTCACTAAACTGTTTAATATTGTACAGCCAAATTATGCCTTCTTTGGGCAAAAGGACTATCAGCAACTGGCAGTGATTCGTCAGTTTGTACGTGACCTGAACATTCCGCTGGAAGTGATTGGTGTGCCAATTACCCGTGCTGAAGATGGTTTGGCGCTCAGTTCGCGTAATGGTTATTTGAGTGCAGAACACCGTGCCATTGCCCCGACCATTTACCAAAGTTTAAATGCGGCCGAAAAGCAATTGCACAGTGGTGTTAGTCTTGCGGAAGTGTTAGAAAATATGAAGCAAAAGTTGACACAAGCTGGTTTTATTGTGGATTATGTGGAAGCGCGTACTCCAGAATTACAAAAAATAGAAGCATTTGATCAGGATGTGGTGCTGTTTGTCGCTGCTAAATTAGGTACAACCCGTCTGATTGATAACTTGCAGGTTAAGCATACTGCATAGATTCTTGCTATAAAGGACAGCCTTGCCATGAAGCGTATTTTAATTGTTACAGGACAATCCGGATCTGGAAAATCATCTGCCCTGCAGGTGCTTGAAGATCTGGGCTATTACTGTATTGATAATTTACCGTTGGCATTGCTGCCGGAAATTGTGGAAAAGCTTGATCGTGACAATAATTTAGAACAACTGGCACTAGGCGTGGATGTACGCAGTACCCGCGCAGATTTACAAGAGTTTGACCATGTTTTTGAACAACTGCAGAAATATGGGTCGGTGGATATCATTTATTTGACTACACAAGATCAGGAACTGATTTCTCGTTTCAGTGCATCGCGACGTCCACATCCTTTAGCCAGCCGTTTTAAAAGCCTGACTGAATGTATACAGGAAGAAAAAACATTATTGCTTCCGATACAGTTGCGTTCAACGGTACATATTGATACCACCGATAAAAGCGTACATGATCTGAAACATACCTTGTTGTCTAAACTTGGACAATCAGATAATCTCATTTTAATTTTACAATCATTTGGTTATAAACACGGTATTCCGCTTGATGCCGATTATGTTTTTGACGTGCGTCATTTGCCTAATCCACATTGGGATCTGGAATTGCGAAAATATTCAGGTTTAGATTTGCCTGTGCAACAGTTTTTGCTGCAAAGTGAACAAACCAATGAGATGTTCCAAGACATTTATCACTTTTTAGATAAGTGGTTGCCTGCATTTGCAGAAGGGCATCGTCACTATATGACGGTATCCATTGGTTGTACCGGCGGGCAGCACCGTTCAGTATATATCGTTGATAGACTCAAAAAAGCCCTAGAGGAAAAATGGTCTATCCAAGTCCTACACAGAGAAATGAAGCACTGGTCATGATTGACACAACTGTTGATGTAATTAATAAACTAGGTTTACATGCGCGTGCGTCTGGAAAGCTAATTGAAGTGACCACCAAATTTCGTTCATCGATTCAAATTGGTAAAGGGAACAAATTAGTAGATGCAAAAAATATTATGTCCTTGCTCATGCTCGGTGCAGGCAAGGGCACAACTTTACGTTTAGTGCTTGAAGGCGCAGATGAAGAACAAGCTTTATCTGAAATTCAGGCACTATTTGCAGCAAAATTTTACGAGGCAGATTAATCGTGGCACGTCGACCGCAACAGCGTTTTACTGAAGATGACTTTGAATCTTTAGAAGGACGTGCAAGCAAAACCGAACAAAAAAAAGCAGTTCAGCGTATGGCTGCTTTAGGTGAACAACTGGCTGAATTGAGTCTTAAACAGATTCAGAAACTTCCTGTGGAAGAACGTTTAATTGATGCTTTGCTTGATGTGCGTAGTATTACTTCAGGTGAGGCACGTCGTCGCCAGTTTCTACGGATTGGTAAATTGTTGCGTAATGAAGATGAGGCAATGATTTTGTCTTATTTAACCCCGCAGCAAGGAGCAAAGAAGACAGCTCAATTACAGCGTTGGGTCGACCGCATGATCGCTCAAGGTGATCCGGTGATTAAAGAATTTATGAAAGCGCATAATGCGGCGGAGCATCATCCTATTCGTCAGCATATTTTGCGTATCCATCGTGATATGGCGAAGCAAGTGTCTGAAGAAGAGTTAGCTGCATCCAAATTAAAACTGTTTAACTATATTCAGCAAGTGGCATTAATTTCAGACAACTGATTTTTTTTTGTTTCATGATAGAAATAAAAAAGCGGCTCAATTGAGTCGCTTTTTTATGCCTTAATAATTTTCTCTTTGTATATTCCACGTTCTCCTTCCTCCTGGTAGGAGGAAGGTTGGGATGGAGGTTATTGAGATATTATTCAGAAAAAATTAATTAAACTCGCCTGTAGCTCGTTCTTTGGCCCAGTCACGCAAAATGAATTTTTGCAGTTTTCCGGTAGATGTTTTTGGAATTTCGGTAATCACCACATCTTTAGGTACTTTAAAACGGGCCAAATGTTGTTTGCAGAATTCAATCAGTTCTTCAGGCGTTGCTGTTTTGCCTTGTTTCAGTTCCACAAAGGCACACGGAACTTCCTGCCAGCGTGGGTCAGGTTTTGCTACCACGGCTGCGGTAAGCACTGCAGGGTGCTGGTACAGCACTTCTTCTACTTCTAGCGAGGAAATATTTTCACCCCCTGAAATAATCACGTCTTTGGAACGGTCAGTAATTTTTGCATAGCCATCCGGCTGGCAAACTGCTAAATCGCCAGTATGGAACCATCCACCAGCGAAGGCTTCTGCTGTGGCCTCAGGATTTTTCAGATAACCCTTCATCACAATATTGCCACGGAACATAATTTCGCCCATGGTGTGACCATCATGCGGAACTTCTTGCATGGTTTCAGGATCAAGTACTTTCATGCCGTCTTGTAATGGATATGGAACCCCTTGACGCGAATGCAACTGCGCTTGTTCTTGAATCGACAAATCACTCCAGCCCGCTTGTGATGCGCAAAGTGCAGAAGGACCGTAGGTTTCTGTCAGGCCATAGACATGAGTGACATTGATGCCGATATTACGCATACCTTCAATGATCGCTGCTGGAGGTGCTGCACCAGCCACCATCACTTCAACACGGTGTTCAATCTTGGCCTTTTTCTCTTCTGGTGTATTGATCAGCATCGACAGGACAATCGGTGCGCCACAGAAATAATCGACTTTATGTTCAGCAATCAATTTGAAGATCAGTTCAGCATCAACTTTACGCAAGCAAATGTTGGTACCGCCGTTAGCAGCCATGGTCCAGGCAAAACACCAGCCATTACAGTGGAACAGTGGCAGGGTCCATAAATAGGTGGCACGAGGCATCATACCGCAGGCAATGATATTGCTGGCTGCGTTAATGTAGGCACCGCGGTGGTGGTAAACCACACCTTTAGGGTTACCCGTAGTTCCAGAAGTGTAACTTAAGCTGATGGCATCCCATTCATCTTGCGGTAAATGCCATTCAAAGTTGGCATCGCCTTGAGCAATCCAGTCTTCATATTCAACTTGACCAATACGGTTGTCTTCCCCTTCAAACTCTTCATCGGCCACATCAATCACATAGATGTCTTGTGACACCAGTGCGAGTGCTTCTTTAGCGAGCGCAGTAAATTCAGGATCGACCAATAACACTTTGGTTTCAGCATGCTCAAGCATGAATGCAACTGTCTTGGCATCTAGGCGGGTATTCAAGGTGTTGAGTACAGCACCTGCCATAGGAACAGCAAAATGCGCTTCAAGCATGGCAGGGACGTTTGGCAGCAGTACAGAAACGGTGTCATTTTTACCGATGCCTAAGTTTTGGAGTTGGTTGGCAAACTGACGGCAACGATTGTATTTTTCACGCCAGGTAATACGGCGCTTACCGTGAATAATCGCATCTTGATTTGGATAGATATACGCTGCGCGATCCAGATAGCGTAAAGGTGACAACGCTACAAAATTTGCGGGGGTACGCGGTAATTCATCGTATGCGCTAACCATGTTAAAACTCCGTTATATATATTTATTTTGATATCCTTTTGAAAAAGATATGCATTTCTTGGAAATCTTGCATTTATGCTTTAGTCGAGTACTATTTAGCTATTTTTAAAACATTGAAAAATAAATAAAATATTTTGCAGTACTGATTTTTTTTGAACGCATGGGTTCCCATATTTGCTTTTTTAGGTATTTTACTCTAACTGGGCAATTAAAATAGTATCAGCCAAGGAATAATAATGAAAATACAACAGGCGAATAAAGGATGGCACAACTGGTCTGGAAGCCAGCAGGCTGATCCTGAAATTTTTCAACCTCGTCAGCTGAATGAACTCCAGCAACTGGTGAAATCGGATGCACAGATCCGTGCAGTGGGAGCTGACATTCGTTTAGTGCTTTGGCTAAAACGGATGAGATACTGCTGAATCTGATCATTTAAGAAGGCATGCTGGTCTTTGATGAGGCGAAAATGCAATGCACAGTGCAAGCGGAAACACGCCTGGAAGATTTAGGCAAATATCGTGCTCCAATCAATCAGGCACTACTGAATCAGGGCGATATTAATCAGCAAAGTCTGGCTGAACTGCAATGTGCCTTATGGATTGCCACGCCAGTCTTAAAAGTTTTGCGCCATAGCCAATTGCCGGGTCTTGAACTGCTGAATCATTTTCCGCATAAATATAAAGCCCTGTTTGTGTACGGTGGCTATTGGCAGGCCGGTTTATTTATCCTGAAAAAAGCAAGCAGCATCGCTTGTATGGCCGCAGTAGCAATCAGGAAATGCTGCTGGTGCCGAAATCCTGTGAGATTGATCGGGATGATTATGTGTTTTTAAGACCAACCCAGAGTGAAGCGATTATCCCGCAATTTGCGCAGCTCTATGCTTACGCAGAGGGTAAATTCGAAGCATGGGATTAGCTTTAGAGAATAAAAATGACAGCTGAAATCCCTAATTAGGGGGATGGCAGCACATTGGCAAATAAATTCAAAATCAGCCAAATCGCGAATTTTCTAGGTGAAAAGGTTTAATCCTGTGGATAAGACGTGTAAAATTCTAGGCGATTTTTATTTATCCACCGTTTTTATCTTTTGAGGTTCTGCCTTGATCATAATCTCGCGGTGACATGCCCTATGGTACGGGGCATCACTCCTTAAGGATTTTTTATGCCAATTATCACTTTGCCAAATGGCGATCAAAAACAATTTGATCAAGCCGTATCTGTGATGGACGTTGCACTTAGCATTGGTCCCGGTCTTGCAAAAAATACAGTTGCTGGTCGTGTAAACGATCGTTTGGTTGATGCGTCTGATCTCATCACCGAAGATGCAAGCTTACAAATTATCACGCCTAAAGATGAAGATGGTGTACACATCATTCGTCACTCTTGTGCACACTTGGTCGGCCATGCGGTTAAGCAATTGTTCCCAGAAGCAAAAATGGTGATTGGTCCAGTCATTGAAGAAGGTTTCTACTATGACATCTGGATGCCGCGTCCGTTTACTTTAGACGACATGGCAGCCATCGAAGAGCGTATGAAAAAGCTCATCGATCAGGACTATGATGTCATCAAAAAAATGACACCGCGTGATGAAGTCATTAAAGAATTTACTGCACGTGGCGAAGAATACAAACTCCGCTTGATTGAAGACATGCCTGAAGAAACACAAATGGGCTTGTACTACCATCAAGATTATTTGGATATGTGCCGTGGTCCGCACGTACCGAATACCAAATTTTTAAAATCGTTTAAGCTGACTAAAATCTCTGGCGCTTACTGGCGCGGTGATGCGAAAAACGAACAGCTGCAACGTATTTACGGTACAGCTTGGGCAGACAAAAAACAGTTAGCAGCTTATATCAAACGTATTGAAGAAGCTGAAAAGCGTGATCACCGTAAAATCGGTAAAGCGCTTGATTTGTTCCATATGCAGGAAGAAGCACCGGGTATGGTGTTCTGGCATCCGAATGGCTGGACCATTTACCAGGTACTTGAACAGTACATGCGTAAAGTTCAGCAAGACAACGGCTACCTTGAAATCCGTACCCCGCAAGTGGTTGATTTCACCCTTTGGGAAAAATCTGGACATGCTGCAAACTATGCAGACAACATGTTTACCACGCATTCTGAAAACCGTAACTATGCGGTTAAACCAATGAACTGTCCTTGTCACGTACAAGTGTTCAACCAGGGTTTAAAATCGTACCGTGATTTACCTGTACGTCTTGCAGAATTTGGTTCATGTCACCGTAACGAGCCATCAGGTTCATTGCACGGCATTATGCGTGTACGTGGCTTTACCCAAGATGATGCACACATTTTCTGTACTAAAGAACAAATTGGTCAAGAAGTTGCGGACTTCATCAAGTTAACCCTGGATGTCTATAAAGACTTTGGCTTTGAAGAAGTGCAAATGAAATTGTCGACACGTCCAGAAAAACGTGTCGGTGATGACAAACTTTGGGATATGGCAGAAAAATCTTTGGCAGATGCTTTAGATGCTGCAGGTCTTGCATGGGATCTTCAACCGGGTGAAGGTGCATTCTACGGTCCGAAAATTGAATTCTCATTGAAAGACTGCTTAGGCCGTATCTGGCAATGTGGTACTATTCAGTGTGACTTTAACTTGCCTGAGCGTTTGGATGCTTCTTATGTAACAGAAGATAACGACCGTGATCAGCCTGTAATGTTACATCGTGCAATTCTTGGCAGTTTCGAGCGTTTTATTGGTATACTGATTGAACACTACGCAGGCTTTATGCCACCTTGGCTGTCGCCAGTTCAAGCGTGTGTGATGAATATTACCGATTCGCAAGCTGAAGCATGTGAGTCAGTCGTCGCTAAACTTAAAGAAAGCGGTATTCGAGCAATTTCTGACTTGAGAAATGAGAAAATCGGCTTTAAGATTCGTGAACGTACTTTAGAGCGTATTCCTTACTTATTGGTTCTCGGGGACCGTGAAGTTGAGGAAGGTACAGTGAACGTGCGTACCCGCTCAGGAAAAAATTTAGGTACTATGTCAATCGATGCTTTCGTTGACTTAGTAAAAGCAGCCGTAGCCGAACGCGGCCGGTACATTGTGGAGTAACAGCGATTAAACAGCCTGACCGTAATCAACAGGGCGGTAACAAATCAAACCGTCCTGCCTTGAATGATGAAATTCGTGCAAAAGAAGTCCGTCTTGTAGACGAAAATGGCGAGCAAAAAGGTATCGTAAGCTTGGCTGATGCCTTACGTGCGGCAGAAAGCGTTGAGCTTGATCTTGTAGAGATCGTAGCAAATGCTGAGCCACCTGTTTGTAAAATCATGGACTTCAACAAGCATTTGTTTGATCTTAAGCAAAAGCAGAAAGAAGCGAAGAAAAAACAGCATCAAGTACAGGTGAAAGAAATCAAGCTACGCCCTGCGACTGATGTTGGTGATTACAACGTAAAATTACGTGCCATTATCAAGTTCCTTGAAGAAGGCAACAAGGTAAAAATCACTCTACGCTTCCGTGGTCGTGAAATGGCTCACCAACAACTCGGTCTTGCTCAATTGCAAAAAGTTGAAGCAGATGTAGCCGAATTCGGTGTAGTTGAACAAACACCAAAAATGGAAGGTCGTCAAATGGGTATGCTACTTGGACCAAAACGTAAAAAGTAAGCACTCATTGATTAGAAAAGCACTGCAATGGCAGTGCTTTTTTATGGCTGATTTTTGTGAGAAATACTAAAATTCTTATTATCTGGATATGGGCTTTATTGCGCCGTACTCTGCTTGCCTGCTTCAACAATGGGAATGTTGGCTTCAGTCGGTACGTAGATGATTTGTTGAATTCGCCCATCGCGTAATGCTTCACCAAAGGCGCCAATGAATTCCTGTTTACGATATTCAGGATAATCTTTAGCTGCTTGTCCAACCAGTTTAATCGCTTCAGCACGAAGCTTGGCGCTTTCCAGTTCTGCTTTAGCGACTTGCACCTGAATCATTTTGGATTGTTCCGCTTCTGCTAGTGCAGCTTGACCGTCCATGCCTTGCTTCCACACTTTATAATGCGGCCAGCCGAACAGCAAGAGAAGCACCAATAGCAAGAAAAAGAATAAGGCAATAAATAAGCTGATCGGGTTAAGCGGAGGCTGTCTTGTATAGTTCATGATAGACCTGTTTTATTTAAACTATTGTTTTGAGTTTTTAAGCGCTTTTTAGTCAGTATATGGCAAAGAAAATCTAGCGTATTTGAGGATTTTAGGAGGGTTATAAAAAAGACCCGTTATTGGCGGGTCTTTTTATCTTTTATTTGTCCTTTTCGGGTGAAGCGAGCTGTTCAGTGGCTTTAGCTCCAATTGGAATTTGGCGTGGCAGGGCTTCTTCAGGCACAGAACGTTGTAAGTCTATTTTCAATAAACCATTTTCATAATCGGCTTGTTGCACCTCTATATGTTCATCCAGACGTAGCGATAGTTTAAAGGAGCGGCTGGCAATACCTTTATGCAGAAACTCAACCGTTGTGTCTGAAGACTCATCCACTGCTTTACCAGTGATGGTGAGTACCTGATTTTCGATATTAATCTCGAGTTGATCCTGATTAAATCCGGCAGTGGCAACAACAATGCGGTAATTATTGTCGCCTGTTTTTTCAATATTATAGTGTGGGTAATTGGGAGTATCGCTTTGCATGGCATAATCGAATAGATCATTTAAACGATCAAAGCCAATACTCCGGCGGAATAAGGGACTAAGACTGAAACTGCTCATTGATAGAACCTCCTGAGTATCACGAAGTTTTATAAACAAGATAATAGGCTGTGTGCTATTGCATTCACAGATTTGAAGCAATCTTGGAAAAGATCATTGCTCTATTTTTTATATAAGTCTGTTTTGGGTATTTTCAATCGTTACAATAAAATGTTTTAAAGCATGAAAAAAATGGATAATGCCGTATTAAAATCATTATTTAGATAGGTATTTGGGCTTTTAAGCTTAAGCCAGAATTAAGATTTATCCATAAAAAACATGCTATAACTAAGTATATCGTTCAATAATGTGATGTAAAACGAAAAAGCAAAAGGTAGGAAACATGATTGATCTCTATTATTGGGGAACGCCCAATGGTCATAAAATTACAATAGCATTAGAAGAAATGGGTTTGGATTATCAAATTTTTCCCATCAATATTTTAGAAAATGATCAGTTTCAACCTGACTTTTTACGTATTTCTCCTAACAATAAAATTCCAGCGATTGTGGATCAGAATGGTCCGAATGGCGATGCGATTTCCATATTTGAATCGGGCGCCATTTTGCAGTATTTGGGCCGTAAAACCGGGCTGTATTATCCTACCGATGAACAGCAGCGTGTTGAGGTTGAGCAATGGCTGATGTGGCAAATGGGTAGTTTGGGGCCGATGCTGGGGCAGAATCATCATTTCGGCCGTTTTGCAGCTGAAAAAATTCCCTATGCAATTGAACGTTATATAGCTGAGAGCAAACGTTTATATGGCGTGCTGAATAAGCAGCTGATTGGTCAAAAATATGTGGCTGGGGAATATTCGATTGCCGATATGGCAATCCTGCCGTGGATTTTACGCCATGAATGGCAGCAAATTCAGCTTGAAGATTATCCACATGTGAAAGAATATGTAGATCGCCTGACTGCACGTCCAGCTGTGCAGAAAGCATTGTCGATTCGGGTAGACGGCTTAGCATAAATCGCAATTGTGTTAAGATGGCGGTATAGAAAAATAGACCACCCCAGCGGTGGTTTTTTATTGGATCAGCACCTTATGAAAGCATTCTTTTTAAATTCAACCCGTATTCTTGAACGAAATGCCAGAATCTACTGGAGTATCATTTTTGGTATAGCGGCTTGTCTAATCCTTTTTATTGCAGAAGCCGTGCACATCCAGAATTTTATGGCAACTTTAAATACGCAGGATCAAAATGCATTATACGCAGCTATCCAGCCTTTGACGCAGCGCTATAGCTATAGCCGTTATCTGATTCTGGTTTTAGCTTTGCTTTGGTCTGTTTATGAATATATCTCGACCAAGAAAAAACTCGGGCTTTAAACCGGTATCAACCTGATGCCGGCCTACCTGTTACTGTTTATTTCTGCTTTTGGTGCGGCCACTTTATTACCGTTACAGTCTGAAGCGGTTTTATTGGCTTTTTTGGCGGAGGGTAGTCATTCAGCTTTAGGGCTACTGTTTGTTGCAAGCTTGGGAAATATTCTGGGATCCTGTGTGAACTGGTGGCTGGGTTTTAAGATTGAACACTACAAAGACAAAAAATGGTTTCCGGTATCAGAGCAGCAAATGTTCAAAGCACAGGCGAAATATCACAAATATGGCTACTGGTCATTATTGCTGAGCTGGGTGCCGATCATTGGTGATCCGATTACCCTGATTGCCGGTTTGCTGAAAGAAAATTTTGCCCGATTTTTAATGATGGTTTCAATTGCTAAAATAGGGCGCTATTTATTTATCTATTTGGCTTTTAGTCTATTTTAAAAGAGAGATACTTGAGTATCTCTCTTTTTATTTTGTTTATTCACAGTGATTTAAGTCGAACTTAATCTCATCTTTAAAGCTGGATTTTTTATACAGCCATAAGGTCTTGGCAGTACGTTTTACCGTAACTTGACTATTTGATACAGCTTGAACGACCTGTTGATCTAAAGCATAAATACCTGAACCCTGTTTCACTTTCACTTTTTTCACATCGCCGTGTTTATTGACCTTAAAGGTGAATTTAACGCTACGATTGTGCCCGTTGAGCAATTCAGAATCGATGTCTAGCTGAGGCTGGGTCTGGTATGAAAAAGGTGTTTTTCTATTCTGCTGTTGAGCCTGCCAATTTTTCGATTCAAACTGATAGGGACAAGCTTCAGCATCCTCATCCTCCTGGCCTAATTTTAAACTAAAGGTTTGATAGCCAATGAGAGGTGTTGCCGTATCATTTTCCATATGCGGTTTGACATGCGCTTCACGCACGGCATTCATTAACAGGTTATCCAGATGCGTCAGTCCGGTACTTTCTTGTACGCTGGCTTTGGTAATACTGCCGGTTTCATCGGCATAAATACGAATAATGGCACTGCGGTTCTGGTCTTTTAAATCTTCATTTTTGTAGTTGGGGCGCGGAAATTTGGTCCACTGGATGCGCGTAGTCAAATGTGCGGGAAGGGCTGCACTTTTTTGAACGGCGAGTTGTTTTGCTGCTTTGGGTGCAGCGCTATAGACAGTACTGAACGGGAGGCTCAAGAGTAGAGAAAAACACAGTATTTGTTTCATAAATATTTATTTCTTAATCAAACCAGATCGTGCGGCAGGAGTGGAATATTGTTAGTGCGAAGTATTTCCTGAATTGGAAATACTGGCAAGTCTAAAAATTCAATTAATTTTCATGATCATGCACTTTAGTAATATCGACACCAAATAAGTCCTGGGTTTTTGCCCAGCTCATGGCCACCACCACCATGGTCATGCAGCCGCCAAATACAGTTGCCATAATGGTGCCCATATATTTTGCCGCCAAACCGGATTCAAAAGCGCCCAGCTCATTGCTGGATGATACAAACATGCCATTTACTGCTGCGACACGACCACGCATATTTTCAGGCGGGTAAATTTGTAGAATGGTTTGCCGGATAACCACGGAAATACTGTCACAGGCACCAGTCATGGCCAAGGCAAACAGCGATAGCCACATATTGTTCGAGAAGGCGAATAGTAGCGTGAATATCCCAAACCCGGCCACTGCAAGCAGCATGTTGCGCCAGGCATTCTGGGTCGGTGGAAATCTGGTTAAGGCAATCATGGTGATGAGTGCACCAATGGAAGGAGCAGCACGCAAATAACCCAAACCTTCAGGCCCGACTTTTAAAATGTCTTCAGCAAAAATCGGCAATAAGGCAATCACGCCGCCAAACAGTACTGAAACCAGATCCAGTGAAATGGCCCAGAGCACAATTTTGGTTTTCCAGATAAAGCGGAAACCATCACCCAAACTTTCCAGTAAATTGTCTGTTTCAATCTTGGGAAAACTGCGTTTTTGCAGCAGGTTAATCAGGATAAAACAGATGGCCAAGAGTACTGCTACCGAAAGTAAACTAGTTTCACGACCTAAAAATGCCAGCATAAAACCACCAAGCATAGGCCCAATAATCACGCCACTTTGCCAGCCAATTGTGGTCCAGGTTGCACCATTGGCATAGAGTTCACGTGGGATCAGAAAAGGTTTTAATGATGTTGCAGACGGATTGTAAAAACCGCGAATGGTGCCCAAGCCAAAAATAACAGCATAGATTCCCCAAGACAGGGTATTCACCTGAATTTGACCCAAGCCATAAGCATGAAAAAGCCACCATAAAATCAGAGGCAGAGGTAAGGCAAAAAACAGACAAATTTTCATGATGGTCTGTTTATTAAAGCGGTCAGCAAAATAGCCGCCCCATAATGACAAGGCAATAAACGGAATCGCTTCGGCAAGTCCAATTAAACCGAGGGTTAAAGGGTCTTTGGTAATCTGATACAGTGAATAGGCGACAATAATTTCTTGAATTAAAATAGCGAGAGTAAGGCAGAACTGGTTGATCGTCACAATGGAAAAGTCACGATAACGCAGGGCTGCAAAAGCATCCTGTGCAGGGTTCATAGGAGTCCAGTATTCTTATGTTGTGATAATTATAATGCCGAATAGTTGATTTATTAATAAAAACATCCCGCTTTGAATAGTGAAAATAAGTCTAAGTGAAGTCGATGATCGGTGCGCTATTTTCAGCATATGTGCTTTTGTTTTAAGCAAAGATGCTTTAGAATACTGGCTCCCTTACCTGCAGGTCGTTTTGTAATGGTGCAAACGAGCCGAACAGGTGTTCAAAAGAGGTTGTTATGCCTAAGATGAAAACTCGCCGTGGTGCAGCTAAACGCTTTAAAGCGACTGCTAACGGTTTTAAGCGTAAACAAGCGTTCAAACGCCACATTTTGACCAAAAAATCTGCTAAGCGTATTCGTCAATTACGCGGCTGTGTAATGGTTCACGTCAGTGACGTTGCTTCAGTTCGCCGTATGTGCCCATACATCTAAGGAGATTTATAAATGGCTCGTGTAAAACGTGGTGTACAGGCTCATCGCCGTCATAAAAAAATTCTTGCTCGTGCTAAAGGTTACTATGGCGCTCGCTCACGCGTTTATCGCGTTGCGTTCCAAGCAGTAATCAAAGCAGGTCAATACGCTTATCGTGACCGTCGTCAAAAGAAACGTCAATTCCGCGCTTTGTGGATTGCACGTATCAATGCCGGTGCTCGTCAAAATGGTTTGTCGTACAGCCGTATGATCGATGGCTTGAAAAAAGCTCAAGTGATCATCGACCGTCGCGTACTTGCTGACATCGCTATGCATGACGCAGTTGCATTTGCTGCTTTAGCTGAAAAAGCTAAAGGCGCATTAGCTGCATAAGTCTTTTAAGACTTAAAAAAAGACCGCTTTTAGCGGTCTTTTTTATTTTCGGCTTTAAAAATATCCCTTATTCATTCAGGGTTATTTTGAGGGTGAAATATAGGGCGGTTCGCTCAGTTCATTTTAATCAAATCTGCGTTTGGGAAAGCCCGATAATAAAAATAAACCAATCGCAGCAAAGCCAATCGCCTGAATGGCAAGCATCAGTTTATGCTGTGCTGGCAGTACTGACATCAAGCTGATTAAAGCCATTAGCGGCATGATCAAAATAAGAATTGCAAAACCTTTTTTATAGGGATTATCTACAGCAATTTTTAAGTTTAAAGCCCTTAATCCATGTACGGCCATACCAATCCCCACACTGATCCCGGTAAACACAGCTGAAAGTGGCTGTACAGTAGAGCAGAGATAAATGATCACACAAGTTGCAATGCAAACCATCAGTTTAAGTTGACGGCTACATTTGTCTGAATACCAAAATTCCAGCATTATTTTTTGCTCATCTCAAGAATCATTTTTATTCAGTAAAGATAAAGGCGAAAACAGGCAAATGGCCAATGCCATAAAACCAATGCCTTGGGCACCCGGAATGAGAATTTCTCCATTCTGCATATGCATGAAAATCAGCGCAAGTAACAGGGCAATTGGAATCCAGACCAATAGCCGGTAGAACAGGCCGGTCGGATTTTTTGCAGCAAAATGAATTTTGCAGTAACGGCAAATCAGGAAAATAATCCCTGTACCCATGAACATCAGGATGGCATCCGGTTTTAAAGGTTTCATCCAGTACAGCACGCCTGTTGCAATCGCGATGATTACAAAGATCAGCAGTTTACGGAGGATGGAAACTTTAGGATTAAACCAAAATTCAAGCATATTGTTCTGATAGATAAATGAGAGCTAATGGCACTTTAGCAAAAATGGCAATAAAAAAGCGAGGCTTTTGCCTCGCTAGAAATTAAGAATTTTTATTTGGGCCCCAATCATAGATTTTCTTCTGATAGGCATACCACATCATCCACAGGCCAATCAAAATCATCGGTACAGTCAGGAACTGGCCTTTACTCATCCAGCCAATGAACAGCTGACCATTATCGGGTTCACGGAAAAATTCCACCACAAATCGCGCAATCCCGTAACCGATCAGGAATAAGGCTGAAACCGCCATCCGTGGGCGAGGTTTTGAACTGAACCACCACAACACAATAAACAGAATTAAACCTTCAGCTAATGCCTGATAAAGCTGGGAGGGATGACGCACCAGTTGCAGCGGGTCGTTGGGGAAGATCATCCCCAGTGCAAAATTTGGATCAGTGACCGGACGGCCATACAGTTCACCGCCAATGAAGTTGCCAATACGACCGAACATTAGGCCAGTCGGAACGCAGGGTGCAATGAAGTCTAAAGTCTGAAACCAGGTCATCTGATATTTTTTGCACCAGAATAGCATGGCAATCATGACACCCAGGAATCCGCCATGGAAGCTCATGCCACCTGTCCAGACCTGGAATAGCCATAGCGGATTGGCCAGGAACTGCTCAAAGCCATAAAAGAACACATAGCCTACACGTCCCCCCACCACGACCCCTAAAGCGCCATAGAAAATCAGGTCTGAAACCATCTCGGGTGTCCAGCCATCACGCTGTTTGGTTCTATAAGTTGCCAGTCCCCAGGCAAATAAAAATGCCAGTAAATACATCAATCCATACCAGTGGACTTGTAATGGTCCCAGCGATACCGCAACCGGGTCTATATTCGGATAGCTCAGCATTCCTGTTCCTTGTCATTATGTTTTGCACAGATTTTAGCTGAAACCAAGGAAAAATGTTGTACATTCAATGTGTAAAGATAAAGAGCATGAATTATGTGTATTGTAGCTTTAGCTTGGCAAGTTCTGGATGATACACCGCTGTGTCTGATTTCCAATCGGGATGAATTTTATCAGCGGCCGAGTTCGGCATTACATTGCTGGGAAAACAGTCCGATTATTGCCGGAAAAGACCTGCAGTCGGGTGGTACTTGGATGGGAATTACTGCATCAGGTCGCTGGGCAGTACTGACCAATTTTCGGGATGCTAGCGATAAAACACAATATCCGACTTCACGCGGCCATCTTATTCAGGCCTTTCTGGAATCCGATCTGGCTCCCATCCGCTTTGCCCAAGCATTGGAAAAACGCCAGTGTGATTATGCCGGTTTTAACCTGTTTGTCGGTGATCAGCATCAGGCGGTTTATATGAGTAACCGCGGCGAGGCACCGCAGGTTTTGGCCAAGGGCGTGTATGTGGTCTCCAATGGTTTAATGACCGAGCATTGGGAAAAGACCCGACATCTGCGTAAACGCTTTACTCAGGAATTTTTGCCGATGTTACAGCAGGCAGATATAGCCGAAGCCGATCTTGATTTTACGGTGTGGGACATTCTGGAAGATGAACGAAAAATTATTCCGGAACTTTTGCCCCAAACCGGTATTAGTGTGGAGATGGAAGAATTACTCTCTTCTACCTTTATTCAAAGTCCGGTATATGGCACACGTTGTTCCAATTTTTTAAGGCTGAAAAATGATCTCTGGCTGTGGCAGGAAAAATCTCAGCAAGGTGAAACCCAAGGCAATATTATCCAGATTGATTTGCCTTTAAATGAATAAAAAAATGCCGACACGAGGTCGGCATTTTTATCTGTTGAGTTTACGCAGGCTTCTTGGTATCGGTAACTTTTTTGGTCACTGATGGAGCAATAGGATCTGCAGTAATATAACCTACCGCCGCAGCGAATTTTTTGTTGTAGTTTGCATCAATTGCAGTGTCAATTTGCGTCAGTAAATCTGCGCTTAAGCCGCTACGTGCACCAGTTGTAGCATCGATTTTATAGAAACGATTCCATTCATCACCTGGGTGCTGGAAGTTACTCATGATGTAGGTCCAGCCATTCACTTCATCTACGGCATGCAAACCTGTGGACTCTGCGCCGGCTGGTGTAGACAAGATACGATCCAAGGTGCTCGTATCCACATTGTAAGCCCACAAGAAGTTATTCAAATGGTTGCCTGAATCTTCACCGATGAACAAAGTGCGTAGTTTTTCCGAGAACTTTAAGTTATCTGGACTGGCAATTTTTTCTGGATTTGCCGTATTACCAAAGGTATCAATGCTAATATCTTCACCCATTAGTAACATATGGCTTTGCGCAGGCACCCATTCACTTTTAATGAGTGTCGCGTTGCTGTCAACCTGGCTGCCTTTAAGGTCATGAGCAAGTACCCCACCTGCTTTCAATGCTTTTGCAAATTTAACATTATGCGCAGCAACGTAACTGCTTGTATTTACAACCATCGAGTCTTGTATGTTGGCAAGTGCCGAGTAAGCCACTTTATCCTTGATATTAACTGTTGTACCTTCCATTTTGGTAAATGCCATGCTCGCACCCATCAGGGCCGCATAACGATGAGTTTCCAGGAAAGCGGCTGCTTTTTCCATACCTGGTTTGAGTTTGACCCAAAGCTTTTTCTTCGCCAATGTGATTTCAGTATAGCTGGCATCATTTGGATTTACGTTTAAGCTTTCCATGATGTCTGTTGGTTGAATATTCTGAAAATTGACCAGATCTTCAATTTCTTTGCTGGTTGCAGAACCAAGCTTAATCCACTCAATACGTGCTGTAGAGGTTTCATTTAATTCATCTTTGTATTTAGCAGCATAGAGTGTTCCTGCAGAGAGGTCTTTCTCTTTATCTGCAATGAACATAAAGAAACCGCCATTAGTATAGTCATCACCCATGATGACGGTTTTATTGTCAGGCATGACCTGAACCAGTTCATGTGAAATACGACCTAAACAATAATGCTTCTTGATGCTACCTGTACCATCTAAGTTCACGATCACTTCGGGTAAATGGCCATAGTTATATGGTTTTACTTTGGTCATATCATTATTAAAGAAGTATTTTCCAAATCCAGTTGGAGTTGGACCGCCAATGCCTTGGCCGAAAGCATCAGGTTCATATTCTTCACTTGAAAGATGGGTATTCCACGGAGAAAGACTGGCACCACAGGTAATCCATAAACCGTGCACAGGTGCAGTATTCACGTTGAAATATTTTTTAAGTTCTAAATGACCTGTTTTTTGATCCTGATCTAGAGTCAAAATGGCAATTTGGGAAGGCAATTGACCGTAGGTGTCTGCACCTGACTGGTCTTTTGAATTATATTCAAACTGAACCACATGGAATACGGGAGTCGTCACACCCTCGACTTTGGCACCGTCTAAATGAATGAGTGATGAACCATCCGGAGCATCAGAAAAGAACTGACGTTCTTGTCCTGCGACGGATTTATCCATAATTGGGTTGCCATTCACATCAAAATAGCCACCAGCAACTATTGTTCCACCACCATGTTTTGGCACAGTTTGACCTGTGACAAAGAAGGGTTTATATGCAAGCTGATATTCTGTATTGGTTGCATCATCCCAAGTAATTTGTAGTTTTGATTTGACCGATGTCGTCGCCATGTCAGCAACCGTGTTCGGTGCAGCCATTGGGGTAAATTTAGCACTTTTAAAATTGACTGGTTTTGTTGGTGGAATAGTGATGGCCTCTGAATCACTATTATTACACCCTGTTAATGCTGCTGTTGTGGCCATTGCCCCAAGCGGTAAAAAAGGAATTCCAGAAAACCATTTTAAAAGATCGCGACGAGTTGGCTGATGAGAAGTGGTTGTCATATTCAATCCGTAAAGTTTAATTAAGTTATTGTTTAGTTGGTTATCATGAGCGATTGTATAAAAGGGTGATGACAGTTTTTTTACACTTTTTGGTCAATTTAAAGACAATTTATTTTTTTAAAAATAATAAAATCAATATCTTAATATATATAAATAAAAACTCCAAACTTGCGTTTCAGGTTTGGAGCCCGGTAAAAGCAGTCTGATTACGGTTTGAATGCGTGGCGTTTTTCTAACATCTTTCCAAGAAATAATCCTATTTCAAATAATAACCACATGGGAATGGCGAGCATCACCATGGAAAGTGCATCCGGTGGCGTCACAAACATGGCAACAAAGAAACAGCCCACCACAATAAAGCGCCGTTTTTCTGCCAGACTTTGCGTGCTGACCACACCAATCAGAATCAGGACTAAAGTGACAATCGGAATTTCAAAGGTTAATCCAAACACCAAAAACAGTTTTAAACAAAAACTTAAATAACTGTTGATGTCGGTCATTGGTGCAACGCTCTCCGGCGACACACTGATAAAGAAATGCAAAATTGCCGGTAGGGTAATAAAGTAGGCGAAAGCTATGCCTAAGTAAAATAAAGAAATACTGCCAGCTAAAAGTGGAATGGCCAAGTGACGCTCTTTTTCATACAGGGCAGGGCGTACAAATGACCATAAGAAGTAGATGATCAGCGGCATTGCCAGCATCAAGGCCACAAATAAATTCAGCTTAAACGGGGCCATAAAGGTTGCAGTAACATCGGTGGCAATCATGGTGGAACTGACAGGCAGTTGTTGTCTGAGCGGTTCTGACAAAAGCTGATAAGTATAATTGCGAAATGGCAATAAGCAGAAAAACAGCAGCAGGGTAATACCGACGATTTTAAATAAATACTGACGCAGAACGATTAAATGCTGCATCACAGGCATTTGTTCCAGATTTTCAGTCTCTGATTTGACTACAGCGGCAGGCAATTGACTTGGGCTCATACGGCAATCTTCAATGTAGAGGGGAGATAAGAGCGCGAAACCTTGACTGCATCAGCGCCATGTAACTCAACAAAATTCGCCGAAAAGGGTGTCAAACGACACGGACTGAGCCAGGTATAAAGGGGGGAAGATGGCTCTTGAATCTTTTCTTGTTGTGTTGACTGGGTCAAATGATCCAGCTGCTTTTGCAAGCGCTGTTCTATTTCTGTCATGCGATCAATTTCTTTTTGGATTTCTTCACGAAAATCTGAAAGCTTGAGTTCCCGATCGACTTCAGTTTGAACACTCTGAATGAAACGTTTGGCTTTGCCATACCATTTCGCCGCAAAGCGCGCAGCTTCAGGAAGCTTTTCTGGACCGAGTACCAGCAATGCAATAATGGCAAAGCACAGCAGTTCTGTCATACCGACATTCAGCATGGCACGGTACTCTTAGCTTTTCACTGAATTTTCAGGATTTTTCACCTGTGCCTCAATGGTACGGGGTTCATTTAATCTAGACGGAATAGCTTCATCATCTTTAATGGATTTTTTAAAATCCTTAACTGCACCACCGACATCTTTACCGAGATTTTTCAGTTTGGAGGTACCAAACAATAAAATCACTACAATTGCAAAAATGACTACGTGCCAAATTGATAATCCTGCCATGTTCTTTACTCTTTTTTTATTTAGCTCTATCTGAACATTTGGCCATGACAGCAATGTGACTGAAAAATTTCAGTTTCAAGACAATCATGAATGGCGATGGAATCAGAAAAATAAGCAGACTCGGTCATGCTATTTATAGGATTGTGCTAGGATTTAAACTTCTGCTTCAGTTCAATTTGCAATCCATGGCACTTATCCTTCCTTTCATCTCGTTTCTAATTGGATATTTGGGTGTCAATGTATTAAAGCCGATTCGCCCGATGATGGCCGCAATACTGGCTCGTCTACTGATCCCATTGATTGTGATTTACAACATGGTGTTCTATAAGCAGGGGAGTCTGTGGCTGATCGGTTTTAGTATTTTTAGTTCGCTATTCCTGTTTGGCCTATTTTATGTTTTTTCCCGAGATAAATTACGTGCACTGTGTTTTAGTTATTTAAACGGTGTCTGGCTCGGTTTCCCTTTTGCCTTAGCTTTATTTGGTCCTGAAGCTTTAAATACCATTGTTGCCTTATATATCGGTGGTTCTCTATTTGGAAATATTAGTGCGGTCGTGGCAGTCAGTCCTGATAAACAGGATCCAAAATTTATTGTTAAAAATATGCTGAAATCACCGCCAGTGATGGCACTGACGATTGCCGGGATTTTATCCTTCTGGGATTTTAGTGCTTATGAATCTCACCCAGTCATTCAGTGGGGTTATCAGGCCAATAAAGTCTTGGTGACCTTTGCCGGTATGTGTGTTTTGGGGATGTGGCTGAGTAAGGTCAGGATTCAGCTGAGTGATTTAAAACAAAGCCTGGTGCTGATTAGCGGCCGTTTTATTCTGGCTTGGGTTTTGGTCGCTGGGGCTTATTTGTTTTTACCTATTCCGCATCAAGTACTGACCTACACCGTTATGATGATGTATTTCCTGCTTCCACCCGCAGCTAATATTGTGGCGTTGGAAACCCATTATCAGGGCACAGGACATTCAGCAAAATATATTGCGTCAGGTACTGTGGCCAGTGCGATATTGATTGGGGTTTATGGGGGGATACTTCATCTTTTATTACCCTCCCTCTAACTCCCTCCCAGAGGGAGGGAGAATATCAATCTAAAATTATATTTGGATTGAATTACATGTAATCCCTTCTGCTAGAAGGAGAGGTGGATTAATAAGGAAATTACTTCTCTAGGCTCGCTTTAAAAAACTGCATCGCCTGACCACGATGGCTGATTTTATTTTTATCTTCCTTACTCATCTCTGCACTAGAAATACCCAGTTCAGGCAACCAGAATAGCGGGTCATAACCAAAACCATTTTCACCGCGAGCTGCTTCTAGTATTTCACCCGTCCAGATACCCTGGAAAATTTGTGGCAGTGGATCTTCTGCATGTTGAACCAATGCAAGAACACAAACAAACATGCCTTCAATCGCTTCGCCTTCTTTACGAAGAGGTTTAAGTCGGGCTAACAGCTTTTCATTATTGGCGGCATCATTGCCATGTTCACCGGCATAACGTGCAGAATAAATGCCCGGCGCACCGCCCAGTACCGGAACGCAAATACCCGAATCATCGGCAATCGCTGGTTTTCCTGAAATTTTGGATGCATGACGTGCTTTGATAATGGCATTTTCCACAAAGCTCAAGCCATCTTCAACAGCATCTTCAATATTCAGTTTGCCTTGAGGGATTACCTCAACAGGTAAATTTAGCTCGGCAAACATTTTTTCAAATTCGCCAATCTTTCCTTTGTTGTTGCTTGCCAGTACCAGTGTTCCTTGCGATAACCAATCTTGTGCAGACATTATATAAAAGCTCTAATCTTTAAAATAAGTTCAATTTTACCTGAAATGGGGACTAACAATCAGCCAATAAAAAAGCACCCGCAGGTGCTTTTTATCAGAGATTCAAGCTTACTGTGCCTGAATCCACTTGTCGGCACGGTCACGTGCCTGACGGATCTGCTCTTGGCTTAAGTTAGCAGCCAAAGCAGTTTTTTTGCCTTCAGAAAGGGAAATCACTTTATTGTCGAGCATGCCGTCACGGGTAGACAGTTCATACCACTGATACGCACCGACATAGTTTTTCTTTTGCTCTTCCATCCTGGCTAGATTGAAGCTGGCACGGTTATCGCCACGGCTTGCTGCTTTTTCAAAATATTTACGTGCCAAAGCTTCATCTTTTTTGGTGCCAATACCATCAGCCAGCATACGACCCACATTCAGCTGGGCGGCGGTCAAGCCATTGTCCGCAGCGGCTTTGTACCAGGTAAAGGCTTGCTGCTCATCTCTCTGAACATCCTTGCCGTATTGATATTTGGTACCAAGATAAAATTGTGCAGCGGGTTGACCGGCTTTAGCGGCTTTGGTCAAATTGTTGATATCCATAACAGAATACTGCGCAGCCTGGCTTGAAACCGAAGCTGTAGGTGCAACATATTCTGCATGGGCTTGAATGCTAAACAGTCCAACGAATAGTGTGCTTAATAATATTTTTTTCATAGTGCGCTCACTCGATAAATAGCGACTTCACCAAACAGATTCGGGATATGTTTACTGAGTAAACTACCTTGCTGATCCCCATTCACGGCGAGTCGATTAATAATCCGGATATCGTTTTCGGCACAAAGTGCTTCAAAATCACGGAAAGTACATAAATGAATATTTGGCGTGTTATACCACATATACGGTAAAGCTTCTGAAACCGGCATCCTTCCTTTTAATGCCAAGAAAGAACGGGTCTTCCAATGCGCAAAGTTAGGAAAGGTGATAATCGCCTGTTTCCCCACACGCACCATATCACGCAATAATACGTCTGGTGCATCTACAGCTTGCAAGGCCTGTGCCATCACCACATAGTCAAAGGACTGGTCTGCAAAGCGGCTTAAACCGAGGTTTAAGTCTTGTTGGATAATATTTAACCCCCGACTTACCGCAATTGCAATCTTTTCCTGATCAATTTCTAGGCCATATGCACGAATATTGTGCTTTTTGCTCATATGGGCCAGCAGTTCGCCATCGCCACAGCCTAAATCCAGTACGCTGGAATCGGGTTTAATCCATTTTTCTGCCAGTTGATGATCGATACGCATTACACAGTCTCCTTAGGTGTGGCTTCGAGGTGTTCTGCACCACCTAAAAATGCACGTAATGATTTAACGTAAAGCGGAATCGGGAACAGGAACGAGTCGTGACCCTGTTCGGCATCAATATCGACATAGCTGACAGGTTTATGGTTACTAATCAGTGCATCGACAATTTCTTGTGAACGCTGCGGGGTAAAACGCCAGTCTGTGGTAAAGGACACCACCAGAAATTTACATTGGGTATTTGCCATGGCTTTTTTCAATGACTGCTCATACTCGCGTGATGGATCAAAGTAGTCCAGCGCCTTGGTCATAATCAGGTAGGTATTGGCATCAAAGTTACGGCTGAACTGTTCACCTTGATAGCGCAAATAGCTTTCCACCTGGAATTCCACATCGAAACCATACATAAATTTGCCCGACTTCAAGTCACGGCCAAATTTCTGTTTCATGGCTTCTTCAGACAGATAGGTAATATGACCGACCATACGTGCCAGAATCAGGCCACGTTTCGGATAGCTGTCATTTTCCAGATAACGGCCATTATGGAAGTCGGGATCAGACAAAATGGACTGACGCGCCACTTCATTAAAGGCAATATTCTGTGCCGATAGTTTCGGTGCACTGGCAATAATGACGCATTTTTTTAAACGGTCTGGATAATCCACCGACCATTGCAAAGCCTGCATGCCGCCCAGAGAACCGCCAATAATGGCATACCAGACATCAATGCCCATGCGGTCAGAGAGCAGGGCCTGGGTTTTGACCCAGTCACGCACGGTGACGAGTGGAAAATCCGGTCCATAAGGACGGTTGTCATTTTCCGGATTCGGCGAAATCGGGCCGGTCGAACCGCTGCAACCGCCAATATTGTTTAGTGCAACCACAAAGAATTTAGAAGTATCAATTGCTTTGCCTGGTCCAATGCATGCATCCCACCAACCGGGTTTGCGGTCATCTTCATGATGATAACCTGCCGCATGGTGATGGCCTGAAAGCGCATGACAAATCAGAATGGCATTAGATTTGTCGGCATTGAGTTCACCATAAGTTTCGACCATGAGCTCAAAACGTGGAAGAATTCGATCACATTCGAGCTCTAACGGCTCTTCAAAAATAAACTTTTGCGGGGTAACTAAGCCCACTGAATCAGCTGGAAAAGACACAGGAAATTTTCGCCTTAAATCTTTAGGATCAATAAATAAAAGGATACCACTAGCGGGTATCCTTCTAAAGTCATTTTAATGCTAAATATTATTGCTAATACTTATACCGCAGCAGCAATCACCTGATCGGTACTTAATACACCTTGTTCAATCAAGCGGTTGGTGCAGGCAATAATCGCTTCGATAGATGAGGTCACGATGTTGTCATGCACTCCGGCACCAAAGGCTGACTTACCGGTACCTTTGACTTGAAGCTCAACCAAGGCCAATGCTTTGGCATTTGCACCAGAACCGATACTGCGTTCTTCATAGTTCAACACGTCGATAGGCAACTGTAATGCATTCAAGATTGCAGAAATCGGACCGTTACCTTCACCACGCAAGTGTTGAACTTCGCCGTTTACTTCAATATCCAACTCAATGACCTGATTGCCATTTTCATCCGATAATTTGTAGTTTTTGGCCGAGTAATGAGCATCTTTCGCTGCTACATAAGTGTCTTTGAACAAGGTCCAGATGTCTTGCGCAGAAACTTCTTTGGCTTGCTCGTCAGTCACCTGTTGAACCACTTGCGAAAACTCAATCTGTAAGCGACGCGGCAACACCACGTTGTAGTTCGATTCCAACAAGTAAGAAATACCGCCTTTACCTGACTGTGAGTTAACGCGAATTACCGCATCATAGTCACGGCCCAAGTCTTTAGGGTCAATTGGCAAGTACGGCATATCCCAGATTTCTTCGTTTTTCTGAAATTCAAAACCTTTTTTGATGGCATCCTGATGCGAACCAGAGAATGCGGTGAACACCAAGTCGCCGGCATATGGATGGCGAGGGTGCACTGGCAAGCCTGTACATTCTTCAACAGTGGCAATAATTTCGTTGATGTTGGAGAAATCCAAGTGAGGTGCCACACCCTGGGTATACATGTTCAAGGCAATTGCTGCAACATCGACGTTACCGGTACGTTCACCATTGCCAAACACACAACCTTCAACACGGTCAGCACCGGCCATAATTGCCAATTCTGATGCTGCAATACCGCAGCCACGGTCATTGTGGCAGTGTACAGAAATGATCACGCCATCACGACGTAACAAATTACGGTGCATCCATTCCACCTGGTCCGCATAAACATTTGGACCTGAAACTTCAACAGTGGCGGGCAAGTTCAAAATCACTTTATTCTCAGGAGATGCTTCCCAGATTTCAGTCACTGCATCACAGGCTGCTTTTGCCACTTCCAATTCGGTTGCAGAGAAACATTCCGGGCTGTACTGAAAAATAAATTCAGTTTCAGGATACTGCGCTGCATATTGTTTCACTTTTTGTGCAGCATTAATCGCTAACTGACGTGCACCTTCCACATCCACGTTCAAGACTTTTTGACGGAAAGTTGGAGAGTTTGAGTTGTAAATATGCACGATGGCACGTTTTGCACCGACCAATGATTCGAAAGTACGCTGAATCAAATGATCACGTGCCTGCACCAACACTTCGATGTAAACATCATCCGGAATATGGTTTTCTTCAATCAATTTGCGGGTAAAGTCAAAATCAATTTGCGATGCAGAAGGGAAACCGATTTCAATGTGCTTGAAACCGATTTTCACCAACATCTGGAACATCTTGAATTTTTGATCCATATCCATCGGTTCAAAAATGGCTTGGTTACCGTCACGAAGGTCGGTGCTCATCCAGATTGGCGCTTTGGTAATTTCATTATTCGGCCATTGACGGTCTGGCAAGTCTACACGTTGATACATGCGACGATATTTTTTACTTGGATCAGCCAACATCATGAGGTAACTCCTTGTGTAACATGGGTTGCTTAAAGTCGTGGATAACGGCAACCTGTTACTTATATAGATTGTGTCTATTCTAGCAATTTACAAGTCTGACACTGGAAGACATTAGTCGAAAGTTGTAATAAAACCAATGCATTATTATGATTTAGTTTTACCGTAGCACTTGTAAATCTATAACTTAATATTAATTCATTTATTCCGAAAATATTTTTCTATTTTTGCATGTAGGGAGCGACTTAAGAAAATATTTTTCACTAATCTTATTTTTTGTGGAAAATACAATCATTGCTGATGTCTTTTAGCGTGGCCGTTCCCATTAATGCCATGGTAATCTCGAATTCTTCCTTCAATATTTTAATGACATGCGCCACACCCAGCGCCCCGGCAGTTGCCAGACCATATATATAAGGACGACCGATGAAAACCGCTGAAGCACCCAGCGCAATGGCTTTAAATACATCTGAACCACGACGAATCCCGCCATCGTATAACAGTGGGAAATCGGCCGGCACCACTTTTTTAATCATTTGCAATGCGCTGAGTGGAGGAATGCAGGTGTCTAACACACGACCGCCATGATTGGATACAATCAGGCCTTGTACGCCGTGCTGTATGGCCAGCCGGGCATCCTGCGGATTGACGATCCCTTTTAAAATAACCGGTAATGAGGTCTGTTGAACCAGCCAGGAAATATCTGCCCAGGTGGGTGCAATTTTCATCAAGCCATTAAATACGGGGTGATCTCCCTCCTGTAATTCCGGCAAGGGAATATGCGCCGGTGTATGCGGATGCTGCATGCCTTTCGGCAAATGGAAAAATACCCGGCGTTCACGGTCACGGATGCCGGTATGCGGTGAATCTACAGTAATCACCAAGGCTTTAAAGTTTTGCTGTTCTGCCAGTTTCACCAAGGCGAGCGATTTTTCCCGGTCACCTTGCCAGTACAGCTGAAACCATTTGTATGGATTGTCCATTTTCAGTTGGCGCATGTCGGTATTGCTGAAAGTGCTCAGAACCATATTGCTGCCGAGAACTTCTGCTGCCAGCGCCGTTGCTGCTTCAGCTTCAGGATGGAACTGCTGCTGGTGTCCAATCGGGGCCAGAAAAATCGGGTGCGGATATTCCTGCCCTAAAATAGTACAGCGGGTATGGCCTTGAGTCAGGTCTGTGAGCATTCGGGGCAATAAGTGAATCTGTTGAAACTGATCCAGATTATCCCGAACGCTGACCTCATCCATAGAGCCGCCTTGCAAGTACTGCCACACCATATCAGACAGATGCTTTTGTGCTTCAATTTCATAATCGGCAAGGGTCTGTAAATAGGCCGGAATCTGGGAAAGTGGGGCAACTGGTGCAACGGTTTTCATAGATCTCCCCATTGGCGTAATAAATTATGGTAATGACTGGTCAAACCCAGAATTTCTTCGCTATCACCAATCTGCTGGCGTAATTGAATAATGTTCATGTCGAGATTAAACAGCATGCTGCGCTGCCAGTCATCTTTGACCATGCTCTGTATCCAGGTGCATGCAGCAATCCGCTTGCCTTGGGTCACCGGTTCAACCCGATGTAAACTGGTCGCAGGGTAGAGAATGGCATCTCCCGCATCCAGCTTCACTTCATGGCTGCCATAATTGTCTTCCACAATCAGTTCACCGCCTGCATATTCATCCGGTTCAGATAAAAACACGGTGATGGAAACGTCGGTACGAATGGCTTGTCCGATGCTGCTGGAATATTGCACTGCATTATCGACATGATTGCCATAATGACCAGCATCTTGATAGCAATTAAATAAAGGCGGAAGAATATGTTTGGGCAACGCTGCCGATTTGAGCAGGATGTTGTGTTGTAAGGCCTGAAGAATTTTGGCTGAAAAGGATTGATAAGCAATGCTGTTGGGATCAATTTGCAAATTATTTTTAATCTTTTGTGCCTGAAAGCCGGCGCTGTGCTGACCCTGAATCCACGCCTGACTATTATCTAATTGTTGTCGTAGCTCGGCAACCTGCTGTTTGCTCAGAATTTCAGGAATATGTAACATCATCAGCTTGATCTGCATCCCTAGAATTGATTGGACTCAAAAATAAATAATGTAGTGCATTAGGTATAGTTGCTATTTCATACACGAGGAGTCAACAGTCACTAAATCTAACACACTACACTTATACTCAATCTGCTAAGACTTAGCGAATGGCTTAAAACTTATAGTTAAAGGTTAAAGCTGCTGAACGCGGTTGTCCTAATATTACACGACCACCGCCATTATTGAGGGTACTGATGTATTCCTTATCTGCCAGGTTATAGACATTTAAGTTGACTGAAGCATTTTTATTCAGGCTATAACCCGCCATAGCATCAAATACCACATAGCCTGGAATGTTAGGCATATTCGCCGCTGCCGTGCTGTCAGTGATGACACGTTTTTGCTCATCGACATAGCGTGCGCCTAGACCCAGCTTAAAGCCGGCAACATCATAGGTCGACCATAAGCTTGCTGTCCATTCAGGTGACCAGCGCACATTGTTGGTTCGAGTAATTGCTCCGGTGGTTGCATTCACGCTGAGCTGATCTTCTTGTTCAGTTTTCATGTGCGCGACACCGGCAGACACATTCCATGCATCCGTGATTTTGCCCACAGCACTGAGTTCAACCCCTTTCACGGTCGTTTTACCTTGTTGAATGGATTCTTGGGTAATTGCATCCTGGGTAAACTGGTTTTCATTTTCAGTGTAATAGGCAGCAGCATTAAGTGCCAGCTGATCATTCAGCAGATCCCACTTGGTGCCAATTTCATAGTGATGGGTTTCTTGCGGTTTTGCAGCGGCACTATTAATTCCGTCTGCTGAAAGACTAAAGTTGGCACTTCCCGGAGGAGTCAGAGATTTGGCATAAGAAGCATATACGCTACTTTTAGCGGTAGGTTTAAATAGGCCGCCCAGTTTCCAGCTGACCAAGGTGTCATTCGCACCAAAACTCGCAGGAACCAAGCTGCTGCTACCCGATGGCAAGGTCAAAGCATCATATTCGGTGTCGTAATAGTCGACCCGTACTCCGCCATTCAGCTGGAAGCGCTCGCCAAATTTAAGCGTGTCGAATAAATACGCTGCGGCAGTATCGGTTTCACCATGGGTATAGCCACCGTTATACATCAGGCCGGGCATTGCTTCATTGCGATCTGGATTATAAAGATTGGCCCAAGAGGTTGCTACCGTAGCTTGCCCAGGCATTTGCGTGGCTAAAGTTTTTGTGTGTTGCTGTTCTTTTAAGAATTCCAGACCTGCAACCACATCATGTTCAATCGCACCGGTTGTTAAATTCAGGTTCAAAGTCGTTTGATTGGCCAGAATCTTATTTTCCTGATCGACACCCTGACGTGAGCGGTTAACTTCCCAGTCTTTTGGATTACTTGAACCATTGGTTCTTAACCCCGCTGAACCGGTATTTATCCCGGTTAAAACACGGTTCATACTGGTTTTACCCAAACGGGTGATGTTGGTCAGTTTGACGTTTTCAGCCAGATCACTTTCAATTTTTGCTGTGTACATGTCTGCATCGACATCTTCATGGTCATTGACGTGACCATAATAATTTTCACGGTTGACTTTAGCTGCTGAAGCTAAAGTAGAATCGGCGTTGTAGAAACCCTTCATGCCAATGGTTGGAATACCGCCATCCGGAATATTGCGTTGACGAATATGCTGTGAATACAGATACAGGCGGGTATCGCTATCCAGGCCAAAGGCAATCGAGGGTGCAATCGCCCAGCCGTTATTTTCAATAAAATCGCGGCCTTCAACGCCACCGTCCTGTCCCATGGCATTTAAACGAACGGCAATGCCATCATTAATCACCTGATTGATATCAGCAGTCAGGCGGGCATGTTCTGCAGTATTGTAAGTGGCAGAAACTTCACGGCTATTTTCAGTCTGTGGCAGTTTGCTGGCCAGGTTGATATACCCTGATGCTGCACCACGACCGGCTTCCGCACCAGAAGGGCCTTTGACCACTTCAATCTGTTCCACGTTAAAGACATCACGGGTGACCGCACCCAAATCGCGAATACCATCGACATAGGTCGAGGTTTGCGTAGAAAAGCCACGCATCTGAAAGGCATCGCCGGCACTGGTATTGCCATTTTCACCCAGTTGCAGGGTAATGCCCGGGGTGTTTCTAAGGGCTTCTACCAAAGATGTTGCACCTTGTTCTTTTAATAATTCTTTTTTAATCACTGAAATGGTTTGCGGGGTATCGACCAGTGGCTGGGTATATTTTGGAGAGCTGACGCTATCGGCTTTATATTTATTTTCTGCTTTAGATTCCAAGGTAATGGTTGGCAGCTGGGTGATACCATTACTCGCCGCTGCATGAGTCATGAGCGGGAACGAGGCCGCTAATGCAACCAGTTGAGCGTTTCTGTGGTGTTTGCGGCTTTTGATTTGTGCCATGGTCAGTCATCCCTAGTTTCGTATAAGACAGAATTCCAATACTGTTTTGCAACTTTTGTGGTCAGTAATCTGGAACTAAAAGTGAACGTATTGTTATGGATTGTAACAATGGTGCAAATATTAATGATAATTATTATTATTTGCAATAAGTTTGTATGAGATTGTCAGGCTTTATTTGAAATGTTGCTTAAAAAAGCGCAATGGATGTGCTTAATCCAGTGCGCTAATGAACAAGAATGATGATTATGCAGTGATTTTTTTACTGGCTCACAATGCCATGCCTAACTCTGCTGCTCAGTTTAAAGAAATTAGAACCATCCTCAGAAATTAGAACCATCCTCAGCAGTAATGCTGCACTTGAATTATGTGCTTTTCATGGTTTTAAAAATCAGAGTTCAGCCCATTTGCGCATTAAATTATGATAAAGATTGGTCAGCTTGATGACTTCTTGGTGCTGATCGCCCAACTGCATACGCAAGTTCTGAATGGACTGGTCTAGGTTAAACAGCATGTGGCGTTCAGCATCATCACGAATCATGCTTTGTACCCAAAAGAATGAAGCGAGACGGCAGCCGGAGGTCACTGGCGTGACTTCATGCACACTGGTGGAAGGGTAGAGAATCATATCGCCTGCAGGAAGTTTGACTTCATGATAACCATAGGTATCTTCTACCACCAAGTCACCGCCTTCGTATTCCTCGGGCTCACTCAAAAAAACCGTGCAGGACAAGTCTGTACGCAGGCGCTCATTGCTGCCGCGTATCCGACGGATGGAATTGTCGACATGAAAACCAAAAGCTTCGTTGTTTTCATAACGGTTAAACAGCGGGGGAATAATATCGAGCGGAATGGCTGCAGATAAAAATAGGGGATGCTGCCCTAATGATTCTAAAATAATGGTACTTAAGTGGTGAGTGAGGGGGTGATCTTCAGGCAGTTGCTGGTTCTGTTTGACAGTTGCCGAAAGCGTACCGGCTGTGACCTTACCATTGACCCATTCAATTTTATTCATTTCTTCACGGAAATATTGAACTTGTTCTTTGCTCAGGACGTTAGGAATATGATGGATCACGGCAATATACCTTTGGAAGAATGAATTCTTTGAGCTATAAAAATAGCCTCATTATGAGGCTATTTTAAATCAAACCCCATAAATAAATTATGGGATTTTTAAAGTCGATTTTAGTATTTAAAGTTTAGCGATAATACTGCGCTACGGCCTTCCGCTTCAGTGGCATAGTGAGACGCATACGCTTTAGTGAAATAGCGTTCATCAGACAGGTTATTGACATTTAATTGCAGGTCAACATTTTGGTTGACGTTGTAACGTGCCATGGCATCGTAACGTACATAACCTGGAACAAACTTGGTATTAGCAGCATTAGCGTAGATTTTATCCATTGCAGTTGCACCAGCACCCAATGTTAACTGTGGTAATACTTGATAAGTTGTCCAAAGGGTTGCACTGTTTTTCGCTACGTTCTGAACTTGTTTGCCATCATTTGTACCAGCACCATCATCAACCAATTCACTATCTAAATAAGTATAACCCGCAGAAACTGCCCATTTATCCGTGATGTTACCGTTTGCACCAAGCTCAAGACCATCGACACGAGTTTCACCAATATTACGTGTGAAGCCATCAGAATCTACTGCACGGGTATTGGTTTTTTCGGTACGGAAAATCGCGGCAGTTAAGTTCAGCTTGTCATTCAGAACATCCCACTTAGTGCCTAACTCCATAGTGCGGACTTCTTCAGGTTTTAGATTGTTGAGGTAATTTGCCTGTACTAGGCTAGTAGAGCCGCTTTGATTGCTGAATGATTCAGAACCATCACCTCCATCAACACCGACCGGATTCGCTGAAGTCGCATAGCTTGCATAAATAGAGCCATTTTCTACAGGTTTGTAAGTAATGCCGGCTTGATAGTTGAAGAAATCATTGTCATTTTCTGCTTTGCGTACAGTACCTGGGGGAACAACAGTATTTTTACTACCTGCAATCATGGTTTGCTGGGTATCAAATTTGTCCCAACGTACACCCAAATCTAAAATCCATTGTGGATTGAATTCAATATTATCCAAGAAATAAACCGATGTTGATTTACTTTGAATATTGTACTGGTCGGCACCCACTGTAGTAATAGAGCCGTTCCATGGGCCTCGGTTTGGGTTTTGTACTGAAGTACACCAGCCCGAAGCAATATCAGTAGCATTACAGGCATTATGTACATTACCTGTCGCGTTTAGACCATCAATAATGTATTGGGTACGGTCAGTTTCCTGATCTGAGTACTCTGCACCCAGGTTAAAGCTATGCTGTAAGGCACCCGTATTAAACTTGCCGGTTAAAGCGAGTTGGTCAGTAAAGGTATCGGTATCAGCTACACGTGAGTTGGTACGTGCCCAAACGTTACCTATTAATTCATTTGTAAAACCAGCTTTGTTATAGAAATTACCCTGAGAATCATCCGGATTAGTCCATAGATAATCATTTTTAGAATTGCTATAAACAGCGGTATTTGAAATGGTTAGATTGTCAGTCAGGTCATGTTCAAGTTTAATCGTAGCAGACTGGTTTTCCTGTTTCTGGAAATCACGATCTTTCCAGCCGTAATATTCACCCTGTTTCACATCGATAGGCTTACCATTTCCATTTAATGGTCGGTAATCAGTCGCCCCGGCACTTGGCGCACCGAAAGGGTTGTTATAAGGAATACCAGAATCCGGAATATCATCTGTCTTTAAGTAGTAATAGCTTAAAGTTGCACGGGTAGGGGTGTCTAAACCAAAGCTAATGCTTGGTGCAATCCCGGCACGTTTGTATTCAGTACCATCCGCCTGACCGGCTTTTTCATTGTGATGGCCCATCACTGCAACACGAGCAGCAATACCGTTACCAAAATCTTTGTTGCCATCTAAAGTAATACGTTGGTAATTATCGGTACCTGCGCCAATAGAACCTTCTAATGAGTCACCTTTTTTAGCAACTTTAGAAATCATGTTGATGCTACCGCCAGTAGTACCTGCACCACCCATTGCAGATGCAGAACCTTTGGTCACTTCAACCTGTTCTACTGCAAACATTTCACGGTTTTGCGATGTCGCATTGCGTACGCCGTCTATATACATCGAACTTTCAGAGTTATAACCACGAATAAATGGACGGTCACCATTCGGGTTACCACCTTCACCAGCACCTAGAGTAATTCCCGGTACTGTACGCAAAGCATCGCTTAAAGTTGTCACTTGAGTATCTGCAATCAGCTGTTTAGAAATAACAGAAACTGATTTAGGCGTATCAAGCAAAGGAGCAACAAACTTGGAGTTTGCAGATTTATCTACTTTTAAACCTTGAGTTGTTTCTGCTTCTGCTTGAGCATGAATAGTGTCAAGCTGAGCAACCTGATCTTGTGCAATTGCATTAGCTGCCATCATTGAAAGTGATGACACAATCGCAGAAGATACGATTTTTTTGCGTGTTTTAATGAAGGCCATTTTTAACTCAATATGGTATTGTGAAAATGTATGATAATAATAATGATTCTTATTTTACATCACTATTAAGTTGAATTGAAATTGGCGATTAAGAATAAATAATTAAGTGTTTATATGGATGATAAAATGTGTTAATATTTAATTAAGTTATTGATAATTATTGTTAATTATTAAAACGATCAAGAAATTGTTATTAATTGTGAATATTGATATCAATTTTTAACATTTTTAACGCAAAGATAGAACCAATTCTTGCATTTAACCCATGCATATTTCATCTCGTGAAAAGCGTATTTTTTTAAACATGATAAATAATTTAAGCTGATGTCGTATTTATAGAGATATATTGCAGAAATAGGGGACGAAACCCTATTTATGAATAAGCATCCAAAAGAGAAGCGGGTAAAATAATGAGAAGAATAGACCACACAAATGCAATACGAACAAATTCGGCAAGGTGTTATCTTTAAAAAGATGGGATGAAACAACAATAAAGCCAGAATTTTATCTAAAAAGCGTAAAATTACATGGTTAAACCATCCTGTTTTGTATATCTTTCAATGTTGTCATATAATATGGCACTTTCAAAATTGCAATTACTATTTCTATATCGAGGAAGCCATGCAAGTAACTTCTGAAGCGGTTTCGGGCGTTGCCCGTCGTTTAAATGTATCTGTACCGACGAGCCGTGTGAACGAGCAATTTGAAGCTCGTTTAAAACGCACTGCTAAAACTGTGAAGATCAACGGCTTCCGTCCAGGTAAGGTGCCTTTAAATGTGGTACGCCGTGAATATGGCGCAAGCATTTATCAAGAAGTTGTGAACGATGTAATTCGTGACACAGTATTTGAAGCAATTCAACAAGAGAAAATCAATGCTGTTGGCATGCCAAACATTGAAAAAGTTGAAAACAAAGAAGACGCTCTTGTTTATGAAGCAACTGTAGAAGTTTATCCAGAAGTTGAAGTTAAATTTGACGGTCTGGCAGTTGAGCGTAAAGCAACTGAAGTGAACGACAAAGACGTTGATCAAATGATCGAAAACCTTCAGAAGCAACGTGCTTCTTGGACTGAAACTAAAGGCATGGCTAAAAAAGACATGCAAGTGACTTTCGATTTCGAAGGTACTGTGGACGGCGAGAAATTTGAAGGCGGCGCTGCTGAAGACTTCAAGCTTGTTTTAGGTTCAGGTCGTATGATCCCTGGCTTCGAAGACGGCATCGTTGGTATGAAGAAAGGCGAAGAGAAAGTGATTGATGTTACTTTCCCTGCTGACTACCAAGCTGAAAACTTAGCGGGTAAAGCTGCCCAATTCAAAATCACTGTGAAATTAGTTGAAAAACAAAAACTTCCAGAAATTGATGCTGAATTCCTTAAAATCTTCGGTCTAACTGAAGAAGAAGGCGTTGAAAAATTAAAAGCTGACGTTCGTAAAAACATGGAACGTGAAGTGAAAAATGGTCTTCGTAACCAGGTGAAAGGTGCAACTTTTGATGCGCTTGTAGCTGCAAACGAAGTTCAAATTCCTGAAGCTATGTTGTCTCAAGAAATTGACCGTCAACGTCAACAAATGATCCAACAGTTCACTCAACAGTTTGGTGCTCAAGGCGCTAAAGCATTTGATTCAAGCATGCTTCCAGATGAATTGTTCAAAGAACAATCTGAAAAAGCAGTTAAATTAGGCGTGTTGGTAAGCAAAGTATTGGCTGAATCTAAAATCGAAGTAGATGCAGCTCGCGTTGAGGCTTACATCGAAGACATGGCTTCTTCTTATGAAGATCCAACTGAAGTGATTGAATACTTCAAAAATGACAAACAGCAACGCGCTCAAATCGAAGCTGTTGTTCTAGAAGATCAAGTTGTTGATCACATCTTGGCATCTGCTAAAGTGACTGACACTAAAGTAAGCTACGAAGACTTATTGAAAGAGCAACAAGCTCGTCAACAAGGCTAAGTTTAGCTGATTAAAAAAAGGCGCATCATGCGCCTTTTTTTATTTACAGACTTATAGGGTCTGTTGACATTTCATAAATGGCTTGCGTTGTGAACTACTCGTTTAGAATGACTAAATTTCGTATTTCACGCCTTGTATTGCCTAAAAAATACTCGTAGTTGCAAACATAGACGAATTGTCAACAAACCCTGTTGAACCTCTACTAAATTCACAATGCTTATATAAAAAATATCTGTTATTTAATTGGGAATATTTTGCATTTTCGGCAATTATCCCTCATATTGTGACTATGAGTTGAGTAACAAGAATTTAGGAATAAATAACGTATGTATGTTCCAACAATTGATAACGCTTTAGTACCAGTGGTGGTAGAACAGTCTTCTCGTGGTGAGCGTTCTTTCGATATTTTTTCACGTCTTTTGCGTGAACGCGTTATCTTTTTGACCGGTGAAGTTGAAGACAACATGGCAAATTTAATTGTTGCGCAAATGTTGTTTTTAGAAGCAGAGAACCCAGATAAAGATATACATCTCTATATTAATTCACCAGGTGGTTCAGTGACTGCGGGTATGGCGATTTATGACACCATGCAGTTTATTAAACCGGACGTAGTGACTTATTGTATGGGACAGGCAGCATCGATGGGTGCTTTCCTGCTGAATGCAGGTGCTAAGGGTAAACGTTATTGCTTGGAAAATGCACGTGTGATGATTCACCAGCCGCTTGGTGGCTTCCGTGGTCAAGCATCAGATATTGAAATTCATGCACGTGAAATTCTATTCATTAAAGAACGTTTAAACCGTTTAATGGCAGAGCATAGTGGTCAAGACTATGAAACTGTTGCCAGAGATACTGACCGTGACAACTTTATGACAGCACAGGCTGCTAAAGAATACGGTCTCGTGGATGAAGTACTTACTAAACGTCCATAATTTTCAGATTTTTATATTGGAGTGAATATGTCCGATCATCCTCAAGGACAAAAGCATTGTTCATTTTGCGGTAAAACGCAGTCTGAAGTCGGGAAACTGATTGCAGGTGAGGACGCTTACATCTGTAATGAGTGTGTGGACGTATGCCTAGATTTAGTCCAAACCAGCCAGCAAGTTGAATCTGGTGATTGGGCAAGTAAGCCTTTGCCAAAGCCACACGAAATTCGTGCTGCACTTGATCAATATGTGATTGGTCAGGATGTGGCTAAGAAAACGCTTTCAGTTGCGGTATATAACCATTACAAACGTCTAAAAGTCACTCATTCAGGCCATAAGCCTGATGATGCTGTTGAACTCGCAAAAAGTAATATTCTTTTGGTAGGGCCAACAGGTTCAGGTAAAACTTTACTGGCACAAACTTTGGCGCGTTTGTTAGATGTTCCATTTGCCATGGCAGACGCCACTACACTGACCGAAGCCGGTTATGTAGGGGAAGATGTTGAAAACATTGTACAGAAGCTTTTGCAAAAAGCCGACTATGATGTAGAGAAAGCGCAAAAGGGTATTATCTATATCGACGAGATCGACAAGATTACCCGCAAGTCTGAAAACCCGTCGATTACCCGTGATGTATCGGGTGAAGGTGTTCAGCAAGCTTTACTGAAAATGATTGAAGGTACGGTTGCTTCAATTCCACCTCAAGGTGGCCGTAAGCATCCGCAGCAAGAGTTCATTCAAATTGATACCTCAAATATCCTGTTTATCTGTGGCGGTGCTTTCTCTGGTCTAGAGAAAATCGTGCAACAGCGTCAGGAAAAAGGCGGTATTGGTTTCACGGCAGAAGTGAAGAACAAAGATGATACTCAAAAATTATCTGATTTGTTCCGTCAAGTTGAGGCGACCGACCTGGTGAAATTTGGTTTGATTCCAGAATTTATTGGTCGTTTACCGGTCATTGCAACTTTGGATGAACTGGATGAAGAAGCCTTGATGCAGATTCTGACTGAACCTAAAAATGCCTTAACCCGTCAATATCAATATTTATTTGATATGGAAAACGTTGATCTGGTATTTGAAGATTCAGCACTGCGTGCCGTTGCCAAAAAAGCATTGGAGCGTAATACGGGTGCGCGTGGCCTACGTTCAATTCTGGAAAACTCGTTACTTGAAACCATGTATGATTTACCAAGCCGTAGCGATATCGGGACGGTAATTGTGAGTGATGCAGTGATTTCTGGTGAAGCCAAACCGGTATTAAAAGCAGAGCGTCAGCCCAAATCAGAGACTGAAAATGTCTCTAAAGTAGATTTAAAAGTTGTAAACTCTAAATCTGCTTAATTTGCTACTCGTCAGAAACGTGCGGAAAACTGGTGTTTTCGCACGTTTTTTATTTCCAAAAATAAAACGCAATGTTAATCTCAATGATTAGGCGTGGACGCCTAAATAAGATCAACTAACTCAGATCAATATCGCAATCAATAAGCGAAGAATGAATTTTCAATTGAGTACAAAAATAAAAAATACGCGGTGAGGGAAAATCATGCGTGGAGTCTGTATTGCAGTCTGTGCAAGCTTTATTTTATTGGGATGTCATGGCAAATCTGCTATGGAGCATACTCAAGCTACATCAACCTTAAAACCTGTAGATACCGAACATGAACCAGGTATGCTGGAACAATATCGTTTTGGCATGTTTACCATTGGTGCTTGGGTCAATCAAAAATTAGGGCAGCGCTTTCAACCGGTACAGGCGCAAAATGATCAGGCAGCCATAGTGTATCTATATCGTCCTGACAGCAAATGGAACCGTCAGGAAATTGTGGCATCCAGTTTATTTATTAATAGTGAGCGTATCCCAAGCTTATTAAATAATCACTATTATTGGGTTGAACTACCTGTCGGGACCTATCGTATATCTACCAGCCGTCCTTTGGGTGTGCAGCATTTCCAAAAGCCAAAATATCTGGATTTTACTGTGCAGGCAGGACAGTCTTATTTCATTAAGTATGATGAAGAAAACTTAACTACCCGTCGCGAAGTTTCTGGGCCTTTAATCTTGGTACCGGAAAAAACCGGCTTAAATGAAATTGCCTATACTCAACTGAAGTCCGAAAGTTATAACTTTGTTGCTCTAGATCAAAATACCGGGAAGCAGCGCAAGAAAGCACAAAAACTGAAACCTGCAAAATATGATCCAGCGGAAGATGTGCAGCTGACCCAGCCATTTAAGATTTGGAATCCACTGACGTGGTAATCGTCTTCATATAAAAAAAGCACCCATTAAGGGTGCTTTTTTTAGCTTGGAATCTTAGTTCGCAGCAGCATCAACTACTGGAATTTTACCAATTTTTGCTTGCCAGATTTTAGGTGCAGTTGCGTGAATAGATGTACCATTCACGTCAACCGCTACAGATACAGGCATATCTTCAACTTTGAATTTGTAGATTGCTTCCATACCCAAGTCAGCAAAAGCGACAACTTCAGCTTCACGAACAGCTTTAGATACCAGGTAAGCAGCACCACCCACAGCCATCAGGTAAGTTGCTTTGTTGTCTTTGATTGCTTCAACCGCAGCTGGACCACGATCAGCTTTACCAATCATGCCGTACAGGCCAGTTGCTTCAAGCACTTGACGAGTAAATTTGTCCATACGTGTTGCAGTCGTCGGACCAGCAGGGCCAACCACTTCGTCGCCTACTGGATCGACAGGGCCAACATAGTAAATGAACTTACCTTTAAGGTCTACAGGAAGTTCTTCACCGTTATTCAGCATGTCAACCATACGTTTGTGCGCAGCGTCACGACCGGTATAGATGGTACCGTTAAGAAGAAGGGTATCACCTGGTTTCCAAGAGTTCATTTCTTCTTGAGTAATGTTGTCCAGGTCAACACGTTTAGAAGATGAAGAATCCCAAGTTACAGCAGGGTAGTCATCAAGTTTAGGTGCTTGAATATGAGCTACACCAGTACCGTCTAACTGGAAGTGTGCGTGACGAGTTGCAGCACAGTTCGGAATCATACCGACCGGTTTACCCGCAGCATGGCATGGGTAATCTTTGATTTTAATATCAAGAACAGTGGTTAAGCCGCCAAGACCTTGCGCACCAATACCCAAAGCATTTACTTTTTCGAAGATTTCAATACGAAGTTCTTCCATCTGGCTTTGTGGGCCACGACGAAGCAATTCGTCCATGTTGATCTCTTCCATCAATGCTTCTTTGGCAAGCATCATGGCTTTTTCAGCAGTACCACCAATACCGATACCCAGCATACCAGGAGGACACCAGCCTGCACCCATGGTCGGAACAGTTTTAAGTACCCAGTCCACGATTGAATCAGATGGGTTCAACATGGCAAGTTTAGATTTGTTTTCTGAACCGCCACCTTTAGCAGCAACAGTAATGTCGACTTTGTTACCCGGTACGAGCTTGTAGTGAATTACCGCAGGGGTGTTGTCTTTGGTATTTTTACGGCCAAAAGCAGGATCCGCTAAAACAGATGCACGAAGTACGTTAGAGCTTTCCAGGTAACCTTGACGTACACCTTCATTGATTGCATCGTCCAGGCTCATGGTTAAATCAAATTTAACGTCTAAACCCACTTCAAGAAATACGTTCACAATACCCGTATCTTGACAGATAGGACGGTGACCTTCTGCACACATACGAGAGTTAATTAAGATTTGTGCAATAGCATCTTTTGCGGCTTTGTTCTCTTCACGATCATAGGCACGGCTCATCGCTTGGATGAAGTCTTGTGGATGATAGTAAGAAATGAACTGAAGCGCATCTTTTACCGATGTGATCAAGTCATCTTGCTTGATAATAGTTGTCATATCAAATATCTCTTGAGCGGGCTGTTAGCTAGCGGGCTAAATTATAAGATAAAAAGCAGGTTTTGTGGGTATTTTGAATGCTTTTTGGCCGAAAGTTTAATGGTAAATTTCAGCTCAAATGAATGGTCGTTTTTTGAGTGATTTCTGTCATAAAGATGACAAAGGGCAATCATCATTTTAGGTGAATATGACACTTAAAATATTAATTGATTTGCTTTAAATTTTCTCAAAATAAAAACATTCTAAATCTTCAAATCTTCAAATCTTCAAATCTTCAAATCTTCAAATCTTCAAATCTTCAAATCTTCAAATCCACATATAAATCTGCCTATACTATTGAAAGGCACATTTAGAAAAAACCGCTCATGAAAGATCAATCTGAGTTTGCGAAAAATATTATTAAAATTTATAAAAAACATGCACGTACATGGACGGAATTACGCGGTCAGTTTCTGTATGAAAAAGCCTGGCTCAATCATTTTCTTTCACTGATGCCTGAACATGCTCAAATACTGGATTTAGGCTGTGGCTCGGGAAAACCGGTTGCGGCGTATTTGATTGAACAAGGGCATACCGTAGTAGGGGTGGATTGTTCCGAGGTCATGATTGAAATGGCAACACACAACTTTCCTGAACAGCACTGGATTCAGGCAGACATGCGTCAGCTGGATTTAGGAGAAAAGTTTCAGGGTATTTTAGCGTGGGACAGTTTTTTTCATTTGACTCAAGATGATCAGCGCAAGATGTTTGCTCAGTTTTCTAAGTTGGCTGAAAAAGGTGCAGTTTTGATGTTCACCAGTGGGCCACGTCATGGAGAGGCTCTTGGAGATCTGTTTGGTGATGTACTGTATCATGCCAGTTTGTCGCAAGATGAATATCGCCAATTATTGAAAGATCACGGTTTTGAAGTGGTAAAAATGGTCGCGGAAGATCAGGACTGTGCCGGACATACGGTGTGGTTGGCGCAAAAGTTTTGATTTAAGTCATGCTTTGTAAAATATCGGTGAATAGATAAGTTAAATTTTAAAATATCAAAAAAAACCACCCAATTTTTCAATCAGATGGTTTGGAAAACTTAAATTTACGAATTAATTATTGAGCCGCTTGTTGCTCTGACTGAATGGCAGTCAGTGCAATCGTGAACACGATGTCATCGACCAATGCACCACGTGACAAGTCATTCACAGGTTTGTTCAGGCCTTGTAACATTGGACCAACACTCACCACATTGGCAGAACGTTGTACTGCTTTATAGGTGGTGTTACCTGTGTTCAAGTCAGGGAAAATAAATACATTCGCGCGACCTGCAACTGGTGAGCCTGGTGCTTTAGACTGACCGACGCTTTCAACCGAAGCTGCGTCATATTGCAATGGACCATCAATCAGTAAGTCTGGACGGCGTTGCTTGGCAATTTCAGTTGCTTTGGCCACTTTTTCTACATCTGCCCCTGCACCCGAAGTCCCTGTTGAATAAGAAATCATCGCAATACGTGGGTCGATACCAAAAGCTTTGGCTGAATCGGCAGACTGAATGGCAATTTCAGCCAGTTGTTCTGCATCCGGATCCGGATTGATGGCACAGTCGCCATACACATAGACTTCATCTGGTAGCAGCATAAAGAATACTGAAGATACCAGTGAGTAATCCGGTGCAGTCTTAATCAGCTGGAATGCAGGGCGGACTGTGTTTGCTGTGGTGTGTACCGCACCAGACACCAAGCCATCGACCTGACCAAGTGCCAGCATCATGGTGCCGAGTACCACGGTGTCTTGCAGCTGTTCACGCGCTTGTAACTCGTTGAGTTTACCTTTACGTAAATCAACCATTTTTTCGACATAATTCTCGCGAATCAGGTCTGGGTCAAGAATTTCTAAATTATGCGGTAATTCAATTCCACGTGCTTTTGCTACTTCAACCACAGCTTCAGGTTTTGCCAGCAGAATACAGTGGGCAATTCCACGAGATTGGCAGATTGCTGCGGCCTGAATGGTACGTGGTTCATCCCCTTCAGGAAGAACAATGCGCTTTTTCGCTGCAATTGATTTTTGTACCAGTTCATGACGGAATGCAGAAGGCGATAAACGTGGTTTATGTGCATCGCTGATTAACTGCGTTAACCAGTCTGCATTGATGTGGCTGGCCACGAAACGGGTCACCTGCTCAGCACGCTCGGTATCATCTACCGGAATTTCATTGCTTAAATTCAGCAATTGTTGTGCTGTGTCAAAAGTGCTCAATTTGGTGTGTAAAATGGGCAAGCCATTTTTGATTGCTGTTTGACAGAATTCTAAAGCTTGAGTGCTTGGTGCCAGATGTTCAGTTAAAACCAAGCCTGCCAGTGGAATGCCATTACTGCTTGCCAAGCTACTCGCAAGCAAGACATCAACACGATCAGAACCGCTAATGATGAGTTCACCTGCCACGAATTTATGCATTTCGTGTTCAATATTCGATGCAATTAAGCTGCTGTGTAATACACGGCGTTGTGCTGCTTCACCTTGGTTAATCCATTCTGCAGAAATATGCACAGCCAAGTCAGACATGCGTGGCACACTTAAAGTGTTGCTGAATGGAACTAAGCCAATGACTGGCATACAGTCTTTACCAATCATTGGGTGTGTGGTTTGAATCGCACTCACAAATCGGTTGGTATCGCTAATTAAACGCAGGTTTGGATCAAGCGTAACAGGAATTTGTGCAGAATCTTCCGGCAAGCCTTTGGTACGCATAAACAATACGCCAGCAGTACGCTCGCAAGTCGCACCACCAAAGAAACGTAACTGGTTATCAACTTTTGACGCGGTTTTTGCTGCGTTGTTAATGTCGGCATTGCTGACAATAATCACTTTGGCATCAAGCGCTTTTGCCAGAGTGGCATTGAGTTCTGTCGCAAAAGGATCGCGTCCGTTTGGTAGCACACCTTCTACAATAATGACATCATGATGTTTGGAAATTTCACGGTGTAAACGTACTGCATCTTCAAGTAGCTCGTCATTTTCATCATTTTTTAAACGTTCAGTCACCGCCGCATAGGAAATTGGCTCAACGGTTTCATGCTTGAACAGGTGACGATACAGTGCAGTGGTGCGGTCTGCTTCTGGCTGTAATTCTTGAGAGAAAGGCTTTAGAAAACCTGCTTTTACGCCTTGACATTCCAGTGCATAAATTAAACCAAGACATGCAGACGTTAAGCCAACACCAATTTCTGTGGGAACCAAAAGTATTGTTTTCATAATTTTTTCTAAATCGTAAAGGGATTTATTGAAAGCATACGTAGACTACGATTGCTTAAGCAATCGTAGACTCACATTCAGGCTTTTTTGCAGCTGACTGATTCACCTCGCCTTGTACAACATGTGCTGTTTCTTTGGCGATACGGCCTTCTTCATCGGTTGGAATGACCCAGATTTGAGGGCCTGTGCCGGCATCAATACGACCTTCTGTACCGCGTTTCAAATTATCGTTTTGTTCTTTGCTTAAGTTGAAACCGAAGTGAGGTAAGTAAGCCATAGTCTTTTCACGGATATAAGCCGAGTTTTCGCCAATACCGCCGGTAAAGAACAGGCCATCCAGACGTGGCAAGCCACAGCTTAACGCAGCCAGAGATTTAGCTAAACGGTAGCAGAATACTTCAATGGCCAGGGTTACATCTTCATTGCCTTGTTCTGATGCTTCAATCAATGTACGCATGTCGTTTGAAAGATTGTCTGATAAACCGAGCAAACCGCTTTCTTTGTTGAGCATCTTGTCAATTTTATAGACATCCCAGCCCAGGTTAGCAGCCAAGAAGCTATGCAAACTTGGATCGACATCACCACTACGGGTACCCATCACAATGCCTTCAAGCGGGGTTAAGCCCATTGAAGTATCTACACTTTGACCATTCCAGATCGCACAGGTCGAGCTACCATTGCCTAAATGTGCAGTTAACCAGCCGCCTTGTTTTAAGCTGCCTGCCAATTCTGAACCGCGTTCAGACACGTAAGCATGGCTGGTACCGTGGAAGCCATAACGACGCACGTTATGCTCTGTATATAAGAATTTTGGTACGGCATAACGGTAAGCATGTGCTGGCATGGTTTGGTGGAATGCTGTATCGAATACTGCCACTTGTGGAAGTTCCGGGAACAAACGCATGGTCGCGTCAATTCCTACAAGGTGAGCAGGGTTGTGAAGCGGTGCAAGTGGCGTCGCTTCACGAATACGATCAATGATTTCTGGTGTTAATAACTCAGCTTTGGTCAATGTGCCACCATGTACGACACGGTGCCCAATCGCTTGAGGATTATAATGAGAAAGACGTTCTAAAATGGTTTCCAAAGCCTTTTCATGATCGGCATGTGGAATAGACAGTTCGAGTGGCGCGCCACCAACAGTGACACCCTTAATGCGTGCTTCAGCAGAACCTAAATTTTCTGCTAAACCAAAAATACGATCTTCACTACGTTCTGAAACAAGTGCATATTTAATAGAAGATGAGCCGCAGTTAATAACTAATACTGATGTAGACACGTTTTAATACCCGAATTTTAATTGAAATAAGTCGTCCCTAAAGTGATCTTTATGCAGTACATTTCAATGCAATTCAGATCAGTCTGCATGTTGTATCATGTGTTGATTTTCTGTCCTAGATAGACTTTAGGAGATTAGACTTAAGCACTATCGACCAGTGAAATAATAATAAATAGAATTTATTGGTTGATGGTTTTCATTTATTAATGAAATAGTACTCAAGCATAAACGCTCCTTCCTGTACGCCTTTAACCCTAGCATAAGAAACCAATTTTGAGCAGGGCATAAGCGTTGTTTTAATATTTACTTTTGATACTTTATTTCTGACCAGCGTACAATCACATAAGCCAGCAATGCCACCATAAAAAAAACCAGCATCATCCAGGCAAGTCCTTGTAAGGTTTCAATAATAGTCCGGTAAATTTCCAGCACCCAGCGTTCCTGAGTTAATTCGATCACAATTTTTTTTTCATTATCGCTATAGGTCAGCGGAGTAATGTATTTTTCCATATCGTAAATACGGATACCGGAAGATGTTCCGACCACCATACCGGCAAACTTGGTGTATTTGGCCCAGGCACTATGAATGGGATCGTTAATAATTCGGGCAAGAATTTGATTAATGGAATTGGAAAAAATTTTCATTACGGTAAAAGAAACCAGTAATGCCAATATAAATGTACAAATGATTAAATAATAAAACATCGTCTTTTCCCTTTTATCGTTGTTTTTATGATGTTACAACATTTTTCGGAGGGAGATGAAGGTTGTGTTCAGCCCCAATTTTGAAGCTGAACAACGCATATTTTTTAACTACACAGCAGCGCTGATTTATTGGCGAATTTGACCATCACCAAACACGACCCATTTTTGTGAGGTCAAACCTTCCAGTCCAACCGGACCACGGGCATGAATTTTATCGGTAGAAATGCCGATTTCTGCACCCAGACCATACTCAAAGCCGTCGGCAAAACGGGTAGAGGCATTGATCATCACTGAACTTGAATCTACACGTGCCAAGAACTGACGCGCAAGGCTAAAGTTTTCGGTAATGATGGCATCAGTATGGTGTGAGCCATATTTGTTAATATGCTCAATGGCTTCATCAATCCCGCTGACCACTTTAACCGCCAAAATTGGACCTAGATATTCGGTATACCAGTCTTCTTCACTGGCCGGTTTTACAGTTGAACCGAGAATGCGCTGTGTTTCACGGCAGCCGCGCAGTTCTACCTGTTTTTCTGCATACAGTTCAGCAATGCTTGGCAAGAATTCTTCAGCGACTTTCTCATCCACCAGCAAGGTTTCCATGGCATTACATACGCCATAACGATGGGTCTTGGCATTCAGTGCAATCGGTAAGGCTTTTTGCAAGTCAGCTTGTGCTTCCACAAAGACATGGCAATTACCATCTAAATGCTTAATCACTGGAATACGGGCTTCGTTGCTCACACGTTCAATCAGGCTTTTGCCTCCACGTGGAACAATCACATCCACATATTCAGACATGGTAATCAGGTGTCCGACTGCGGCACGGTCCGTCGTGTTAATCACTTGCACCGAAGTTTCTGGTAAACCTGAAGTCTTTAAACCATGCTGAATCGCTTCGGCAATGGCTTTGTTGGACTCCAGTGCCTCAGAACCACCACGCAAAATAATGGCATTGCCAGACTTGAGTGCTAGAGAAGCCGCTTCCAGTGTGACATTGGGACGTGATTCGTAAATCATGCCGACTACACCTAAAGGAACCCGCATTTTCCCTAGCTGAATGCCTGAAGGTCGGTAAGCAAGGTCGGTAATTTCTCCAATCGGGTCGACCAGATTCATCACATCTTTTAAGCCATGCAGCATGCCTTTAAAGCGGCTGGGGGTAAGTTCTAAACGATCAAGCAATGCACTGTCCAAATTGTTGTTACGACCATTGGTCATATCGATTTGGTTGGCCGCCAGAATTGCAGCTTCACTGTCTTGTAATGCAGTGTAAATTGCAGATAAGGCATTGTTTTTGGTTTGGGTAGAAGCGCTTGTCAACACGCGAGAAGCCTGGCGTGCCTGTTGTCCTACCGTTTGCATATATTGTTCAATTGAATCTTGCATAGCGGTTTGATCACTTAGAAATTACACTTTGATAGTAACAGTCTGGAACCCGACAATGAAGCATCTGACCCGAAAAAAGTCCCTGAAACTTTCAGGCTGTTAATATTTTGAAATCCTTTTCTGGGTAAATTTAGATAAGTGGTCATGGAATCAGTTGCTTGAGTGTTCATCCTCTGTATATTATGAAAAGATATAAGGACAGTGACGTCCGATAATTACAGCGAAGAATGGAAGCAGTGTGGCGCAGAAATTCTAAATTTATTTTCTTGCAAAATAACAATAAGGCAAGAATGGAGGAAGGGATATGAATTCCATGATCCAAATGGACTCGGAAGTAGAAGAATCAAACGCAGATTTTAGTTTTTTTGATCTTTACCATAGGAACATTTTTAAAGAACCGGCACGAACGACATGGATTAACGGTTGGAAAATTGAGTATATGGCAATTGCTCAACCTGAAACTATCCACAACACGCCAGTTGTCATTGTGGGTGGGGCATTTCAAAATTTTAATTCTTATAAATATTGCGTTGAACAGCTGCTGAGTGCAGGACCAATTATCTTGATTGATTTGCCTTCCATGGGGGCCAATCAGCAAATTGCCAATCGTGATACCGGTGTTTCTGCGGGAACTCTAGAATTGCCGGACTTGGCACGTATGCTCGGTGAATGGCTGGATGTAGAAAAACTTCCCAAAGTTTCGGTCATGGGGATGTCTCTAGGCTCGGTGGTGGCTTCAGGTTTGGCACATCAACGCCCTGAACTGATTGACCGAATGATTTTGATGGGCGTGATGCAAAAAACACGTAAAAGCTGGCGCATGCTGCTGGAAGAATCTTTACATTTAATGAATGAACAGCGCATGGATGAGTTTGGTCAGGCGGTGATTCTGTATCTGGTCAATCATGCCAAAATTGATCAAACCCGCATGTCACCGACAGCAAAGCGTCTGTTCTTCAGACAGATGGCTGAATTTACGGCAACTGAGCAAGATCGTTATGAAATCAACTGTAGCCGATTATTGCGTTTAACTGATGTACCTATTCCGCAATGTAAAGTACTGGTTGCATGTGGGCAATATGACAGTTTTACCTTGCCACATGAAAATGCCAATTTTGCCTTGCAATGTCCAGATATGGAATTCGCCATGATTGCCAATGCTGATCATGTGCCGCAATTACAGCGTCGTAAAGAAACCATGAGTCTGTTTGCTACCTTCTTGCAGGGTCTGCCTATTCAAAATGTAGAAGGGATTATCCCGATGACACGTGCTCAGTTACTGACTCTAGAGCGCCGTGGCGAAGAGCGTATTGCTGTACAAAAACCGATGACCATATTAACTCATCGTCATTCACCGTTAAAACTGCCTACTCATATAGTGGATCTAAATTTCTTTGGCGTTTTGCTTGAGTTTGCCGAAGGCTTAACAGAAAAAGCTGCACAATATCCACGTGATTTGGCTCTACACCTGGAAGATGAAGAAGGTCAATTTAAAATTGAATGCTTAATTTTTGAAGTCAATTCAACACGAGTTCGTGCCTTATTCAAGCATGGCAGTTTTGATGTGGCAGAGCGTTTATTGCGTTATGTACAACGACAAAAAGAAGTGATGACAGTATTGGAATCGGTCAGTTAATGTGGAGCCAGATCAAAAAAAAACAGCGTTATATAACGCTGTTTTTTTTGCTTGCATGAATCATCCAGACCAGATCACCCAGATGTTCCTCGTTCGAGGTGAAAGGCACGGCTGGATTTTGAAAATACTGTTGCGGTTGTACAATACTGACCTGTTCAAAACCTGCTTGCTGGAAAAATTCCTGTGCTTGCTGCGGATCAATAAAATGGAAACTAAATGCGCTCTTAGACATCCATTTCAATAATTTACTGCATGCCCAAATAAAATTGGCCAGTTTGTTTTTCACCGGTTCTGGATAGATATCGGTAAGGTAATGCAGTTTTTTAAAGTTCTGCCCATAATGATGAATTGCTTTGAGTAATTGCAATAACATGTCTTTGTTAAAGTAATTAATTAGGCCTTCGCTAATGACTACCAAGGGCCGATTCTTGTCAAAGACCTGAAAAGCCTGTGCAAAATCAGCAGTGAATAAATCGACTGATAAAACTTCCGGGCTATTGGCATCAATATGTTTCAGGGCTTTGGTTTTTACTTTCGCCATATCGGGTAAATCAAGTTCACGATAATCAATATGGGGAAACTTCTGCCGGAAATTCCAGCCACGGGGAGAAAGCCCGCTGGCAATTTCAAGTACCTGCAAATCCGGGTACTGTTCAATCAGTTGCGTGAGATGCTGATCAATCATGCGGTGGCGTTGTTTTAATGTGGTACGCATACTGCCGCCGACAAATTTTTCAGCCCAGCTTTCTAAGGGATGCACCAGTTTGGCTAACATTTTCCCTTTAGAGGTCGCAAAAACGGGGTGAGAAATTCCCATGGTGTACCAGATGTATCCGGTGTAATGGGCAGTAAATGAAATATGTCGATGTTCTGAAAGCTGTTGTGTCATGTCATCCTGACCTTATCTGTTTTTTTAGTTTTTAACGTTGGTTGTTTATTGGTTGTTTATTTGTTGAGTTTCTTACATTGCCAGCTCAGCTTATTTTTAGTTTTGACGCAAAGCACAATGAGCTGAATGAAGTAAGTGCATTTTATTTTTATTTATCATAAAGAAAAAGGAACACCTTGTCGTGTTCCTTTTGTCGCATTAATTAAATGATTTTTTAAAGTTTTCGATGCTATCGCGAACTTTTTGCCATTCTGCCCCCAAGTCTAGTGTTTGCCCAACCGTGATTTCTGGAATTTTACCGCGCATACGCTGCAGACGCTGTTGATTGGGTAAAGGTAAATCGCTAATCCCTTCGAGTGCGGTACATGCTGCTGAGCGGTCATTACAAACCAGGCCCATATCACATCCGGCTTTGAGTGCAGCCTGAATACGAGCATCTGCGCCACCAGCAACACATGCGGCTTGCATGGTTAAGTCATCGGAGAACAGCACGCCGTCAAAGTTCAGTTCTTGACGCAGAACTTTTTGAATCCAATAAGGTGAGAAACCAGCAGGGTTCGGATCGACCTGGTCATAAATCACATGTGCAGGCATCAAGGCATCCAACTGTGGCATGAGCTGGATAAACGTTTGCATATCCTTATTATAAATTTCATCATAAGTACGTGAATCTACGGGTGCTGCAACATGGGAGTCTGCCTTGACCGAACCGTGCCCCGGAAAATGTTTACCGGTATTGGCCATGCCTGCACGTTTCATGCCTTTGATGAAAGCACTGGCAAGAGGGACAATATCTTCAATGTTTTTGGCAAAACCACGATCGCCAATCACATCACTGACATCATTCAAGTCCAGGACTGGTGCAAAACTGAAGTCAATCCCAACAGCAAGCACTTCAGTAGCCATCAGCCAGCCACATTGCTCGGCCAAATCCACGGCTTTTTCAGGTTCATTCAGGTAAAGCTCACCTAAACGGCCCATGGTAGGCAGTAAGGTAAAGCCCTGTTTCAAGCGCTGTACCCGGCCGCCTTCCTGATCCACAGCAATTAAAATGTCAGGTCTGATGCGACGCATATGATCGGTTAAGGCACGAACCTGCTCAGGTGATTCTATATTTCGTGAAAATAAAATCATGCCGCCTACTTGCGGTGCTCGTAATAGTTCAATATCTTCTTGAGTAAGTTCTGTGCCAGCGATGTCTAGCATCAATGCGCCAATCATATCGGTGTCCGTGTTGGAATTTTATAAAGAAAAACAATACCCGAATTCTGCAATGATTTGCTACATTTTGACAGTACAGAATATGATAAAACTACACGACATACATATTAAGTTGTTTAAGATTTTGAATATACTCAATTCATGTTAAAAAACGACGATGCAATATTGGTCCAAGACCAAGGAAGTACGAATTATTTATGAAACTTCAGACATTAGCTTGTGCAGTTGCAATCGCGACTGGAGGATTTTTCTTTTCTCATGTAATGAACGAGGCAATTGCAGCTAATAATACAGAGGCAGTTTCTCAATCGATTCAACCTACGCAGGAACAGGCGTTGGTTTCACGCCAATTGGCAACTCTGGTTGACCGCCAGCATTATTTAAATCAGCGTTTAGATGCGGCAACTTCGAATCGTATTCTTGATTTTTATCTAGATAGCCTGGATGCAGACCATACATTATTTTTAGCATCTGAAGTGGAACAATATAAGAAAAATTATGGTGCAAATTTCGGTGCCGCATTAAAAGCCGGGGATTTATCGGGTCCATATTTAATTCATGCCCAATACCGTGAACGCTTAAAACAGTTTTATGAGTTCATGCTGGCTGAGTTGAAAAAACCGCAAAACTTGAAACAAACCAATGTTTATATTGATACTGATCGTGAAAAAGCACCTTATTTCAAGTCTGCAGCAGAACAACGTGCCCATTGGCAAAAAATGTTGGTATCGCAGCTGATTAACTTGAATATTAGTAAGGAAGAAGAGTCTGCGAAGCAAAAAGCCTTAAAAGATGATCCAACTCTGGCCAATGGTCAGGATCTGGCAAGTCCGGAAGATTTAACGCCAGTTCAAACCCTGACCAAGCGTTATACCCGTCAGCTTGAGCGTGTCAGCCGGGTAAAAAGTGATGATGTGCTCGACAAGACCTTAAATGCGATGATGTTGACCTATGACCCGCACAGCAACTATTTCCCGCCTGTTGATGCAATGGAGTTGAATCGTCAAACTACCCTGCAATTAGAAGGGATTGGGGTGTCGATTCGTCCTGAACGCGGCAATGAAGATTACACCAAAATTGAAACTATTGTGGAAGGTGGTCCGGCCAGTAAATCAGGTCAGATCAAACCCGGAGACCGCATTATTGGCGTAGCCCAAGATGGCGATAAAATGGTGGATGTGATCGGTTGGGCCAGCAATGAAGTAGTGGGTCTGATACGTGGCAAGCGCGGAACCAAGGTCAGCCTGCGTTTATTGGGTGCAGGCGCATCTATGGGACAGGCACGTACGGTTAGCCTGGTGCGTGATGTGATTCAAGAAGAAGATGCTGGAGTTCGTTCACGTACCGTAGAGATCAAGCGTGATGGTAAAAATCATACTTTTGGTGTGATTGAAATTCCGTCATTTTATTTGAACTATCGTGCGCGTCGTGCCGGTACGGATTATCGCTCTGTTTCTGAAGATACCAACAATGCCCTAAAAAGCCTGGCAGCCAAGAAAGTAGAAGGGATTATTATCGATTTGCGTAATAACCCGGGTGGCTCGCTTGAAGAAGTTGCGCGTATGTTAGGACAAGTCATCAAATCGGGTCCAGTGGTACAAATTCGCGATGGTAACGGCAATGTCAGTGTGTTTGAAGATGATGACGGTGGTGCACAAACCTATGCTGGTCCATTGGCGGTTATGATTAATCTGGCTTCAGCATCCGCCAGTGAGATTTATTCTGCCGCTATTCAGGATTATGAGCGCGGGATTGTGATTGGCAGTACCACCACCGGTAAAGGAACCGCTCAGGTTCAGCTTGATACCTTGGCCTATGGTCAGGCAACCTTGACCCAGCGTAAGTTCTACCGCGTGACTGGGGGAAGTACTCAAAATAAAGGGGTTGTACCGGACATCAAACTGGTCGATATCTACAACGAAGAGTTTGGCGAACGTAAAGCCAAGAATGCCTTGAAATGGGATACCATTCCAACAGCACCGTTTAAGCGTGAAGGTTCGGTACAACCTTATGTGCAAAATCTGACGCAAATGTCGCAGCAACGCGTCGTTGCTGATCCGCAATTTAAATATCTGGAGCAGCGTAAAGCCATTGCGAAAAAAACCGATGAGCAAAAGCGTGTGGTACTGGATATTGATCAGCGTAAAGCCGAGTTGAATGCACTTGAGCAGAAAACTTTAGAGGCGGAAAATCAACGCCGTAGCATGACGGGTCAAAAGCCTTATGCCAATTGGGAAAGTTACCAGGCTTCTGTTGATGCCCTGATTGAATCTCGTGCAAAAATGAAGGCAACTCAACGCCCTGCATTAGCTGAAGAAGAAACATTTGTGACAGAGTCTGCCAATATTTTATTGGATTATGCGAAATTACAGTCAGCTAAGGCTTCTGCCAAATAGAGTGATTATTTAGCTTTTATCTATTTAAAAAACCAGTCAGTTGATCTGACTGGTTTTTTATTTATGCATGGGGGAATTCATATTTAGCGCTACTTTTAAAAATATGAATGATGTAGGAATAATGATAAAATGTTGAACTATGTTTATTTTGCAAAATGAATAAATTAGAAATAAAAATGAATAGAGCAATTAACACTTGACCAAAATAGAATAGTATTAGATTCTTGTTTTAATTGATTGTTTTTATAACCACTCTTTTGAAGATGAAAATTTTTAGACAGTATAAAGAGTACTAATCACGTGGATTAAAACAAGAAAGATAACCTATACGGAACTTCATATGGTTCATATGCATTATGATTTTAGCCTGGTAATTGTTTCAATAATTATTACTATTTTGGCCTGTTATTTTACAGTTTCATTCGAACAATTATTATTCCGTGGCTTGGGTCAGAAATATGAAAAAATGCTTCTCATCATTAGTGGTCTCACGCTCGGAGCTGCAATTTGGTGTATGCACTTCGCCGGTATGCTCGCTTATCATTTTCCGGTAGATTACTCTTTAGATTATGGTCTTACTTTTGTTTCGTATCTTATTGCGTTTATTGCATCGACCTTTGCCATTTGGCTGACCACGCGGGAAACCTTACCCTTTGGCCGGCTTGTCTTAGGGGCGGTACTGATGGGAATGGGTATTGCCGGAATGCACTATACCGGCCTGATGGCACTGGTCCTCAATCAGCACCAAATTTATTATGATCCTCTGCTGACGATTTTTTCCGTTTTAATTGCAATCGCTGGTTCAGGTTTAACGTTCTGGCTCATTTTTAAATATAAAAATGCAGCACAGAAAAAGCTGCTGATCAAGATTTCTTTGGTATGTATGATGGCGCTGACCATTATCACGATGCACTATGTCGGTATGGGGGCAATTATTTTTCATGCCATTGCTGCAGATCGGATGGTTACACATTATCAAACCGGGCAAGGATTAATTTTATTAAGTGTTATTTTAGTCACCAGTTTAATTTTTCTCGCAGCATTTTGTGTCGCTATATTGGAACAAAGACTCGAAGTCCGGAATATACAGCTCTCTAAAGCCAATCGTGAATTGGCCAATCAGGCCGTGCAAGACAATTTAACCAAATTACCCAATCGTTTATTTCTGGCCGAATATTCACACTTTTTATTTACTGACCCTCGTTATAGCGATGATAAAATTGCTTTTATCTATATCGATTTAGACCGCTTTAAAGCGGTGAATGATGTATTTGGGCATCATGTGGGTGATCAGTTGCTGGTACAACTGGCCAGCCGTATTCAGCACAAGCTGAAACCAAATGAAAAACTGCTTCGTTTAGGTGGAGATGAGTTTTTGATGGTGCTGGAACAGGCCACCCTTGAACATGCCATTGCAAAAGCAGAACAGCTGTTGGGGCAAATTCAGGACAGCTTTTTGATCGCCGGTAAAGAAATTAATATTTCGAGCAGTATTGGTATCGCCCTATACCCAGATCATGGCAATAATTTGCAAGATCTGCTGATTAATGCAGATGCAGCCATGTTGACATCGAAATATCAAGGTAGAAACACCTATTCCCTGTTTAGTTACAGTGCTGATCAGCAGGAGGCCAAAAGTCAGACCAAGCTGATTAATGATTTATATAAAGCCGTTGAAGAACAACAATTTGTTCTGTTTTATCAGCCCAAATTTACCACCCGGGATTATGCAATTTGCGGGGTAGAAGCCCTGATTCGCTGGAATCATCCAAGCTTGGGAATGTTGACGCCGAACATGTTTATAGGTGGCGCGGAAAAAACCGGACTGATTATTCAAATGGGCTATTGGGCACTTGAACAGGCCTGTAAACAAATTCAAATCTGGGAACAGACCAATTCAAACTATTTCCCAGTCGCAGTAAATTTATCCGCCGTACAATTTGAACATAAACATCTGTTTACAACACTAGAAAAATTATTTGCTCAATATCAGATTAATCCCAATCATTTAGCCATCGAAATTACAGAATCCACAGCTATGCATCATGTTGACTCTACCATTCGGAGTTTTGAGCGGTTACGTCAGATGGGGATTAAACTGGCGATTGATGATTTTGGAACAGGTCATTCCAGCTTTTTATATTTGAAGAACTTACCGGTAGATGAATTGAAAATAGATCGGGAATTTATCCGTGATCTGGCAGTCGGTTCAAAAGATGAAATGATTTTAGAAAGTATTATCCAGCTGGCGATAAAACTGGGTCTGGTGGTTACTGCAGAAGGGGTTGAAACACCTTTACAGGCAGACATATTGACCCGTTTAGGCTGTCAGCAATTGCAGGGCTTTCTGTTGGGAATGCCGATGGATGTGAACCGTCTGGAAACAATGGACAAGGCATTATTTACTTAAGATTGGTGCGGACCGAACAAGTTTAGTTCATTTCAAAAGTTTTATGATCTGCTACAATATGGCCAATTTTTTATATTGATCAGTTCTGATCTTTTTCACTGCCATTCTGCAGTAGGTATCTTTCATGAGTTTTAAAGACGAATTAGCGGCGCAGGTCGCACAGCGACGGACGTTCGCGATTATTTCCCACCCCGATGCTGGTAAAACCACCATGACAGAAAAACTGTTGTTATGGGGTAAGGCAATTCAGGTTGCAGGGATGGTCAAAAGCCGAAAGTCAGATCGTGCTGCAACGTCTGACTGGATGGAAATGGAAAAAGAACGTGGTATTTCCATTACCACTTCGGTTATGCAGTTCCCTTATAAAAATCATGTCATCAACTTGCTCGACACCCCGGGGCATGAAGATTTCTCTGAAGATACTTACCGTACTTTAACTGCGGTTGACTCTGCATTGATGGTGATTGACGGTGCAAAAGGGGTCGAAGAACGAACCATTAAATTAATGGAAGTGTGTCGTATGCGCGACACCCCGATTATCTCTTTCGTCAACAAAATGGACCGTGAAATCCGTGAACCATTAGAATTGCTTGATGAAATTGAAAATGTTTTGAAAATCCGCTGTGTACCCATTACCTGGCCACTGGGGACAGGTCGTGATTTTGCTGGCGTATATAACATCCTCGAAGAAAAATTCTACGTTTACAAAGCCGGTTTTGGCTCAACCATTACCGACATTGAAATTCGTGATGGCTATGACTATCCAGACTTGCGTGAAAAAGTCGGTGAGCTGGCTTTTGCTGCCTTTGAAGAATCTCTGGAACTGGTGCAAATGGCCAATGATCCATTAGACCCTGAAGAATTCCTGGCAGGCCGTCAAACACCGGTACTATTCGGTACCGCACTGGGTAACTTCGCAGTCGATCATGTGTTAAATGCCTTTATTCAATGGGCACCAAAACCTAAAGCACATCCTACTCATGAACGTGCTGTAGAGGCGAATGAAGAAGGCTTTAGCGGTTTTGTTTTCAAAATTCAGGCCAATATGGATCCAAAACACCGTGACCGTATTGCATTCATGCGTATCTGTTCGGGTAAGTATGAAAAAGGCTTAAAAATGAATCATGTCCGTCTGGGTAAAGATGTACGGATTAGTGATGCCTTGACTTTCCTGGCGGGTGAGCGTGAACAGCTTGAAGAAGCTTGGCCGGGGGATATCATTGGTTTGCACAACCATGGCACCATCCAGATTGGCGATACCTTTACTTCAGGTGAAAATTTGCACTTCACCGGTATTCCACACTTCGCGCCGGAAATGTTCCGTCGTGTGCGTTTGAAAGATCCTTTGAAATCTAAACAGCTGCAAAAGGGTTTAAAAGAACTTTCAGAAGAAGGTGCAACTCAGGTATTCATGCCACAAATCAACAATGATCTGATTGTGGGGGCAGTCGGTGTGCTACAGTTTGATGTGGTAGCGTATCGTTTGAAAGAAGAATACAAAGTTGATTGTGTATACGAGCCTGTGAACATTAATACCGTGCGTTGGGTTTCATGTGATGATGAAAAGAAATTCAATGAATTCAAGAAAAAGGCGCATGATCAGTTATCGCTAGATGGCGGTGGTCATTTGACTTATCTGGCACCAAGTCGTGTGAATTTGCAATTGATGCAAGAGCGTTATCCAGATATCCAGTTCCGTGCCACACGCGAACACTAAAATAAGCAAAAATAAAACAGCTTCTTTATGAAGCTGTTTTATTAGGTACAATCATTAAGATAAATGAATGACTTGAGAAAAAAGAGTGGTCAGCATGAACGGGAAAATAAGGGCTGCATCCATAATCGCCATTGCTCTGATGCTCAGTGCCTGTGATGCTTCAAAACAAGAATCGAAACAACAAGAGCAGGAACAGTCGCCTACATCGGTCTTTAAAACAGAGCAGGCCGAGGTGTTGCCATATTTAAATATTCAGGAGCAAGAGGCAAAAATTGCCTTGCCTTTTTGTGAAACCAAGAATTGTATTGACCTGAATATTCAAACAGTCCATACCGAAGATGCCTGGTTAAATGACTGGATTGCCAAGAGCCAGGCCAAGGTCATTCAAGATCAAATTGGTCTAAAGCAGGATATGAGCTTGCAACAGGCCATTAATGTCTATGTGAAAAAGTCTGATGCCTGGCAAGCCGAATTTTCCAAAAATAAGCCCTATGAACTGGCAATGTATACCCGTATTGCCTATCAGCGTAATCAGTATGTATTGATGCAGCTAGGAGTGGATACAAAACAAGAAGAAGTAAAAGTGAAAGAACGCTATTATTTCTTTGTGGCTGATCGTAAAACACAGAAAGCAGTGACTTTACTGGATATTCTGGAGCCCAAGCAGCAAAAGGTCATGAATGACATTGTGCAACAGGCTTATCAAAAATGGTTAAAACAGCAAAAGGCTGAAGTAAAACAAAAAGCCCCGAAAAAGCTGTATTGGGGACAGGCAGACTGGTTCTTTGATCAGGAAGGTGTTGGTTTGCATTATCGCACCCATGAAATTGTTAAAGATGGCGCTCAGCTGGATATTTATTTGACCAAAGAACAAACCAAGCAGATATTGAAAGCTGAGGCTTATCAGCATATGTTTTAGTAAGCCGTAATCCATACAGACATCGAGTGAACGTCCATTTACCAGATTCAAGTTATAGGTCAGATGATGCTAAAAAATAAAACAATATTTACCCTAAGCCTTGTTGCTACAGCAATTGCATTAACGGCATGCCAACCTAAACAAGCTGAGCCTAAAGAGGACAAGCCGGCTCAATCGCAAGCTGCTCAACCGGAAGTTTTAAAATTGGCAGGTGACACGGAAAAGTTGACTTTAAATTTGCCTGAATGTGATGGGAATAGCTGTCCTGAAATAAGCATCGAGCGTCTTTCCACTAACCAGACTTTTATTGATGAATTTATCGATCAGCAGATTTTAAAACAGCTGGATCATACTGTAGATATTTCGCCGAAATCGTTGAATGCAAACCAGCATGCGACCACTGCGAGCGGAAATTCGAAAGATTCAAATCCAGCTCAGGCAGATGAACCAGCGGCATCGGCAACTATTGAAACACCGAAACAAAAACTGGAAAAACAGGTGGCACCTTATCTGGATACATTTTTATCGCTGGATAAAGAGCTGAAGGCCTTAAGTGCCAATCATCAGATTAGTCTGATGATTAAACCGAAGATTCTCAATGCCGGACAGCCTTTGGCAACCGTAGTGCTAAATTCGAGCAGCTATCTGGGCGGGGCACATGGTTCATCTTCACAGCACTATTATAATTTTGACCTGAAGAAGAAAAAACTCGTCAAACTGGATGATATTTTGGCGCCAAACCAGAAAGCTGTACTGGAACAGAAAGCTCACGAAGTATTTAAAAGCTGGGTGATTGAGTCCAAGCTGGCAAACAGTGTCGATGAATACGAACAGGCATGGAAATTTACCTTGTCGGATAATTTCTATTTATCGACTCAAGGCTTGATTTTGCAATATGGCGAATATGAAATTGGACCTTATGTGGTGGGATTGCCACGTTTAACCATTCCTTATGACCAGCTGCAAACGGTACTGAAGAAAGCCTATTTGCCTCAGCCTGAAGTAAAAAATCAAGCAGCTGCCAGTGCAGCCAGTGACACTAAAGTCCAATCTTAATGTCTTGTTCACTGTTTGATACCCACACCCATTTTGATGTTCCCGATTTCGATGCTGATCGGGAACAACTGGCACATGCGGCCAAAGCAGTGGGGGTGGAACGCCTGGTTTTGATTGGTTTTATCCAGTCTCGGTTTCAGGATTTATTGCAAAGTCACCAGTTCTTAAATCAATTAGCCGATGCTCCGCAAAGCTATTTAGCTCCGGGATTGCATCCCTTTTATATTGAACAGCATCAAACATCACATCTGGCCGATCTGGAACAACTTTTAAAAACTGTAGATTGTGTCGCAGTGGGGGAAATTGGTTTAGATACCTTTTTAGCACAACACAAGCAGCCAGACATGTTTCAAAAACAACAAGATTTTTTCTCAGCACAACTGGAATTGGCGCAACAGTTTGATAAACCGGTGTTATTGCATATCCGAAAATCGCATGCGGAAACACTGGCGATATTAAAACAGCAGCAATTTAGCTTGGGTGGGATTGCGCATGCTTTTAGTGGCGGGATAGAGGAAGCCAAGGCCTTTATTAAACTGGGTTTTAAAATTGGGGTGACCGGGCAAATTACCAATCCCAATGCTAAAAAATTACATGCCGTGGTTCAGGCCATTGGTGCTGAACATCTGGTCTTGGAAACCGATTGTCCAGATATGACACCTTTATGTTGTCAAAGCTCAACCGAACATCGCACCCGCAATACGCCAGTCAATTTACCTTATGTGCTGGATGGGTTGGCACAATCGCTAAATCTGGATCAGGCCATGCTTGCGACCCGGCTTTGGCAAAACTCCTTAGATGCCTTAAGGCTGACATCTTAAAAAATATTGTAAAACCAGCTTTTATCGCTCAATATTGGTTTTTAACTGCATGATTTGCCTAGAGTCGGTCGTGCTATATGACCGATATTTTATGCAATGTTGCAAAGATTCATTTTCTGTTCTTAAATGCTGTCTATACTCCTTTAAAAATTAAACGACAATAATGAGTGAATTATGCAAAGTAATAATCCTATTTTAACTCGGGTAGAAACCCAGAGTGATTTTAACCAGACCATGACGGTGCAAGGCGCTATCCAAAAGTCGGTGTTATTAACCGTGATTGCTGCTGTAGTCGGTTTATCGTTATTTTTATATAGCTTCTTGACCCTGAATATCTCCATTGCCTATTCCGCTGCAATCGTGGGGGCAATTGGCGGATTTATCCTAGCACTCATCACCACCTTTAAACCGAATACTGCACCGGTATTGGCCATTCCTTATGCGCTGTTTGAAGGTGCATTTTTAGGCGGGATTTCGGTATTGTTTCAGCTGAAATTTCCTGGAGTACCTTTGCAGGCCTTGCTTGCGACCTTTATCACCACCTTGGTGATGTTTGGGCTATACCGTTTTCAAATTATTCGTGCCACAGAAAAATTTAAAGCTGTGGTGATGTCAGCTTCTATTGCTATTGCCATGGTATTTGTGGTGCAAATGGTGATGAGTTTGGCTTTTAGTTCTAGTATTCCTTATCTTTTTGAAAGCAACTGGCTCGGAATTGGCTTTGCCGCTTTTGTTGCGGTAATTGCTTCCCTAAACTTGATTCTCGATTTTGACCTGATTGAATCTGCCGCTGCACAATATGCACCGAAAGCTATGGAATGGTTGTGTGGTATTGCGTTATTAGCGACTTTGGTGTGGATGTATTATTCATTCCTGCGCTTGCTAGGGTTGTTACAAGGGGATGATTAATCCGCTTAACAATGACAGCTAATTAAATAGCGTGATCAATTCAAAAATGCTCCCCCAATGGCGGAGCATTTTTTATGATTTTTACACAACATGTTAAAAAAAGGCGCATTATGCAATTTCGCAAATGCTTCAGACTTGGCATTATGCTTGTAAATTATTTTGAGTGAGATTCACATGGCACAAGGACTATTGGCGGGTAAGCGTTTTCTCATCGCGGGTATTGCAAGTAAGTTATCCATTGCATTTGGTATTGCTCAAGCCCTACACCGTGAAGGTGCGGAACTGGCATTTACCTATCCGAATGAAAAATTAAAAAAACGTGTTGATGACTTTGCTGAACAATTCGGTTCAACTCTGGTTTTCCCTTGTGACGTGGCTGTAGATGCTGAAATTGACCAGGCTTTTGCAGAATTGGCAAAACATTGGGATGGTCTGGATGGCGTGGTGCATTCAATTGGTTTTGCACCAGCCCATACTTTAGATGGCGACTTTACCGATATTACTGACCGTGAAGGCTTTAATATTGCGCATGACATCAGTGCTTATAGCTTTGTTGCGATGGCACGTGCTGCAAAACCTTTGTTAAAAGTTCGCCAAGGTTGCTTGCTGACTTTGACTTACCAAGGTTCTGAACGTGTGATGCCAAACTACAATGTGATGGGTATGGCGAAGGCATCGTTGGAAGCGGGTGTACGTTATTTGGCATCTAGCTTGGGTAGCGAAGGCATTCGCGTGAATGCGATTTCAGCAGGTCCAATTCGTACTCTTGCAGCTTCAGGCATCAAGTCTTTCCGTAAGATGTTAGACCTGAATGAAAAAGTTGCGCCACTGAAACGTAACGTGACCATTGAAGATGTCGGTAATGCTGCATTATTCCTATGCTCGCCTTGGGCAAATGGTATTACTGGTGAAATCATGTATGTCGATGCTGGCTTCAATACAGTCGGTATGAGTGCAGATTTGATGATGGATGCGGAATAATCATTTTCAGTTCCCTCTCCCCGTGGGAGAGGGCTAGGGTGAGGGATTACTTTTTCTCCCTCATCCCGACCTTCTCCCTTTGGGAGAAGGGGAAATATGGCAATAAAAAAGACCGCAAAAGCGGTCTTTTTTATTGCAGTCTACAGCTTGCTTAAGCTTGACCTTCAGCAGCAGCGGCTTGAGCACGTTGCATATTCGCTTCGAATTCGGCATCGAAGTTAATTGGCGTAAGAAGCAATTGTGGGAAGCTTCCTTTCGTTACCATATCATTTACAGCTTCGCGTAAGAATGGGAACAGGATATTTGGGCAATATGCACCAAGAATATATGGAAGACGTTCTTCTTCAACGCTATCAACCAAGAAAATTCCTGATTGGGTTACATCAACGATGAATGCTGTTTCACCCGCGTTGTTCGCTTGAACAACAACTTGTAATGCAACTTCATAATGGGTTGCATCAATTTTTTCTGCAGAAGAAGACAGATTGATGTTTAATTCAGGCTGCCATTCTTTGGTAAATACTTGAGCCCCAGGTACTTCAAAAGAAATATCTTTAGTATAAATACGTTCAAGTGCTAATTGCGGTTGAGCTTGTTGTTCACTCATTTTTTAATCCTTAATATGAGGGTGACTTAATAAAAGTGTTAAGCCAATAATTCGTTGAGTTTTCCTTCACGCTCTAAAGCATAAAGTTGATCAAAACCACCGATGAATTGGTCGTTAATAAAAATTTGTGGAACAGTACGGTGATTGGTGCGTTGCATCAGTTCAACACGTACTTCAGGCGCTTCGTTAGATAAATTAATTTCTTTATATGCAACGCCTTTACGCTCAAGAAGTTGTTTCGCGCGAACGCAGTAAGGGCATACAGTAGTTGAGTAAATTGTTACTTCAGCCATTCAAAATCTCCAAGCGTATTATTTGCTTTTAATCAGCGGTAAGCCTTGCACTTTCCAGTTGTTAATTCCACCGTCTAGACGGTAGCTGTCGGCATGACCCACTTGCTGTAAAGCGGTACCTGCAATTTGACCCAGGTTACAAATGAACACTAGTGGTCGATCCGCAGATTTTAACTCTTCAACATGGCTTGTAATCTGGCTATATGGAATATTACGGCTGCCGCTGATATGACCTTCACGGAAATCTTTTGCATCACGTAAATCAATCAGCATGGCATTTTTAGCTTTCACTAAAATACCTAAAGATTGTGGTGAAATTTTACGACCATTGCGTTGTCCTTCTAAAATGAAGAACAAAACAATCAACACCCCGAGTGTTCCAAACAAGAAGGGGTGATTCCCCATAAATTCGAACCAACGTTCCACAAGTCACCTAATTACAATTTCAAAATTGCGTAGAGTATAGCCTATAAATATGGCGATCAAAATCACCGCTTCAAGTGCTAAGGGTTAAGAAAAATTAATTTTTTTGCTGTGCTTCTGTAATTTCATCAATTAAACGCAAATAACTGTCCAAACGGCGTTGCAAAATTTCACCGCTTGCGGCGGCTTGACGTAAAGCACACTGTTTTTCATGCTTATGGGTACAGTTACGGAACTGGCAATGTCCCAGCAGATTTTCAATTTCAGGAAAACCGTGTTGAACCTTGTCCAGGTTTAAATGCCATAAGCCAAATTCACGAATTCCCGGAGAGTCAATCAGTGCTGCACCTTCACCAAAGGCAATTAAACGTGTAGAGGTGGTGGTGTGTTGACCCAGCGCCGAGTTTTCCGAAATTACATTGGTTTTTTGTGCTGCATCAGGAACCATGGCATTAATCAGTGAGCTTTTTCCGACTCCAGACTGGCCTACAAAGGCAACAGTTTCACCAGCCAAACGTTTCGCCAGTTCAGTTAAATCACCATCAGATTGAGTTTGAATCACTTCATAGCCTAAAGCTTGATATTCTTGCATCAGGGTCAAAATCGGATCATTTTCCTGAATTAAATCTGCTTTATTTAGTACCAATAGAGCCGGAATATCGGCATCGGCACAGGCCACAAGGTAACGGTCGATTAAGCTGGGAGCGACTTCCGGAAAGGAAGCAAACACAATCACGATCAGGCTGACATTGGCAGCCACCGGTTTAACCTTGTGATAACGGTCAGGGCGGGTCAGTAGCGACTGGCGAGGATGAATGGCGGTAATAATGCCGAGTCCGGTATTTGGATCGGCCTGCCATTTGACCCGGTCACCTGTGACCAGTGCTTCCAGATTGGTTCGGGTATGACATCGCCATACACTGCCGATTTCAATCGGTTTCCAGAACGGGTCGGGTTCACCTGTTGCAACGATAGGTTTGGTGGGATGGGTTTCGGGCGCTGAGAGGGCTTGCACTTCAAGTTGACGGCCATAATGTTGAACCACTAAGCCTTCTAGGTCACTTGAAGTGTCGAGTTCTTCTTGACGTGTTTGATGTTGTTTCTGAATGCGACGTTGCTGCTGTTCAGTTAAACGACGTTTACGAATTAAAGCCATTCATATCCTAAAAAAACCATGAATTAAGTAAGGCAAAAATAGCATGAAGCAGGGTAGGAGTTACAGCCAAGTTGCAATAAATTTGCTACTATAGCTGTTTTTAAGCCTAATAAGATTGCACATTTATGAGCAGCACCCCTGATACCCGCCTGATTTGGATTGACCTTGAAATGACAGGTCTGGATACAGATAACGATCAAATTATTGAAGTTGCAACTATTGTGACGGACGATAACCTGAATATTCTGGCGGAAGGGCCGGTGCTGGCTGTTCATCAATCAGATCGCGTGCTCAATGCGATGGATGAATGGAATACCCGTCAGCATGGTCAATCGGGTCTGATTGAACGGGTTCGTCGCAGTAAATTGACCGCTCAGGATGCAGAACAGCAGACGCTGGAATTTTTGAAAAAATGGGTCAATCCAAAATCATCACCGATGTGCGGTAACTCGATTTGCCAAGACCGTCGTTTCTTGCACCGTTTAATGCCGGAAATGGAACAATACTTCCATTACCGTAATCTTGACGTATCTTCAGTCAAAGAGCTGGCGAAACGCTGGCGTCCAGAAATTATGAGCGGTCTGAAAAAGAATGCCTCACATTTGGCTATGGATGATATTCGTGATTCGATTGTTGAACTCAAATATTATCGCGAGTATTTCTTTATCATGAATAAATAAGGCTTTACGGCTAATTCAAGATTCAAAAAAGGGGCGAAAGCCTCACTGCTGTCCCATAGTTGAAGTTCACGTGTCAGATTCGCGAGTGTGGCAGGGATGCCACACATTCCGCATCACGACAGGATGTCGTGTATGCGGAATAAAGACTTTTGCCTACTTTTGGTCTGTCAAAAGTAGGGTTTAGCCTACCCAAAGCCATTTAAACTTTTAAAGAAAAGACAAGGCTGTGAAAAATATAAATATCAAATATTTAAAGATAACAAATCATCAGGCTGATACAGTACTAAAATAAAATTCAAATTATGCGACAGTAGTGGCGAAAGCCTCTTTTTTTATCTTTGTCACAGCTGCTGACGGATGCGAAAGATATAGATTATCGGATTGAGCTGGAATTTGATAAAATGCCTCGGTGTTTTTTAGATACCAGATGACGAATGACTGATCTCCTTGAAGATGATGAATATGACCGCCGCTTTGCGGGTGTAGAGAAAATTTATGGAGATGAAGCCTTTTGCCAGTATGAACACAGCCATGTGATGGTGATCGGTATTGGTGGAGTCGGTTCTTGGGCGGTTGAAGCTTTGGCACGTACCGGTATTGCTGAACTGACCCTGATTGATATGGATGTGGTTGCCGCTTCTAATATTAACCGTCAATTACCTGCCATGACTTCGACCTTGGGACGTGAAAAAATTGAGGTGATGGCAGAGCGCTGTTATTCCATTAATCCACGTATCAAAATTAATCTGGTGGATGACTATTTAACGCCTGACAATGTCAAAGAACTGTTAGAAAATAAACCTGATGTCGTTCTCGATTGCATTGATGATGTCAAAGCCAAATTAGCCTTAATGCTGCATTGCCGATTTAATAAAATTTCTTTGATTGTATCGGGCGGGGCAGGTGGCAAGCTTGATCCCTTAAAAATTCGTGTCGCAGACTTGTCTAAAACTGAACAGGACCCGATGCTGGCCAAATTGCGTAGTCAGTTACGTGCCAAAGGCATTTGCAAAAAGCCGAAAGAAAAATTTGGCATCACCTGTGTTTATTCCATCGATAATCCATTCTCAGGCGCAGAGGTCTGTGCCAGTGCCGGCCTGCGCTGTGGCGGTTATGGTTCGGCAGTAGTGGTGACTTCAAGTTTTGCTATGGTGGCAGTGTCAGAAGTGTTAAAAAAACTGGCACTGAAAAAACCTAAAATTGAATCTGCTCAATCAGTATAAAAATTAAAAGCTCATACAAAGGATGAACTCGATGCTGCGTTATCGAGTTCATCTTGCATCTCAATCATGCTGGAAGATACGCAATATCCACATTTACAGTGAATCTATTTAAAATCTTCCACTCAAGTCCGACAGTTTTTAGCATCTTTATAAAAAATTAAAGGCCAAAATAATAAGCCAAAAGACAAATTACAATAGTCAGTAGAATCAGTTTAATCACGCTCGATGTACCGACCTTGTGCGAAGCATGGGCAGGATGGCTTTTTACATGTGGGGTGGTAGGCGGAGTGCTGGGTGCACCATCCAAGGGATTGGCCACTTCAATTTTTTTAAGTTTTGCTGACTGATAATGATTGGCTACCTTGACGATGAATTTTGCGGTTAAATCATCCAGTTTTTGCGAGAAATGACGTAAATTGAGGCGTTCATCGGTACTGAGTTCACTGCCATCCGCATGATAGGGATGTTGCTGCTTCTGCTCAATATAACTGGATAATGCTTCCAAGCGATGTAGCGTGGTATGCGCATAATCCGCCTGATATTCGCTCGGCAGTAAAGGCAGATATTTACTTTCCGGCAAAGGAGAACCATCTGCATTTTCAGTAGCAGATTGCGGCATTCCATAATATGGAAAATCACGATGCGCAGGTTCAACAAATCCATCGGCAAACTTGCTGTCAAATAATTCGTTATTGGTATAAACCTGAATGTCATCCCAATTCGGCTGTTGCAAATCGGCATCGATACGTTTGGCCAGTTTTGAATTCAGCTCAAAACGCCAGAAGGTTTCCTGGCGACATTGTTCCTGCTGTGGCTTGGGCACTTCGTAATCATTATCGGCGTTATACCATTCGGCCAATTCCTTGCCGAAAATCCAAGCCGTCTTTTTATTGTGTTCGTGACTGACAATAAAATGCGGAATCGCCAGCAGTTCGACATTGGCGTTTGGATTCTGTTCATCACTTAACAGACTGGAACTGTGCAGGTTAATACGCAGCGTTCCTTGTTTTTTTAGACCTTCAAGCCAGATCTGGAAATGTTGTGCGAGTAAATGTTGTGACAGCAGATCGCGGAAACGTAAATTATGCTGGTTAAAAATGGCATGTTGTACCCAATGATTAAAGCTCAAATTTTGGCTGAGATATTCATTGCCATAGGTCACCAAAGTAAGCTGTTGTTTCCAAATTTGATCAAGTGCCATTGTTATTTATCTCATAAATATTGGCTTTATCTTATACTTTTTCTAAATCTGGATGCCAATCTAATTTTTCCTCTACAGGGAACTTCATCAACACGTTCAAAAACTGTTAGAATATGGGGTTTTATTATATTTTTAAATTGTTGCTTTGAGAGTTACTATGTCACTGGAAGCCCTGACCACTGAAGCGCTCGCTGCGATTGCAGCAGCTCAAGACCTTGCTACACTCGATCAAGTACGGGTGCAATTTACAGGGAAAAAAAGCCAGCTCGCGGAACAATCGAAGGCGCTCGGTAAAATGGATCCTGAAGAACGTAAAGTTTTCGGGGCAAAAATTCATGCGGTTCGTGAAGCTATCACTGGCGCATTAACCACACGCCAGGCAGAATTACAAAAAGCTGCACTAGAACAAAAACTTGCTAGTGAAATGATCGACATTACCTTGCCAGGTCGTGGTCAAAGTGTGGGCAGCATTCACCCTGTGACCCAAGTGCAAGAACGCATTTGCCAATTCTTTACCAAAGCCGGTTTTACTGTGGCTACTGGCCCTGAAGTTGAAGATGACTATCACAACTTTGAAGCCTTGAATATTCCGGGGCATCACCCGGCACGTGCCATGCATGACACTTTCTATTTTGATGTAAATCATTTGTTGCGTACCCATACTTCAGGTGTGCAGATTCGTACCATGGAAACACAACAACCGCCTATTCGCATTGTCTGCCCGGGCCGTGTCTATCGCTGTGATTCGGATCAAACCCATTCGCCAATGTTTCATCAAATTGAAGGCTTATACATTGCGGAAAATACCAGCTTTGCAGAACTGAAAGGTTTGTTGATTAATCTGTTGAATGAATTCTTTGAAAAAGACTTAACTGTACGTTTCCGTCCATCTTACTTCCCGTTCACTGAACCAAGTGCGGAAGTGGATATTATGGATGAACGAGGTCGCTGGTTAGAAGTTCTAGGTTGCGGTATGGTGCATCCGAACGTACTTCAAGCTGCGGGCATTGATCCTGAAAAATATAAAGGTTTTGCTTTTGGTCTAGGTGTAGAACGTTTTGCAATGCTTCGCTACGGTGTGAATGACTTGCGTATGTTCTTCCAAAATGATGTGCGTTTCTTACGCCAATTTGCTTAATGGTTTAAATACAGATTTAACAATTTAAAGGTTTATAGAAATCCCCCTAAATCCCCCTTTAAAAAAGGGGGACTTCCACATTCAAAAATAGAGTGCGTGGTTTTCCCCTCTTTTTAAAAGAGGGGTTAGGGGAGATTCAGGAAAATGAATTTATGAAAATTAGCGAAAATTGGTTACGCACTTGGGTCAACCCAGCTATTGATAGTGAAAAACTATCTGATCAATTAACAATGCTTGGTTTGGAAGTTGATGAGCTGGCTCCAGCGGCAAAACCATTTACAGGCGTGGTGGTAGGTGAAGTTCTGACTGTAGAACAACATCCAGACGCAGACCGTTTACGTGTAACCACAGTGAACATTGGATCAGGTGAACCTTTACAAATCGTCTGCGGTGCACCAAATGTACGTGTAGGCATGAAAGCACCTGTAGCCACTATTGGTGCGGTTTTACCAGGTGATTTTAAAATCAAGAAAGGCAAACTTCGTGGTATTGAATCACAAGGGATGCTTTGCGGTGCATCTGAAATTGATTTAGAAGATAAAATTGATGGTTTGTTAGAGCTGCCGAGCGACGCACCAGTTGGTATCAATATTCGTGAATACTTGGAACTTGATGACAATGTTATTGATATCAGTATCACGCCAAACCGTGGTGACTGTTTCAGTATCCGTGGTATTGCCCGTGAAATTGGGGTGATTAACCAATTGCCAGTGACTGCCCCTGAAATTACTGAAGTTGCTGCAAGCATCGCAGATGAAAAGAAAGTTGTAGTATCGACAGAAGGCTGCCCACGTTACTTGGGTCGTGTGATCAAGAACGTCAATACCAAAGCCGTTACCCCAGTATGGATGGAACGTGCACTTGCTCGTTCTGGTATCCGTCAGCACAGTATTTTGGTAGATATTACCAACTATGTGCTCATTGAGCTTGGTCAGCCGCTACATGCTTTTGATGGTGCTAAAGTTCAGGGTTCAGTGCATGTACGTCAAGCGACGGCTGCTGAAAAACTGGTACTGCTGAATGAACAAGAAGTTGAATTGACTGAAGATGTGATGGTCATTGCTGATGATGCAAAAGCACTTGCCATTGCCGGTATCATGGGTGGCCTATCTTCGGCTGTAAGCGATGAAACCACGGAGATCTTCCTGGAATCTGCATTCTTTGCACCATTGCACATTGCCGGTCGTGCACGTCGTTATGGTTTGCATACTGATGCCTCACAACGCTATGAACGTGGTGTAGATTTCGAATTGCCAATCATTGCCATGCACCGTGCATCACAGCTGATTGCTGAATTGGCGGGTGGTGAATTTGGCCCAATCATCACTGCTGAAAAAGCGGAATTATTGCCAACACGTGAAGCGATTGAGCTGAACCAGGCTCAAGTCGATCAATTGCTCGGTTACAAAGTTGAAAGTGATTTTATCAGTGATGCACTACAGCGCCTAGGTTGTGTGGTGACTGTAAAAGCACAAGGCGAGTGGACTGTCGTTCCTCCATCACATCGCTATGACATGGCCATTTATCAGGACTTGATTGAAGAAGTTGCCCGTATTCACGGTTATGACAACATCCAGATCAGTTTGCCTGTAATTGATGTGAAACTTGCCAAATATCAAGATCAGTTTGAATTGCCGCAACTTCGTCAAACCTTGGTGACTTTAGGTTATCAGGAAGCAATTAGCTTTAGCTTTGCCGATGCCAAACTTGAAAAGCAATTGAATCCTGCGGTAAATCCATTGATGTTGGCCAATCCAATCTCAAGCGAATTGGCTGCAATGCGTTCAACTTTGTTATCCAGCTTGATTCCATGTGTGCAATACAATATCAACCGTCAGCAAAGCCGTGTGCGTTTCTTTGAACTTGGTTTACGTTTTGATTATCAAGATGCACAAAGCATTCATGATCTTAAACAGATTCCGACTTTGGCATTAATTGCAGTCGGTGCGAAAACCGCTGAATCTTGGCATGGCAAAGCACAGCCAATCGATTTCTTTGACCTGAAAGGTGAGGTTGAGGAAATTTTAGCGGCAGGACGTGTCAAAGTTGAATATGTGCGTTCAGAGCGTAGCTGGTTACATCCTGGACAATCTGCTGAAATTTTAGTTGATGGTAAGTCTATTGGTTACCTCGGTCGCTTACATCCATCTTTGGAAGATGAGCTCGATTTGGGGATCACTTGGGTTGCTGAACTTGATCAAAAGGCTGTTTTGCAAACTTATGTATCTAATTTTACAGAATTATCACGTTTTCCATCGGTTCGACGTGATATTGCGCTTTTAATTAGTGATAAGATTAATGTTAGTGAAATTCAGCAACTTATCGGACAAACGGGTGGAGAGTTGTTAGACTCGACTTGGTTATTCGATGTGTATACTGGACAAGGGGTAGAAGAAGGGAAACGCTCACTGGCATTTGCCCTTCTCTGGCAGCATCCAAGCCGTACATTGGAAGATGCTGAAATTAAATCAGGTATGGATAATATCCTTCAAGTGTTGGAAAACACTTACCAAGCGACATTGAGGGCTTCATGACAGCACTAACAAAAGCAGAAATGGCTGATCATTTAAGTGAGCTCACGAGTTTAAACCGTCGTGAAGCTAAACAAATGGTCGAGTTGTTCTTTGATGAGATTAGCCAAGCGCTAATCTCAGGTGAACAAGTTAAACTTTCGGGTTTCGGTAACTTTGAGTTGCGTGATAAACGTCAGCGTCCAGGTCGAAATCCGAAAACCGGCGAGGAAATTCCAATTTCAGCACGCCGTGTAGTCACATTCCGCGCAGGACAGAAATTCCGTCAGCGCGTAGGAAATGAGCAGATCGATTGATCTGCTTTTTTTTGTTTTAAGTTTTTAAGAGGTTTCTTTATTTTGAACAGATAAGGAAGAGTGTTGTTTGAAGATTAGATATTTTCATTCAGTATTATTTTATTCAGTATTGTTTGATTGACCTTTATTTGAAGCATAAAAAAAGAGAGCCAAATGGCTCTCTTTTTTTACTGAATAATCGTAAAGATTATTTAGCAGCAGAAGCAGCAGCTTCAGAAGCAGCTGGAGCAGCGTCAACAGCAGAAGCAGCAGCTTGAGTAGCAGAAGCAGCTTCAACAGTAGCAGCAGAAGCAGCAGCAGTAGCTTCAGATGCAGCTACAGTAGCTTCAGATGCAGCAGCAGCAGCAGGAGCTTCTTCAGTTTTTTTAGCACAACCAACGAAAGCTAAAGTAGTAGCAACTGCAGCAGCAATAGCGATTTTTTTGAATAACATGGCATCACTCTCTAAAATATGAGATTAAAAAAAACCTATGTTAGCCTGTTGAGTGCTTTTATTCTTCCTAAAATCTGTTAGGCAGTAACAATGCAGAGGCAGTCTAACTGGTCTGCGAATATGCTATCACTGCGCATTTTGAATTACTACTAGGGCACCGTTAAAAAATGCAAAAAAAGATAAAAAATGAGCATTTTTTTAACAGAAAATAACAATCAATAGGGAGGTTTATATTGGATAAATACTAAATAACTCGCTAAAAATTATGGTTTTTTAAAGTTAATATTTTTAAGAGTTTTTAACTTGCATATAAAGTTTACAAAGAAAATGGTTGATTGTAGCTTTATGTAAATAAAGTCAACCAAATAAAAAGGCTATCGTTAACGATAGCCTTTTAGAGAAAAAAAGAATAACAACCAGTTTAATTAGTCGCTTTACGCTTCATTTGATCAAAGAAATCATCATTGGTTTTGGTTTCTTTCATACGGTCTAGCAAGAATTCCATTGCTGCCAATTCATCTTGGGTATGCAGCAGCTTACGTAGAATCCAAACTTTGCGAAGGTTATCTTCACTCATGAGGCGTTCTTCACGACGTGTACCCGATTTCTTGATGTTCATTGCAGGGAACACACGTTTTTCAGCAATACGACGATCAAGCGTGATTTCCTGGTTACCAGTACCCTTGAATTCTTCATAGATCACTTCATCCATCTTACTGCCTGTCTCAATCAATGCAGTAGAGATAATGGTGAGTGAACCACCTTCTTCAATATTACGGGCAGCACCAAAGAAACGTTTTGGACGCTCTAACGCATGTGCATCCACACCACCAGTTAACACCTTACCTGAAGAAGGAATCACAGTGTTGTAGGCACGTGCCAGACGGGTAATCGAGTCAAGCAGAATGACCACGTCTTTTTTGTGTTCAACCAGACGTTTGGCTTTTTCAATCACCATTTCAGCCACTTGTACGTGACGAGCAGGGGATTCATCGAAGGTTGAGGCAATTACTTCACCACGAACGGTACGTTCCATTTCAGTTACTTCTTCAGGACGTTCGTCAATCAGAAGCACAATCAGGAAACATTCAGGATTGTTACGTACAATCGATTGCGCGATGTTTTGTAACAACATGGTTTTACCGGCTTTTGGCGGAGCCACAATAATCGAACGTTGGCCTTTACCAATCGGAGCCACCAGGTCAACTACACGTGCAGTCAAATCTTCAGTGGTACCGTTACCAAGTTCCATCACCAATTGTTCAGTCGGGAACAATGGGGTCAAGTTTTCAAACAAGATTTTGTTGCGTGAGTTTTCAGGCGTGTCGTAGTTAATTTGATTAACTTTTAAAAGTGCAAAATAGCGTTCGCCTTCTTTAGGTGGGCGAATTGTGCCGGTAATGGTATCACCAGTGCGTAAGTTGAAACGGCGAATTTGCGATGGGCTGACATAAATGTCATCCGGGCCTGCAAGATAAGAACCTGCTGCAGAGCGTAGGAAACCAAAACCATCAGACAGAATTTCCAGAACACCATCACCAAAAATCTCTTCGCCATTCATTGCATGGCGTTTTAAGATGGCAAAAATGATGTCTTGCTTGCGGTTACGAGCCATTCCTTCCAGGCCCATAAACTCGGCAATCTTGATGAGTTCGCCAATCGGTTTTTTCTTGAGTTCAGTTAAATTCATAGGGGGTCAGATAGAATCAAAATTCTGGGATATAGATGAGAAAAGGGAGCAACATTGAGCCGCTTACACGCAATAAAAGTAACGCAATTGTATTTGCACAATAACAATTCAGAGGTCTGATACATTGTTTCGAAGAGAAAAGTGTAAAAACAATTTCTGTTGCCGAGCGGCGATCTTATGTGTTGTGTCTTGTAAGAAAATGGCGGATTAAAAATCCTTTATTCCTTGAACATGCAATATAAGAGCTAATCAAACTTTTGTCAATTTATAGACGAAAAAAATACGCTATCTGGAGATAGCGTATTAGATTCAATCATTCTACTTTAAATTAGATATTTTCTTCAATAAAAGCAGTCAATTTAGATTTTGGTGCAGCACCGACTTGTTGCGCTACAACTTCACCATTCTTAAACATCAATAGTGCAGGAATGTTACGGATATTGTAGTTTACTGCAGTCGCTTCACAAGCAGTTACGTCAACTTTAACAACTTTTACTTTGCCTTCAAATTCTGTAGACAATACTTCTAGTACAGGTGCAATCGCTTTACATGGTGCACACCAGCCTGCCCAGAAATCGACAAGTACAGGTACGTCAGATTGTAAAACGTCAGCTTCGAAGTTCGCATCAGTTGTGTTTACGATATTGCCAGACATGGATATGCTCCAGATAAAATTTTAAGATAGTTTTATATCTATAAGTATTACATAGCCTGGTTTAACTATGTAGGGGGATATGTAAATTTTCCGTGATTATCTTAAGTTTGTCTAATTGATGCTCACGATATTGAGCATCGTATCCAGCAATTATTGCATCGGTAAAAAATAAAAACTGCTTCAGTTGAATTGATAAATGGCTTTTAAATTGCATGCATGTGAATTACTCTAAGCACAATTCTTATAGGTTTGTTTGAATAATGTCTGATTTTTTGATTGATGAAGAGTTACTTGCTGCCATCGATATGGGGTCGAACAGTTTCCATCTTGCCATAGCACGTGTAGATCATGGCGAAGTAAAAAAAGTGGCTTCAATGTCAGAAAAAGTACAATTGGCAGCAGGCTTGGACGAAAATAAAAACCTGACTGAAGCGGCACAGCAACGCGGATTGGCATGCTTGGCACGTTTTGTTGGGCGTTTAAGTTCAGTTCAGCCCAATCGTTTGCGTATTGTGGCAACCAATGCTTTGCGTCAGGCCAAAAACGGCCATGAATTCATTCAAAAAGCCGCAGAGATTTTACCCAAACCGATAGAAATTATTGCCGGTCGTGAAGAAGCCCGTCTGATTTATTTGGGCGTATCCCATACTATGGCCAATAGTGGCCGTCGCCTGGTGATTGATATTGGTGGTGGATCAACTGAACTGATTATTGGTGAAGCCTTCGAGCCGATTCACACTGAATCTGTCCAAATGGGCTGTGTGGCCTTTACCAAAGCCTATTTTATGGATGGTGAGATCAACCAGAAAAGTTTCGACAAAGCCGTGACTGCAGCACGCAAGGAAATATCCGGTATTGCCAATACTTATAAAGCAGCAGGCTGGGATACCGTGGTCGGTTCCAGCGGAACCATTAAGGCTTGTCGTCAAATTACCGTGAATATGGGCTGGAGCAATGAAAAAGAAGAGCTCACCCGTGAAGGCCTGGAAAAACTTAAAGATAAGCTGCTTAAATATAAGCATGTCACTGAAATGGAATTTGATGGTTTAAAAGAAGACCGTCGAGCAGTTTTGCCAGCAGGCGTTGCCATTTTATATGCTGTGTTTGAAGTGCTGGGTTTGAATAAACTGGTTTATTCAGATGGCGCGCTACGTGAAGGGGTCATGTATGACCTGCTTGGTCGTTTCCAGCATGAAGACGTTCGTGACCGTTCTGTGCATGCTTTAATGGGACGCTATAACGCAGATAGCAAACAGGCTGAGCGTGTAGTCAATACGGCACAGCAATTGTTTAATGGTGTCGCGAAATCTCTAAATTTAACTAATGATGACAGTGACTTACTGCGTCGTGCTGCATATTTGCATGAGATTGGCCTGGCGATTAGTCACAGTGGTTACCATCGCCATGGGGCTTATTTGCTGCAGCATTCGGATATTCCGGGTTTCTCGCAAATTGACCAAAATCATTTGTCACATTTGGTCGCTCATCATCGTCGTAAACTTCGTGGCGATGCCCGTGTGGATGTCTCAAAAGTCGGTGGTAGCAAACTTGTGTACTTATGTCTATTGCTACGATTAGCCGTTTTGCTGAATCATAGTCGTAGCGATGAGATGCTTCCTGCCATTGAATTAAGTGTCATCAATGAGCAACAATGGCAACTCAGCGTTTCTGGCGATGCCAAACAATGGCCTTTGCTTGTAGCAGACTTGCATGATGAACAGGTGCAGTTTAAGCATTGGGATATTGAATTGAATATTCAGTCGGAACAATTTATCTATTAACAAGTGATTGGTTAACAAGTTATTGTTAATTTAGGGATAATGGTCGACCTATGAAAAATAAAGCTGCTCAATCTAAAGCATGGACAACGGTTCAAATTGCACGTCACCCAGAACGTCCGCAATTCTTGGATTATGTTGGTGAAATCTTCACTGAATTCGATGCTTTACATGGAGATCGGGTATTTGGTGACGATGGTGCAATGATCGGTGGCTTGGCACGTTTTAATGGTCAGCCGGTGATGATTGTTGGGCAACATCGTGGTCGCAGCACTCGTGAAAAATTGCAACACAACTTCGGCATGAGTAATCCAGAAGGCTATCGTAAATCGCAGCGTTTACTGGACATGGCTGAACGTTTCAACCTGCCGGTATTTACCTTTATCGATACCATGGGTGCATATCCAGGTGTGGGTGCGGAAGAACGCGGCCAGGCAGAAGCCATTGCCACCAGCCTTGCACAACTCTCAAGCCTAAAAGTTCCGGTAATTGCAACCGTACTTGGTGAAGGTGGTTCAGGCGGTGCACTCGGTATTGGTGTAGCAGATCGCGTGATCATGCTATCTCACAGTATTTATTCAGTGATTTCTCCTGAAGGTTGTGCATCCATTTTGTGGAAAACAGCTGAAAAAGCTGAACAAGCCAGTGAAGCCTTGGCATTGACTGCTGAAAAACTACAAAAAATGGGTATTGTTGAATATGTAGTGGATGAAGGTGAAGGCGCACATTTACAGCCTGAACAAGTGATGCAAAATCTTAAAGATGTGTTACAACAAGCTTTAGAAGAATTGCAATCGATGGATGCGAATGAAAGATGCGAAGCACGTTACCAGCGTTTAATGAAGTTTGGCAGCGACAATTCCGGTCTAGCGTCTTAAAGCAAATTCAGTGCTTTCCTCCAGAAAGCACTTTCTTGATTGGATGTAGTGGCGGCATGGATTCCATGCTGCTACTGTATTTAATGTCTGATTTATTTCCCAAAAAAATCCGTGCCATTTATATTGATCACCAATTGCAAAGTATCAGTGCAGATTGGGGCCAGTTTGTGTCTGATCAATGTGCAGTGCTAAATGTAGCCTGTATTGTCGAAGCAGTTGAAGTACAAGAGGGGAACCTGGAACATCAGGCACGCAATGCACGTTATCAGGCTTATTCCAAGCATTTAAAGCCCCATGAAATTTTGGTCTTGGCGCATCATCAGCAAGATCAGGCCGAAACCTTAATCTTGCGACTGCTTTCTGGTGCAGGGGTGCATGGCTTGGCTGCCATGAAACAGGTGGATGTTCGTGAGCAATTCACCATCTGGCGACCGCTACTCGATATTTCCCGTGAGCAGATTTGCCAATGGGCGGCACAGCTTGATGTGCAAAATATTGAAGATCCCACCAATTTAGATACCCATTATGATCGGGCCTGGTGTCGTCATGAACTGTGGCCTATATTGCAAAAACGTTATCCAAAAATGCAGCAGGCACTCAGCCGCACCAGCTATTTAATGCAGGATGCGGAAGATATTTTGCTGGATGTGCTACAGCAAGATCTAAACGATTGTGGTTCGATCACTGAACTGGATTTAACAGAATTATCCCAACTATCTACAGCACGGCAAAGACAGCTTTTATCGGTATGGATGAAAGGGCAGGATACCTATCGCCCCAGCTTTGAGATGGTGGAACGCTTGTTGCAAGAAGTGATTGAATCCAAATCTGATGCACAGGCAGCATTGCACTGGAACCAGTTTTATTATGTGCGTTATCAGCAAAAACTTTTCCGTTTAAGTGCTGAAGAATATCTGGCTGAAAAAAATGCAAGCCATATTTTAGAACAAACAATCCAGCTGGAATTGGGCCAAAAGGTTGATGTCCTCTCTGGTCAATATTTTCCTGAAACTGCAGCAATAGGCCTGGCAGTATCATTGCTCGGTAAAAAACTGGATCTGGTGATGCGTCAAGGTGGAGAAAAAATCCATTTATATGGACGGGTAGGAGCTTGGCCGTTAAAAAAAGCCATTCAGGAAGCACAAATTTTTCCCTGGCAGCGTTATAGAATTCAAATATTAAGCATAGATAATGTTATGCTTGGTGTTTTTACACCAAAAGGGTTTTGGTTAGCTCAATCTGAATATTGTGAAATCGGTGGTTGGCAACCAAATTTAATCTCTTAGTTAAAAAATTCTAAGTCGAGTATAAATCCATGAGTGCAGCTTTAAATTGTAATATTAGTTTTATTGGCGGCGGCAATATGGCGCAAGCCTTGATTGGCGGACTGATTTCGCGCGGTTTGCCTCCAACTCGTATTACAGTTTCAGATCCGGTAGAAAAAGTACGTGCTTTATTAGCAGAAAAAGATCTACACGTAACTGATGACAATGCTGCAGCCATTCGTGATGCCGATATCGTACTTTTCGCAGTGAAGCCGCAAGTATTGGCGAGTGTATTAAAACCTCTTAAAGGTTTGTTTGAAGGCAAACTGGTGATGTCGATTGTGGCGGGGGCTGAAATTGCCACGATTGCCAATTTATTAGATACCAATCGAATTGTCCGGGTGATGCCGAATACACCGGCTTTGGTTCAAACCGGAGCGCATGGTTTATATGCAACTGATGCTGTGGATGCCCAAGACCGTGAACTTGCTAGCCAGGTTTTAGCGGCAACAGGTTTAACCATTTGGGTCAATTCCGAAGAACAGATTGATGCAGTCACTGCAGTGTCTGGTTCGGGTCCAGCTTATTTCTTCTATATGATGGAAAGCATGATTCGTGCAGGTAAAAACCTGGGATTGGATGAAAAAGTGGCAACTGCTTTGACGCTGCAAACAGCTTTGGGTGCTGCACAAATGGCAATTACCAGTGCAAATTCACCAGCTGAATTGCGTAAAAATGTGACCTCTCCAAACGGCACAACTCAAGCTGCACTCGAAGTATTCGATCGCGCGCAAATCTCTCAAAATATTCAGGCCGCTTTGGCTGCAGCCCAAAAGCGCAGTCAAGAACTTGCTCAAGAGCTAAGTGAAAGTAGCAAATAACTCGTTTTTATTTAGGAAAGTTCCAGTATGGGTGCAAACTCTGCGCTGATTTTTGGCATTATCATTAACGTAGCGATTTTGCTCGTATTCTTCCGTTTTCTTATGCAACTTGCAGCAGTGAACGCTTATAATCCGGTAGTAATGTCTACGGTGAAAGCAACGAAAATTGTCGATGTTTTTGGGCGTATTTTCCCCACGGTGGCAAAAGGTCGTGTCAATTTGGCAGCCTTGGCCTTGGTGGTGATTTTATATTTACTCAAGATTTTTGGGGTGATGTATCTATCAGGCGCCATGCCGAACAGTCCGGTGCATCTGGTGATTTTGACTTTTGTCACCATGATTCAGGACCTGATCCGTTTCTGTCGTTACTTAATTTTTGCAACGATTATTTTAAGCTGGGTGGTGATGTTTACTCAATCTCGCTCGCCTTATATTGAGGTAATTCAGGAACTGGCAGAACCCTTATTGGCTCCGTTCCGCCGTATCTTGCCGAATATGGGCATGATTGACCTGTCGCCAATCATTGCATTTCTGGCATTGTATATTGCTGAAATTATTATGAATGAAGTCGCGATTGTGCTTTTGACTGGGCTTTAAAGTTTAGACAGTAAAATCTAGACAATAAAAAAGGACTCGATGGAGTCCTTTTTTATTGTCTGTTAAAACGCGCTATGGAAAATATTGACAGTTCCTCTCCCTGAGCAAACTTGAAAGCACTGCTTTCAAGTAAAGCGCAAGAGAGGTTAGGAGAGGGTAAATTATCAGATAGATACCAATTATTTGTCTTAATAAAAAGATTTAATTCTAGTTTTATTTGGGAAACCCTCATCCCAGCCTTCTCCCAGAGGGAGAAGGAGCTTTAAAAGCGAGAAGGAACTTAATACAAGATTAATGCGCCTCATCCCAGTTATTGCCCTTACCGACTTCCACAATTAATGGTACTGAAAGTTTCACCACCGATTGCATCACTTCAGCCAGTTTTGGTGCCAGTTCATCGGCAATGTCGGCATCAACTTCAAACACCAATTCATCGTGTACTTGCAGTAACATTTTGGCTTGGTCTTTAGGCAGCATTTTATCCACTTCAACCATGGCCAGTTTAATGATGTCGGCTGCACTTCCTTGCAATGGTGCATTGATGGCAGCACGTTCGGCGCCCTTACGTACCATCATGTTACGCGCATCAATATCAGGCGTATACAGACGACGGCCTAAAATAGTTTCCACAAAACCTTGTTCCAGTGCCACCTGACGAGTACGTTGCATATACTCATAAATACCCGGATAACGATGGAAATATTGCTTGATATAGTTTTGTGATTCTTCCCGGGTAAAGCCCAATTGACGAATCAGGCCAAATTCAGACATGCCATAGAGTAAACCAAAGTTTACCGCTTTAGCCTGACGACGCTGGTCATTGGTCACATCTTCCAGCGCAATACCCAGAACTTCAGCAGCGGTACGGCGATGTACATCCTGACCATGCTTAAATGCATCAACAAGCGCTTCATCCTGGGAAAGATGTGCCATTAAACGCAGTTCAATTTGTGAATAATCGGCAGCAAGTAATACCCGACCTTCAGGTGCGATAAAGGCTTTACGAATCTGACGGCCAATTTCTTCACGCACAGGAATGTTTTGCAGGTTGGGATCTGTTGATGACAAACGTCCGGTTGCAGTCAGGGCCTGATGGTAGCTGGTATGCACACGACCACTGTCATTATTGGCCTGTTTTTGCAGACCGTCGGTATAGGTGCTTTTCAGTTTGGACAGACCACGGTATTGCAGAATCAAATCGGTAATCGGGTGATCGATTTTTTCCAGAATACTTTCGCTGGTACTGTATTGGCCGGTCGAAGTTTTCTTGCCGCCTTTGAGTCCCAGTTTATCAAACAGGATTTCACCGACCTGTTTTGGCGAGCTGACATTAAACGGCTGTCCGGCCAAGTCAGTAATCTGGCTTTCCAGATTTTGAATGGTATTGGAAAAATCCACACTCAATTGATCCAGGAATTTCAGATCCAGTTCAATGCCGTTTTCTTCCATGAGGGTCAGCACGCGTGCCACCGGCATTTCAATATTGTGCAAAATATTGTTCAGCTCAGGGATGGCCTGTAACTTTTTCGACAGTACTTCATACAGACGATAAGTGACATGCGCATCTTCAGCAGCATAATGTGCAGCGGTTTCAATTTCGATCTGGTTAAAGGTTTTCTGTTTGGCACCTTTACCGGCGACCTGTTCAAAGGTCGTGGTCAAATGACTCAGATAGACCCGCGCTACATCATCCATGCCGTGACGGGTCGCCACAGAATTTAAAACGTAAGATGCCAGCATGGTGTCGAAATACCAGCCTTGCAGTTCAATACCATGATTTTGCAGGATATGGGCATCATATTTTAGATGATGGCCAATTTTTTCAACCGCAGGATTTTCTAAAATTGGTTTGATTTGCGCCAGGATGGTTTCACGATTCAGCTGCTCAGGTGCACCTTCGTAGTCATGAGTCAGCGGAATGTAATAGGCATCCTGTGCATCAAATGCCAGTGAAAAGCCGACCATCTCGGCAATACGATAATCCAGGCTGGTGGTTTCGGTATCAAAGGCAAAGCGTTTTTCAGTACTGAAACGAGTAAACAGGTTGTCCCAGTCAGCCTGAGTTAAGATGGTATGGTAGTTGGCTTTGCCAAGTTGATCATCAACACTGGTCAGCTCTGCCTGATCTTCAGTTTCAATGACGACTTCTGAGTGCGCAGATTTTTCAATCACTTTAGAGGTCTGTTTATAAACCGAATTATTCGGATTGTTAGGATGATCGAGCGACTGTAACTGGTTACGGAATTCAAGCTCGGTATAGAGTCGGCGCAGTTCTTCCACATTCGGATCGCAAATTTTCAGATCTTCATAACAAAGACCCATTTCCAGATCGCAGACAATACTGGCCAATTGATGATCTAGAGTAATGCCTTCAACATTGTCTTTAATGCTCTGACCGACTTTACCTTTAATTTTATCGACATTTTCTAAAATGCCACCAATGGAACCGTATTCAGTTAACAGTTTGGCCGCAGTTTTAGCCCCGACACCGGGTACGCCACGGATACCGTCCGAAGCATCGCCCATCAAGGTCAAATAATCGATAATCTGGTTTGGCCATACCCCGAATTTTTCAAACACGCCATCGACATCCATCGGCTTGTCTTTAAAGCTGTCTTCCAAAGTCACTTTGTCGGTGACCAATTGCGCCATGTCTTTATCGCCGGTAGAGATCAGCACTTGATAACCCTTGGCTTCTGCACGTTTAGCCAGAGTGCCAATCACGTCATCTGCTTCTGCACCGGGAAGGGTATGCAAAGGAATACCCAAGGCACGAATCAGGTTATGAAGATAGGGAATCTGTTGCGACAATTCATCCGGCATGCTCGGACGGTCACCTTTATAAATCGGTGAAAGTGCATGACGGAACGTCGGTTCAGGCGTATCGAAAATCACCGCCATATGTGTAGGCTGGATACGGCGCATCAATTTTTGAATCGCAGAAATGGCACCACGAATTGCGTTGGTCTGTAAACCCGTAGAAGTGGTTAGTGGTGGCAGTGCATGGTACGCACGAAATAAAAAATATGAGCCATCGACCAAAACAAATGGTGGCATTGAAAGATTCCTAATTCAAATATCGGCCTTATTGTACGTGATTTTTCATCTGAACATAGACACCCGATCAAAGTTGCATGTTACCGAATATCTGATGAATGCTTAAAAATCAAGGGCAGAGCTGTTGTATCATCAAGTCAACAGGGACTGAGATCGAGATAAGATGCGGAAAGAGCAGAGCGAAATCCGGATGATTTGGCTGATGGTATTGATTATTGTGGGTGTGGGAGCCTGGTTTCTGGAAGCACAGCTATTGACCTATCTCTGTGGCTTGGCCTTTGCCATGAGCCTGATGCAATATGTCGATGCCATCCAGACACCGGCAATGCAACTTGCAGAAAATGCTCATCTTGCTGTTCAGGAAACTTCGAAAGTTCCGCTCTATCTGGCTTCCATTACCGCTATTGTCGGCGGTGTCATGGACTGGGGGTTTGTGATTGGTCTGGGCATTACCGTGTGGATTTTTTTCTTTCTCAGATGGTTACGTCATTTAGAAGGTTTATTAAATCAGGTGCAGGCACGTTTTCATTCAGTACAAATCGAGCCTACTGAAACCCTTGTTTCTCAGCCTGTTCAAAATCCGCTCGCACAACGTCCTGCGACGCAAAGGTCATCTCCAGCATCTGGACTGATGGATCAGCTACAGCAATGGATTTTTCAAGGTAATCCGGTTTTAAAAGTGGCCATCCTGGTGCTGGTGATTGGGGTTGTGTTATTGCTACGTTTTGCCACCGAACATTGGCAACTCAGTCTTGCAGCCAAATTAGCCATTGTGGCGGGCATCAGCGGCTTGGTGACGGTACTGGGTTATAGGCTACAAACAAAAAACCGCAGTTTTGCCCTAGCCTTGGAAGGTCTGGGGTTAGCCGCATTGTTTTTGACCTTATTTTTTGCCTATTACAATGCGGTGATCCCGACTCTGGCAATTGCCGGATTATGTTTTGCTCTCATTATGGGCATGACCCTGATCCTCAGCCTAAAACAGCAATCGGTAGAACTGGCTCTGATGGCAATGATCATTGCCTATATTGCGCCTTTTACCTTGCCAGTCCGTAATGCAACCGCCACTGAATTGATGACTTATTATGTGGTGATTAATCTGGCTGTGGTGGTGTTAAGTACCCTGCATCCGTGGAAAATCCTGAATCAAATCGCCTTTTTAATGACGGTCATTGTCGGAGGGGGGTATGCGTTTTATCAGGCTGAAGAACAGGAAAAGAATGCTTTAACGGTGTTGGTCTGGGTACATAGCGCCATCTTTATCTGGCTCAGTTTTCGTTTTAGCCAGCTCATGGCCAAAGAGGATCTGGCTCAATTTAAGCTCAAACCGGTATTGGATATTGCCCTGATTTTTGCCGCACCCATTGTCGGTTATATTTTTATTTACTTAATCCATTTTGAAGAAAGGTGGTGGCAAGCTGGTAGCAGTCTGGCATTTGCCGCTGTTTATGCAGGCCTCTATCAACTGTCCAGACGTAATCAGGCGGTGCAGCTGATTTCGCAAAGCTATTTTAGTTTAATGCTAATTTTTCTGGCCTTAATTCCGCCTATTCTTTTAACCGAGCAATGGAGTGTAATTGGCTGGGCGGTAGAAGGATTGGTGATTTTTTTCTATGCCTTGTATCGCCAGTCGCAGATCAGCCGTTATCTTGCCATGGGCTTGTTGATCGTTGCCGGATTATCCAGCTTTTATTATCTGGTCGAGCTGAATGAATTTCCACGTGAAATGTACTGGGGATTGTGCCTGAGTTATTTTGCTGTGGTCTTGGTGGCGAATAGCCGGGAATCCTTTAGACAGCAGCTGAGCAATTCAACCATTGCTTTTCACTGTTTGCAAATGCTGTCGGCCACCACCATGTTGCTGGTTTTATTGCTGGATGCAATAGACAGTGCAGACCAAATGGTGATGACGCTATTGATTGCGAGTAGCGTATATCTGCTGATGAATGAAGTCATGCTGCGTTGCAAAGCCACCTGGACCTGGCTATTTCCAAAATGGCTGGGCTTGATTCCAGTCTTTGTTTTTGCCCTGATTATTGTGATTGATCAGAGCAAACAGGGCATGATTGTTTGGGATTCGGCTTTTGACCGCTTTGGTTTTGCATTATCAGGCTTGATATTAACCGTATTGTGGCTTCGTCCGCTGCTGGGCGTGCGAAATGAAAAAGAGTGGGTGAGTTTTGGCACATTGACCAGTCTGGCGATGGCCAGTTTAAGTTTTGTGCCGGGCATGCCTTATATCAGTGTGGTGATTTTGCCTTTAGGTTTCTGTGCCTGGTGTTATTGGCAGGTGAATAATCCTGACTGGAAAATGTTCTGGCAGGCACGCAGTAGTTTGTTGTTGATGGCCACATGGATTATCTGTTCGCAACTGTTTACCCAGCAGGCTTTTCAGGGCTATATCTTGCCGATTATTAATCCTTTTGATCTGGTTAGTATAGCCATGCTGGCAGGTTTTATCTGGATGTTGTCCTTGCAAATTAAAATCGGTCTCGACAAAGGAATTGTCGCGGTGTTGATGGTGTTCAGCCTGCTCTGGCTCAGCAGTTATATTGTACTGCGTGCATTACACATATATTTGGGCACGCCGTTTAATGAACTGGCTGTGTGGGGAAATGCGACCGTTCAACTGAGCCTGACTTTACTCTGGGTCGGTTTGGCTTTTATGACCATGAGTCTTGCCAGTCGCAAGCAATTACGTTCAGTCTGGATTCTGGGTGGCAGTATTCTGGTGATGGTGACCTTGAAACTGGTGTTGTTCGACCTATCGCATATCGGTACTTTAACCCGGGTGATTTCATTTTTAGGCGCAGGTTTTGTGATGCTGGTAATTGCCTATATTGCACCGATTCCTGAACATCATCTGAATGAAAAATCCCCCTAAATCCCCCTTTGATAAAGGGGGGACTAAATCTGAATTATTTTTAATTGATTTCTCCCTCCTTTTTTAAAGGAGGGCTAGGGGAGGATTAAATGATTAAAACAACTATTTTAATCCCGCCTCACGTTTTACTTCTTTGGCATTGGCATATTGATCAATGTCTTCTTCATTTAAAGGCTGAGCATTCGCAGGGCGATCAACAAAGCCCATTTTCGGGACTGGAATTTCAATTTGATTGGCCACAAAGCCATTACGAATGCGTTCTTGCATCTCATCCCGAACTTTCAGAAAGTTTTCACGATCACACCAGATGGCAAATAACAGTTCAATGGATGATTCGCGGAAGGCAGTTACGGTCACCGCCGGCTTCGGATCCGCTAAAACCAGCGGATACTTATTGGCAACATCCAGCAAGACTTCCCGAACTTTGATGATGTCTTCATGAAAGTTGATGGCCAGAGTAATCGGAATACGCCGAATCGGAAATTTGGACAGGTTATACACCGGTGCACGAATCAGCTGTTCATTCGGTACGCGCACATAGACATTGTCCTGAGTCAGTAGTTTCACTGAAAGCAAATCAATCGAAATTACTTCACCTTCAATGGTATGGCCGCGAATCAAGGTCATTTGTACCGTGTCACCAATTTCAAAAGAACCTTCACCAATCAGGAATAAACCGCTGATGAGGTTGGAAGCAGATGTTTGTGAAGCAAAACCCAGTGCTACCGTTAAAATCCCAGCCGCACCCAAAAACACGCTCAGTTTAAAACCGGCTTCTTTTAAGCTCGCCATCACAAAAATCAGGAAGATGAAATAAAATATGCCGCGTCGCCAAACCAGACTTTGATGGGCATTAAAGCGTGAGCCAACAGTGCGGATAAAGGTGTTGGAGACAAAACGTGCAATTAAAAAGCCAATAAGACACAGTACGATGGCAACGATAATTTCAGTCAGGCGTTCTGTGTTGATATTGGTAAAAATACTTTTGAGGCTGCTGGTAATTTCTTTTGGGATATTCGAATCTGCCATATTGCCGCCCTAGAAAAATGAATCAAACATGTTGAACAATGCACTTGCCTGTTCACGTGGTGGATGGACATACATCACTTCACCCGCATGAGGAGGGGTGCGGTTTTCAATGCGAATGCGCGGAGGTTTATCCAAACCTTCATGCAGTACCTTAATCTGTGAGGTCCATAAACGACCGGTACTTTCACTATAAAATAGCGGTAGGGCAGAAACCGGTACATTCATGCGGTCAAAGCGTAACTGCTGATGACTGGTATTATGAAACTCAATCGGTGTAACCGCACGAAAGGCACGAGGTTTTAGCTGATGTAACTCGGTACGTCCATCAACCGCAGTGGCATAGCAAATTTCCCCATGACGGTGATTAGGACCAAACCAGGTATCTTTAGGCAGAATCACCGGTATATCAAACAGCGGGTCTTTTTGCCCCTCGACAAAACCGGCAATCCATAAAGGCGTACTGATATACAGGGTCCCGCGTTGTCCAGCCGGAATATAAATCGGATCGACCGGTTTAATCACTACCGAGCGATCAGCCAGACGCGGCATCAGCTGTATTTTATGCTGTGTCGACTTGAACATGTAACGTTCTATTTTCACCGGTTGCGGAAAGGCAAAATTGGGATCTTCAATTTCATGCCACTTTTGTTCATAGTCGTACTGCACCTGTGGACGATGATATTCCAGGCGCCATTCTTGCAGGCCACGGGTCAGGCGAAACAGCAATGAACCAAATTGCCAGGCTTTGGGCTGATTTAATTCAAAATGATATTCACCCCACCATTTCAAATGGGGGTGATCTGATTCAATCAATTCATTGTTTTTAGACAACGGCACATTTCCTTTATTGCTTAATCAGTAAAAACAGACTTCACGCTGCCATATGCTTAGAGTACACTCAAATCAATTTATTCATCATTATAAACTTTGATGCAAATACTTAAACAATTACAAATACCTTATAGTTTTGCCAAGCGTCATGGCGTGTTGCTTCGATACGAGGGTGATCAGGCTTTTATTGTGCGCCGTGAAAATACGCCGTTGCTGGCTATTCAGGAAGCACGCCGCTATTTGGGCCATCCTGCACAGCACCAGTTGTGTAGCGAACAGGAATTTCACCAGCTGCTCAGTTCCAGTTTTGCCGGTGATACCGGTGAATCGCAACAAGTGGCAGCCGGTCTGGAAGATCATCCGGATTTACTCAGTCTGGCAGATTCGGTGCCGGAAGCTGAAGACTTAATGGATCAGGAAGATGATGCACCGATTGTACGACTGATCAATGCCTTATTGTCTGAAGCCATCCGCGTGGGTGCATCGGATATCCATATTGAATCCTTCGAGAAAAAATTGTCGGTGCGTTTACGTGTTGATGGTCAACTGCGTGAGATTGTGCAGCCGCGCCGTGAACTGGCACCGCTTTTGGTGTCACGGATTAAGGTCATGGCCAAGCTGGACATTGCCGAAAAACGTATTCCGCAAGATGGCCGTATCTCTTTAAGGTTGGCAGGACGTGAGGTGGATGTCCGTGTTTCAACCTTGCCGTCATCGCATGGTGAACGTGTGGTAATGCGTTTGCTGGACAAGCAAGCCGGACGTTTGAATATGACCCATCTTGGTTTGATGCAAGCTGATTATGATCGACTGACTCATCTGGTGCATCGTCCACACGGCATTATTTTGGTGACCGGCCCTACTGGTTCGGGTAAAACCACCACACTTTATGCTGCCTTGTCAGATTTAAATGATGGCTCACAAAATATTTTGACTGCGGAAGATCCGATTGAGTATCAACTGGAAGGGATTGGTCAGACTCAAGTTAATAGCAAAGTAGATATGACCTTTGCCCGTGCTTTAAAAGCTATGCTGCGTCAGGATCCTGATGTGGTGATGGTCGGTGAGATTCGTGACTTGGAAACGGCCGAGATTGCAGTGCAAGCTTCTTTAACCGGTCACTTGGTGCTTTCAACTCTGCATACCAATACAGCAATTGGTGCAGTCACCCGTTTAAAAGATATGGGCATTGAACCGTTTTTGCTGGCCAGTTCCTTAATTGGGGTGATCGCGCAGCGTTTGGTACGTACCTTATGCTCACGTTGTGCAACCTGGCATGATGCGGATGCGTTTGAAACCGAAATTTTCAGACATCTGGATGTCGGAGCTGAACTGAAGTTACCAAAACCGAAAGGTTGTGATCACTGCTCGCATAGCGGTTTTATGGGGCGTACAGCGATTTATGAAATTGTCCCTGTAGATGAACCGATGCGCCGTCTGATCCATGGCAATGCTGCCGAATATGAACTTGAAACCTATGCACGTAAACAATCCGGTTCTATTCGCGATGATGGTTTACGTAAAGTACTGGCAGGGAAAACTACCTTGGAAGAAGTGCTGCGTGTGACCAATGAAGTAGCGGACTAAAACCAAGCTCTGTTTTCTGTTTATGATAAAAAAATTGCTGAACTTAGTAAAGTTCAGCAATTTTTTTATCAGTTGAGCACGAAATAGGATAGTCAGATTACCCAGATTACTTTGGGTTTCATTTTCATAAAACTTATGCCAAGTTCGAATCATCTCTAAAGTAAAAATATCTTAGATTTTAAGCTTTTTATATCTGTTAATGATGCTGTTAAAACTTTTTCAGCAAAGCATTTCTTAATAAAATTTGTTAAATTTCAGTTGGTTTTGGTAATCTCTGGATGGCTAGATTTACCTGGGATTTGTCTTGTTTTTCTAATTGAATCAGGCCAGTAGCTATAGCTCATATCAATGAGAGACTAAAGAAGGGATGAAAGGGCTCTATCCTAAAATGACCTGATTCATTTTAGGAGAGATTTAGATTCTACTTAGGTAATCGCATTTAACGTCACATTAATATTGCCACGTGTTGCATTTGAATAAGGGCAAACAATATTCGCAGCATCCACAAGTTTTTGTGCTTCAGCCTGATCCATACCCTCTAAATGAATATTCAAGGTTACTTCAATGCCGAAACCTGTCGGGATAGGGCCAATACCCACTTCACCTTCAATATAAGCATCTTTGCTGATATTCAATTTATCGCGACTGGCAACAAATTTCATTGCACCTAAAAAACACGCTGAATAACCTGCGGCAAACAGTTGTTCAGGATTGGTGCCACCACCAGAACCGCCCATTTCTTTAGGCACGGCTAGTTTCACATCTAAAATTCCATCCGATGAAATGGCACGTCCATCACGTCCGCCAGTTGCTTTTGCTGTATAGACCGCTTTTTCTAAAGGCATTGTTATGATCCCTGTACAGTTAATTGAGCTGTTATCGTGTGGGATTTTGATGAAAGAATAAGCAGTGATTTTGTAATTTTTATAGAAGAAAAATTTCGTGTAGAAGATGAGAGATTTTAATAATTGATCAGTTTACGATGTTGAATTAAAGGCATGGAGCTGCGAACAGTTTCCTGCTCAGATAAATCAAAAGGAACGGTAATTAAGCCTGCTCCTTCGTGGGTAATCATATCTAGAATCTGACCGCGGCTATTGCTTGCACCGGCATGACCCCAAGTCTGGCGTTTTTCACCATGCCAGCCTTGTTGAGCAGCTCCCAAAACCTGACATTGGCTATCCAGTGCACGCGCCTGTAACAGCAATTGCCAATGCATCTGGCCAGTTGTATAGGTAAATGCCGCAGGTGCAGTAAGTATATTTGCACCTTGCTGACGTAAAGTTAAGGCAAGTTCAGGAAAACGTAAGTCATAGCACACCATCAGCCCAATATTGCCAAATGGTGTTTTGGCAACCACTACATCGGTACCCGGCTCAAAGAACCGAGATTCCTGATAGCCACCGACAGCATCACCCACTTGTACATCAAACAGGTGAATCTTGTCATAACGTGCTTCAGTCCCTTCAGGGCTAATGCATAGACTGACAGTACGTACACGACCATCTGTAATGACGGAGCCATTTGGCCGGAATGGGCAGGGAAGTGTTCCTGCTACAATCCAGATTTGATATTGATGTGCCAGTTTTTCCAGGCGCTGCTGAAGAGTTTCAAACTGTGCTGCGGTCTCGCGTTGTTTTCCACCGGCAAAACAGATGAAGTTTTCCGGGAAAACAATCAGCTCTGCACCATCGGCTTTACTTTGTTGTATCAATGACTCGATCACGATGAAATTGGCTTCAATATCATCCTGGGAATTCATTTGTACAACAGAGAGTAAAGTCATAGTGTGAGCTCTAAATCATCATTTTTATGCGTTTTGCTGCGACACTTGTTCTAAGGTGTCTTGTTCTTTTTGTAATTGTTTCACCAAAGGTTCAAACATGTTTTGGTTACTTTCATTCAGTTTCATCAATGTTTTATGTGCATCTAAAACAGTGGTTAACATGGCGTTATGGGTAATGTGCTCTTCCATTAATTCACGGGTGCATACTTTCGGATCACCGCAATAATTCAAGATCACAAAAACCTGACCCAAGCCCATGCTATTGGCCAAGGTACTAATATCGGGATTAGTAGATAACATGACAGCCTGAATTTGATGGGTCTGTTTCAGCTTTAAACCAAGCTTGGCCAGAATGCCCAAAACAGTACTGTCAATGAATGTGGTTTGGGTCAAATCTACAATTGCCCCAACGACATTCGATTGCTGTTCAATTTTACTAAGGAGTTTGTCTAGACTGATGCAAGATTGGGCACGCACTTCACCAATAAGCTTAAAAATATGCGTTCCATTCAAGCTTGCATATTCAACATGACCTGTTGACATATAAATGCCATTTGCAGAGAAGGATTCTAAAATTATCACATAGGGTCACTACAGACTCAAGTAGCCAACAGTCGTAGTTTGCTTAGTTGAAAGTTAACGTATTGATTATATGATTAATTCATTCGGCGTAAACTTAAGATAGCAATGTCGTCTGCCACATGTTCAGGGGCCTGAAAGGATTGATTCTGCAAATGAAAGACTAATTTTTCAAATTGTTCATTCAGTCCGCCATTAAACGGTTCCAGCGCACCATCTGAACAAATAATAAACCGGGCATGTCGATTCAGCACACATTCGAACTCTTCCACTTCCAGGTCTTCAGTCAGCCCCAAAGGGAAACTGCTGGTGTTTAAAATTTTAGGCGGCTGATTGGGTTCAAAGATAATGGCAGGAGGATAATGTCCGGCACTGGACCAGCGTAATTGATGGGTTTCTAAATTAAGAACGCCTGCAATCATGGTGATGTGCTTTTCGATGTTTTCCTGAACCAGCATGCCATTGAGTTTTTTAATCAATTCACGTGGTGTTTTAGAGCGCCCATGAAAAGCCGCCATCCAGGATGTCAATAAACTGCTGGTGACGCCATGCCCAGAAACATCCGCCAGATAAAACATGATTTCTTTATCGCTGATTTTCCAGTAGTCATACCAGTCGCCAGACAGATAGGCAGAAGGTTGAAACAGGGTTTCAACTTTATAATTGATCAGTTCAATTGGATTGGGAAGCAAGCACTGTTGCAAATATGCCGCTGAGGGTAGGTCGCGGCTATCCTGATTGCGTTTGTATTGCGCATCAATTTTAAGTAAAGAATCACGTGGGTCACTGGGCAGTTTGTTCCAGATCCAGCCGGCTAAAGCACCCAATTCCCATGCCTGAGCCAATGCCGTTCCTTCATTTTCAAAAGCCAGGACGATGGTTGGGAGTGACCATTGGTAAGTCAGATAGTCTTGTACATCGGCAATCGCTAAAATTGTCGGATCATATAAATTAATATCATCTATGTGAATCATTTGCACACCGGGAAGTGCACTGAGTACCTGATCTAAATAAGGAATATTGCGAGTCGGTTGAATGAAATACATAAAGAAATTGTATGATCCTTAAATGGGTAACATCTAGAGTTGTACTATAACAATCTAATGATCAGCAAAGGAAGATGCTGTACTGATCATATTGCTATTAAATAGATACGATTTATTTGGTTGTGGTGTCTACGTCATCTTCTTGGATTTCATCATTGGATGAATCAGGATTACTTTGTTGATCTTGATCTTCATTGCTGTCCTGATCGTCTTCAATGAACATGGTTTCAGGTTCTAGACCTCTCTTTTCGGCAATAGAGAAATTTTTACGTTGTAAATAAATATCACGTATAGCCGAGTATTTATCACCTTGGAGTACATCTTCAATGTCTAAAAGCTGGGAGCGCGCATCAATACCACCTAACATTTGCTCACTCCAGTACACTCCATCACGATCTTCTAAAATATACTTTTGTGGACGGGCTTGACTATCTGCCACCAGACCTAAAGTATCACGGAAAGTGCTAGGGCCAAACACAGGCAGGACTAGATAAGGGCCAGAAGGAATACTGTAATAACCCAGCGTGGTACCAAAATTTTCTTCTTCTGTATATAAACCGATACGACGAGCAGGGTCGGCAAAGCCTAGGGTAGTTAGAGTGTTAATGGTAAAGCGACCTAAAGATTCCGCGGCACGAAGTGGACGGCCTTGAATCAACTGGTTTACTGCATTCCATGGTTCCCCTAGATTTTTACGAAACTGGCGATAAGAGCCACGTACTTCATTAGGGACTTTTTCCTTATATTGAATCGCAAGAGGGCGGGCAACGTTACGATCTAATACCTCATTAAAAGCAAAGATCTGTCTATTTAAAGGTTGTAATGGATCTTTCTGGTTTTCAGGTTGAGTTGCGCTTGCATCCACTTTCAAATCTTTGGCTTTAATATTTTTTAATTCTTTGAGAGCTTCAAGACGGGGAGGGTGGGTAGGAGAGGTTTGCGCTGTAGTAGAATCTAGCTCCGATGTTGCGTGAGGCTCAGCAGGATCGACTGAATCCTGTGCAAATACAGGAGATATTAATCCTAAAGATAAAAAGCTAGCCCAAATATAATGAAAGTGACGCATAAAAAATCCTAGAGCTTTATGGTAAGCCGATGCTTAAAGCTAAAAATACGTAATAAAATATATTAACAGGTCTTTGATCAGGCGTATTAAAACAAATTTGATCAAAATATGTAGGAAAAAATACCAAAACGACTAAAAAATATCCTGATGATGTGAAAAGTTAAAAATAGGGGTTGCAGGCCTCCTGAAATCCTGTAGAATGCACATCCATCGGCGGTGATGAAGATTAAAACTTCTGGTAAAACAGCAACTTAGCACGAAGTGTTAAGATTGGGTTTTAGAAAGAAAGTTTAAAATAATTTGAATTACTGATTGACACTGAGAATATCTAGTGTAATATAGCCGACCTAGCTTGCTGGTGACGAATCAGCAAGAAGATCATTAAGAGATTATGAAGAACAACTTGTGTGGATTTTTACTGGTTGATTGATCGAAATTATTTTCATTGATTGATGGTAGAAATG
>NZ_NEGA01000010.1 GCF_002135315.1 Acinetobacter sp. ANC 3903 | reverse complement strand
GGTATCAAGTACGGCAAACACTGCAAAGCAGTTAAATAAGACCCGAACAAGTCCATAAACAGTTGTGCTGGCGACAATAGCAAGAGTGAACCACCTGATCCCTTCCCGAACTCAGAAGTGAAACCTCTTAGCGCTGATGGTAGTGTGGGATTACCCATGTGAGAGTAAGTCATCGCCAGCTCATTATTCTAAACACCCCCTGATCAAATCAGGGGGTGTTTTTTTGTCCGGGGAAAAGGGGAAAATAAAAAAGCAAAAAATACTTTATAGGTACAATTTCATATTATTTTGAAACTTGTTATTGATGAAAGAAATAATGCACAATATTTTAAAATAAAAAATAGAAGAGTTTAAAAATGAAAGAAGATAAGCAAAAAGACAAACTATTAAATGAATAACAATCTGCAAATTTTTTAAATATTTTAAAAGAAAGATTTGAACAAAATATGCAGAGGCATAAAGTCATGTAATGGTTGAAAATTCAAATCAAACTGAAAGCAAGCCCTGATAAAGTATGGTGTCACTTCATGAAATGGAGCGAACAGGTGGTGAACCCGATGTGGTAATGCATGATCATCTCACTGATCATTATATCTTTATGGACTGTAGTATAGAGTCCAGCTGGTCGAAGAAGTTGTTGTTATGCTCGAGAAGCATTAGATTCTAGAAAAGCCAATAAGCCTGAAAACTCTGTGCTAGACATGATTTCACACATGGGTATCGAATTGTTAACAGAGCATGATTATTATGAGCTTCAGACAATAGATTCAATTGATATGAAAACTTTAAGCTAGTTATTCACCCCAGAAAATATCCGTAAAAAAGGTGGGGCTTTATTTGGCGATAAGCGGTATGGCCAGGTTTTTATTTATCATAATGGAGCTGAATCATATTATGCTGCTCGTGGTTTTCGGGCTTTATTAAAAGTCTGAAAACAATAAATCAAGTAATAAAAAATCTCCTATCATCTACTAATAGATCTTAGGAGATTTTAAGTTAGATTTATAAGGCACCTTTTAGTGTTTCATGATGTTGCTTAACTTGCTCTGCATATTTTTCACCTTGTTTTTTCATCTTGTGGCTGGAGTTATAACCCGCAGGACCTACATTGTAGTAAGCTAAAGCCTTTGGCCAACTTCCAGCTTTGCTGTTATATGTGGCTAAAATATAAGTCCCGCAATTGATATTATTATTTTCTTCGATCAGATTACCTGGACAAGTCTGTTGCCAATAACGTGGAATGACTTGTGTCAATCCGACCGCCCCAGCGGGCGAAATCACAGAGTTTCTATAGCTAGATTCTTGTCGAATCATAGCAGCCAATAAGATTGGATCCACATTGTATTTGTCAGCACTTTGAATAATCATCGGCGAAACACGGTTTGCAGTATCCGGTGCCACTGAATAGGCTTTTTGAATACCTGTTGATAATTTTGCAGATCGTTTAGCAACTGAGGGGCTAGATGAACATCCAGCAAAAGCTAAAGTAGTCATAATTATAGCTACAGATTTAAATGTACATAAATGATGGTTTGAATTTTTAGATGATAAATATGAGAGAGGCTGTGTAAAAAACAAAGTTCAAAACCCAAAGTAAAATTTTATAGTGGCTATGCTAGTGGGCTGAAAAAGGGGAGTCAATAGTTGTTATTTTGCTGAATTAGAGAAATTTTATGGTTATTTTCAGAATCTCAATTTATATTAAAATAATTCAATTGCTTAAACTCTGAATCTATTGTCCCATTATTTTAATGGGACTTTTCATTTAAACATATTTATTAAAAGATATTTTAATGATCTAGTTCCTGCAAAATTGCCTGGTTAAATGCAGGAATATCGTCTGGACATCGTGAGGTGATCAAAGGCCAATTATTGGTATTGCAACGATGTACTTCTTCATCAAACCAATTGGCACCCGCATTTTCCAGATCTAACTTGATGCTTTTATAAGAGGTTAAATTTTTATCTTTAATCCGCTGTGCATTGACTAACACCCAAGGTCCATGGCAAATAGCCGCAATGGGTTTGTGATTGTCAGTGAAGTATTGAATGATTTTATGGGCCTCCTCATTTAATCGAAGAATATCAGCATTTACGGTTCCTCCAGGAATTACCAAAATATCATAATCTTCAGCTGATACTTTAGCCAAGCTGGTTTGAGGAATATAAGAAGCCGCAGGTTCATTACCATGCTTAACTGTTTGTACTTCCTTTTGTTCTTCTGCCGCATGAATGACTTCAATGCCTTTGGATTGTAGGAATTCAAGCGGTTTGATCAGTTCATCTTGTTCAACACCGATATTGGAAGTAATAAATAGTGCTTTTTTAGTCATGTTAATGATCCTAAATCACATATTAAACTTTGACATTAACAAAGTGCCTAAATGAAGCTGTACAATTTTTAGCTTATTCTTGTTAAGGTTTGAAAGAATGCCGACAAAAATAAGCCCCATATCTGGATGAGGCTTATTTTATCTAGTGACTGTGAATGACTTCTGTCTTGGTTTTATGCTTCCTGCTTACATCGTTTATTCTTTTTATTATGGAAACTTCCTGTTTCCTGATGTTTTTAGCATAAATTGATAACTGGGTATGCTGTAGAGGTTAATGAATACTTTCAGTGTAAGTAAAAGTAGACACCAAGGCATTTATATTAAGTCATAGCAACTCTGATGAGTTAAATGAATAGGGGCTTTGACAAATAAAATGTATAAAATATGATTGATTAGAATTGCTTTTCCATCCAGATTTCACAGGCATGACTATGTCCGGTATTGCCCTTAGGTTGATCTAAATATTGAAAACCTAATTTTTCATAGAGTTTTACCGCTTGCCAAAGTTCCTTGGTCGTTTCCAGGTAACAAGACTTAAAACCTTGCAGGAGTGTAAATTGAAAGGCATTTTCTAAAAGTTGTTTGGCAAAGCCTAAACCTCGAACTTCAGGTAAAAAATACATTTTTTGAATTTCTAAAATTGTAGGGGCACCTTTTAAAGGCGATAAACCGCCACCACCCAAAATTTTACCTTGTTGATTTTCTATTACCCAATACTTTGCATTCGGTCGATTATAAACCGCGTACAAATTATCTAAAATTGGATCAGCCACAGCAAAACCTGATTCAGGAGCAAGTCCAAATTCTTTGGAAACTTCGCGGATGATCGCTGCAATTTCAGCATTGTCTTGAGCTTGAATAGGCCTAATTTGGTACATAAAGTTAAAATGAATGAATTAAAAAAGAGATGGATTTTTATAACAAAAAATCCATCTCTTGTAAGGTGTTTATGCATTAAAAATACTTAAAACTTATTTTAATTCACTTGAATTCTTACCTAATTCACGTCGTGCGATAATCAGTTGTTGAATTTGTTGAGTCCCTTCAAAAATATCAAGAATTTTTGAGTCGCGTGCCCATTTTTCCAGCAATTCATCTTCGTTATAACCTACGCTGGCTGTAAGCTCTACGCATTTCAAAGTAATTTCATTACAGATGCGACCGGCTTTGGCTTTAGATATAGAAGCTTCACGTGAGTTCGGCTTTTTATTATCTGCCATCCAGGCAGCCTTCATGGTGAGTAAACGTGCCGCTTCCCATTCTGCCTCCATACGGTAAATCTGAGCTGCAATATGTGAGGTCTGCAAATAGGGTGTCTGGTAATTTTCATCTAACTGATCTTTGAAAATTTCCTTAATTCTTTCCAGTGATGCTTTAGCACATCCTACTGCCATGGCTGCCACCAAAGGACGGGTATTGTCAAAAGTTTCCATGACTCCAGCAAAACCTTTGGCCACATCAATTTCAGCATGTCCCAACAGATTTTCGGCAGGAACACGGCAGTCGATAAAGCTAATGACAGCAGTATCGGATGCTTTGATCCCCAATTTGTGTTCCAGACGTTCCACTTTCATTCCTGGTGTTCCTTTAGGAACAACAAAGGATTTAATGGCTGCACGGCCGAGTTTCTTGTCTAATGTTGCCCAGACCACCACGGCATCGGCACGCTCACCAGAAGTTACGAAAATCTTTTCCCCATTGAGGATGTAATCATACCCATCTTTAATCGCAGTGGTTCGAATGGCGGCCGAATCGGAGCCGCAACCGGGTTCAGTAATAGCCATGGCTGCCCATGTGCCTTTAAAGCGTTCTAGCTGTTCATCATTGGCGACAGCAGCAATGGCAGAATTTCCCAAGCCTTGGCGCGGCATACTGAGCAATAAGCCGGTATCTCCATAGCACATCTCGATCACGCCGAGTACAGTGGACATATTGACGCCATTCTTGTTGCCGGTCTCTGTGCTGCCACGCTTGCCAACTGCAGCACCTGCGTTGATGCCTTCACCGCCATCATTCATGCCATCAATGAGTGAGGCAAACATGTCGAGTTCCTTTGGATAGCTGTGTTCGGCTTTATCATATTTACGTGAAATCGGGCGTAGTACCTTTAAAGCTGATTCATGGGCTTGATCTATCAACATCTTAAATTTTTTAGGATTCTGTAAATTCATATGCGTAATTCCTTATTTTTATAGATTAAGCATGTAAGCCTGAATGTAAAATTGCTGTGGCACGTAAGTCGCGATACCAGCGCTCCACAGGATGTTCCTTGGTAAATCCATGACCACCTAGAATCTGTACGCCATCTGTACCAATTTTCATGGATTTTTCTGCACAGAGCAGACGTGCTAAATAGGCTTCGCGATGGAAGGGTTTTCCGGCCTCTGCAAGACTGGCCGCATTCAAAACCAGCATGCGCATGGTATCAATCTCAATCGCCATATCTGCAATCATGAAGGCGATACTTTGGCGATGTGAAATAGGTTCACCAAAAGCAGTACGTTCATTGGCGTATTGAATGCAGTAGGCTTTGACTGCTTCACACGTGCCGACCGCCATAGCACACCACATTAAATTGCCCAGATCTAAAAATGCTAGATAATCAAAGTCATCATCGCCCAACAGTTCAGCAGGGGTATTGTTGAATTTTAAAGTAACCGTTTCGGTTGCTTTTAAACCCATGGCCGTACTTTTTTGAGCAGTAATACTGCTATCACGTTTAACAATAAACACTTCTGGTGAGCCATTGAGTTCAGCATTGACTAGAAACAGATCTGCAGTTTCACCCAAAATCACCAGAGTTTTTTCGCCATTAATACAGTATTTTCCATTGACTGAACTGGCTTTGGTTTTTAATTGCAGGGGATTAAAGGCGGGCGTGGCTTCTTGGATGGCAAAGGTAGCTTGTATATCTAAATCATTTACAAAGCTGGATAAATAGGTTGATTGAATCTGTGCTGAACCCCATTGGGTAATGGCATTAATGACACTAAAGGTTGAAAGAAGTCCTGCAGTTAAGCTGAAATCACCTTTGGCCAAATGTTCAGCGATCAAAATATTGCTTAAGATATTCTTTTCAGCGGCTACACCACCGAATGCTTCAGGAAGAGCGTAATAGTTAAGACCTAAGTCAGCAGCATGTTGCCAAAGTGTTGCTGGAAATTGTTCTTTATTGTCTGCTTCAGCTGCGAGTGGATAAAGCACTTCTGATGCAAATTGATCCATGGCATCACAGCTCATTTGCTGTTCTTCAGTCAAGCTTAAATCGAACAATGATTTCTGCTGATTGGGCAAACGTTGCTTACTGACACCGGAGCTGGCTTTAAAGACTTTTTGGGTTTTACTTAAAGTTTTAAACCCCATTTTTGAACTTTGATAGAGAGATTTTTCCAGAAATTTACGCAGTTTGAATTGATCAAGTACATCGCTACCCGCAATTCTAGTAATGAGTGATAGCCCAAGTCCTTGAGCCTTGTTTACCATATTGGTCATTTTTGTCGTCCATCGATTTTCAATTCTGTATATTTTTATGCTGACATGCTGACATGCTGACATGCTGACATGCTGACATGCTGACATGCTGACATGCTGACATGCTGACACGCGAATATGAAAATGACTATGTCATCGCTGACAATTAAAATTGACTTGGATAAATGGTAGAAATTAATTTTAAATTTAATTAAATACTTGAATATTATTTATTTTTTAAAATTGAAAGTGAAGATTGAAAAGTGAAAATTGACTAGAATGACATAAAAGGCATTCTAGTCAGCATATATTATAAAAACTTTGCCACCATTTTTCGTACATTGGTTTTTGCATCAATCACGGTCATGAAAGTATAAGCACCAATGAATTTACGACTAATAAACATAAATTCTTTCGGTGGAACACTGAAATAACGTGATGCCATCGATTTGGAAGCACGTTGCATGACCCGGCTATGTAACTGGCTTTTTTTCCAGTCATAGCGCTGATTTTCATCCATCACACCTTCAGGCAAGTCTGGATTATTGATAAGAGTACTAAAGGCTTCGGTTGCCAATAAAAATACTTTTGCCATATCTGGCTTGATGCTTTGCGGGATTGAATCAAAAAATTCATAGCCGGTCATGGCATGAACCATTTGGTCAATATTGTGATTATATCCAGCTTGAATCAGATTTCGTGCCACCTTGAGCAAGTGGTCATCGAATTGACGAATCGCGCCAAAATCGAGCAACACAATTTTATCTTCGTTTTCAGCACCATCGCCCAAACGTACCAGATAATTGCCAAAATTTGGATCGGTTTGCATTTCGCCCCATTCAAAAATCTCACGAACTGCAATCTCAAGCGAGGCTTCGCCTAACTGATTGCGGCGTTCTTGAGGAAGAGACAGCATCACCGGGCTATTGATTGGTACTCCACGTTCAAAGGTCATACAAAGAACTTGGTCAGTGCAATATTCATCAATAATTTCAGGTACGATATAACGCGGATCGTCTTTTAAACGTTCGGCAAAACGGCGAGTGGTCGCGGCTTCAATCTTATAATTGACTTCACGATGCATCATTTCACGGACTTCATCAAACCACTGATCAAATTCACGGGTTTGCGGCACCATACGGGTCAGTTTGAGCATGTTTCTAAACAGGCTCATATCTGAATCAATCGCATCAGCGACGCCGGGATACTGGATTTTTAATACAATTTCCAAACCGTCTGAATTACGTGTGGCACGATGTACCTGCGCTAAAGAGGCAGTACCCAAAGGTTCATGGTCTATGGTCAAATCATGCAGTTTACTGCCTAACTGCTGTTCCAAATGAGCCTTGATTGCCGGCCATGCAAGTGCAACAGTTTGGTTATTTAAGGTATTGAGGGCTTGAGTGATTTCTTCAGGTAAAAAATGTTCGCCATACAGCGCCATCATTTGCCCGATTTTCACAATCGAGCCTTTCAATTTACCAATTTCAGAAACCAGATAATCGGCTTGTTCCTTCATGGCTTTTTTACGTTTTTTTTCTTTTTCTGCTTCGCTTGAAAATATGGTGGTTGCACTTGATGCAGCCCAACGCGTTCCTGCGAGTAATGATGCTTTAGCGATAGATAAGCGTCGATCCATAGATGAGGTTTTGAGTTGTTTAAGCTTATCGTTCTGATTTGACATTAAACAAAATCCTTTAATCAGCAAGTCGCGGAATAATTAATTGTAGCGGATATTACCGTGTATTCGCGTATTAAAAAAGTTCAACGTGCTGAATGGAGAGTAAATATGTTTAATATTTAAGTTATTGCTCTGAAAAAGTACCATTGTACGCGATAAAATTAGCTATTCAGGTGAATTGGGGATCACTCTTGGAGATAAGAGGATATTCACGCTAAATAGATATTTATCTGGCAGGTATATACTGCTGCCAGGTTGGCAGTACTTACATGCGAAATTGAATTTTAATATCGCCTTTTTGCTTTAACAGATTTTTATGGTTTTGAATATGTTTAAAAATCATGGCTTGAACAGCATCATGCTGAAAACCAAGTGCATAACCTTTAACAATAATGATGCTCGGCAAACTAAAAAACAGATATTTGGCATCATCTTCTGATGGGCTGCTATGAATTGCCTGTTCCAGTAGTGTTTGTTGAAAGAATTTTTTTTCCTTCTGTACCTGTGCAGAATCGGTATCATTCCAGTAGCTTTCACGCATCGCCATTAAATTATTGTGCTTGTAGCTCATAACAATAAAAATATTTTGTAGAAAAAGAATTGAAAATATATGGGGATATTCTAGCCAGATTCAATATGCAATATGAATGATTTTTTTGAGTTGGGGGATAAATGATCGGGTTATAGGAATTTGCACATGATTGATGTAGTATCACGGCATAAACACAATAATAGTATTTGATATTAAGTCTTTTAGGACAGGGGAATATTATGCGATTGGCAATATCAGTGATGCTGAGTCTGGCTGCTTTCTGGTCAAATTCAGTTTTAGCTCAAGGCTATTCTGACGAATATAATAAATGTCTCAACACTTCTTATGGTGAAATTGGAACAGTCAAAAAGTGTGTCGACAAAGAACTGAAAAATCAGGAAAAACTCTTAAATAAAGCTTATAAGGGCTATATAAATAAGAATGTGGTTAATCAAACTAGTATCGAGCAACAGCATAAACTTTGGCTTAACCGTGTAGATCAAAAATGTTATTTAAAAGTAACTTCTGCCTATATGGCCGTTAAACAATCCAAGTGTGTACTCGAAATGACAATGGAGCGTACTTACTATTACCAGACTAAATAAATTCGTCATAGATATTTGTTTTTAATCTAGTCGAAACATTATAAAACCCCGCAAAACAAGGTATCATAAGGCGTTTTAAAAATTGACCTTGGAGATGCCTTAAGTGGATCAACTGACTATTAGCCCTGAACATTTACAGGAAGCCGCTGAAAACCTAAGCACAATTCGCGATTTTATCCGTTTTGGTGTTTCAGCTCTACGTCAATACGATGCACACTTAGGTCAAGGTACAGAAGATTTTTTTGCTGAAAGCTCGGCCTTAGTTCTTCAAACATTGGCATTGGACTGGAATGCCAATCCTGAAATTTTAGATGCGAAATTACTGCCAAGCGAAAAAGCAGAATTTATCAGCTTGCTGGAACGTCGTATCAATGAAAAAGTGCCCACTTCTTATTTATTAAATCTGGCTTATTTCTGTGGTAAACCTTATTACGTTGATGAACGTGTACTGATTCCACGTTCTCCAATTGCTGAATTGATTAATCAACGCTTTGCACCTTACTGCCTGGATGAACATGGCCAGATGCGTGAAGCGTTAAACAATCTTCCTGAAAATGATCATCCGCAAACACCGCGTCGTATTTTAGATATGTGTACCGGTTCGGGTTGTATTGCGATTGCTTTGGCTTATGCATTCCCGGAATCTGAAGTGGATGCTACCGATATTTCTAAAGAAGCTTTGGAAGTGGCTTCTATTAATGCTGAACATCACAATATGCAATATCAGGTTGCGTTGATGGAATCAGATTTATTCGCAAAAATTCCTGCTGAAAATCAATATGATTTAATCGTGTCCAATCCTCCATATGTCGATGCGGAAGATATGGCGGATTTACCTGCGGAATTCTTGCATGAACCTGAGCTTGCACTTGCAGCAGGTCAGGATGGTCTGGATCTGGTGCGTAAAATGCTGGCACAAGCAGCGGATTACCTGACTGAAGATGGCTTGATTGTCATTGAAGTGGGCAATTCTGAATGGGCGATGAAACAGAACTTTAATACTGTGGATTTCCATTGGTTAAGCTTCCAGAACGGTGGTTCAGGCATTTTTGCTTTGACAGCAGAGCAGTGCCGTAAATACCGTGATTTATTTGAAAAATCTGTTCAAGCATAAGGAGTTGTGAACATGGCGGGTAATAGTATTGGACAACTGTTCCGTGTAACGACTTGTGGTGAATCTCATGGTGTTGGTCTCATGGCGATTGTCGATGGTGTACCGCCAGGGATCGAACTGACTGAAGCAGATTTACAAAAAGATTTAGACCGTCGTAAACCGGGTACCTCCAAGTTTGCAACACAGCGCAAAGAACCGGACGAAGTCGAAATTATTTCCGGTGTCTTTGAAGGTAAAACTACCGGTACATCGATTGGTTTACTGATCCGCAATACCGACCAAAAATCGAAAGACTATGGCAATATTGCACAGACTTTCCGTCCGGGTCATGCCGACTATACCTATACGCAAAAGTATGGTTTCCGTGATTACCGTGGCGGTGGCCGCTCAAGTGCGCGTGAAACAGCAATGCGCGTGGCAGCCGGTGCGATTGCGAAAAAATATCTGGCTGAAAAGTTTGGTATTAACATTCGTGGTCATGTCACACAAATTGGTACGGAAAAAACCGAAAAATTAGATTGGAAGGAAGTTCCAAACAATCCATTTTTCTGTGGTGATGTCGATGCCGTGCCACGTTTTGAAGCTTTAGTGACTTCATTACGTGAACAAGGCACAAGCTGTGGTGCGAAGCTGGAAATTCTGGCCGAGAATGTGCCAGTGGGTTGGGGCGAGCCAGTATTTGACCGTTTAGATGCGGATATTGCACATGCTATGATGAGCATCAATGCTGTTAAAGGTGTTGAAATTGGTGATGGTTTTGCGGTTGCTGAACAGTTTGGTCATGAATCACGTGATGAATTGACTACAGATGGCTTCTTGGCCAATCATGCTGGCGGCATTCTGGGTGGAATTTCAAGTGGTCAAACCATTCGTGTTGCGATTGCACTGAAACCAACTGCAAGTATTACCACCCCAGGTAAAACCATTAACATTCAGCGTGAAGATACCGATGTATTGACCAAAGGTCGCCATGACCCGTGTGTAGGCGTGCGTGCAACCCCGATTGCTGAAGCGATGTTTGCCATTGTACTCATGGATCACTTCATGCGTCATCGTGCCCAGAATGCCGATGTAGTTGCGCCGTTTATTCCGATTGAGCCTAAGTGAAGAGCAAAGCATTGCTTTGCTCGAACGCCGTAAGTAATGAGCATTTGTGATCCACTAAAAAAACCAGACACCAAGTCTGGTTTTTTTATTGTCTTATATTTATAGATTATTGTTTATAATGATTTTCTCTGAATTAAAAACTTTAGAAAAATAATGCAGCCATTAAATTATAGACTTGCCCAGATGAGCGATATTGAAAATCTGGTGTGTTTGATCAATCAGGCCTATCGTACAGATAGCGGTAATAGCTGGACGAGTGAACAGAATATTGTTGCTGGAGATCGGATTAATGCCCAGCAACTGAAGAAAACTTTAACACAAGAGAATTTTTATCTGTTTATAGCAGAAGCTACTGAAGATTTTCAAACACATTTGGTGGCATGTATAGGCTTAACATTCCAAGCAGATCACGTAGAAATTGGAACGTTTTGTGTAGATTCACATTGGCAGAATAAGGGCATAGGAAAACATGTTTTAAAATATGCCGAGAAAATGGCAGCAGAACACTGTCCTACATTAAGTCATTATGAAATGTATGTGCTGGATGCCAGAGCCGAGCTGATTCAATACTATGAACGCTGTGGCTATACTCAAACTGATTATAGAGAGGCCTATCCGCTGGATGCCAATGTAGGTCAACCGCTGATAGATTTACAATTACAGCATATGCGCAAATTGGTGATCCAAAATGGCTCAATAGTTGAAAGCTGATAGGTATTTTTAAACGTCATTTCGTGTATTTTGACAAGCTTGTACATCAATCTCTTTTCTTTCACTCGAATAGGGCAGAAGGCTCTTTTTAGCTGCAAAAAGAATAATTCAAGTTTCTTTGATCTTATTTAAGAGTAAAAAATTATTATTTAAAAAAATAGTAAACATTTGATATATAAACTTATTTGAATTAAGTACAAGGAATTAACAAATTAAATAAAATAATACTCGCCTATGGTATAAAAATTGCTCATATTAATATAAGCAAATTATTGCAGGAGAGACGTTCTTCTGTGAACGCGCCGAAGGAGCAACGACCCCGGAAACTCTCAGGCAAAAGGACTGTAATAATTTCAAAAATCTGGAGAGAAGCATATTCAGCCAATATGCTCACCGAAGGGGATGGTCAGCGTTAAAATTTTAGCGTCATGATCGAAGCTCTCAGGTAAAAATGACAGATGGGGCGCATAGAAATGTAGAACTACATTTCCAAGGAGTGTGCTATGTGTCATATCATTGTGATTGGATCAGGCATTACCGGTGTTACCACTGCTTACGAACTCGCCAATTTAGGCTATAAAGTTACGGTTTTAGATAAGCATTTGTATCCTGCCATGGAAACCTCATTTGCCAATGGCGGACAGCTTTCAGCCTGTAATGCAGAAGTCTGGAATCAAAAAGCCACCGTACTGAAAGGTATCAAGTGGATGGCGAATAAAAATGCGCCCTTACTGCTCAACCCATCTTTTGATTTGCATAAATATGGCTGGTTGATGGAGTTTGTGGGCAATATCAAACATTATGAAGCCAATACCCGCGATACCGTTAAAATGGCTTTGCTGGCACGTCAACGCTTATTTGATATTGCAGAACAGGAAAATATTCAGTTCGATCTGGAAAAACGCGGCATTCTGCATTTTTATCACACCAAATTAGATTATGAGATCGCCACCAAAGTGAATGAACTGTTGAATCAGGGTGGATTGGAAAGAATGGCGATTAGCCCTGAAGAAATTAAAGCCATAGAGCCAAGCTTGAAAGGTGAATATTACGGCGGTTTTTATTGTCCGGGAGACGCGACCGGCGATATTCATAAATTTACCAAAGGTCTGGCTGAAGCCTCTGAAAAATATGGGGTGAAATACCTGTTTGGTATGGAAGTGATGGACGTCAAGCACCATAAAAAAGGTGTCACAGTGCTTTACCATGCCAGTGATGAAAATATGCACCTCGATGCAGCCGTTGTGGAATCTATGGAAGCGGATGCCGTGGTGGTTTGTGGCGGTGTAGGAAGTTATCAGTTGGCAAATTTATTAGGTGATCGGGTCAATGTCTATCCAGTGAAAGGTTATTCAATTACCCTGAATCTGAATGATGAAGATAGTGTCAAAAATGCGCCTTGGGTCAGCTTGCTGGATGAAAGCGCTAAAATCGTTTCCTCACGTTTAGGCGCGGATCGTTTACGTGTTGCCGGAACGGCTGAATTTAATGGTTATAACCGTGATATTCGTGCTGACCGTATTCAGCCATTGACCGACTGGGTGAACAAGAACTTCAATATTACCACTGAAGATGTGGTTCCTTGGGCAGGTTTACGTCCGATGATGCCCAACATGATGCCGATGGTCAGCCGTGGTCGCCGTGAACGGATTTTTTATAATACCGGTCATGGCCATTTGGGTTGGACCTTGTCGGCAGCGACTGCAGTGATGATTAGTCAGCAAGTCGCTTCGCAGCATCCTGTTTGAGTTATTAAAAAGGCATGAAGTTCATACTTCATGCTTTTTATGATTCTATCTATTTTGGTTAATTAAATTCTGAGTGATCTAAAAGATGATAATCATGAGCAGCTTTAAGCCAAATATTATTAAAATTTTCCCAATTAAGTTTACCGTTTGGCTTATAGCCATCTAGAGAACCAATTTTGATTTTATCAAATAGAAGATCGTAGCGAAGTTCATTTAATTTATCATATTCATGTTTTTGTTTATCGGAGGGGACTGGATATTTCCCATTCCAGATAATAGATTCAGTAAAAATTTTTAAAAATTTAGATTCTTCATCAGTAATATCTATTTGTGCATCTCTCGCAAGAAAGATTAAGTTGTGAGTGGAATTAAATTTTATATCTTTTCTCACACAGATAGCTTTGTAAAGAACCTCTAATGAAAGTCCACACAACATGGGAAAAACAGGATAACAAGCGATTCTCATAGAAAAGCCACTGCCTAATTTTAACTGTTCAGCAATATTATTATCTGAATCCCTCATGGCAAACCATAACGCACCAGCAGAGGCTCTTAAATCACTTGATTTATTATACCAATATTGATGAGTCTTTTTTCTAAATTCAAAAGAACTGATATTTTTAATCATAAAGCCGGTATATACCTGCAAAACGTTCACAGCCTTTCTGCTCGGTTTTAACCGATAAAATCGCCTTGTTAAAATCGAAATGATATTTACAATCGTGTTCGTTATCGGTGATCTCACTTTTCTGGTTAGCCGTGGTGTAAGCCAAAAAAGGAATGGTTTGCGTTTCTAATTTATTATTTGGATTACGGTAGGCAATGCCTTCAATTTTAATTTTATCTTTGGTCAGTTGATGCACCTGTAAATGTACCGGTTGATGGGCAAATTGACCATTTTCAAATTTTAAATAGTGATTGGTTAAAGTCTGGTTCAATGAGGTATAAAAATTAAGGTCTTCAATACGTATTTCAAATTGCTGCTTATAACAGTCCAGGCTTTTACATTGCTGCAAGCGCTTAAACCATAAACGGTGTGTATCTTCGAGTAAATGTACTGGTGCATCGCTGACTAAAAAAGCCGTGATATAGTGATTAGAGAGTTTTTCTCGCGATTCTGCAAAATTGTCAGCGCAAATATTTTTCATTGATGCTGTATCGGGCTGTGTACAGTCAATGTCTTGAGCATATGCCATGGTTGAGCACAAACAGCCAATACTGAATAATGTGCTTAATGTTTTAATGAGATTAATATCGGTATTCACCAGCATGATCGCTTATAATTTCACTATGTTGCGCTGCTGTAACTATAGCGAAATAGAAAGCGTGAATACAACATCTCAATCATTTATTTCTTAAGGATGCTTAACGTGGTCGCACAAATTCGGATTGGTCAGGGAATGGATGTACACGCCTTTGAAGAAGGTGATTTTGTTACTCTGGCAGGGGTCAAGATTCCACATACGCATGGCTTAAAAGCACATTCGGATGGCGATGTGGTATTGCATGCACTTTGTGATGCATTATTGGGGGCTTTGGCTCTGGGCGATATTGGACAGCATTTTCCCGACACCGATGCAAAATTTAAGGGTGCAGACAGCCGCGTTCTACTTAAGCATGTTTACCAGCTGATTTTAGACCGCGGTTATGTGCTGAACAATGCCGATATTACGGTCGCCTGTGAGCGTCCAAAGCTGGCTAAACATAATCTGGAAATGCGCCAGAGTATTGCAGATGTGCTGGATGTGAATGTGAACCAGATCAGTGTGAAGGCCACCACCACTGAAAAGCTGGGCTTTACCGGACGTCAGGAAGGGATTTTATCGATGGCAACGGTGCTGGTTTCACATCAGCCAAAATGATCGGGATGAATCAACGACTGCTGTAATTCCTGGGTAGCTTTACGACCTTGAAGTTGTAGGGCTACTGCATGGATTAAGCCGATCCAGGTTTCATTTGGTTCCCAAATATTGTGCATCAGCTCTTGCGCAGTGGGCATGTCCATATCCATATAATATTGACGATATAAATACATCAGACAGCTGACATGGTAATTGGTGGCGCAATGCACCCACACCATCTGTTCCTGTACCAAATGATCTAGCATATCTAATGCCAGTAAGCATTGATCATCTGAAGGGATTTCTGGAGAAAGGGGCAGCTGAATATAATTTAAGCCCAAATCCAGACAAATTTTATCTTCATGATCTAAATGCTGCGCTGCATCGGATAATCCCAGATTCACAATGCTAGTCACGCCGTATTCTTTAATCAGCTTTAACTGTTCCGCTGTAGGCTGAGCAGAAGTGAATAGGTGTTCGTGAATAAACTGGAAATTTTCGATATGACTGAGTGCATTTTCAATTTCATTCATAAGATAAAATTTTTCCTAAGGTTAAAGTAGAAACGCCATCTGTTTAGATGGCGTTTTAGCTCTTAGCGATTTGGCAAAATGTCTTTCAATGCTTCGTGCATGTCGAGTAGGGCTTTTTCTGTAGTTTCCCAATCGATACAGCCATCAGTCACTGATTTGCCATATTCAAGATCATCCAGATTTTCGGGAATGTCCTGGCGACCACCTTTAATATGACTTTCTACCATAATACCGACAATAGACTTGTTGCCATCCTGAATCTGTTCAGTGATATTTTTCAATACCAGCGGTTGCAAGTACGGATCTTTGTTGGAATTGGCATGGCTGGCATCAATCATGATTTTGTTACTGACTTTGGCTTTGGCTAAAGCATTTTCAGCATCTGCAACAGAACCTGCATCGTAGTTCGGTTTGCCGTTACCGCCGCGCAGTACTACGTGTGCATACTGGTTACCGCTGGTACGAATCACGGAAACCTGACCCTGGTCATTCAGGCCAAGGAAGCTGTGACCATGTTTAACCGATTGCATGGCATTGGTTGCAACGGTTAAGCCGCCATCAGTACCATTTTTGAAACCTACAGGTGAAGATAAACCTGAAGACATTTCACGGTGTGTCTGGCTTTCGGTGGTACGTGCACCAATCGCTGACCATGAAATAAGATCTTGATAATATTGTGGCGAGTTTGGATCGAGTGCTTCAGTAGCACATGGCAATCCTTTTTCATTCAATTCAACCAAAAGCTGACGGCCAATGCGAAGACCTTTTTCAATGTTGAAAGAGTCATTCATGTCCGGGTCATTGATTAAACCTTTCCAGCCTACAGTGGTACGCGGTTTTTCAAAATAAACACGCATCACGATATACAGGCTATCTTTAACTTTTTCGCTTAAAACTTTGAGACGATCAGCATACTCATGAGCAGCCACAGTGTCATGAATTGAACAAGGACCAATCACTACAAATAGACGGTTATCTTTACCATCCAGAATATTGCGAATCGTTTCACGACCTTTCAGGACGGTTTGATAAGCCTGTTCAGTCAAAGGCAACTCTTTTTTTAATTCAGCTGGAGTTACAAGAGGCTGAATGCTTTGTACATTCACGTCATCGATGTCAGATTGTGTAATAGGTTTTGACTGTAGTGTATTCATTGCCGTCACTGGTTTGATCATACAAGAGTATTTTTAGTAGCCTGAATATAACACGATTTCAGCAGTGAGTTGCTATACAAAACACCAATAAATCCGTGAAAAAAACCGATTAATCGCATAGATAGTTTAACCGTTGGTTGATTTTTCAGCAGTTAAAATCATAGCAGTTACAGGTTTTTCAACAGGTTTTGCTTTTACCGGATGAAGCATGAAATTCATGCCTAATGCGAATAGGGTAATACCGAGAATCTTACGGATAATTTTTTCTGGCAAGCGAGAACTGATTAAAGTACCCACCACAATTGCAGGAATTGAACCGACCAGTAACCAACCGAGCAAGTGTAAATCTACATTACCGGAACTCATGTGTCCAAGACCTGCGACTAAAGTCAAAAGCACGGCATGAACCACATCTGAACCAATAATTCGGATCATGGGTAAATTAGGAAACATTAAAACCAATGCCATGATTCCAAATGCACCAGCACCCACTGAAGATAAGGTTACGAATACACCCAATATAATGCCCATAATCACAATATAAGCACGTTTGTTTTTCGCCTGAAAATTAACCTTTTCTAAATCCTGGGTCATATCCAGAGGTTCATCTTTACGGAACTTGGTAAAGAAGCGTTCAATATGACCGCGGAATATGATGGAAACACCGGTCAGGGTCAGCATAAAACCGAGCACCATGGTCAAAACAGATTTATAGCTGCTGGATTGACTGAGGTAATTTTCTAAAACCCAGTGCGTGGCAAATGAAGCCGGAATACTGCCCACAGCAAGCCAGATTACAATCGGCCAGACAATATTCATTTTTTTGGCGTGAACCATAGAACCGCAAAATTTTGAAATGGCGGCATAAAGCAAGTCGGTTCCAATTGCGATGTGCGGTTCGATCTTAAAGAGACTGATCAGGATCGGGGTCATTAATGAACCGCCGCCAACACCTGTGATCCCGACGCAGAAACCAACCAGAACACCCGCTAAAATATATTCAATTGAACCAAACATGGTTATATATGCCAAATATCAAAAAACCTGCATATGTTATGACTTTTCAATATAAGACGTTGTCTTGATTATTGATTTGCTTATTCTAAAAAAAGATAAAGATGAAAAGTGTTTTATAAATTTTGTGGTTTTAGCCTGAAATTTTGGAGGAATAAGAGAGTTAAACCTAAAAAATTGCATAAAATAAAGAATCTAAGTAAATAAATGGGCAAAGATATTGCGCTTTGCCATTGCTGCAAATACTGCTGCTATGGGTTTGATAATTGCATCGTATTGGAAGTTTTAGCATCCAGAATGATAAGGGTTTGCACAAAAACCTGTTTTTTACTCTAATTCCATGTTGAACGGGTGAAGAGTTGAAGATTGGCATGCACCACATTGAATTGTGTTTTTATTAGAATTTTGCTGGCAAACAGCCTGAAGTGCTTCCTGCATAAACGCACAATTGGCAAACCATATTTGTTGTTGTTTAAAAATAATCTGTGATAGTCGACCGTACTTTACATAAGCAGGGGGATGATCCAGATGGACCATTTTGAGATGGACCGTTTTGGGAGGAGAAGAAAGCCACATACTAGGAAAGACAATAAATCATACAATATGGATGAGTATGGATATAATAACGGTTACCCCACCATTGCCAAGTAGCTTGTAGTGGCTGAATGACTTCTGTTTGAAGTTATTGATGAATTAAACCCAACATAGATATTTTATAAAACAACGCTTGTTTTGAATTATTTCAAAAGCTTGGCGGCTGATCAATTAAATTGAAAGGCCTATGTTAAAATAGACCTAACTGCAAAATATACGGCATAAAGAGGATAAAAGTCTTGCAAAATCGGAAGCTTAAAATCGGTATCGTTGTCGGGGAAGTGTCTGGAGATACACTGGGCGCTAAACTCATCCGCCGTTTTCGAGAGCAAGGCATTGATGCTGAATTTGAAGGCATCGGTGGTCCGCAGATGATTGCTGAAGGTTTCAAAAGCTATTATCCAATGGATATTTTATCGGTCATGGGCATTGTGGAAGTGCTTAAAGATCTTAAAAAACTCTTTGCCGTGCGTGATGGACTGCTTGAAACCTGGAGCAAAGATCCAGTCGATGTTTTTGTCGGTATAGATGCACCAGACTTTAATTTACGTTTATCTAAAAGTTTAAAGCAGAAAAATCTGCCGATTAAAACCGTGCAATATGTCAGTCCTTCGGTGTGGGCTTGGCGTCAGGGACGGGTGTATGGCATTAAAGCCAGTATCGATCTAGTGTTATGTTTATTTCCGTTTGAAAAAACCTTTTATAAAAAGTTTGATGTGCCCGCAGCTTTTGTCGGGCATCCATTGGCCAGTCAATTGCCTCCGCAAAATCCCTTGATTGAAGCCAAGCAAGAGCTGGGCTTAAATGTAGAACAAAAACATATTGCACTGTTACCGGGAAGCCGCCGTGGTGAAGTTGAACGTCTAGGGCCTTTAGTGCTGGACGCAGCGCAAATCATCAGTCAAAAGCATCCTGAATATGTGTTTTTGATTCCTGCGATTAATGATGCACGCAAGCAGCAGATTGAGGCATTGCTACAACAATATCCTGCAGATTTTGTGGCTAAAGTGTGCTTGCTGGAAAATACTGATGTGGAATCCAAAATTGGCCGTCAGGTGATGAATGCTTCCAATATTGTGGCATTGGCTTCGGGAACCGCAACACTGGAAGCGATGCTGTTACATCGTCCCATGGTTACTTTCTATAAATTGAACTGGCTGACTTATCATCTGGTCAAGTTGCTGATCAAGATTCCGTATTATTCCTTGCCGAATATTATTGCCGGAAAAAAAGTCATTCGGGAACTGATTCAGCATGATGCTACCCCAGAAAATCTGGCGGCTGAAATTGAAAAACTGATGAACGGGGAGACTGCACAGATTCAGGCCATGCAGCATATCACCATGCATAAGCAGCTGCTGGCAGATAATAGTGAAGATCCGGTTCAGGCGATTCTGAATACCTTGAATGCAGTCGCTGATCAGGCATAATTTACTGGAACTGCTGCCGATATTGGCTTGGAGTCAGGTTAAACAGTCGTTTAAAGGTTTGACTAAAGGCTGTTTCGGAAGAATATCCGACACGGTGGGCAATTTGCTGGATGGATAATTGCCCTTCACGCAGATGCTGTGAAGCCAAACGGAAGCGGTATTGCTGTAGATAGGCCAGCGGCGTTTCCCCGACGATCGTGCTAAACAAGGTCGCAAATTTTGAGCGAGACATGCAGCATTGTTCCGCCAGACTTTCAACGGTCCATGGCTGTTCAGGTTTGCCATGAATGGCTGCTAAGGCATTGGCCAGTTCGGTATGGGAAAGTGCTCGCAGCCAGTTATTCGAATCTTGCAATTGCGCAATATAATCGCGTACACATTCAATAAAAAGAATACTCACCAGATGGTCGAGAATTTTGTCACGACCCGGACGCAGCTGATAGGCTTCCACGGCCAAAAAATGTAGGCCTATTTGCAGCCATTCAGGCGCGGTACTGCCGGTAATATGCTGAATATGAATATAGTCGGGCAGGGCATTCAGTAAAGGCCGGGCCATAATGGTATCGATATGACAACGGATGGCCAAAATTAGCACCGGTTCACCGCTCTCACTGCCAAACTCAATGGTTTCTTGCCTTTTTTCATCAAAAAGCCCTGTAATATTAAGTGCTTCAATTAGATTTTTTTTATCATTACTGTGACAGCTATGGGTCTGTCCAGAAGGGATCAGGATCAAATCTCCCGCTTCCAGTTGCAGCATTTTTTGCGATTCAAATTGTATGTTGAGCGTGCCCACCAGAACCACATAGCCAATCATGGCATCCTGTTCCTGATAAGCATAGGCCCAGTTGCCTTGCGGTTTTAAATAAATATATTCAGATTTATTAAGATGAATATCATCAAAAATTTTACTTAAGGCATCCATGTCTTATGTTTCTGTCTTCATTTTGATTAAAAATTATAAAAAGCCTGAATTTATTCCAGCATGTGTTTATAGGACAAATTGGGGCTTAATACGCCAAGAACGCTTGCATAGGTTTTTTGGACGTTTACAACTGTTCTTGATGCTGCATTTCTAGAAATATAAAGGGAGAACAGAAAATAAGGAAGATCGCGAGCATGAATGCACCAGTACAAATTGATCAAAAAACAACGTTAACCATGCAAACTGCTTCAGGTCTGGCACTCGATAAAAAACGTTATTGGTGGCTGCTGAGCCCGGGTTTACCAGTGATTGGCATGGGAATTTTGGCCGGTTACCAGTTCGGCCCTAAAGCTACGAAAAAAATATTTGCCTTGGGTGGCCCTTTATTGCTGCACGTGATTATTCCCAGTATTGATGCGTTGGTGGGCAATGACAGTAATAATCCCAATGATGACGAAATTAAATCGCTGGTGGCAGATCCTTATTATGACCGAATTGTAAAATTATTCATTCCTTTACAAATGGCTGCCAATCTTTTTGCCGGTTATGTAGTGAGCCGTAAAGAAACTTCTTTTGTCGATCAGATCCTGTTGGGAATTTCCATGGGGGCGATTAATGGTGTGGGCGTGAATACAGCACATGAGCTGTCACATAGACCGCATAAGAAAGATCATTATCTTGCCCATGCCACATTAAGCCCACTGTTTTATAATCATTTTCGTGTTGAACATCCTTATGGACACCATAAGCGTGCGGCAACCCCTGAAGATCCGGCATCATCTAAAATGGGCGAAAGTTTCTATGAATTTTGGCCAAGAACGGTATTTGGCGGCATCAAGTCGGCCATTGAAATTGAAAAAAACCGTTTAAAACGCAAAGGTTTATCTTTCTTTAGTGCGGAAAATGAGCTGTTTCAAGGCTGGGCAATGAGTGCCGGTTTTCATGCCACCATGCTGAAGTTATTTGGTAAAGAAGTACTGCCTTATTTAGCCACGCAGGCTTTTTATGGAGTGAGCTTATTTGAAATTATTAACTATATTGAACATTACGGTTTAATGCGCGATAAAAAACCAGATGGGACTTATGTACGTACCATGCCGGAGCATAGCTGGAACAATAACAATATTACCACCAACCTGTTTTTGTACCAGTTACAGCGTCATTCCGACCATCATGCCTATCCGACACGACCATTTCAGGCCTTACGCCATTTTGATGAAGCGCCTGAATTACCTAGTGGTTATGCCACTATGTTATTACCGGCTTTAATTCCATCGCTCTGGTTTAAAATGATGGATAAACGCGTATTCGATCATTATCAAGGCGATTTAAGCAAAGCCAATATTCATCCAAAACGCCGTGCCAGCATATTCAAGAAGTTTGGTTTGTCTCTACAAAATTGAGATAGATTAAAAAACAGTCGTGAAATAAAAAACATCATTAAAAAAGCCCGGCTGTTCAAGCAGGACTTTTTTAGATTGCAATTTATTGATTTTACTAAATTTGTATAGTGAAATTGGTCTCGGCTGTATGAGGTTGATTTTAAATCAAACCAATATTATTTTGATTTACACTTGTTTAAAAACCGTTTTTCTTAATCACAGCGAAACGCTCACTAAAGCAATTAAAACAGGTACTTCAACCAATCGGCCAATGACTATCGTAAAAGCAACAGGTGAGGCCAATCCGAAGGTTGCAATTGCCACAGCTAAAGCTAATTCAAAATTATTGCCTGCTGCCGTAAAAGAAATGGCAGCAGTTTTTGGATAATCATTCCCCATCCACTTACTCATAAAGAAACTAATAAAGAACATTACTACAAAATAAATAGTTAAAGGCATTGCGATTCTAAGCACGTCTAGTGGCAAACTGACCACAGCGGCTCCCTTAAGGCTAAACATGGCGACAATTGTAAATAATAGGGCAAAAAGGCTAAGCGGACTAATCTTGGCAATAAAGTGCGTTTGATACTAAACTAATCCCTTTGTTTTGACCAAGATCAATCGAGTTAAAAAGTCAAGTAAAAATGGGATACCTAAATAAACAGGATCCAGGTTAAATAAAAATAATTCTTACACCAGAAATGTGAGGTACGACAGGAGTCATACTTAGCTAACAAGTATGAAAAAACCGGGCAGGACGCCAGTTTTTTATTTTATACGAATTTTGTTAGACAACATTGAACATATTTTGTAGATTTTCTGTTTAATTTATAAGAAGCTCAAAATCTCAATAAGCGATAAAAATAATTTAATATATATTGCTAAAACAAGCCGTTTCGAATAATATCTGATGCTTAAAAATAATTTCAATTACAACAATAAATTAGAGGTTTTTAACCATGTCAACTAAATACAGCAAATTTTTTTCTGCAGCATCTGAGTTTAATCTAGATAATTTTCCATACTACTGGATTACTCAAGTACATTCTCAATATGTGCAGAATGTGGATCATGCGTTAAAAAAATATGGTCTAGATAATTCTCGTCGTCGTATTTTACAGGCTTTAAAATCCAAACCCAACGCGAGTGTATCCGATTTATCTGAAATGGTAATTTGCAAGATGTCGACCACGACAAAAATTATTTACCGTCTAAAAGATGAAGGCTTAGTGCGTACTTATTGTTGTGAAGATGACGCACGAATTACCCGGGTCGTTTTAACTCATTTGGGTGAGCAAATGGTGCAAAAAATTAATGATCTTAGTCACATTGTTCTAGATCAATCTTTTGAAGGTTTAACACCATTACAAATTGAAAAAATGCTAGATAGTTTGAAACTCATTTTCAGAAACTTGGCACATTAATCTCAATTTAATTAAAAAAGCGTGGATGCAATGTCCACGCGCTCTATCAATTGTCTGATCTACTTTTTTAAACTAAAAAATAACACTTTTAAGAAATCTGGTTTAAACCTCAGTATCTTGCTATAGAAGATTGCTTGGATAAAACCGGTTTTTTAAGTAAAAGTGTCCTGATTAAAGATAGATCGATTAAAGGAAGAAAGAGACCAACTATCACCCTCAAGACTCTTAAAGAAATGCTGAGTTGGTCGACGGTAAAATAGGAAGAGCACTTAATATTTCTTTAGGATTAGGTTTTAGCCACATCTATAATTTGATTTTAAAATATAAGTCTTAAAACGATTTTCAGTGTTTTTATAGATTGATTAGAGATAAACATGAATCTAAAAATAGCCTAAGTATACTAAACATTCACTTTTAAAAGGCATATAATTTATTTAACTCGTTTTTACTATCATCAAAAAATGACACCTGCTTGCAAAGTTTTAAAATCAAATAAAATTGAATTTTCTATCCATGAATATGAACACGATGCCAATGCTAAAAGTTTCGGTTTGGAAGCAGCCGAAAAACTGAGTCTAAGGGTTGAAGAAGTATTTAAAACCCTGTTGGTGACCGATGATAAGAACTATTTTGTGGCGGTATTACCGGTAAATCACCAACTGAATTTAAAGAAAGTGGCAGCGGCAGTGGGCTGTAAAAAATTGCAGATGGCCGATCCTAAAAATGCCGAACGCTTGACAGGCTATTTGGTCGGGGGAATTAGCCCGGTTGGACAGAAAAAGCGTTTAAAAACGGTCATCGATACTTCAGCACAGCAGCTGCAAAAAATATATGTCAGTGGCGGCAAAAGAGGCCTGGATATAGGCGTAAAACCACAAGATTTAGCACAGGTCTTGGGCGCAGAATTTGTAGATGTGCTAGACGTATAAAAATCGACTTCAATACTTCTCTTCAGCCCTAAAGAAATTTAGGGCTTTTTTATAGAAGTTTAATTGGCTTCTCAATGATAAATGAGAAAATTTTCATTTAATTGATCATCAATAGCAGTTTAGAAATTTTTTGAAAGGTTCTTATTTAACCGATTGTAGAGCCTAATGTGCTACGTGAGATGCCGCAGAATTCGTGGTGAATAGTAAATAAAATCAAATGTATGTAAGTTATAAGATTATACCAGACGGGACGCTGGGTTGAACACTGGCTAATACCCGTAATCAATAAAAAATACTCAGAGTGGCTTGGGCAAAAAACTGAATCCTATTTGTTTCATGCCATTAAAAGAACCCGATCTAGCAGTTGGACAATTTAATAATATGATCTTGCGCGTACAAGCTTTGGTGATTGGCGGTACTGATAAAGCCCGGCAAGATACGATTAAATATAGCTCGGCTGCAAACTGAAACAATGGGTTTGCCACAATGGATGTGATTGCCAATACCCAAGTGGGCTTTGGGAACCCGGGGTTGGGTATTCCAGCGTCTGGAATACTGACTGTAAATTTTTTTATAATCAATCTGTTGCATTGGTGTTACCTATCCAAGGCCGAACTTATGGCCTGAGCTATAGCGTGAAGTCCTAAATTTCGTTCTGAAAAAGCATGAAAGAGCTAGTGTATGTTGGCTCTGGTTCTTATAAATACAAACCGCGAGTGGGAATTAAAAATAAGGCATGGATAAAAATAACAAAATTTTCATTGCGGCAAGTCTGGCCAATGGGGCGAGTTTTTCGATGATTTTACCTTTGCTGGCGCCTCTGGTTCGCCAGTTAAAAGTTGTCGGAACTGCAAGGCGGTGCCATGGTCTCGGGTGGGGCATTACTGATGGCGATTGCAGCCATTTATATTTCTAAAAATCAAAATAAAATTTCGATTTACCAGTTGCTCAGCCTTGGTTTTATTGGACCATTACCTGGGGGATTTTCACTGCCGCATTGCTCTATGGCCTGTCGGTTCAGGTGTCGTTAATAAGCCTGTTTGGCTTGCTCATGGCGGCACGTGCAGGAACGGGGGTATTTATGGCTATGCCGCAGATTTCGCTACAAACCTATGTGATGACCCGTTATGTCGAGGAACAAGAACGCAGCCAGACCATGTCAAAATTTGGCGCGTTAAATAGTGTAGGCGTGATTGTGGGCCCATTTTTAACGACTTTACTGTTAGCGTGGGGCATCTTGGCTCCGTTATGGGCTGCGATAATCATTTTAAGTTTGATTAGCGTGGTGATTGTGTTTGGATTTGAACGTAGCAGCACGGTTCAATCTGCTCAACAGGAGCATGTTCTAAATACAGCCAATACAGACTCAGACTTTTCCATTTATCAATGTTCTGCCTGGTTGCTGCTTGGCTTTAGTTTGTATCTGGCCATTGTGACTGTGAATTTGACTACCGGTTTTTATATCCAGGATTATTTTCACATGAGTATTGCACAAGGCGCCGTATATTTTTCCCAGTGTTCTTTAATTGTGGGTATTGCACTGGTGGTTATGCAAAGCCTGATTTCCAGATATCTGCAATGGTCAGTCTATCGCTTGTTGTGGGTGGGGATTCTGTCCTTGACCACAGCACTTCTTATTTCTGTACAGACCGAACATATCCGTATTTTCCAGTTCCTTTATATTCTTTATGGGATTGCGGTCGCGTGTTTAATTCCTGCATTTACCACGGGAGCGGCAAAAGATGCACCGAAGTCTATGCAAGCCAAAGTCGCTAGCTGGTGTACCGCAACCCAGGCCCTTAGTTTTGTTTTAGGCCCAATTTTGAGTACCGGCTTGTATCAGTGGCATAAGAGTTATCCTTATTATTTTTTACTGTTGTTAATGCTGGGTTTGATGATTTATTTTTCTATGATTGGTATTGCGCAGGACAAGAAGAAAATATTGTTGAATCAGAATGATATGGTAGATGGCTAAAGGCTCATCGGTATGAACTGGGTGCAATAAACTCTCCTAAGTATATGTCTGCAAAAAAGCGATAAAATATGAATTTGGTTAAGGAACTGAATAAATTTCAGCATAAGCTGAATATTGTTAAACCAAAGCTTTGATTCATCTGGCAAAATTCATGGTTAAATAAGCCGATTGAATTTAATGTGAATTTTACGTGTTTCTGAAACCCTCTATGCCAGTTGTACCCACGCTTGCACAGGATTATCCTGAGTGGCATAAGGGGCGCATGGATTATTCACTCTGGTATCTGGAAATACAGCAGCCTGAATTACTGCAATATTTACACCACCTACGTCAGCACTTTTCCGACCTACTGTATACGCCCAATACGCGCCAGTTTCATATTACCTTGTTTATTTGCGGATTTTTGACTGCACACCAGTCTGATTGGGATGACGATTTTAGCCAGCAGCAATTACAACAACAGATTGAAACTTTAAGCTCGGCACAAAAATCTTCATTTAAATTAAAAACAGGATACATAAATAGTTTTGAAAGTGCGCTTTTTATTGAAATTGAAGATCCTGATGGAAGCTTGGCCGAGATACGCCAACAGTTCTATACCTGTTCAGACGAAATTGCCCCCCTCCAGTATTGTCCGCATATTACTTTGGGCTTATATAAAGAGAATTTGAATAGTGATGCTGTTTTTGAGCACATTGAAAAAATTTCACAGCAGCAATTTGAATTTCAGACCCGGCAATTAACTTTTGGGACATATCATGCCCAGGTTTTGCAAGGGCCATTAACACCGTACCATCAATTTTTATTGGGTGATGCATGATCCAACTCATTTTAGGCGGTGCCCGTTCCGGCAAAAGTCGTCTGGCGGAACAAATCGCGCAAGATTCTGGCCTGGCTGTGAGCTATATTGCAACCGCTCAAGCCTTAGATGCGGAAATGCAGCAGCGAATTGCCCATCATCAAACCCAACGTCCTGCCCATTGGCAGCTGATTGAAGAACCTTACTCACTGGCAGAGCGATTGCAGCAAATTGATGCACCGAATCAGCTGATCCTGGTCGATTGCCTGACGCTATGGATGAGCAATCTGTTGATGCATGAAGATGACAGTCTGCAAGCCGTGGAATGTCAAAAATTACTTGATGTGCTGCCTAAGTTGCAATCGCAGATCATTTTAGTGAGCAATGAAACCGGATTGGGAGTTGTTCCCATGGGCGAGATCAGCCGTAAATTTGTGGATGAATCTGGCCGTTTACATCAACAGCTGGGGCAGATTGCCGATAAGGTGGTTTTTTGTGTGGCAGGTTTCCCAATGATTTTAAAAGGAGAGAAATAATGAACTGGTGGTTAGATGCGTGTAAAACGCCAAGTGCAGAAGCCAGACTACAGGCTACAGAGCGTCAATTACAGTTAACCAAACCTACCGGTTCACTTTCCGAACTGGAAAATGTTGCGATTCAACTTGCCAGTTTGCAAAATAATCCTCGTCCCAATATCGACCATCCCTGGATCAGCATTTTTGCCGGTGACCATGGGGTGATGGAAGAAAATATCTCGGCGTATCCGCAGGCTGTAACCCGGCAGATGCTGCAAAACTTTACTGGTGGCGGTGCCTGCATCAGCGTGATTGCCAAAGAATACAATGCCAAACTGCAAGTGATTGACTGTGGCTCTGTCGGTGATGCCTATGAATATGCAGGTGTCGAACGTCATTGCATTATTCCGGGTACGGCCAACTTCGCCAAACAACCGGCCATGACCGAAGCGCAATGTGCCGAAGCTATGCTGCTGGGTGCAAAAAGTGTGGAACAGGCTGTAGCGCATGGGGCGTCTATTTATGTAGCGGGGGAAATGGGCATTGGCAATACCTGTTCCGCTTCTGCTGTCGCCTGTTTTTTACTGAATGAGCCTGCCGAGCAATTGACCGGTGTGGGTACCGGCATTCGTGCAGAACAGCTCAACCATAAAAAAAATGTGATTAATCAGGCCTTGGCTTTGCATCAGCAATATGTGGGTCAGGATGCCTTCAAGGCACTATGCGCCGTTGGTGGTCTGGAAGTTGCAGCCATGGTGGGTGCCTATATTCGTTGTGCGCAACTGGGTCTGGCCATGGTGGTGGACGGGTTCATCAGTACGGCATCGGCTTTGGTGGCAGTACGTTTAAATTCGGCAGTACGTGAATGGATGCTGTTTGGTCATCAATCCGCTGAATATGGGCATCAGCGTCTATTGCAGGAACTGAAAGCCAGTCCCTTACTCAAGCTGAATTTACGTTTGGGAGAAGGCAGTGGTGCCGGTGCGGCTTTAGGAATTATCAAATTAGCCTGCAGTCTGCATAATAATATGGCGACTTTTGCTGAAGCGGCAGTGATCGGCGACAAGGTTTAATGTGTTTGCATTGAGGATATGAACATGTATCGCATTGATCTGCTCCGTCATGGTGAAACCAGTTTAAGTCATACTTTGCGAGGTTCCACAGATGATGCATTGACCGAATCCGGCTGGCAACAAATGCATCAGACAGTAGAACAAGCGTTACAGCAAGATCCTAACACCTTGGTTTGGGATGCCATAATCAGTTCACCTTTGCAACGCTGTCGTGTATTTGCAGATGAATTGGCACTCAAACTGAAACTTGAAGTGGTCCTGGATACCAATTTGCAGGAAATGCATTTTGGTGACTGGGAAGCACTTACCACCCAAAGCATTTATGCAACCCAACCGGAATTACTGGCGCAATTCTGGGAGAAACCCTCCCAGTTTAGCCCGCCCAATGCTGAAACCCTGCAGCAGTTTCATGTGCGAATTAATCAGGCTATACAGCAAATTCAGACTTATATGCAGCATAAGCAATTTGAACATGTGCTGGTGGTCACCCATGGCGGCGTGATTAAACTGTTAAAATGTCTGGCAATGAATCAGCCGCTGGATAATATTCTGAAAATGTCGGCAGAGCTGGGGCAACTGAACCACTTTGTTTTGCATGACAATTTAATGCTTCAATATCTGGAGCAATAACATGACCCCATTTTTGATCGCACTACAGTTTTTAACCACTTTCCCCATACAACTCAAAGCGATGCCGACGAAACAGCAAAACGGGCAATCCTTGCTGTTTTACCCAATCGTGGGTTTGATGATCGGATTGATCCTGTTTGGACTCGCACTGAGCTTGCAGGCAATTCCAGTCATATTATTAAGCAGTTTGCTGCTGGTGGTCTGGATTTGGCTAACAGGTGGTTTGCATCTGGATGGTCTGGCTGATACTGCTGATGCCTGGGTGGGCGGCTTTGGTGATCCTGAACGTACCTTAGCCATCATGAAAGACCCGAGTTGTGGCCCGATTGGTGTACTCAGCCTACTAATAGTGTGCTTATTAAAATGGTCAGCCATTTATGTGCTGTTAGAACAGCAACTTTATTCAGCCCTAATTTTATTTCCGCTACTCGGGCGTTTGGTGCCACTGATTTTGTTTTTAAGCACGCGCTATGTCCGTACCCAAGGTTTGGGATCTTCAATGGCAGAATTTATTCCAAAAACTGCTGCAATTTTTGTGATTAGCTTGTGTTTAATGGCATCCGCATATTGGGGCTGGTCCGGTATTTTAAGCAGCGTCTGTTTTATAGCGACAGTGCTTTATTTAAGATTCAAATTTATGCAGCGCATTGGGGGTATTACTGGAGATACCGTAGGGGCAGGAATTGAAATTACAGAGGCGATTAGTCTTTTGAGTTTTGTTATAGCTAGCTTTTATCTACCTCTCACTTGGTTCTAAAGTAGGAAATGATCATGCTGATCACTTCCACCTTAATTGTACTTTTTATTTATAAATAAGTGACAACAATCGAAATAATCGTAGGCCCAAACAACACCATAAATACCCCTGCAAGTACCATACTTAAACAGGCAACCACGCCTTCTTCTTTATGGCGCATGAAGGCCTTACTGGTACCAAAACCATGTGCCGAATTACCCAGAGCAGCACCTTGGGCAAAACGTGAATTGAGCTTTAAACTTAAGAGTACGAAATCGGCTAGTACGCCGCCAGCAATGCCTGTAATCATGGTAAATAAAATGACCAGTTCCACCGAACCGCCTATATGTGAAGTTAATTCCATCGCAAAGGGGGTCGAAATAGACCGTGCCATGAGACTATAAGATGTTTCCTGATCAAACTGAAACAGTTTAGCCAGGTAAAAAGCACTCATCACACCTGCCAGCATGCCAATCACAATACCTAAACCAATTGAAATGGCATGTTGTTTAATGACCTGACGATACTCAAAAATTGGAATGGCAAAGGCAACGGTTGCCGGACCCAGCATCCACACAATCCAATGACTTTCTTGCATATAAGTGTCATAGGAAATATGAAATACGACCATGAAAATGATCAACAAAAAAGGCACAAAAAGTGCCGGGGAAAGCAGTATATAAGGAAACTTGCGATAAAGCCTTTTCGTCAAGATGTATCCCACAATAGTAAGAACAAAACAAAGCATTGCAATCATGTTCATATTATTCCCCGTGTTTAAGCATGCTTGCTTCTTGGTTGTGCTGACGCTGCTTTAAACGTGATTCAATTTTAAAGCCAAGGTGTACGGAATATGCAGTAATAACCATCACGCACAGGGTTCCCAGGACAACAGCCAAAATCAGTTGCCAGCCTTGAGCGAGAAATAGGTTTTTATATTTGACCAGGCCGACTACGCAGGGAATAAATAATAAAACCAGTTCTGCCAAAATAAAGTCAGTACCAGTTTTGACCCATTGCAGTTTAAATAACCCTGTCAGCAATGCAGCCAGTAACAGCAATAGTCCGATCACACCCGCGGAAATTGGCAAATTGAAGGCATGCTGAATGACTGAGCCTAAAAACCAGATTGCGATTAAAATGCAGAGTTGCAGCACAATCAGCAAAAAGTGCGAATATCGTTGTGACATAGCCATCGTCTTAATAGGAGAATTTTCATATATTTTAAATTTGACTGACTTGGTCAATTATGAATAATAAGAAAAAGATTATGCTTATTTGGAATATTTGTGGATATTAAGGGCCTGAATATTTTTGTCAAACTTGTGCAATTGCAAAGCTTTACCCGTACAGCTGAACATCTTTGCGTGACCCAGCCAACCATCAGTAAAGCAATTCGGCAACTGGAAGAAGAAACCGGCGTAGCCTTATTTCACAAGGGGCAAGCTGGACGTAAACGTGAAGTTTTACTTACTTATATGGGCGAACAGATTTATCAACATGCTTTGGTGATTATAGAAGAACAGCAGCGTATTTTTGACTCCATTGAGCAAGTTCGGCATTTACGCAAGGGCAAGCTCATACTGGGCTTGCCGCCACTGGGGTCGGTGCTTTTAAGTAGCTTGATTGCCAAATTTCACAAACAATATCCGCATATAGAATTAAGGTTTCTGGAAGTTGGGGCATCTGGCATTGAAGAGGCGATTTTGGCCAAAAAAGTCGATGTCGGGATTTTACTGGGGCATTTAAAACCGCAATTCAGTGGAATTCCAATAATGGATTCACCATTATGCCTGCTTTCACGTAAAGCAAGCCATTGGAAAGACCGAAAAAAAATTCAGCTTATTGAATTAAAAGAAGAGTCGTTTTTGCTCTATGATGACACCTTCAGTTTAAACAATATGATTATTCAGGCCGCAAATTATGTCGGTTTTGAACCGCATGTGGTGTGTAAAAGCAGTCAATGGGACTTTATTGCCAAAATGGTTGAATCTGATGTCGGGATCGCCTTATTGCCAAAAATTTATTGTGAACAGCTCGATCAGGAAAAATATAACATCAGCCTACTGGAAAGTCCTAACCTGAACTGGACCTTAAGCATGGCCTGGAATACCACGGTTGCCATGAATCCTGCCACGCGGGCATGGTTAAAAATTATTGAAGAAAATCAGGATAAAATTCATTTTTAAAGCTTATTTGCTACTTTCTTTCAGTATGGGCTTTTTTTAGTTTGATGGGTACATTCTTATTATTTTAGGCGGAATGATTGTCCTGATTTAGGCTCAGGTATTTACCGAATTGCTAAAGTCGAGCAGCGGTATTGAGTCATGACGATAGATCATGATTCAGGCATAAGAGCAGCTATAAACTCCTTGCAAAAATTCATAAATCACTTCATTTTAGTATCAATTTAAGCGCGGTGACTCAAGAAAATGAAATGGGACGAAATTGGCGAACAACCCTGTTCAATTGCCAGAACCTTATCGGTGATTGGTGATCGCTGGACTGTGCTGATTTTGCGAAATGCTTTTTTAGGTATGCGCCGTTTTGAATCCTTTCAGCAAAATCTGGGTATTACCCGCCATGTGCTGTCTGACCGTTTAAAGCATTTGGTCGAGCATGGGATTTTAGTCAAAAAGCCCTATGTACAGCGGCAAGAGCGTTATGAATATTGCCTGACGGAAAAAGGGCTGGCACTTTATCCCATTTTAATGTCTATGGCACATTGGGCAGACCAATGGATGAATGAAGATCTTGGCCAGCCCATGCAATACACTCATCAAAGCTGTGGGCATAGCATGACGCCACGTCTGGTCTGTTCAGAATGTAATGAAACCATTCAGGCCAAGCACATTAAAGCTGAACTGACTCCGGATTATTTCAATTATCTGCAACAACGCAAGACCCAGCCCTAATCCAACTGCTGGGCATTAGAGGCAATTCGGTGGTTTGGGAATCCCTGCCAGACGGCTTAAATGACGTGCCACTAAACCGGTCTGAAATCTATCTTGTAATAGCGCATTATTGATGTCGGTACTGACTGTTTTCATCAGAAATTTAATCAGCGGACGGGTGGCCGGTGAATGTCCAAACTGCTGATAGAACTGGCGCACGGCATGCAAAACTTCAAAATGCCATGCTGTAAGTTCTAAACTTAAAGTGTTTGCTAATTCTTGTGCAACCTGTTCATTCCAAATGGTGTAATCGACTAAGTGACCATCTTGGTCAAGTTCTAAATTCATCATTAATCTCAAATTAGTTCAAACGGATACAACGGCTATAATTCAGGCAGAGATCTGCAAATTCGGCATAAGAAATAATCTGCATATGCTCTGATGTTTGGCCTGCCAGAATTTCCGCATCTGTATCCAGCACATAGATACGATCCAGCCGTTGCAAAAATGGCTGTTGAAACTGTAAGACCGATTCGCCCATCAGTACCACACTATCTTCAGGGCCGTAGACTTGTGCTAATTTTTCCAGAGCGGCGGGTGTCGCTGAAAAACTACTTTGTAGCAAATATAAACTTTTGTTCATCATTCTTGTTTCACTCGTCATCTTTACCAGTACAGCACAAAATCGAAACTTTGAATCAGCTCATGACTAAATTCAATAAATTCAATATCTTGTTGAGTTTGAGCAACGAAGATGGAGTTACGGTTTTTATTTTCCACCAGCACGGGACTTAAATCGTAAAATTCAAAGCTATCGACCATGTTCGAAGCGACTTTAAAGGCATGTTTAAGCTGATCAAATTGCACTTCTGAATGGAGTAAACTTAGCGCGGCATCTTGCAACAAAACTTTGACTTCACAGCCAAACGTTGCCAGTACCATAGTGGCAGACAAGCTTTCATGCACTTGTAAATTGGCAAGATTTGCTTGAGTTAGAATAACGAGTACAGATTTCACACAATTTACCTTTTAAAAGCAACAAATTTCCAAAAATAACATCTTAGAATTGAATCAGACGTTGTGTTGATTGTACTGCATCGGCAAGTTCACCCAGTCCAACCAGTTCAAAGCCTTGAGCAAGATTATGTTGGCTAATCTGATGTCGTTTAGCATTTTCCTGATCCGAAATACCCCGTGCCAAAGCAGCACTGACACATACCGGTAAGCGAATGGCCAGCTTCTGCCATTCTTCAGTTAAATTACGCTGGTCATCTGGAACCCATTGTAAGGCATTGGCAACAGCGACTCCGTCCTGATAGAAAAACACGCGAAATGGCTGCTTTTTTGCCTGTAAAGCCTGTGCCAGACCTAGCACGTGCCAGGCATAGATCGAGGTTGGAGCGGAGGTAATTAGTAATAAGGTGCTCATCGAAATTCACTTGAGGAATGCCCAATCCAATATTGATGCATCCAAACTTCATAAGAAAAGGGTAGTATACAATGATTTTAGTGACTGGTGGTTTAGGCTTTATAGGCTCACATATTGCGTTAAGCCTGATGGCTCATGGACAAGAAGTCATCATTGTCGACAATTTATCCAATGCAAATTTACAGACCTTAGAACGACTTGAATATATTTCGGGCAGCTATGTGCCCTTTGTAAAAATAGATATTCGCAATACGCCCGCATTAAACAAAGTTTTTGAACAATATTCTGTAGAAGTGGTTATTCATACTGCCGGTTTTAAATCGATAGAAGAATCGGCACTGAAACCGCTGGAATATTATAACGACAATGTCAGTTGTATCATGAGTCTGCTGCGTGCCATGCAGCGCACAGGGATCCGAACGCTGATTCATTTATCCAGCTTGGCAGTCTATGGGCAGTCGAGTCTGATCCTGACCGAGGATGTACCTTTTAACTATTCTTATCCGAACCCCTATGTAAAATCACAACAAATGGTGGAAGAAATTATCCGTGATACTGCTTTGACCGACAGTGAATGGAAAATTGCCATTTTAAGATTGTGCAATATTGCCGGTGCTTTTGAACACGCCGTGCTCGGAGAATTCGTTGCCCCTTTACCGAAAAATATTATTCCATTGGTCTTACAGGCAGCAGCCAGACAGCGTGAATATATTGAACTGCGTCAGCAGGCGCAGACCTTGGATCGTACTGTAGAACGTAGCTTCTTACACGTGTTGGACTGCTGCGATGCCATTATGGCAACCTTAAAGTGGCTCAGGATTCAGCCCTATACTTGTGATGCGTTTAATATAGCCGGGCAGAATATGTCCATTCGCGCTTTGCTGAGCGAAGTGGCTAAAGTTACCCAGACTGAAATTAAAACCATTGATGCCCCATTTTATAGTTATGCGGAAATGGATCAGGTCGGTGCAACTGCGGAAAAAGCCCATGAAATTTTACAATGGCAACCGAAACGCAGTATTACCCAGATTGTTGAAGATGGCTGGCGTTTTTATCAGCAAACATTAAAAGGACATTAATAAATCAAATGCAAACAATAATCATTTATATTAATAAAGTATTTGATTAAGATCATTGAATATGTCAAAACAGATGAATTGGCTAAAGCTATAAAATGGAAATGAGGTTGATGATGCAGACACGTATTGAACACGACACCATGGGCGATGTAGAGGTTCCCAGTGAAGCAATGTGGGGTGCGCAAACACAGCGTAGTTTGCAAAACTTTAAAATCGGACAGGAGCGTTTACCACGGCCAATGATTCGTGCCATGGGGCTGGTAAAAAAAGCAGCAGCCATCACCAATGCCGAGTTAGAACAAATTCCTCATGAATTGTCACATTATATTGTCGATGCTGCAGAAGAAGTCATTAGCGGGAAATGGGATAGCCAATTTCCGTTGGTGGTTTGGCAAACCGGTTCAGGCACGCAAAGCAATATGAACTGCAATGAAGTGATTGCCAATATTGCCAACCAGAAATTGGGCAATCCTTTAGGTGCACAAAAACCGGTGCATCCCAATGATCATGTCAATCGTGCGCAGTCGACCAATGACTCATTTCCAACCGCCATTCATGTTGCAGCAAGTTTGCAGATCAATGAACTGCTGATTCCTGCGGTCGCACGTCTACGCGATACATTAGAAGCGAAATCAAAAGAATTTTCAGATATTGTTAAAATTGGCCGTACCCACTTACAGGATGCCACACCTTTAACACTGGGTCAGGAATTTAGTGGCTATGTGTCACAACTTGAGCATGCTTTAAAGCGTTTGCATTATGCCTTATTGGGTTTATATGAATTGCCTTTAGGTGGTACAGCGGTCGGAACCGGGTTAAATGCACATCCTGAATATGCGGTTAAAGTAGCAGCACAGTTGGCTACATTAACCGGTTTACCTTTTGTGACTGCACCGAATAAGTTTGAAGCTTTAGCTGCGCGGGATGCTGCAGTATTTGCATCGGGTGCCTTAAAAACTTTAGCCAGCAGTTTAAATAAAATTGCCAATGACATTCGCTGGTTGGCCAGTGGTCCGCGTTGTGGCTTTGGCGAAATTCGCATTCCTGAAAATGAACCTGGCTCAAGCATTATGCCTGGCAAGGTCAATCCAACCCAAAGTGAAGCCATGACCATGGTGGTCGCACAAGTGCTGGGAAATGATACGACCATTAACGTGGCAGGGGCTTCGGGTAATTTTGAACTGAACGTATTTATGCCGGTGATAGCATTTAACTTATTGCAATCGATTCAGTTATTGGGTGATGCATGTAATAGCTTCAATGACCATTGTGCGGTGGGCATTGAGCCAAACCGGGAAAAAATTGATCACTTCCTGCATAACTCACTGATGTTAGTGACTGCCTTAAACCCGGTAATTGGTTATGAAAATGCAGCGAAGGTGGCAAAAACGGCTTATAAGGAAGGTAAAACCTTAAAACAGGTCGCTGTTGAACTGAATCTGGTGACTGCGGAACAGTTTGATGCCGTGGTGATTCCTGAAAATATGGTTTCACCTAATGTGAAATAAGCATCTAAGGACGGGAACAACTATCAATTGTTCATAAGTGGTTTTTTATCTGGGGCATATATGCGTACAAGATATGGAAAAATTAACTGCCGATGATTGATTATGCTTGATGTTTTAATTTAAAAGCTCGCCAAATGGTGGGCTTTTTTGATCTTTATGGTAAATTAATTGCACAATTAAAAGCCCATGGGGATTGTCTGTGAAAGAAGCACTAAAAGAATATCGCATTGAAAGAACCAAGCTTGAAGATGAAATACAAGAATTTCTTACCCAAAAATTCGCAGAATTTAAAGAAAAGACTGGGGCTGAAGTTATTCATTTAGACGTAAACATTGAAGTACTGGATGATCATGAAGCAGATGCTTTTATTGAAAGTGTGTTTGTTAGTACAGATTTATAGTGAATAGTCAGAAAGTAGAAGCTCATCGAAAGGTGGGCTTTATTTAATACACATAAATTTACCTACCATACAAAAAGCTATCGAACTGGGCTTGGAGTGCAATCGGTATAAGTGATAGTTATATATGCTTGGATTTCTGATTGGTTGAGGTGAAATATGAAATTATTAACTTTAATTGGTGCAGGTGTGGCAGCCGGATATTGTTATAAGAAAGTTAAAAATAGGAAGAAAAACACAAAATCCAATGACTTTCGAGAAATAGAGGAACAAACCAAGGCACAGAATATCACTGTTTAATTTATCAAAAGGTCTCACAACTTTGTGAGGCCTTTGTTAATTTTCCAGAGCCATGATTTTGATTACACAGCTAAATTTTTTGATTCGTAATACAACTTAAATCGATGACAAGAATGATAAATTTTTTGTCTAATTAGTAATCTATAGATTGAATAAAGCGTGTAGGTGATTTAAACGACCTATAAATAGAGTTTTATTTCATATAGGAAATGCATATGGTTTGGCTTGTTGCTAAATATGCTATAACTGCTGGGATGGTCATACTAATTTCAGAAGTTGCTAAACGTAGTGACCGTGTGGGGGATTGATTGCAGCCTTACCTATGGTAACGGTACTGGTGCTGATATGGATGAAAATTGAGAATCAAGATCCCCAGAAAATTTCCAATCATGCTTGGTATACTTTTTGGTATGTAGTCCCGACATGACCTATGTTTTTAGCATTTCCAATACTTTATCAGCATTATGGATTCTGGCTGTCTCTAGCCATGTGTTGCGTAATGACTATCCTTATTTTTCTTGCCTGGGCTGTCATTTTGCGCCATTTCGGTATTGATGTAATGTAAAGCATTAAAACGATTACTCACCTTGAATCAGAAGGAAGACTTGATAGGGAAATGCTAATTTCCTGTTGGAAAACCATGAAACATCCATTGGATCCCATACAAAATAACGAGGATTAAAATTACTGAAAAGATGATTTCTAATTTCTTCATTTTTAAGTATTTCTAAAATTAACTTAATATACCTTATACGAAATGAAAAATTATTTTGATATAAATCACTTTCTTAACCTTTATGTTAACTTCAATTACCTCTGATTGGATTTTTTATTTAAGAAAAGCATCGGTAGTTTTGGAGTGATAAGTTAAATATCGGTGTCCTAAGTAACTAGTAAACCAAATGCCAGGAATTAGAAGTAGACCCAAGCCAATCCATAAGGAAAGAGTAACTGGTCAAATAATTGATGAAGAGTTAGTACTGTTAGGTTTGGTAAATCATTTAGATGTTCACGAAAGTGATCAGGATTTACATCCTTTAAAGCCCTATAGAAAAACGGAAGAGTAAATAACCAGACCATACTGGTAGTCACAATTTTAATTATGATTACATATTTCATTATTGGACAGTTCTTAGCATTCCTACCCGGCAATCAGATAAAATGTGAATTAACGAACTTCTTCAGAGCAGGAATGATAAAAAATACAGCTTTTATTATTAAAAATAAATATTTATTGAATAATTTTAGCTAAACAATTTAGAATAAAAACTACACAGCTCTAGGTGTCATTCAGTCCGTGAACTTACCAGATACCCAGTATTTTTTGTTAGTTTACCCGATTTGCTTAATGCTCATTGGTGCCGTCTTTGTTGTTGCACATTTATGCTTTAAAGCTCCCCAATATTTATTGTGGATGGGGCTGAGTTGTATTTTGCCATCAGTAGCATTAGGTGCACAGACTCTGATGACCAATGTACAACTGAAACTGACTGCACCCTGGTTTGCACTTTTCTATTTAGGCGGGGCGTGGGCAGTCGCACATGGAATGCTATTAAAAGCCAATTCCAGGTTAAATATATTTGTAGCTTCTCTTTTTGTGATAGCGGCTATGGCTTCACTTTTATATTTCAAGTATATCGATGAGCAGTTATGGCCACGCATAGTCATAATTAATATTGTGATTTTATGTTTAGAGGCCTTAGCACTTCCGAAAGTGTATGTTTTATTGAAAAGAACAGAGGTCTTGGAAAAGCTTTTATGCTTTAGTTACTTTCTCTTAGTTGCTTATGCGGTTATCAGAACTTTAATAGTCATTGTATACCTTCAAAATGTGCAAATGGTCACCTTAGCCACAACAAAGTGGTGGATGATGATGATTGCAGTAAATATACTCCTCAGTCTGTGGTTTGCAATTGTCGTTTCAGCTGTAGCTGTAAAAGAAAGGTTTAGTATCATTAACGAAGAAAGGTTGAAAGATCCTTTAACGCAGCTGTATAACCGTAATGGTTTTCTAGAAAAAACAGAAGATTTGTTTAAAAAAATGCAGCATGGTGAAGTTTATCTTGTGATGTGTGATGTTGATCATTTCAAGATTATAAATGATACATGGGGACATACCGTAGGGGATAAAATCTTGTGCACAATTGCGGACATATGCAGATCCAACATTAGGGAAGGTGATGTTATCGGCAGATATGGCGGAGAAGAATTTATTATATTGCTGCAAAGTTCAGATGAAAAATCTTCATTAGCTTTAGTTGAGCGCTTACGCAAAAAAATTGAAGATCAACTTTTTATTAATAATATTAAAGCTACTGTAAGTTTTGGTGCAGCTCGAATAGATACAGAATCTCAGTTCATTAGTGCTTTAGAAATTGCAGATAAACGTTTATACAAAGCTAAAAATGCTGGCCGAAATAGGGTCTGCTTTAATTAAGCTTTTTAATTGTATGCCCAATATAGAAATAGAACCAAGTTTTGATTGTTTTGTCTTAAGCTTTGTTATTTATATGTCGAAATAAGAGTGTATGTCCCCAATTAGTGAGATTTATAAAGCTTAATTTAGCGTTGAATAAATTGGCATAATTGCTAAAATACGCAACACTTCAAAATACTGTTTTTCTAAAGTTTTGATAGAATTTTGATAGGCTATTTTTAAACTTATTGAATACAGTAACTTACATGCGGAAATTTTCAATGCTCAATATTTATTTAACAGATGTTCAGAAAAAGGTGCAATTCAAGGATTATCCGGGTGAGCATCCTGTTAAATTTATTTTGAATTTTAAGAAGATTTTCCCAAGTGTGATGGAGCTGCTACTTCCGGTACTTCCTAATGATGAAAATCTGGATGAAATGACTTGGGAATCAACCACTGAAGATTTTGAACTGTTCAAATTATTGGTGGGTGGCTGGGGGATTATTGAATTGCGTTTAAATGCAATTTCCCAATTTAAAAATAAAAATTATGCAGATCAATTGGTTAAAACTGCACAACAAAAGCGTAAAGCCTTTGCCAAAAATCATCCAAAATTGAAAACAGTTGAACTTGATTATCTATTTATGCATGAAGTTCATGCGTTGATTGATGCCGAGTTGGTCGAAATTGGTGAAAAATTCTATTTGCCAACTTTACGAGATCTCTGGAAGAATAAAGTGCCGCAAAATGTGTTGAATGCTAAATTCTAAACTTTGCTGAAATATAGTAAAAATCCTCCAAATATTGGGGGATTTTTTTATTAAGATAGAATATCTTAAAACTGCTTTGAGGGAACTAAACCTTTGCATATAAAAAATTAAAGATTTAATTATCAATAAAATATACTAGAAATTGTAATAGTTATTGCATATGGTAGGCTCACTGCAAGTATTTGTCTGCATTGTTGTAAAAGTTGATATTTCACATTTGCTTAACAGTGTGGGCAGCTTGTCTAAAATCTTCCCGAAGAAATATCAAAGGATTTCATCAAATGTCGAATCAGTTTTTAGATTTAATTAATAAACGCCGTACCATTTATGCCATAGGTAAAAATGTAGAGCAAAGTCCTGAATATTTAACTGATTTGATCAAGCATGCCATTAAGCAAAGTCCATCATCGTTTAACTCGCAATCTTCACGTGCAGTGATTTTGTTTAATGAGCAGCATGAGAAATTTTGGGGCTTTGTAAAAGAACAACTTAAGGCCTATGCAAAAGACGAAGAAAGCGCAGCAAAAACCACTGCCAAAATGGACAGCTTTGCTGCGGGCGTGGGTACGGTTTTATTCTTTGAAGATATGGATGTGATTCAAGGCTTGCAAGAGCAGTTCCCGTCATATGCCGATAACTTCCCGGTTTGGGCGGAACATTCTACCGCGATTGCTCAGTTTGCCACTTGGACGGCCTTACATACCGATGGCTTGGGTGCTTCACTTCAGCATTACAACCCAATTGTCGATGAACAGGTTCATGCAGAATGGGATATTCCTGCCAGCTGGAAACTTCGTGCCCAGCTCGTGTTTGGTTCGGTAGAAGGTGAAGCCAAAGACAAAGGCTATATGGATGATGCAGCCCGTTTTAAAGTGTTTAAATAATTTTTAGATCAGCATCCTTTCTTGCGCCGAGTCATCAAACCGTATTTTATGGCTGGCTCAAGGAGGGTGTGGTTTATTTTTTATAGCAGATAATTTTTTAGAAGATAATCTTCGAATATTACTTCTTTTTCTTTCAGCTATTTATAAAAAAACGCGGCTCACTCCTTGGAGTAACGCCGCCGTTTGAATTACAGATTTAAATTGAATGTGATACTTAAGCTTTAAGCAGAAGCCTGCTGACGTTTGCTTGCAGTACGTCCATGCAACAGAAAATAGATGACGATACAAGCCAATACAGCCATAGCACTATAAAAATACAGCTGTGAATAGGAAATATAGCCGAGTGCCTGGCCAATGAAATAAGGACCAAAACCTAGGCCTGCATCGAGGAAAATGAAAAATGTTGAGGTGGCAAAGCCCATCCGTTCAATGTTGGCACTTTTCACGGCCACGGTTTGGCAAACCGACTGAATGTTGCCATAGCCAAAACCGAGTAAGCCTGCACAAAGTAGCAGCATAAATGAACTGTGTGCCTGACTTAATAAAATCAGGGCAATGGCCATGATAATAAAGGCCGGATACATAATGATGTTTTCACCTTTACGATCCATCAGCGGGCCAGTAAATGGTCGTGATATCAAGATGGCAATGGCATACATCAAAAAGAAGAAAGAAGCGGTTTCAACCAGATCGATTTCTTTGGCATAGAAATTGATAAAGGACAGCACACCCGAATAGCAAATCGATGCCAATAGCATAATGATTGAAATAGGTAGGGCCTTCATTTCAATAAACTGGGAAATAAAACTTGGTTTTTTTACGCTGACTTGAGTTTCAACTGTTTTGGGATGTTGTGGTAAGTTGGGAACTTGAATCATCAATGCCACAATTAAACAGCACATAGCAATGAAGGTAGATAAGGCAAAAATCGCGTTATAACCGACATGCAGCATCATCCAGATAGCTAGAAAAGGGCCAATTGCGGTACCCAAAGTACTGCTCATGCTGTAGTAGCCAATACCTTCACCACGACGGGTTGGCGGTAAAATCTGGGCAATGATGGTTCCCAATACGGTCGATGCCATGCCCATCATAAAACCATGCATGAAACGTACACCCAGCAAGGCAGCGACATTCAGGGGAATGAAATAGAATCCGGAAAAAATCAGAAATCCAATTAACCCTACAATCATGGTGGTTTTGTGGCCAAAACGTTCCAGAAACTTACCCACAAGCAAACGGCCAATCAGGGTGCCAACAATAAATAATCCGGAAACTAGACCTGCCTGAGCAGTTGTCGCACCCAGTTCAGCAACGGCATAACCGACAATAACCACCACAAGAAGATAAAAGGTCAGTACCAGCTGAAAGTTAATGGAACTGACAAGAATAAAATTTCTTGTCCATAAGGGGGCATTATCACTCATGCTGTTCACCTGTTTTGTTGATTTCAAGATCATTTATGATGGCATGCAAAATCTTGATGGAGCGTTGAATATCTTGCTGATCCAGGTTTTGAATCAGCTGTCTTTCAAAGTTGTCGATTTCGGCAGCACACTGTTGAAAAAGCGCTATGCCTTGATCACTCAGCATCAGTTTTTTTTGACGTTTGTCTTCAGTTTCGATTTGGCTCAAAACACCCATTTGCATCAGCACATGTATACGCTTGGCAATCGATGGTTTGGACACATTTAAATAGTCTGCCATTTCTATAGAGGTACAACCATGCTTTTCCTGAATCACAAACAGGATTTGCCATAAGGAATAATTAAGCTGATAGGGAAGTAAAATTGTATTGATTTCATCACTCATCATTCGTGCGCAGCGCAGCAGTGAGGGACGGAACCTGAGTAAGGAATTCATAATAGTTAACCAGGGTAACTAACTATCTGCAATTTTATGCTTCTTTATATGATTGTTCAAGTTCAAATCAGGCCGGGATCAAGATTCCTGGTCAAAATACAGGTCAATGAAAGCTAGCAGGTTAGGCTTTATTTCAGGTTAGTTAATTGGGCTGGAAATATTAAAGCAACATACTTTGTTTAAAATTTAAGCGTATTCTAAAAACTGTTCAAAACAACAAAATGACATCCCTAAAAATCTGCATGATCAATCAGCAGATGAATAAATTAAAAAAGGTGAGGTTATGAATCTAGGATTAACAGCACTTGAGCTTGCACGTATTCAGTTTGCTTTTACTGTCTCTTTTCATATTATTTTCCCGGCTATTTCCATTGGCCTGGCAAGCTTTCTGGCGGTTTTAGAATGGCGCTGGCTAAGAACTCAAGATCCGGTCTATCAGGACCTGTTCAAGTTTTGGGTCAAAATATTTGCGATTGCCTTTGGTATGGGCGTGGTTTCCGGTGTGGTCATGAGCTACCAGTTCGGAACCAACTGGAGTGAATTTTCACGCATCTCCGGTAGTGTAACCGGGCCACTTCTAGCCTATGAGGTGCTCAGTGCATTCTTCCTTGAAGCCGGATTCCTGGGCATTATGCTGTTTGGCTGGGGGCGTGTTGGTCCTCGGGCACATTTCTTTGCCACGGTCATGGTGGCTCTCGGAACCTGTATTTCCATGTTCTGGATTCTCTCATCCAATAGCTGGATGCAGACACCACAAGGTTTCAGTATTGAAAATGGCATTATCGTTCCGCAGGACTGGTTAGCCATTGTTTTCAATCCTTCTTTCCCGTATCGCTTGGCGCATATGGCAATGGCTGCATTTCTGGTCTCTGCCTTGCTGGTGGCAAGTACAGCAGCGTGGCACTTATTGAAAGGACACCGTGATGCCATGGTCAAAACCTCTTTTTCCATGGCCTTATGGATGATATTGGTGCTTACCCCTTTGCAGGTTCTGATTGGCGATCTGCATGGTATTAATACCTTAAAGCATCAACCTGCAAAAATTGCCGCAATAGAAGGACATTGGGAAACCAACCATAACCAAGGCATGCCGCTGTATCTGTTTGGTATTCCGGATATGCAGGCAGAGCAGACCCGCTATGGATTGGCCATTCCCAATGCCGGTAGTCTGATCCTGACCCATTCCATGAACGGTAAAGTGCCGGGCTTGAAAGAATTTGCACCTGAAGACCGTCCAAACTCACCCATTATTTTTTGGAGTTTCCGGGTCATGGTGGGCTTGGGCGTGTTGATGCTGTTATTGGCGCTAGTCGGTTTATGGCTCAGAAAAACTGGTCGTCTTTATGAAAGTTCAGGGTTTCACCGTTTTGCCTTGATAATGGGACCTTCGGGTTTTATCGCCATGCTGGCTGGCTGGTTTACTACAGAGGTTGGACGTCAACCTTGGGTCGTGTATGGGGTATTAAGGACTAAAGATGCACTGTCCCCGGTGTCGGCAGAACAGGTTGGATTAACCCTGATTATCTTTGTACTGGTGTATTGCGTAGTGTTCGGGGTTGGCATCTATTACATGCTCCGAATCATGCATAAAGGCCCGGAATTTGTTCATTATATGCCGCATAGTGAAGAGAAGGTTATTCAAGCTTCACATCGTCCATTGGGCAGTACCGATGAAGAGCTGGATGGTCAGCCTTTAGACAACCACCAGGAGAATGACAAATGATTGATTTATCTTTTATCTGGATTGTAATTATTGCGGTTGGTGTGCTGATTTATGTGGTACTGGATGGCTTTGACTTAGGTATCGGCATCTTGTTTCCTTTCTTTAAACCGCAACAAGAACGTGACGTGATGATGAATACCGTGGCTCCAGTATGGGATGGCAATGAAACCTGGATGGTGTTGGGCGGGGCAGGCCTATTTGCCGCTTTTCCTTTGGTGTATTCGACGGTACTTTCTGCACTATATCTGCCTATCATTTTGATGGTTGTTGCCCTTATTTTCCGTGGAGTAGCTTTCGAATTTCGTTTTAAATCCAGACGTAACCGCCATCTTTGGGATATGGCCTTTATAGGGGGCTCTATTCTGACCGGATTTTTCCAGGGCATCATTCTGGGAGCCTATATTCAAGGCATTAAAACCACCAATGGGGTTTACACTGGAGGCGGTTTAGATTGGCTCACGCCATTTTCGGTTTTTACTGGGGTTGGAGTGGTGGTGCTGTATGCCACTTTGGGCTGTGGCTGGCTCATTTTTAAAACAGATGCAGACTTACAAAATCGAATGTTTCAGCTCATGCCAAAGTTGATTATTGCCTTATTCATCATTTTCGGTTGCGTCAGTATTTATACGCCTTTGGCCCATCCTGCAATTGCTGAACGCTGGTTTAGCCAGCCTCAGCTTACCTATTTCAGTCCGGTTCCCATTCTGGTTTTAGTATTTACCTACCTGGCGTTACGTGCCTGCAAGCAACGTAAGGAACTGAGTCCATTTGTTTATACTTTGGCACTGGTTTTCCTGGCCTATACTGGATTTCTGATCAGTTTATGGCCTTATATCATTCCGCGTTCAGTCACTATTTGGGAGGCAGCAGCACCTCAAAGTAGTCAGTTATTTACCCTGATTGGTGCATTGCTATTGATTCCAATCATTATTATTTATACAGGGTTGTCTTACTGGGTCTTCCGCGACAAAGTACGTATTGGTGATAAAGGCTATCATTAGGAAGTAATAATGAAACTTTCACAAACGCAGTGGTTTATTGTGTTATGGCTGGGTGGATTTTTTGCTTTAGCCCTTATTGTCGGGGTATTCCGGCTGCTGGTTCAATTGGCTTATTATCTTTAACTCTCAAAAATAGCTATTAAAGTGGCCAGCTTAAAACAGGCCACTTTATTTTTATAGAGAAAATTTGATGTGATCATACTCACTCAACTCCCTTTTTAACGTCATTGTTTTTCTATACTTGAATGCTATTTATTTTGCTTACGATAAACTCTGGGACGTACCGGATGTGAATTTTTCCATAAGCCTTTTTTCTGCTTTTTGGCCTGGTTTTGTAGCGCCAGCCATTTTTGTTTTTGAGTCGGATTTTTAATATATTCCTCGTATACCCAGGCAGCACCACGTTTGACCAGTTCCTGATTGATATTGCGTCTAAAACGATAAATCACCCCAACGCAGCGGCCATAACGATCGACATCGGTAATCTCGACACGGACCAGTTTGTAATAGACCATCTTTTTAACCAGATGCTGTGATTCCTTGCCATAAGTTTGTGTCGATTCTGGGGCATCGATATAGGCAAAGCGAAGTTTGGTTTTTGAACGTCGTAAGTTAAAACGTGTGCAGGTCAGGGTATCACCATCACTGACAGCAATGACTTTACACCAGTATTTTTTCCCTTTTTTGAAGGGTTTAAAAAGTTGGGTCAAATACAGGTTAATTTTTCGAAAAACAAGAAATAAAATCGCACACAGTAGCATGCCCAATACAATGAGCCAGAAAGGGGAGAGATTTGCTAACATAGAAAAATTTTGGATAAATGAGCCGGAAATTTCAGCGCCAATTTATCTATAAAAATGAGAAAAATATGGAGGTCAAGTTTAAGTGAATTGGCATAAATTAAGGGCTGAATAAATAACCAAATAGCACTCAATCCCTTACCAATTCAGCATTTCGTTTATTTATTCGGCAATAGCTTATATTTGAATCACAAATAACATAGATCAATTTTCCATGCCAAAGATAATGTAAATAGCCTAAGTAGATTCTATGTTTTTTTCATGCGGAAGCTAAGCTATAACAAGACCCTTTTTTAGAAATGACATATATTGATTTCACGTTCAAATAGCCTAAGCAAGTTAATTACCCAACTATAAAATAGCCTAAGTAAAAATTTTAGAAATTTCGCTTCGCAAAAAATGATGCCGTGAATTTTCTTTCAAATCTTTATGCCAATACATTCCCAAATAAATAAGCGGCATGTCTACAGGCACCGGGAAAATATTTAATGCTGGAGAAACTTGCAAATGAGTCAGCAAATTTTGAGGAATAGTTAAAACCGATTTTGGATTTTGCAGCAAAATCTGTAAAGCAGTTGAATAGTGCTGGCAGCGTAAAGAAATCTGTCGTGACAGTTGTTGACGGTTTAAATAAATATCTTCAACTAAAACACCAGTACGCCGTGATGAAACGCCAATATGCGACGAGGCGAGATAGATTTGTTCATTCATATTTTGCTGCTGGGTACATACCACAAAATGGTCTTGCACGAGTTTTTGGAATTGAATTTTTTCACCAAAATTTTGCTCCAGATCAATGACAAAATCTATTTGCTGGGTAGCAAGGTCAGTCACAATGCTTTTACGGTCGAGTTTGCTACTGAAAAATTGAATATCCAGATCCAGTCTTTGGAAGTGCTGAACCAGTTTGGGAAAAATCATCGGTTCAATTTCATCATGTACTGTAATTTTTAGGCTTTGCACCATGCTGGGATCAAAACTTTGTTTTTGTATGGATATATTTTGAATGGCAACCAGTGCATTTTTAACGACCGGATAAATCTGCTCGGCAAAAGGTGTAGGCAACATTTTACTGCCAGCACGTGCAAACAAGTCATCCTGTAAGTGCTGTCTTAAACGCTGGAGGGCATGGCTGGCAGCAGATTGGCTAATACACAAAATCTGCGCAGCCTTGGAAATGCTTTTTTGTTCATAAACAGCAATAAATAAGGGATATAAGTTGATGTCTATGCGATGAAAAACAGCCATATCAATCACGGCTTTATTATGCATACTATTCATGATGTTTTATTGAATTAAATCATTTTATTCATAATAGTTTTCAGGTTATGTTGTTGTAAAGATTAGATCACATAATATTTTAAGGAAGTTGCCATGTTTGAATTGTCAGCACGCACACAGGATTTTATTGAACGGACCAAAGCCTTTATAAAAAATGAAATAGAACCGGTTGAAACCGAGTTTTGGAATGATGTTCATGAGCTCAATCAAGGGGATGACTGGACAACATGGCAATGGCCGACTCAACTTGAAATATTAAAAAATAAGGCCAAGGCAGCAGGTCTCTGGAATATGTTTTTACCTTGTCCTGAACTTGGGCAAGGGCTTTCAGTTCAGGAATATGCACATATTGCCGAACTTTCCGGTCGTAGTTTAATTGCGCCAATCGTATTTAACTGTAATGCACCTGATAGCGGCAATATGGAAGTATTATGGCGTTATGGTTCTGAACAACAGAAGCAACAATGGTTAACGCCACTGCTTGAAGGAAAAATCCGTTCAGTGTTTTGCATGACTGAACCTGCTGTGGCATCCTCTGATGCCACCAATATGCAGGCGACGGCGGTTGTTGAGGGAGACGAAATTGTTCTGAATGGCCGTAAATGGTGGTCATCGGGTTTAGGCGATCCAAATGCCAAAATCATCATTTTTATGGCCCATACGCCTGATGCAAGCAAAGACCGTCATCACCAACATTCTATGGTTTTGGTTCCTATTGATAAGGCGGGGGTGAAAATTGAACGCATGCTGCCAGTGTTCGGAGACTATGATGCACCACATGGTCACGGCGAAATCAGCTTTAACAATGTACGAGTACCGGTAGCCAATTTTATTGGCGGTGCAGGCCAGGGTTTTGAAATTGCGCAAGGCCGTTTAGGGCCGGGCCGTATTCACCATTGCATGCGCTGTATCGGCGCGGCGGAAAAATCACTTGAGCTGATGATTGATCGTGGTATGAGCCGTACCGCTTTTGGCAAGGAAATCTTAAAACTGGGTGGCAATCTGGAACGCGTTGCAGAAGCACGGGTCGCCATTGACCAGGCACGTTTACTTACACTTTATGCTGCTTATAAGATGGATACTTTGGGTAATATGGCAGCACTGACTGAAATTTCAGCAATTAAAGTGGTTGCGCCAAGTGTACTGGAAAAAGTGGTGGATATGGCCATGCAAATTCACGGCGGTGCCGGCGTTTCACGTGATACACCACTGACCGGTTTCTTTGCTCAGGCACGTAGTTTACGTTTGGCCGATGGTCCGGATGAAGTACATAAAGGCATGATTGCCAAACTTGAACTGGCAAAACGCGGTTATAGCTCACGTCATAAGAAAGAATCGTAAAAAGATTAAATAGAGAAATATGTGTTGAGACTTCTTACAACTTGCCTGAAAATTTTGCTGTTTATGAACAATGAATTAGCTATAAATAAGCAAGCGAAGAAGTCTTTTGAAATTGAAGATGTAGGGAAATAAGAATGTCAGTTATTGATGTGGGTGGAAATGTCCGTCAAGGTGAAGAGTTAGATGTCATGGCGGTTGAACATTGGCTCAAAGCACAAGGCATTGATTTACAAGGTCAGGTAGAAGTTACGCAATATTCAGGCGGGGCATCCAACTGGACTTATCGTTTGAAATACGATAATGCTGACTTAATTTTACGTCGCCCACCTAAAGGGACCAAAGCCAAATCTGCCCATGATATGGCACGTGAATACAACGTGCAAAAAAATCTGGCCCCTTTCTATCCGGTCTTGCCTGAAATGCTGGCGCTGTGTCAGGACGAATCCGTCATTGGCTGTGACTTCTATGTGATGCAACGCGTAGAAGGCATTATTCCACGTGCCAATTTACCTAAAGAGCTGAACTTTAATGAAGCCCAGACTCACGAACTGTGTATTAATGTCATCGACAAACTGATCGAGCTGCATCAAGTACCTTATGTCGGTACAGAACTGGAAAAATTGGGTAAAGGTGAGGGCTATTGCCGCCGTCAGGTTGAAGGCTGGGATGCGCGCTATGAAAAAGCAAAAACCTTAAATGTGCCTTCATTCAAGTATGTTCGTAACTGGCTGAAAGATAATATCCCTGCCGATTCAAAAACCTGCGTCATTCATAATGATTGGCGTTTTGATAATGTGATTTTAGACCCAAACCATCCGACTCAAGTGATTGGGGTGCTGGACTGGGAAATGGCTACACTTGGTGATCCTTTAATGGACTTGGGTTGCGCACTGGCCTATTGGGTGGAAGAAAGCGACAACCACATTTTTAAAGCCACCCGTCGTCAGCCGACCAATTTAAAAGGCATGTTCACGCGTCAAGAAGTCGTGGATTATTATTTAGAAAAAACCGGCTTGCAACCTGAGAACTGGACCTTTTATGAAGTGTTCGGCATTTTCCGTTTAGCCGTGATTGCACAACAAATCTATTATCGTTATTTCCACAAACAAACCAATAATCCAGCTTTTAAGGATTTTTGGATTGTGATTCATGCCTTGCATATCCGTGCGCTTAAGTTGATTGGTTTACAGAAACTTGAAGCCAATGAACTTGCGCAAAAATATATCGCCAAATTTAAGGAGCTGATGCCATCATGACCACAATCTATCTGATTCGTCACGGACAGGCTTCTTTTGGAACGGAAAGCTATGATCAGCTTTCCCCTAATGGGGAATTACAGGCGAAATTATTGGGCCAATATTTCGATCAGATTCTAAAAGAAACGCCCTATGTGGTGGCTGGTTCGATGCAACGCCATCAGCAAACGGCGCAACTTGCTTTAGCCGAATGTTTTCCCGAAGCTGAAATTCAGACTGACAATGCATGGAATGAGTTTAATCACCAGCAAGTTTTTGCCAAGTACGAACCACGCTTTAATGAACCACACTTGTTAAAGCAGGATGTGGCCAAAGAAGAAAATCCGCGTGCTTATCTGGCGAAAATTTTTGAAGGGGCCATTGAGCGCTGGACCGGTGGTGACTATCATCATGAATATGATGAATCCTGGCCACATTTTAAAAACCGGGTGGAAACAGCATTGCAAAAGTTATGTAATGAACTGGCCAAAACCAAACCCCGTTATGCTGTGGTATTTACCTCCGGTGGCGTTATTTCAGTGGCTGCCGGAAAACTGTTAGAACTAAATGCAAACCGGACTTTTGCCCTGAACTGGGCCATTGCCAATACCAGCATGACCACATTGCGTTTGGTGGGGAATGAAGCTCAATTATTAAGCTTGAATGAACATCATTTTATTAAAGCGGAAGATTCCAAGTTATTGACATGGATCTGATTAAAAAAATAGCAAAGGAAGAAAACATGGCGAAAACAATTTTAATTACCGGGGCAAGTTCAGGGATTGGTGCAGGTATGGCACGCGAATTTGCCCAAAAAGGTTATAACCTAGCCATCTGTGCGCGTCGTCTGGAGCGTCTGGAAACTTTAAAACAAGAGCTGGAAAGCAAGTATGGCGTGAAAGTCATTGCCAAAACTTTAGATGTGACCGATTACGATCAGGTCTTTGAAGTGTTCCGCGCCTTTAAAGCAGAGTTTGGCACGATTGACCGTATTATTGTCAATGCGGGTGTGGGTGAAGGTCGTCGTATTGGCAAAGGTAATTTTGAAATTAACAAGGCGACCGTAGAAACCAACTTCATTTCAGCTTTGGCACAATGTGAAGCTGCGGTGGAAATTTTCCGTGCGCAAAATGCAGGTCATCTGGTGATGATTTCTTCGATGAGTGCAATGCGTGGTATGCCTAAACACTTAACGGCTTATGGGGCAAGTAAAGCTGGCGTTGCACATTTGGCAGAAGGCATTCGTGCTGAACTGATTGATACCCCAATTAAAGTCACCACCATTTTCCCGGGATATATCCGTACTGAACTGAATGAAGGTGCCAAGAAACTGCCTTTTGAAGTGGATGAAAAAACCGGTTCGCATTTATTGGTCAAGGCCATTGAAAAAGCCCCAGTTAAAGCTTATGTGCCACAGTGGCCTTGGTTGCCGCTCGGTTTGGCCATGAAAATTTTGCCGCTGAAACTGGTGAATAAATTAGGCTGATTTTAGAATCTTAAAAAGCCCATTCAATGGGCTTTTTTATACGCGGGAAAAACATTGTAAAACTAAGCTCGATAAAAAATAACATCATCAGCAGATATCGACCACCCTCAGCCCTAGATAACTACTGACCTGATGCAGCACATTTAATATTTAATTAGATGAAACTTATTGTAATTTAAGTCAATGCGTCTCACCCCATAAACTCCTATATTGATACAAATATCATTGTGAATTTTATTGTTTATGCTGTTAAAAATTTCAACCATCGCCCTGATTCCATCTTTAATTATTCAAGGTAATGCTGTTAAAAAAAATACTTTACGCTTACCCGAACCGGAAGGAAGCCGTCAGGGAATGGTTGGAAATGGGAAACCATTATCTATCCTGATTTTAGGTGATTCTGCAGCAGCAGGTGTAGGCGTTGAAATTCAGGACGATGCTTTACTCGGGGCAGTGCTGAACCAGTTACAAGATGGATATGAAATCAGTTATCAACTTGAAGCAACAACCGGTCATACCAGCGGACAAGTGATTCAAACGGTAAAGAATATGTCGGCTCAACACTTTGATGTGGTGATTACCTCTGTCGGGGTGAACGACATTACCAAACTGACGCAGCCTAAAGACTGGATTCAAAAGCAGCAACAACTTTATGCAGAAATTAACCGGAAATTCATGCCTGAATTAGTTATTGCATCTGGCGTGCCGCCAATGAACCTGTTTCCAGCTTTACCTAATCCACTGGCATGGTTATTTGGGCAATATGCTAAAGGCATGAATAAAAATCTTGCAAAATTTGTACAGCAGCAAGCCAATATGCAATGGATTGAATACGATCTGGAGCGTTTTAAAACCTTAAACTTAGAAATGGCGGCGGATGGCTTTCATCCCAGCAAGGAAATTTATGCACTTTGGGGCAAACAGGTAGCAGATAAAGTCCGTCAAATGTTTTAAATTAAACCGAATATCGATAAATGGACTGTTATGAGCACCGAACTGGAAATAGAAACTCACCCACTGGAACCTTTTTTACCTTCAAATGCCAAATTGCTGATGATGGGCAGCTTTCCTCCGCCTAAAGCTCGCTGGAAAATGGAGTTTTATTATCCCAATTATCAAAATGACATGTGGAAAATTTTTGGCTTGGTTTTCTTCCAAGATAAAGAACACTTTTTAGAGGTAGCCAACAAAAAATTCAAAGAACAACTGATCCGTGACTTTTTGGCTGAAAAAGGCATTGCAATTTTTGATACGGCATATCAAATTATTCGTTTAAGAGGCAATGCTTCGGATAAATTTCTGCACATTGCTCAAGCAACCGATTTAAGTAAGCTTCTACAGCAGATTCCTGAATGCCACAGCATTATGACCACAGGGGATAAAGCCACCGATACTCTGATGCTCTCCATGCCTGCAGGCACTGAAAAACCACTTATTGGACATCCTTCAACGACCTGTTTTATTGAACGTGAGCTGACTTTATATCGGATGCCATCTTCATCACGTGCTTATCCCTTGGCAATTGAAAAAAAAGCGGAAGCCTATGCTCAGTTATTTAATGAAATAGGCTTACTATAAGTAAGTTTTGGGAATAAAAAAATTAAAGATTTTATTGATCAAAAGGCATCATCTTGGGATATTTCACCCATTTAAAATCGTGCACCTGAAAACCCCGTACATGGGTATGGCTGCCTTTCGTCCATTTTAGGCTTTGAATGCGTCGTGAAATCTGGGTTAGTTCTTCGGCATTAGCAAGACGAAGATCGCCAATTTCTACATACAGCCGCACGCCAGGATAATCACTAAACTCACCTTTCAATAAGGCTTTCAACCAGAATAAGCGGCTACTGTTGACTGCCTGAATGCAGGCTTTACTATTTTGTGGCAGATTCTGTTGCAACGATTCTGTATAGGTGTCAAAGAAAAACCCACTTGGATTTTCTTTAAGAAATAGAGTCTCGATAGGACTAACAGTAGGCTGCAAGTTGCTATCTACCGTAGCAATAGAGCAGTGCATTGCAGCTTTTTGAGCGTCATTGACAACTTTACGAATATGTTGCCATTGTTGGGTTATAAGCATTGCAGTTGTTTTTTGTTATGAATTCAACTTTAATCTAGCAGATTTATCCATTTAATAATTGACTGAAATAGACCTATAGGCAGGCAGAAAAATCAGTTTTATATGTAAGAAAGATAGAAATGGTCTTCGTTTAATGAAAAACGATTCCCATAATATCCCATAATAAAAGTTAAATATGCCTGAATAGGCTAAGGTTTAACCATCATATTCCACATAATCCCATAAATTTAAACGGGATTTAATCTCTTTGCGGATATTGGGCAACATCGGCAGCAGGGTTCCATCAATCCACAGGCTTAAGGCGTGTGCTGAAATCAGCTGTTGATTGGCATCAATCAGTTTTGCACCTTTGATCATGACCAGGGTTTCTTCACTTGCGGCTGTTTCAATGCCTTTAAACAGCACCTGAAGCTCGAAGCCGGTATCCTGAATTAGCCATTCCAGTTCAAGGTGGATATTTTGATTGGATTTTAATACCGCCTGACCTTCAACGATTTCCGAGTCTGACAGACAATCGTGCTCAACCCGGACTTTAGACAAAAACCAGTCTTGAGCGCCTAAATCTTCAAGGGTTTTATGTGGCGTTAAAATATCACTTAAATTAACGGCTTAAATCAAAAAATTGCATTGCGGGAAAATCACGACAGGAGATAAATGGGCTAAATACCCGAAAACTGGAATGTTAAAGCAAAGCGTGGACTGAGTAAAACCTTTGCATAGATTGATCGAAATTTTGTATAAATACGCTTCAATTTCCTATAAATAAGTTGGTCGCAAATGTTCATCAAAATAAGTGGCAAGCCCGATAGACCTGAAAATCCAGAACAGGCATAGCAGTGGGACAGAGACGTCAATCTGAAAAGACCTTGGTGATACGATTTTTTTAATTGTTATGCAGAACTGATTCAGCAGCAAAATGCCGTAGAGATTCTTGAAATTGGTGCAGAGCCGGGATATTTGGTTAAACATTTGCTGGAACGTTGTCCAGCAAGTCACTATAGCACTTTCGATTTTTCAGCAGCCATACATAAGCTATCAAAAAGTAAGTTAATTATCAGTGAATTGAACAGGGTTGATTATATCCTTGGAGAGCCTAAACAGCCGGATTGGACAGATCGACTAAAACAATATGAGGTAATGATCATCCATCAAGCGCTGCATGAATTACCCCATAAAGCTTATGCCACCGATTTTCATAAAACCGTCAAAAGCAGCTTACTGCGAACGGGTGCAAGCTACCTAGTCTGTGATCATCTGTTTGCTGAAAATGCCATGAGTAATTCTGAACTGTATATGTCGAAACAAGAACATTTAGACTGTTTGCAACAAAAAGAAATTGCAATTCCCTTGGAGATAAAGGACTTATGTATATTTGAATGTCATTCACTTGTCATTACATAATCCATTCAATCGGGAAATAAGACACAACTTTCATGGCAAAACGCTCGAATCGTGTCGATTCTGGATCATGGGGATATTCAGTGTTTGAACCATCTTTATGATGCTCTATCCAGATGACTTCACCTTGTGAATTAAGTTTCAATTCATAGGCGATTTGCGGTAAATATTTATCTAATGAGTCCGAAATTTGTTTTTGTAAGGTATCGGATTCGACCACCAATCCGACTTCGCTGTTTAAGTTGGCGGAACGTGGGTCAAAATTAAAGGAACCAATAAACACCATGCCATCAATATCAAAGAATTTGGCATGTAGGCTGGATGCATTTTTACCTTTGGCCGGAATGACATTACCTGTGACCACTTCATACCATGTGCGTTTAGTACGCTCTATATAGGGCTTAAATTCATAGAGTTTTACCCCATTTTTCAGTAAATCATACCGATACTGTCGATAAAAGGCATGCACCAAGGGAACGTCATTGGCTAAAAATGAATTGGTGAGTACCCGAACATTGGCGCCATTTTTGACTAAACCGGTTAAATAATCCGTGCCCTTGCGAGTCGGTACAAAATAGGCGGAGACCAGTTCCATATGCTGTTTCGGTTCTCCCATAATCTGGAAGATCTGACGGTAAATCAGCTGATTTCTGGATGCCTGACCACGAATTTTATCAGGAGAGTCGGCAACAAAATGCGCTTTTGCCCAGTTAATCGGACGATCTTCTAAATGTTCATTGATCTGTTTTTCAGCCAGTTCAATCCGCCTTTTTAACTGGTCTTTTTGTAAGGCAGTCAGTTCATAATATTTACGTAATTTGGCAAGCTGTTCGGGTCGACTTTTACCCAGCAGCTGAGGTACCGAATAACTCAAATCATCATTCCAAAAGTCTTGAAAGACTTTATTGGCATGTTGAGCGGCAGTGCCATAAAATAGGATATCCATATCGGTAAACTGGAAATTTTCACTGGCTTCGAAGTATTCACGGCTGATGTTGCGTCCACCTGTCACCGCTATGGCACCATCGGCAATAATCAGCTTGTTGTGCATCCGGTGATTGATCTGGTTAAAACGAAAAACATAATCAAACAGACGCAACTGTCTCAATCTAAATGTGTAAGGATTAAAAATTTTAATTTCAAAATTAGGATGCTGGGCCAGTTGCTTTAAGGTTGCATCAAGTTGGGAACCGTTCTGGTCATCAATCAATAAACGGATTTTTACCCCACGATCTGCGGCTTTGAACAATTCAGCCAGCATCAGGTGACCAATCGAGTCATCTTCCCAGATGTAATACTGCAAATCGATATTATATTGTGCTTTATTAATCAGATGCAGCCTTGAGGCTATACTGATAAAGGCATCATCTAAAGCCAGATAGGCGGTGAGGCCTTGAGTAATTTGTGTATCTGCATTGGAACCGTTTAACCAGTGTTCGGCATGAACCTGAATGGGAAGCTGCTTTTTTGATTCATTCATCGGCAAACCGCACCCCATCATTGTAAAAATTGTAACAGCAAACATGACAGCATGCATGGATGGTCTAATCTGCATAATTGTTATGAAGTCATAAAGTTATAAGTACATATTATCATCATGTTATAGGTTGAATCGGACAATAAAAAGAGGTTACTGTAGCTCATCTGTTAAAGAACCCAAAAAGGATAAATTATTCATGAAATCACGTGCTGCAGTCGCATTTGGTCCAGGTCAACCCCTCGAAATTGTTGAAATTGATGTAGCACCCCCCAAAGCAGGTGAAGTTTTGGTCAAAATTAGCCATACCGGTGTATGTCATACCGATGCTTTTACTTTGTCGGGTGATGATCCTGAAGGTGTATTTCCTGCTGTGCTGGGCCATGAAGGCGCTGGTGTTGTGGTTGAAGTTGGTGAAGGCGTAACCAGCGTAAAACCGGGTGATCACGTTATTCCACTGTATACAGCAGAATGTGGTGAATGCCTGTTTTGTAAATCGGGTAAAACCAACCTGTGTGTAGCGGTTCGTGCAACGCAAGGTAAGGGTTTGATGCCAGATGGCACCACACGTTTTTCTTATAATGGTCAGCCGATTTACCACTATATGGGCTGCTCAACTTTCAGTGAATATACCGTAGTGGCTGAAGTATCCTTGGCGAAAATTAATCCTGAGGCGAATCATGAACATGTCTGCTTGCTCGGTTGTGGCGTAACTACTGGTTTGGGTGCGGTGAAAAATACGGCCAAAGTTCAGGAAGGTGATACAGTAGCCGTATTTGGTCTGGGCGGGATTGGTCTGGCGGTGGTTCAAGGTGCCCGTCAAGCCAAGGCAGGTCGGATTATTGTGGTCGATATGAATCCGGATAAATTCAAACTGGCTGAAGAGTTTGGTGCAACAGATTTCTTGAATCCTAAAGATTATGACAAACCGATTCAGGAAGTGATTGTTGAAAAAACCGGCTGGGGCGTAGACCATTCTTTTGAATGTATTGGCAATACCAACGTGATGCGTTCTGCACTGGAATGTGCTCACCGTGGTTGGGGACAATCCATCATTATTGGTGTAGCCGGTGCAGGTCAGGAAATTTCAACCCGTCCATTCCAGCTGGTGACTGGCCGTACTTGGAAAGGCACCGCTTTTGGTGGCGTTAAAGGCCGTTCACAATTGCCGGGTATGGTGGAAGAAGCCATGAAGGGAGATATCCAGCTTGAACCATTTGTGACCCATACCATGGGACTGGAAAAAATTAACGAAGCCTTTGAGTTAATGCATGACGGTAAATCTATTCGTACCGTGATCCATTTTGAAGACTAAACATTCTCAAATAAAAACGAAATAAAAAACGGGCAGATTGCCCGTTTTTTTATATCAGCCTAATAGAAGTATTAGTCCAATTTAAGCAGTAGCCTTGATTACTGCTGCAATGGATTCAGCCACATAATCGATATTGCTTAAATTTAAGCCTGCTGCACACATACGTCCACTACGCACCAGATAAATTCCATATTGATCTTTTAGAATATCAACCTGTTCAGCCGTTAGACCGGTATAGCTAAACATGCCTTGCTGTTTAACCAGATAACTAAAGTCACGCTCTGGTAAAGTTTGGCTGAGTTTGTCTTTTAAAATTTGACGCATTTTAATAATGCGTTCGCGCATTTCTTGCAGTTCAGCTTTCCATGATGCCGTCAGCTGTTCATCTTGCAAGACATTATTCACTAACAATGCTCCGGTAGTTGCCGGACTTGAATAGTTGCGGCGTACAGTGGCTTTTAGCTGGCCCAATACTTTTTGTGCAGTGGCTGAATCATCACAAACAAAAGTTAAGCCACCCACACGCTCACCATAGAGCGAGAAAATTTTAGAGAATGAATTACTGACAATAAAATTCATGCCGGCCTGATCCAGTGCGCGAATAGCATAGGCATCTTCTTCTAGTCCTTGACCAAAGCCTTGATAGGCAATATCCAGGAATGGAATCAGATCCTGCTTTTTCAATACTGCAATCACCTGATCCCATTCAGCAGGAGTCAGGTCAGCACCCGTCGGGTTGTGGCAACAAGGGTGTAATAACACAATGCTTTTAGCAGGTAACTGACTTAATTTTTCCAGCATCGCTGGTACATTGACACCATTGGTTGCAGCATCAAAATAAGGATAAAAATGTGAGTGAATGCCGGCACCATTAAAGATGGCAATGTGGTTTTCCCAGGTTGGCTGACTGACCCAGACATCAGATTCAGGAAAATATTTTTTCAGAAAATCGGCACCCACTTTCAGTGCACCAGAACCGCCTAAAGTCTGGATGGTGACTGCACGACCATCACGGCGTGCTGGACTGTTTTCGCCCAGCACCAAGGCTTGAGTGGCCTGATTATAAGGTTTTAAACCATCCATCGGCAAATACAGCTTGACCTGATCATTGCTCGCTTCAATATTCTTATATGCTGCTTTGATGGCCTCAAGTTGAGGCACAATATTGTCCTCATTATAATAAAGCCCGATGCTTAGATTAACTTTTTGAGTCCGTTCATCTTTAGCAAATTCTTCCATCAAAGAAAGAATCGGATCACCTGCATACGCATCAACATGTTGGAACATGAATACATCCTTCGTTATAGGGGGTAGAACAAATCAAGCCTTCGGTATAACGGGCATTTTAGCTGTTTATTGCAATAGCTGGGCTTCTTTTTTCATATTATAAAATAATCGTCTGGCTGAATTCAGGCCTGGAAATGGGGCAGAGCATAATTTTAAAAATACAGTCTAGGTCTGTCGATAAAGTAGAGCGGAATCGGTGATTGGAATTTTTGTTGAGATCTGACGTGTAGAACTCAATATAAACAAGAATATGTAAGCTATCTAAATGATTATAAATAGTTTAAATTTTATCTCATTGGCTTTTTTATACGCAAATGATAAGTAAAAGTTTAATGATTGATGTAGTTTTATTTTAAATAAAACTATTGTCAAATAAGGCAATACAGCGTATTTTAATTTCAAGACACATACTTTTTTGAAGAAATAAAGATGTTAAAGCAACCAGTCATCTCAAACGCAACTTATTATTTTTGGCAATTTAGATAATTGCCTGAACGCGTTCGGGCAAGAAAAGGTTGCCCACCCAGTTTATAACCTGATCGGCAAACCTGATCAGGTTTTTTTATATCTTATTTTTCTTACACTTTTTGGAGTTTACTCATGCAAACATTAAATTATTCATACTTTAGCAACTTTTATTGGTCTTACTTTAGTCAATTGATGACTCTGCACACGCAATCCATTAGACCCATAACGCTCAAATAAAAGATTGGACTAAAACAGTCCCCAGGAAAGACCAATGAATGCTTTGAATACTGCTTTACAACAAACTCAAACAACTGCAAAAGAAACCATTTTAACTTTGCCTCATCAATTAAAGGCACAATTGCCTTTATCGAACAAGCTGGCGCAACAAATTACCGATCAGCGTCAAACCATTGAAAATATCTTGGCAGGCAAAGACAATCGTTTTATGGCCGTGACCGGCCCATGTTCGATTCATGATCCCGTTGCTGCACTTGAATATGCACAGAAATTACAACAATTACAAAGCCAAATCGCAGATCAAATTTTCCTGGTCATGCGTGCCTATATTGAAAAACCACGTACCACCATTGGCTGGAAAGGCTTCCTTTATGACCCAAATCTGGATGGTTCATCCAATATGCAATTGGGCCTGGAAAAATCACGTGAGTTATATTTACAAATTATTGAAATGGGCTTGCCGATAGCATCGGAAATTTTAAGCCCAATGGCGACAGCATATTTCGACGATTTACTGGCATGGGGTGCTATTGGTGCACGTACCAGTGAATCCCAGATTCACCGTGAAATTTCAAGCCATATGCCATACAGCATTGGTTTCAAAAATGGTACCGATGGCTCGATTCAAATTGCTCTAGATGCCATTCAATCTGCATCGCATCCCCATCAATTCCTGGGTCTGGGCCAATCGGGATTACCATGTATTTTAGAATCGCAGGGCAATCTGAAAGCGCATCTGATTCTGCGTGGCTCAAATAGCGGCCCGAACTATCAGTTGTCAGAAATTGAAAAAATCAAAGCCAAGCATGCGGCTGAATTGCCGGCTCTGGTGATTGATTGCAGTCATGGCAACAGCTCGAAAAATCCAATGCTGCAACCTGAAGTACTGCAACAGATCGTGGCAGAACGCTTGCAAACCAATGTGCGTGGGGTAATGCTGGAAAGTCATCTGGTTGATGGCCAGCAAAAGATTTCTTGTGAGATGACTTATGGCCAATCTGTGACAGATGGTTGTTTAGGTTGGGACAAAACCCAGCAAATTTTGCTGGAGGCGGCAGATTCACTGCGTGTATCTCGATTAAAACGTAGTGCCTGATTTTCTAAGAAAAAGTCATAGACCATCAAAGATTTATACATAACGTTACGATAAAGCCCCTGAACTTTAGGGGCTTTTTTCTATTTAAAGACATAGTTGTGTTATCTGGTTAATTTTAAATCAGTCATTCATTGATGTGGTTTACAATTTTTATTCATACTTTTAACCAGTTAAAAATAACAAAGTTGAGTACTTTACTATGTTTATGCACAATAGGGAAAAATAGTAATCAATAAAACATGAATTGTTTCTTCACGACTGAGATAAGCATTTAAATAAATTAAACCAATTTCAGTATGCGTGCATCATAGAAACAATTCTCATCGGGGAAGATATGTATAGTACAGAATTACTGGAAGAAGCACGTAAAATGATGTTCCATATGCTGACCAAGGTCGTGGAATATGGTGGCTCGGATTTATTTATTTCAGCAGATTTTCCACCGAGTATTAAACATCAGGGTTTAATGAAACCTATTGGTCAACAGACATTGACTGCCGACAAGACCAAGCTGTTTGCCTATAGTTTAATGAATGAGAAACAGCGGCAGGAATTTGAAACTGAGCTGGAATGTAATTTTGCCATTAGCGTTCCCAATGTTTCGCGTTTTCGTATCAATGTTTTTCAGCAGCAGTTACAGGTGGGGATGGTGATCCGAACCATTACCGCAGAAATTCCAAATTTTGACCAGTTAAAGCTGCCTGAATCCTTAAAGCATGTAATGATGGCAAAACGTGGTCTGGTACTTGTGGTCGGTGCTACCGGCTCGGGTAAATCGACATCTTTGGCCGCCATGATTGATCATCGTAATGAAAATTCTGCCGGGCATATTATTACGGTGGAAGATCCGGTTGAATATGTACATAAGCATAAGAAATCGATGATCACCCATCGTGAAGTTGGGGTGGATAGTCATTCATGGCACAATGCGTTGAAAAACACCTTACGTCAGGCACCAGATGTGATTTTAATTGGTGAAATCCGTGATACCGAAACCATGGAACATGCCATTGCCTTTGCCGAAACCGGGCATTTATGTTTGGGTACCTTGCATGCCAATAATGCCAATCAGGCGCTGGATCGAATCATTAACTTTTTCCCGGAAGAACGTCGTAATCAATTGTTGATGGACTTATCTTCCAACATGAAAGCTATTATTTCGCAGCGTTTGGTACGTACCGAGGATGGACGGGGGCGTCGTGCAGCCATTGAAATTTTGCTGAATACTCCATTGATTGGCGATAATATTCTTAAAGGTCAGTTTCATGAATTAAAAGAAATCATGAAAAAATCCCGTGAATTGGGCATGCAAACTTTCGATCAGGCTTTATATGATTTATATAATGAAGGTTCGATCAGTTATGAGGAAGCCTTGCGTAATGCCGATTCCATGAATGAATTACGTTTGCAGATTAAATTAAAAAGTACCCGGCAAAATACTGCCAGTCCAGCTGAAATGAGTGGATTCAGTATGGTGCAAGAAGCAAGTCAAGAAAAAACAGAAGGAGCTGCTCCTGAATAAGGCTGCTGAGTCATGAATTAAAAAAGCATGTTTAAAAGCATGCTTTTTTAATTATAGTTAGAATCATTAGTCTGTCACTGCTGGTTTGTCGACAACCAGTTTATAGAAAAACAGTCTTACAAACCTGCTTCGTATTCACTGCTTGAAAGTAACTTTTCTACATCTGCCATATTGTTTGGCTTGATTTTATAAATCCAGCCCTTGCCATAAGGGTCATCATTGACAAAATCAGGATCATCTTCAAGTGCCGAGTTCACTTCAACCACTTCACCTGAAACAGGAGCATGAATATCAGATGCAGTTTTAACCGACTCGACTACACCCGCCTGTTCACCGGCAGTGATTTGCTGACCCACTTCTGGCGCTTCAACATAGACCAAGTCGCCTAAAGCATCCTGTGCATGGTCGGAAATACCAGTAATAACCAGATCACCTTCAACTTTGACCCATTCGTGAGTAGTGGCGTACTTTAATTCTGAAGGGTGATTCATGGATGACTCCTTTAAAATATTCAAATCATTTTTGCCATGTTTTATACATGTTTTTTGATAAAAACAAAAGTTTATAAATAAGGATCTTTACGCCAATTGCTTGGACTACGTCCACTCCAGCGTTTAAATGCACGGCTGAAATTGGCGACATCGCTATAGCCAATTTCATCGGCAATCTGCTCCAGAGTGTAATCGGTGCGTGACAACAGGGAAGTGGCATGACGATAGCGTACTTCATCCACCAAAGTGGAAAAGGATGTGCCTTCAGCTGCCAGTTGACGTTTTAAGGTGCGATCCGACATATGTAGCCGGTCTGCAACATTTTCGATGCTTAAATAATGCTGCTCCGATTTGGTTAAAATATCACGTACCCGCATGGCCAAGCGGCGGCGTTCACCCAGTGCAGATAGTTCCGATTCACATTGGTTAATCGCAATCTGGCTGGCAATCGGGTCCGCATTGACCATCTTTAAACCCAGATATTTTTTATCAAAACTGCTTAACAGGTGCGGCTGTTCAAAACGGAACTGATGCGATGGGAATTTTGCCATATAGCGTTCAAAACCGGCAGGTGTTGGAAAATCGAAATCAATTTCCCCAGACAGGTCTTCACAACCGGTCAGGGCTTTGGCCATGGTGATAATACCAAAGGTCAGGGCGATGGCGATTTCAGTGCGTAATGGTTCAATGTCAAAGTCACATTGCAATTGCAGCGTGGCCTTTTCACCAAAAGTGGAAAAATAAAGCTGTAAAAAAGGCAGACGTAGCTGAATAAATCGATTGGCCAGGATCAGGGCATCGGTAATATCATGCGCCGTCATAATGGCATAGCCAATAAAGCCATGAATCGAGATACGCATTTGGGTACCCAAATGGAAACCCAGGGTCGGTTCACCGGTTAAACGTAGCGCATGTGTGACCAGTTCATTGGCAACTGGAGTCGGAATACGAAAGTTGGGATCTGCCAATTGTTCACTATTTAAGTGAAAAGGTGTAAATAGTGCTTCAGCAGTGTAGCCCCAGCGGGAGACCACATCTAATAGCAGCAGGCCATAAACGCCGGGTATTCCTTGATCCTGTCTTGGAGAAATCGTTTTCATGCGCCATCCATTGCATTCATTCGTTTTTCTATTTGTAACTGCCATATTGGCACGAATTGGAAGACTATCCTATTAAAATTGTTCGACAATATTTTTAAAGCCTGCACATTAGTCAGGCTGATAGTCTTTTTTGAAGACCAAAATTTTAGTGGTGGAAATAAGTAACACATCATGATTCTGATTGAATGCCTGGGTCACATAACTCACTATAGCGCGGTCGGTTTTACTTTTTGATGGCGTAATTGCCACAATTTCGACCTCGACATGAATCTTATCGCCAGGACGCGTCGGGCGTGGCCAACGCAGACTGGATTCCGAACCAATCAGGCCATAAGCCACTGGAAAACATTCGGTCCATAAACGCATGGTGACTGCACAGGTGTGCCAGCCGCTGGCAGCAATGCCCTGAAAAACAGGATGCGCTTTGGCCTGAGTTTCATCGGTATGAAAAACTTGAGGATCATAAGCATGGGCAAACTGTTTAATTTCTTCTAAAGTCATTTCATATTCATGGCTAATGAAACGATCACCTACTTTTATATCTTCTAAATACAGCATTAATGCAATTCCTTTTTCTTCAATGCCTGTTGTTCTATCAAAAAACTGCCGCTTTGTCTTTGCCACAAATGTGCATAAATACCGCCCAGTGCGACCAGTTCATCATGCGTACCTTGTTCTACAATGCTGCCTTCATCCAGTACAATCAAACGATCCATTTGGGCAATGGTCGATAATCGGTGCGCGATGGCAATCACGGTTTTACCTTCCATCAAGTCATCCAGACTGGATTGAATGGCGGCTTCAACTTCAGAATCTAAGGCACTGGTGGCTTCATCTAAAATCAGGATAGGCGCATCTTTTAAAAACACCCGGGCAATTGCAATACGCTGGCGTTGACCACCTGACAGTTTGACGCCGCGTTCACCGACATAGGCTTCATAACCGGATTTTCCGCGCAAGTCGGTGAGCTGTGGAATAAAATCTTCTGCCTTGGCTTTGCGCACAGCTTCAAACATCTCTTCATCGGTGGCATTGGGGCGACCATATTTAATGTTTTCAGCCACGGTACGGTGTAACAGAGAGGTATCCTGAGTCACAAAAGCAATGCTTTTTCGCAGGCTGTCCTGGGTCACATCTCGAATATTTTGACCATCGATCGAAATACGACCTTGGTTGATATCATAAAAGTGCAATAACAGTTGAATCAGCGTCGATTTTCCTGCACCTGAGCGACCGACAATACCAATTTTTTCACCCGGTTTAATGGTCAGATTAAAATGATCAATCACATTTTTATTCTGATAAGCAAAGCTGACATCTTCAAATTTGATTTCCCCATGCCGTAACTGCAAGGGTTGCGCATCAGGTTTGTCCTGAATGTGAATCGGACGCCCCATGGTTTTCATGCCATCTTGAATGGTTCCGACATTTTCAAACAGTGCGGATGACTGCCACATCATAAATTCGGCAATACTGTTGAGTTTTAAGATCATGGCTGTAGTTGCGGCAATAATCCCGAGTTCGGCTTGACCGTTAATCCAGAGCCAAATCGCGGTCCCTAAAACTCCGACGTATAAAACCACACTGAGCAAATTAATGCTGATTTCATACTGCACACCCAGGCGCATTTGCTTATATACCGTGACCATGAAGCCTTGCATGGACTCTTTGGCATAGTGGCTTTCACGGCCAGCATGGGCAAATAGCTTGACGGTTTGAATATTGGTATAGGCATCGGTAACGCGACCGGTCATCACTGCACGGGCATCGGCCTGTTGACTGGAAATTCGGCTTAAGCGTGGAATAAAAAAGCAGGCCGCACAAATAAACAGTATCAGCCACAGTAGCAGCGGCAAAATCAGCATCGGGGAAATTGCTCCCAACACAAAACTGATGGTGACAAAGTAAATCAGCACATAAGCCAGCATATCGCCCAAGATCACCCAGAACTCACGTACTGCCAGCGAGGTTTGCATCACTTTAGCAGACAGACGCCCCGCAAAGTCGTTATGGAAAAAATCTAGACTTTGCTGCAAAAGCAGGTTATGGAAGCGCCAGCGCAGGCGCATGGGGAAGGTGCTATATAAAATCTGATGTTTAATAATGGATTGAAAACTGGCGAATAGAATATTGGCCAGTAAAATGCAGCTCAGGATTGTAAGATTTTGGCTATGTTGAGCCAAAAAAGTGTCTGGTTGACTCTTGCTTAACCAGTTGACCAAATCGCCAATTTTGGAATAAAGGAAGGCTTCAAAACTTGCAGCAGCTGCGGTAAAAAGTACCAGCAACAATAAATAAGGGCGCACACCTTGGGCAGCGTGCCAGACAAAAGGGAAAAAGCGGGTAGGAAGTGGTTCGTTTAAACCTTTGGATGGATAAGGATCGACGAGTTTTTCAAACCACTGCAGCATGCGAATTTCCTTGAGTGAATGTCAATTAGGCTTAATTTTATTGGAACTCTAATATTATAAATAATAATCAAAGTGATATCTAAAAACTTGTTTCATTCAGTAAAACATACAACTCGATAGCTGAAGCTATTGATGTCAAACAACAAAGAATAAAGTGTAAATTCATCCATACAGTCTATGTCTGGTGCTAGAAGGCTTTGTAAAGTATCAGGGAGAAAATTATTCGTTTCTATCTAGCGATGCAAACTGTCAAAAGCATCAGAATAAACCCCAATGAATTAAAAAAATCTATGTTTTAACATTATTCTGTTAGCTTATTTATTATATAAAAAATTCATAAAATTAATATTAAAAATGTAAGCATATATTTTAATTAAAACTAGCTTATATCAAGCTTTGAGAAATATTTGATTGAATATAAATATTTATTTTTACAAAATAATAATTAACAATTGAATAACAAATAGTCTAATTAATTTACTCGTAATTTCAAGTTATATTTAAAGTTAATTAAATACTTTCTGGAATATTGGAAATGAAAAATACTGCTAATTTTCAGATGTTACAGCAAGTTTATAATTTTATTGCTGAGCGACCAAAATTTCAAAGCAAAGGGGAACTTGATCTCATGTTGGATTTTTTCTCAGTTATTCATGAGGATGACCAAAAAGGCATAAGACTAGATTCACCTTCTAAAATTATTGGTAAATTTGGAAGCCGAAATATCGTGAATATTCAACTGGCACCTTCCTTAAAAAATAAAAATGAATTTCTTAGCTGGGCCTATAAGCAGCTGCATCGTTAGTAAAAAAGCTATTGAAGAGATTATTTTTATAAGGTTCTGATCAGATCAGCATCTTATTTCAAGGCCTGAATGAATAGGACTTATTTAAATCATTGCACTATGTATGGTGTTTTAAAACCGAATGGTTTGAATGTAATCATACTGTTGATTTTATTTGATAATTATGAGTAAAAATGCTCTGTAAATAAAAATATTTTGGAGCTAATTTAAAAATATTTACCTAAAGATATAATTAAACACATATATAGACATAAATTTAACACCTTTAAAAGCTGCTCTTCTATAATAGACCTCTTTCATAAATCATTTTTTACTCAGCTCCAAGTTATAGATTCCAGCGATTAAACTGAATCTCAAACCCAGTCGTTTACCTCTATTTCGGTAACGTTCAGCAAGGATTTTAAAGGTCTTCAGGCGACCAAATACATGCTCGATCCCGATTCTTCTTTTGTTGATTTCCTGATTATAGATTTTGAGTTCAGGATCCAGTTTACAGCCTCTTTGGGCTTTTAATGGTAATAGGCTATTAGGGTACACAGCATAAATTCCCTGGTAGCCTTTATCTGCAAGGATAAAAGCTCCTGAAGGAATCTGCTTTAAATTGCGTTTGAATAGCTCGAAATCATGCACCGTACCGCGATCAGTACATAAACTCAGAATTTGCTGAGTTTTATAATGAATGATGGCCTGTACTTTAAAGGTATGCGTCTTTTTCTTGCCACTATAGCTTTTCTTCTGTTTTTTTAGGCCTTTGAATTGGAATTTCTGTGGCATCCACGATCACCACATTCCAGTCTATGCCTTCGCCTTCGGGCAAATTCTTCGGTAAATTAAACAGATTGGACTGAATCAGGCAATCTTCAACATGACGTACAATTCTTGAGGCTGTTGGCTCTGAAACCCCATAACTCGTAGCAATGTGAAATAAAGTTCGGTATTCCCGCCAATAGCTCAGACAGAGCAGAACCTGATCCTCCACACTTAACTTGGGTGGTCTGCCTTTAGCTGGAACATGCTTCTGCACCTGCTCAACCATTAAATAAAAGGTTGTCCATGAGATGCCCGTATATCGCTTAAACTGTGTTTCAGAAAGCTTCTTTGAATCGATGTATTTCATCCGCAGATTATGCACGAATACTAAGAAAGTTAGAGTACAAATATCAATCAAAAAGGTGCTCGTTTTTTGATTTATGAAAGAGATCTAATTTATTAGGCTTAACCATAATAAGAGCAAAAAAAATGGCTAAAATTTTGATTCTAAAAGAGGTGAGTGCGAAAAGTGCATGTGGCACTAAAATAATTGTAGAGCAGGTTTTTGAAAAGATTTTAAACCCCGAGGGATTGATCTGGTTGCCCTTACCTAAAATTGTGATCACGGAAAAGGTGATTAATTTAAATGAAAATAATACTTTTATTCATCCTGGAACAGGAAAAATTTTCGAGGTCATGAAAAAAACAATTCTTTAAATTTAAAAGAAAAACTCAACCATTATATTGATCTCATTTTGGAAAAATATTAGAAATAAAATACAAAGACATATTTGTATAGCTTTTAAAAATTAAAAAAATAACTCATATTTGAAATTAATCTAAAGCTGGAACATTAATGTAATTTCACTTTATTGCTAAGTAATAATGATTTCCTTTAAATTAACGAAGAGAAAAATGATTTAAATTTATGGAATAATTGGTTTAAATCAATTTTATTCTGGAATGAAAATAATAATAGACTTCTTTCATAAATTATTTTAGAAACTAAAAATTGTTCGTAAGGCCAAAATTGAAAATAGATTTTAGTCGATATTAGATTCATGAGTGTGGCATGGATGCCACATGTTTCCCATCACGACAAGGATGTCGTGTATGGGAAATAAAAGGTTTTTGTCTACTTTTGACCTTTCAAAAGTAGAAAGATTGCCTACGAAAAGGTAAAAAAATTAAATCAATCAAATGAGGCCGTGCTGATTTAAGAAATCTAATATTGAACATTTTTTGATTTATGAAAGAGATCTAATAGCTAAACCACCGATTTTGGTTTTGTTTGGTCATCTTAAAGTAACCTTTAGATGAAATGGCTAAGTCAAAAACTGGCTAGATTTCAGGGACTTTCGACTTAAGCCTGTTTGGGAAGGGAACTCAATATTTAAGTTATATTGCCTTAAATGCCTCTATGGCACGGTTGCGAGATAACTTTAAATCCACAATGGGGCGTGGGTAATGTAATGCCTGAGCATGTTCAAAAGCATAAGGCTCATGTATTTTTTTTGCATCCAGATGTGCCAATTCAGGTACCCAGGTGCGGATATAATCTCCATTTTTATCAAATTTTTGCGATTGATTCACCGGGTTGAAAATTCGAAAATAGGGCACCGAATCTGTTCCCGTCGAAGCACACCATTGCCAGCCCCCATTATTGGCTGCCAAGTTACCATCAATTAAATGCTGCATAAACCATTTTTCACCCAGACGCCAGTCAATCAGCAGGTTCTTGGTCAAAAACATTGCCGTAATCATACGAACCCGATTATGCATCCAGCCAGTTTGCAGTAACTGCCGCATACCGGCATCTACAATAGGTATACCGGTTTGTCCTTGCTGCCAGGCAATCAGATCTTCTTCGCAGCTACGCCATGAGAGGTTCTGAGTATTGGCCTTAAACGGTTGATGTTTGGAAACGGCAGAAAATTGATAAAGAATATGTTGATAAAATTCTCGCCACAGCAATTCATCAAGCCAGGTTTGCTGTCCTACATTATCGATATGGAAATAGCCTGATTGCTTTCTAAATATAGCCTGTAAACACTGCCGGATTGAAATTGCACCGATATTTAAATAAGGGGACAGTTGACTGGTGGAATTGAGATAAGGGAAATCCCGCTCCTGTTGATAGTGTTCTATTTTAGCGTCGATAAAGTCATCCAAACGATCCAGTGCATAGTTCTCGGTCACAGGCCAAAGTTGCTGTAACTGATCTGCGGCAGGATTTTGCATAGATGTTGATGCGCTGATGAGCGCATGACCCAAATCAAAGTCCAGCTGTATTTTTTCCTGCTGTGCGACTGTCGGATAACATTGCGGCAGGCTGATACTCAGAAGTTCATAGCAGCGCTTTTTAAAAGCACTAAAGACCTGATAAGGCTGTTGAGATTTATTGCAGATCGAACCGACGGGAAAAATCGTCTGGTCATGATAAAGCTCAAGTGGGATCTGATGTTTTTCCAGATTTTTTTGGGTCTGAGCATCACGCTTTAATTCATTGACCCCAATTTCGATATTGGCATGTACAGCATTAATGCTGAGTTGCTGACAAAGTTGCAGCATTAGATGAGGGACATCTTCCCATAAAGGAATCGGTTTGATGAACAGCGGGATGTTCAGTTGATTGAGCTGGGATTTTAGAGTTTCCAGTTGGCGTAAATAAAAAATTTGCTTGGCAGGGCTGTCATCATGGCGTTGCCCTTGCTCAGGAGAGAGGATCACCAAGGCAATACAGTTTCCAGATTGAGTTGCATGCCAAAGCGCAGCATGATCTTGTATGCGTAAATCCTGTCGAAACCATATTAATTGCATGAACCGGGATGCCTTATCTCAAGCTGAATCATTCAAGTTTAACAGGAACAGTACGATGCTTTAAATTACCCTGCTTTAAATATGGCACCTTATAGCATGACTTTTAAAAGCCTAAACTTCAGGATCACTGGATTTTCCTTGATCTGCTGAGCTTGCCGTATATTGCCTGAAATCAGCACCGGATGGCGCCTGATAAACTTTCAAGCCAAATTCAGGAATAATGGCAATCAAATGATCAAAGATATCGGATTGTATCGCTTCATAATCCTTCCATACCGTGGTATTTGCAAAAGCATAGATTTCCAGTGGCAAGCCTTCACTGGTGGGCTGTAATTGCCGAATAATCAGCGATTGATTTTGCGCGATGCCGGAATGCTGTTTTAAGTAAAACTCGACATAGGCGCGGAAGGTGCCTAAATTGGTTAAACGACGCTGATTATATGAGGATTGGTTCGAGAGTTGCTGATTGAAGTTTTCCAGCTCATGATGCTTGCTGTTTAAATATTGATCCAGCAATAAAAATTCTTTCAGCTTCTGCTGTTCGGCCGGGGTCATAAAATGCACACTGCTTTGATCGATAAAGATTGATCTCTTGATCCGCCGAACTCCCGCATACGCCATACCGCGCCAGTTTTTAAAAGTGTCTGTCACCAGTTTATTGGTTGGAATAGTGGTTAAGGTCTTGTCAAAATTCTGCACGGTAATGGTATGTAATGACATATCAATGACATCGCCATCAGCATTCAGTGAGGGCATTTCAATCCAGTCACCAATACGCACCATGTCATAGGAAGAAATTTGTACCGATGCCACTAAGGACAGAATGGTGTTCTGGAAGATCAGCATGAGTACCGCTGCCATGGCGCCAAAACCTGCCAGCAAGGTAAAGACATCTTTTTTCAGGAAAATACCCAAAATCATCAAGCCACAGACAATAAAAATAATCAGCTTAACCAGCTGCAAATAGCCTTTAATCGGCTTGTTTTTTGATTTCGGATTACGTTGATAAACAAGATTGAAAATACTTAAAAATTCACTGATAGCCAAAGCAATGGTAAGAAAGATAAATGCTTGTGCCGCCATCTGAACAAAAGTAATCACTTTTTCTGAAAGATGCGGAACCGTAACAATGCCATTCATGATCACTACTGCCGGCACAATGTTGGCAACACGGCGGATGACACTGTGCTGGGCAAAAATTTCATGATTGGCTGAAGTTATTTTGGAAATAAGCTTGCGAATTCCACGAACCACCACCTGCTTGGCAATAAAATTGGCAACGATTGCCAGCAGAATTAACAGGCTTAAGGAAGTCAACATTTCCAGCCAGGGATATTGATCTGACCAGTCCTGAATATTTTGTATAAAGGTAAATTGCTGCAAAACCATGCTCATCTTGTTTTTTTCAATGTACTTTAAGCATAGTTCATTGTCTTAATTTTAAACAATATTTTATGATACTGTTTTGTATATATAGGTTTGCATCTTTACTACGTCAAAGCAGTGTAAATTTAGTTGGTCTGATATTAAAAAAAGCCCCAATCAGGAGCTTTTTAGCAAGAAGGTCTTACCACATTAAATCATCTGGAATCACATAAGCTGCATATGGATCGTCTTCATCTGTGGTTTGTTCATTCTGTTCAGAATTGTTGACGATAATGAAGCCTTCCATTTTGTCATTAATTCGCTCAGCCAAGGCTTTGGGTAAAACAGCGTAACTTTCGGCTTCTTTGGCAATGATTAATGAACCCGCCACCAAGGCATTATAAATCTGCTGATTGAGATAGATCTTTTTGACTTTATTGTCATCGATAAACTGATAGGCCACCTCACCATCAATCTCTTTAATTTTGTGCTGGTTGATCATTTGCACAATGGCAGCTTTGAGCTCTTTACCTTGTAACAGGCGTTTTTTTTCTAAATCCAAAGCCTGATCTTTCGCCAGCTTTTCTTGATGAGCCTGTGCGATTTTGGCTTTTAATTCCGCTTCATCGCTTTGACCGGTACGCTGCTCATGGATTGCCTGTTTGGACAGTTTTTTAGCTTTCTTGTTATCAACTAAACCCGCTTTTAGCAATTGAGCCTGTAATGCATTTTTGACCATAATAAATTCCGATATTACTCTTGAGTCTGCCGATAACGATAATAAATCACCCAATAAATTGAGCTAAGTATCCCAGTTAACATCGCTGGAACAAGGTAGGCATTTAATTTTAAATAAGGATAAATCACGCTGGCAAGCAAACCGCCCAGGAAAAATCCAACTAAAATGAGCAAGTGCAGAATAATGCGTCTACGCTCTACCTTTAAGCCACGTAACATATAGCCTAAAGCTAAACCCAAATCCGTCAAAACGCCAGATAGATGCGTTGTCCGGATGATAGTACCCTTGTAATGACTCACCATAGCATTTTGTACGCCCATGGCAGCACATGCCCAAAGTAAGGCATAACGCGGGAAGTAGGGAAGCAAAAACCAACACAGCAGGATAAAAAAAGCCACCAGACTTAAAGGTAAGCCATAGCGGCTTCCTAACTTAAACTGGCTGTTTCCGAGGATGAATCCGCTATAAAATGAACCGGTCACATAACATAGAATAACCAGGCATAAGTAAAGGATGTGTTCAGGTTGCCAATCCAGTAAAGCCATGGCCAACATGCTGACATTTCCGGTCATATGCGAGACGGACTGATGCAGCACGGTCACCAGTCCGAGAACGTTAATCATTCCTGCATTGACTGCAAGAAAAAAAGCACCTAATTGAACCCAGAGCGGTAAAGTTTGAAAAGGCATAACGTCATAAAAAAATACTTAATAATGACTATCTTACTCTAAACCGCGATCAACAGCAGCAGTAAATAGTACATCTGTTGAAGAATTTAATGCAGTTTCGGTCGAATCCTGTAATACGCTGATCACCATACCGATGGCTACAACTTGCATAGCAATATCTGAACTGATCCCAAACAGGCCACAAGCAACAGGAATCAGCAATAAAGAACCACCCGCAACACCAGAAGCACCACAGGCTGAAATGGTCGCAAGTACCGATAAAACCAGCATGGTGGTGAAATCGACCGAAATGCCCAAAGTATTCACAGTAGCTAGAGTAAGTACGGTAATCGTTACCGAAGCACCAGCCATGTTAATTGTAGCACCTAGAGGAATTGCAACACTTGCTGTAGATTCATTCACGCCTAAGCGTTTTGCCAAATCCAGGTTGACAGGAATATTGGCCGCTGAACTACGGGTAAAGAACGCAGTAATGCCACTTTCGCGCACACATTGAAGCACCAATGGATAAGGGTTCGCACGGGTAACAAAGGCCACCATAATGGGATTGACCACCAATGCCACAAAAAACATGGTACCAATCAATACCGCCAACAATTGTGCATAGCTTTCAAAAGTACTTAAACCGGCTTCAGCAAAGGTCACTGCAACCAGACCAAAAATACCGACTGGAGCAAAGTTAATCACCAGACGAATCACCTGGTTCACAGCAGTTGCGGCATCGGTTAAAAAGGTTTTCGTACTGTCAGATGAATGACGGAAAGCAGCACCTAAAGCAACCGCCCAAGCTAGAATACCAATAAAGTTTGCTTCGCTAATGGCAACCACCGGGTTTGCGATAAAACTGAGCAGCAGATTTTTTAAAATCTGAACCAGGCTATCTGGTGCCTGAAGGTCAGTTTGCGTAGGAACATCCAAAAATAAGGTACTTGGAAACATCATGCTGGCAACTACGGCACTTAATGCAGCCAGGAACATACCCACAGCATACATCAGCATAATGGGCTTGATTTTGGCACTATGACCTACTTTGAAATTGGCAATGGAAGATAAAACCAGAACAAAAACTAAAATAGGCGCAACAGATTTAAGTGCTTTAATAAATAAGTCACCCAACAGGCTTAAATAAGGAGCCACATTTGGGCATAAAACAGCTACGCCAATACCTAAAATAATGGCGATAATAATTCGGGAGACTAAACTCAAACGCATTAAAGCAGAGAACATAAAAGTGCCTTGTTACAAATACGAGGACTAAAAAAATCACATAGATGAGTGGCATTTTATACCTAAAAAATGATCTTGCTAAAAAATAATTGCCCTATAAAAAATAACTGTCTATTTTTAAAGTTGATATTTTTACTTTTTAATAAAATTTTTGCCGATTTTTAAATATTCAAATAATACAAATGCTTCTGATCATTCTACTGTGCTGTATTATGTTTAAGCATTCAATTTCAATCAATTTTAAATTCTATATGAACAGACCAAGCAGATATCCGGGACTATTTTAGATATCTCCACGAGAAATAGAGTGTTGCAATAAGTATCTCAATCATCTTAAAAAACTTCTGGTGAAAGTTCTTGCATGGCCTGAAAATGAGTCAGATAAATCTGGCCACTTAACTGATTCAGCAGTTTTGAATGCTGTAATTTATCCATGACTGGACCCTTAATTTCAGAGAAATTCAGTTTAATCTTCAGTTTATTTAACTCGGCATTGAGATCTTCCAGCATTTCCAGCGCACTCAGATCAATTGCACTAATGCTGGAGCAGTTAATGACCACATGTTCCAGATTTTTATACTGACTGATCGCATTAATTAAAAACCCTTTAAAGGTATTGGCATTTAAAAAAGTCAGGTTTTCATCAATTCGCATAGACAGGACTTTGTTTGAAGTCAGTACTTGATGGCGTTGTACATTTCTAAAATGCTGAGTGCCTTCCACCAGGCCAATCACGGCAATATGTGGACGGCTGATCCGCCACAGCAGCAGGATAAAGGTTGAAACAATACCCATTATCAATCCGGTGGAGATATCGATACAGAGCACGCCAAAGAAGGTAATCCACATGGCAATGCCATCTGCTTTGGAATAGCGCCAGGTGTCGATAAAGGGATTGAAATCGACCAGTTTCCAGATTGAAACAATAATGGTCGCAGCCAGAATAGCCAAAGGCAAGTCACGGAAAAAAGCCGTGAAATAGAGGCTAACCATGACAATAAATAATGATGACATCACGCCTGCCAGCGGCGTTTTAGCACCGGCATCCGCATTGACCACCGTGCGCGATAAGCTACCGGTAACCGGAAATGCTGAACTTAAGCCCGCGCTTAAATTGGATAAACCCAACGCGATCAGTTCCTGGTTACTATTTAAATGACTGCGTTGCTGTAATGCCGTCGCCTGTGCAATAGATAAAGACTCAACAAAGCTAATCATGGCGATCATTGCCGCACCGGGAAACAGAGTGATGACCAGTTCCATATTCCAGTAGGGCATGCTGATGGGCGGAAAACCTGAAGGGATTTCACCTACGGTTTTAATGCCTACGGCTTTTAAATCCAGAAAGTACACCGCGGCAATCGAAATCACCACCAAAGCCAAAGGCAAGGCTTTAACAACAAAAGCCGTTGATCCGATCCGGCTTTGAAGGGCATTGGAATTTAAAACTTTAGGAAGATAAATCAGAAAGAGTAAGGCAAGCAGGCCGAAAATGAAACTTTCGATATGGCTATAACGCAGGTAGTGCCAGGCACTAAAAAAAAATTCAGGAAGATTATTGGCTTTTAACGGAAGGTCGACTAAAAATTTAAACTGGCCTAAAGCAATCAGCAAGGCAGAGGCAATAATAAAACTCTTGATCACCGGATGGCTAATCAGCTGAATCAGAAAGCCGAATCTAAAAATCCCGAGCAATAAGGAAATGACACCGACCATTACTGCAAGCAGACAGGCGGCCTGTATATAAACCGGAGAGCCAACTTCGAACAGGGGATTAAGGGTCGCGAAAGTCATCATGGAAATAATCGCGACTGGGCCAATAGAGAGCGTAGGACTGCTCCCGACCATGGCATAAATGATCATGGGCAGAATACTGGCATACAGTCCCATAATGGGCGGTAGTCCTGCCAGCATGGCATAGGCCATGCCTTGCGGAACTAGCATGGCAATCACAATCAGGGCAGAAAGAAGGTCAGATTTAAACTTGTCTTGATTGTATGTACGCAGCCATCGCCAAGCCGGTAATAACATCGTTAAGCGAGAATTTAAATCTGACATATCTAAAACTAAATCACTATTTTAGATATATTATGCATAAAAAATGCTAAGAAGTCTTGTCAGGAAGATAGGGCTTGATGACATTTAATGTGCAAAAATAGCGAGAACTTAAAGTTCAATCGCCAAACCAAATTTAGCAGCCAGTGAAGTCCAGATAAAAGGATAATCTTTTTTCGGATTTAAAAAGTAAGCGCACAGGGCATTCCTTGAGTGTTGGCGTATATGATGATTCTGTCATCAACATTTTCACTCACAAAAGCGCGGGACTCATAGTCTAGGCACGGTTCAAATTGAAATTCATGATTAAATTTTTTGTTAATTTTAACAATAAATATGTTATAAAATGTAAATATAGTCACACTATTTTAGGGTCAGGTTTTTGAAACAGATTCTTTTGGCACTTAAATTAAATCTTCGTAAACTGATCCTGATTTCGACTATCGTTAGTGTTTCGTGCTTATTTATTGTTTCTGTATTTATTCTCAATTATGTGATTAAAGACCAACTCATTCAAAATTCACTGTTAGTGAATGCTAAATATGCTTCAAAGGTTGCCAACAGTGCAGATCAACATTTCGATGATATGCTCAAAGAGTTAAAGTATAGTGCTGACCTGTTAGGACAGGATTTTTCTAATCCTCAATTAATACAAGAAGAAGCAAAGCGTCTTAAAAATCAATCCAACAAATTTAATAGTTTATTGATTGTTGATAAACAAAGAAGAGTCATCTCTTTTGCACCGCAAAGTTTAAATTTGAGTACCCATATTTCATATAAAACAGTGGGAATTATTGAATCCTTAAAGCATAAAACCACTTATATTTCTCCTCCTTATTGGTCAGTTCGACATAATCTGGTGGTACTCCTGTCTCAACCTATTTATGACCAGAATAAAAACTATCAGGGCATGATTGGTGGCACGATTTATTTACAAAAAAATAATCTGATCCAGAAAATGCTTTCAACCGAGTATGACTTCAAGAAAAGTTATATGTATGTCATGGATCAGGATAATCGAATTATTTTTCATCCCGATCCGACAAGAATTGGCGAAAAAATTGTCAATAATACGGGTCTGGACTATATGGTACATAAACGGATGGGAAATATCCGGTTAATCAATAGTCGGGGAGTCGAAAATTTGGCAGGTTTTGCCTACATTCCGAGTACGAACTGGATTGTAGTTTCCCAGCAACCAACCGAAGAGTTGTTGAAGCAGGCCAATGTGATTCTTTTAAAAGTTTCGGTCGGAATTTTATTTTTTTATTTATTTATTTTTTTTATTGTCTGGAGAATGTCGCGCTTTATTTCTTCACCTTTAAATAGCTTGGCAAAAATGGCCAGTATGCTCAATCAGCCAGACATCCAAGATAAAATTAAACAAGTCGACCCTTGGTATTTTGAAGTTTTAAAATTTAGAACGTCATTGCTGCTCAGTTCTCAAACGTTTAGTGAAAAGATTACTGAATTGCGTCAACATGTAAATACCGATCCACTGACAGGTTTATATAATCGACGGGGGATGCAAATTTTCTTAAAAGAAGTGGTGAGTTTAGAGAGAGATTTTGCCGTTCTTGCGATTGATATCGATTTTTTTAAGAAGGTGAATGATACCTATGGCCATGATCAGGGGGATATAGTTTTAAAAACCCTGGCCAGTTTTATGAATGATAACTTCAGAGACGGAGACATTTGTTGTCGTATAGGAGGGGAAGAGTTTATTGTATTAATGATCACCTCAGATCCTAAGGTAGCTTACAATGCTGCGGAACGTTTAAGAAAAACAATGGAATCAAGCAACATCAATTCTATTGGACCAATAACAATATCTATTGGAATTGCATTTTGGCCTAAAAGCTCAGACAGTGTGACCGAAGTTTTTAAAATGGCTGATAATAAACTTTATCAAGCTAAAAATAGCGGACGTAACTGTATTCGTTATTAGAGGGTGGAACGGTATTTGTTTTTCTACTTATTCTACAGGCTTATAATTAAGCTTGAGCTCTGTAAGGGGAGCCGGTTTAGCAAAATAGTAGCCTTGAAAATGATCACATTTATATTCTCTGAGAAACTTGGCTTGGGCTTGAGTTTCTATACCTTCAGCAACCACTTGTAATCCTAGTTGATGAGCCATGACAATAATGGCTGCTACAATAGCACCATCTTTCTCATTTTTAGGTAAATGTTCAATAAAACTGCGATCAAGTTTTATCTCATCAACAGGTAAGGTACGTAAATAACTCAGGCTGGAGTATCCTGTTCCAAAGTCGTCGACAGAAACTTTAATACCCAAATCACGAATCGCCATTAAAATTTCTAAAGAACGGTCAGCACCTGCAATTAACATGGTTTCAGTGACTTCAATTTTTAATAATTCAGGCTGCAACTGTGTATTGACCAGTGTTTCTTGTAAGTCATGCAAAAAGCCTGTGCGCTTGAACTGTAAGGGAGAAAGATTGACGGCTACACTCAGGCTAGCGCCATTTTTCTGATTCCATTCAACAATATCCTGACAGGCTTGCTGTAAAACCCATTGGCCAATGACTACAATTTGACCAGTTTTTTCGGCGAATGGAATGAAATCTGCTGGAGAGATAAAACCTTTTTGTGGATGCTGCCAACGGATTAAGGCTTCTACACTTTTTAACTGGCCTGAATGAGCATCAATAACCGGTTGATAGACTAACCTAAACTGTTTTTCTTCTAGGGCCACCATTAATTCATGCCGCATAAGCACATAATCAATTTTTGGTGTGCGCGTAGCGTCAAAAGCATACCAGTGCCAGGTATTTCCACCTTCTTTTTTTGCTTCATTCATCGCATGTATCGCATGATGAAGCAATTGGGTAGATTTTTCTATCTGAGATTCATTATCTGCAATACCAATACTCGCGCTCATATGGATTTTATGGCCATCGATATCAAATGGAACGGACAGGCTTTTTAATATTTGCTCTGCAATGACCGCGACCTGTTTTAAATCATTGCATTTATTCAACAGTATGCCAAATTCATCTGCTGAAAAATGAGAAATGATATCCTCTTCTGGAATGATCTGACGCAGGCGATTTGCTACAGCAATCAGAAGCTGATCACCATTGAGGTGTCCCAAACTTTGATTTAAAGGCTGGAAACCATCTAAATCAACATACATGACGATCAGAGGGCGATGATGCTCAGGTTGTATGTGGAATGCGGCATCCAGTATTTTTTCAAAGGTATGATGATTAATTAATCCGGTTAAACTGTCGTGGGTTTGTTGACGGGCGATATATTCGCTATTTGCCCGCTGTTGAGTAATATCTTGCTGAATTCCAATAAAATGGGTACAGAAATTTTTGTCATCAAAAACCGGGCCTAATATCAGTTGGTTCCAGAACCAGCTCCCATCTTTACGATAGTTTTTTAAGGTGATCTGGATTTCTTGTTGCTCTTTAAGCGCATTATGTATTTTATTAACTGCTTTAGGATCTGTATCAGGACCTTGCAGAAAACGACAATTTTTACCGATAATTTCTTCTTTTTTATAACCGGTCAGGCTTTCAAATGCAGGATTAACATATTCAATGGCCTGATCCGGAGCGGCATTCGCTAACACGATTCCAAGAGGATTAGCATCGACACTACGTTTAAGCAGACGTAGCATTTCTTCAGTTTCACGCCGCTCTGTAATATCACGAGCGACACCAAATACGCCAACCACGTGTTGAGCTTGTTTAATGGGTAAATAGGTCAGGTCTAACCAGTAACATTCACCTAAAGCATTTAGCGCCTGAATTTCCAAGTGCTGACTGTTTCCCTTCAACGCTTGTTCGAATGCAGTTTGAGCTATGGATTGAAATTCAGCACAAATAAATTTCGAGTAATGTAAGCCCCGCGCCTGTTCAAGATTGAATTTAGTGATATCTTCACAGACAAGATTAACATCAATCACGATGCCTTCTAGATTATGTTCAAAAATCGCGTCCGGATGGTAGGTGAAGAAAGAACGATATTTATCATGAAGAGCCAGTTTTTGTTGCCATTCTGCATGCAGATCCATACTTAAGGCAATTAAAGAGGCTGCATGACGAAGTAATTTAATATGAGTGGGGGTTGGACATTTAGGCGAACGATAATATGTCCCAAAGGTACCATAGAGTTTTCCTTGCGCGTTAATAATAGGTGTAGACCAGCACGCGTTTAGATTATCTTCTTGAATCAGGGGCTTGAAATTCTTCCAGTTCTGATCAGTGACTAAATTTTCACAAATCACCAGTTCTCGGTGAAAAGCTGCTGCACCACAAGCACCGACATTTGGGCCTATTTTTATACCATTGATCGCTTCTTGATATTGGGTTGAAAAATGTTTGGTACCACTAATCAGGCTCAAAGTTTGTTCTGTCTCTGAGTACAACATAATAGATACCATTGAATCAGGTATCCGGGCTTCTAACCATTCACTGACGGTCTGAAATATGAGGGTTAAGTCAGCGCGATGTCCAATTAAATTAAAGATAGATTGAGTATCTAAATAATTCGCTGTTTGACTCATATCGCATCCCCTCCTTAAATTGTATCGCGTATTTTTAATAGATTCTCAATCAAAAATCTTTAAATCAGATCGATATACTGATTATTAATTTTGTATAAACAATATAACAAAAATGTGATTCTCCTTACATATAATTATTTGAAAATCTTAATGGATATCAAGCATTGACTTAAACAACTTGCATCAATAGTCATTTCTCTAAAGATAATAGCCATGAAAGTAGAACTATTTTTAAAAAACAAAAGCGATCTGACCTTCTTAAAACCGGAAAACAAACCTACTGTACCAGGCGTTCTGTTCAGAGCCATGAAAAATCTGTACTTATTTTTAAACGGGAATAGTCAATATTGCAAAGAAATTGAATATAAAATAAAGTCCTATCCAGATAGAGGGGTATTTATATAAAATCAGATATTTAGGGGGAAATGCATTTGCAAGATTAAAACAGTTTGAGCTGTTGCAACCCAATATGACAAGCTAAAGCAAAACTATAAAAGTACTGTTGTCTTAGCTTGTATCTTTATCTGGTTATCACTATGAAATGTCAAAAGATTTTAATATCTTCCCAATTTTCTTTTATAAGTATGATTAAATTAGATTTTTAGGACAATACAGTTGATATAGGGTATTCAGTACCTGAACCAGTTTTTGATCTTTAATGGAATAAAAAATCTGTTTGCCGTCACGACGCGTGCTCACCACATCACTTTTACGTAACATCATCAGCTGCTGGGATAAGGTGGGCTGATTAATTTGAGTCAGTTCTTCTATTTGTGAAACATTCAATTCTTGTTTTGCGAGATAACATAAAATAAGTAAACGATCTGGATTGGCTAATGATTTTAATACCGTGACCACGGTATCAATAGCATCATGCATAGAAGCAATTTCAAGATCGGTATTCATACAGCATTTCCATACTACACATCAGTAATGTACGCAGTATATAATGCCTGAATAATCCAATACATTATATAAAATGCCATTTCAATGGTTTTTAATGAAAGTAATTATCAGATATTCTTATATAAATAAAACAAGGCATTTAATTTTTATTAAATGCCTTATCTTGGTGCGAGTATGGGTGGGAAATGCTGATTATATTTTCTTGGACTGTTTAAATCCTTTTAATTCCTTTTCATTAAATTGCAGGGCTTCAATAATAGCTTGCTGTGTTTCCGGATTATACCAATTAAAAATAGCGGATATTTTTTCTTCAAAATCATCGCTGATAATAAAACGGTCTTCTTGAATGCTGAGTAATCCATTGTGTTTAAGAATAGCAATAAAGCTTTTTAAAGTTGCACTGTCAAAGTAATATCCTGCCTGAATCTTTTTCGTTTGCGACAGTTTGTTCAGTACTGCTTTACCCATCTTCTCCAGTTCTTTAAGGCTAAGCGCTTGCAGCGGAGCATACTGCTGCAGCAATGCAGCAATCATGCTCATGTTATTCAGGCTAGAAGCAGACAAATGCGCCAAAGTTAAAAGCTGCTTTTGCATTTGTTCATCGACTGGAATAGAAAGGGTAGTATCCTGACGAACAATCCAGCCTAAATGCTCTAATTTGTCTATAATTAATACTATTTCTTTTTCTAATTCATCCATAGACCATTTTAAGAAAAATTCTTCCTTAAAATAAGGATAGATATTTTTAAGGGTATCGCTTAAATAATGGGTGGAGATTTTTTTATAGGAATGAATGAGCATGGCAATTAATGCCGGTAGAATAAAACAATGCAAAATATTGTTGCTAAAATAACTTAACAGAATTTTTTGACTTTCAGCAACTTGTACCCATTTTTCATTATTTTGGTTAACTGTTTCAACTTGTTTTAATTTTTCAGCATATTGAATCATTTCAGCGCTGGATAATTCGCTCATTATCATTCGCGAATCATATTGAGTCATTTTTAATAAATCACGATACTGGCTAATCTGTGCAATTAAATGCTTTTCGCTTAAAGCATGATCATCTGCATTAAGCAAAATAAGTGAAATTAAAGAAATAGGATTAATCACTACTGCTTTATTAATATTTTCCTGAATTGAATTGGCCACCTGATTGACCGTTTGAATGACCGGTTGGGGCAATTCATCATGAATATTGAGTTTAATTTGCTTGGCCTGATGCTCAGCCAAAACCTGATCCAGAAACACCGGTTCACCAAAATTGACGTGTACCTGTCCAAAGACTTTTTCAATTTTACGCACTGAACTCAAGATGCCCCAGATCGATTCGGCTTCTTTGGGCTTGCCATTCAGTTCATTTAAATAAGAGGTGCCTTCAATCAGTTTTTCATAACCAAAATAGGTTGGAATAAAGGCAATTGGCTTGCTTGCACCCCGTAAATGACTTTGTATCGTCATCGACAGCATGCCTTTTTTCGGCGGTAACAGCAGGCCGGTACGGGAGCGTCCACCTTCAATAAAGTATTCCAAAGGCGTATTGCGAGATAACAGGCTGTGTAAATATTCTTTAAACACAGAAGTATAGAGTTCATTGCCGCTGAAGGTACGACGGATAAAATAAGCGCCAGCACCACGCATGATTTGACCGACTACGGGCAAGTTAAGGTTAATGCCGGCGGCAATATGCGGAACCATCAAGCCACGGTTAAAAATCACATAAGAAAGCAGTAAATAGTCGATATGACTGCGGTGGCAAGGGGTATAGACAATTTCATACTCTTTGGCCAATTCCCGCACGGTATCGAAATTATGCACCTCAATACCATCGTAAAGTTGCGTCCAGAGTTTGGTCAGTGCCAGTTCGGCAAAACGCAGGGTGGAATAGGAAAAGTCCGAAACCACTTCGGTTAAATAGCCCTTGGCACGGTTTTCCGCCTCAAACATGCTGATTTTGTTATCAATGCTTTCTTTACGAATCGCATCTTGCACTGTTTCGGTTTTCATTAACTTGTTAATGAGATTACGGCGGTCAGATAAGTCGGGGCCTAAAATGGCTTCTTTGTATTTATTAAAATTGCTATTGAGTTCCTTCACCACAGAATGTGCCGGAGAAAAATTGGGATATTCAATCTTGGATTGTTCTATAGCCAATTTAAGTGAAATCGGTTTGTGAAATTCAATGTAATTTTCACGGCTATATAAAGAAATATTCAAGGCCTGTTTTAATTTGGAAGGCGTTGCCCAGGCATCAGCAAATAAAGCTTTAAACCAGGAATCTTCATAGGCAGGTGAGCGTCCCCATAATACTGTGACTGGAACCAGTTCAATATCGTATTCGGGATATTTTTCCAGGGCTTCAATCAGGCGAATCAATTTCGCTGAATAATGATAGGCCTCATGGGTTGAGTTCGGTACATTTAAGGCCAGAATAGAATCATCTTCCTGATATTCATGAATGCTCAAAGGTGCAAACACGGAAGGCAGCTGACGGGCTTTTGCTTCGGTATCAATTAAAACCGTATTGCTAAGTGAGGCATCTTGTAATACATAGCAAATGATTTTTTTATCTGTTTGATCTTGTATGGTTTTTTTTAATTCTTCAGTATTGCCTAAGACTTGAGGAGTCACGATTTTATCTAGAATTTTCTGCGTAAATTGACGATAGAACCGACTATAACCCTTATTAGACATTTGATTCCCTAAATCTGTTTTTCATTTGCTGGATATTGTGTGCAATTGCATGAATAAATACAAATCTTATTGATGACAAATAAGTCATTTAAGTTGTAACGATTTGATTAAAAATAGCGGCGTATTTGTTTAAAAAATCTTGACTTTTAATCTTAAAAATACACCTAAGTATTATAAGACAAGGCATAGAAAAACTTATCTTAACAGTCTAAATGGCTTATGATGAAGCCATGACTTTAAAATCAAAAGACAGCTCAAGGAGTTCAAATGAGTACTGATTCTGCTTTTCCAACACCGAAGAATTTAGGTATAGCGGTTTATAGCGATAATGCTGAAGCGATTGGTAACACGCCGTTAATTCGCATCAATCGTGCTATTTCATCAGCAGCAACAGTATTGGCAAAAGTAGAAGGCCGTAATCCTGCATTTTCGGTAAAATGCCGTGTGGGTGCTGCTTTAATTGCAGATGCTGAAGAAAAAGGTTTGCTTAAACCCGGCATGCACATTGTCGAGCCAACCAGTGGCAATACTGGGATTGCACTAGCCTTTGTTGCGGCTGCCAAAGGTTATGAGATTACCTTAACCATGCCGGCTAGCATGAGTGTTGAACGCCGTAAGGTATTGAAGGCTTTTGGTGCAAATCTGGTGTTGACCGAACCGGCTAAAGGCATGAAAGGTGCGGTGGATGAAGCGGTACGTTTAGCGACTGAACAACCGGATGTGTATTTTTTACCGCAGCAGTTTGAAAATCCGGCCAACCCGAAAATCCATGAACAAACCACAGGTCCGGAAATCTGGGAAGCTACTGGCGGAAAGGTCGATATTTTGGTGTCTGGCGTAGGTACGGGTGGTACGATTTCCGGTATTTCACGTTATTTTGAGCAGGTGAAAAACCAGCCGCTTTATTCCGTTGCTGTTGAACCTGCGGAATCGCCGATTATTGGCCAGGCGAAACGCGGCGAGCCATTGACGCCGGGACCACACAAAATTCAAGGCATTGGTGCCAACTTTATTCCTAAAAACCTGGATCTGGATCTGGTGGATGAAGTGATTGCCATTGAAAGTGCACAAGCCATTGAATGGGCACGTAGAACTGCCACCCATGACGGTATTTTAGTGGGGATTTCAAGTGGTGCAGCCATGGCAGCAGCAGCTCAATTGGCAGCCCGTCCTGAAAATGCCGGTAAAACCATCGTGGTGATTTTACCGGATGCCGGTGAACGCTATTTGTCTTCGGTATTGTTTGAAGATATTTCAGCAGACTAATTGCTCACACGTTAAGGTTTGACTTAAATTTGAGAGGTTCAGGTTTAAGTCAAACCGTTTGAGTGATTTGTTTCTTTAGACTTTTTTCATCCATCCCTTTTATCTCTCTTACGCAGACTTGAAATACATTTCAATTCTGCTCAGGGAGAAAAATAAAGAGGGTATCAACAATAGTGAAAGAAGTCTTTTATGTTATTTTGATTTTTACTGATAGAATTTATTTTATAAGCTTCAGGCAGTTTATACGCATGGCATGCTATTTCGGTATAAATGGACATTGGAAATAGCACTAAAAAGGCAGAAGATGTACTGCCTCTACCAATAGAAGATTTAGGGATTTGAATCGGTGTTTGAGCTCGACTGTAAATTACTCAGTGTTTTTCTTTATATTTATAAATATAAAAGTGTTTCTGTCGCGGCTGAATATTTGGCCATGAGCCAGCCCACAGTCAGTAATATTTTGAATAAAATCCGCCAGCATTATAATGACCCGCTTTTTCTCAGAATTGGCAATGAAATGGTGCCGACTGAACTGTCAAAACAGCTGTTTCCACTGGTCAGTGAAGCTTTAAGTAAAGTCGAAGTTATTAATAATTTCACCGTGGATTTTGACCAGACTACTTCACAGCAAAAATTTACCATAGCCATGACCGATGTGTCGCATTTGGTATTATTGCCTAAAATTTCGCAGTATTTAAAACAGCATGCTTCACATATCCGTTTAAATGTTCGTCCCATTACTTCTGAAACCAGTTATCAAATGGCCAATGGTGAAATTGATCTGGCGATTGGTTTTCTACCCAATCTGGAAAACGGTTTTTATCAGCAAAAACTGTTTGAGCAGTATTATGTGGTGATTGCATCCAAAAACCATCCAAGGCTCAGTGAAAATAGTTTAAGCACCGAACAATATATTGCCGAAACCCATATTGATATTGATGCCGGGATGGGGCATTACCATATTGAGAACGAGCTGTTAAATTTAGAACTCAAGCGTAATTTTTTAATGCGACTGCCCAGTTATTTAGGGGTGGGGCTGGTGGTGCAGGAAACCGATGCGATTGCCACCGTGCCTTATTATTTAAGTGAAGTATTATTGTCGCGCGGCAATCTACAGATTTTTGATGCACCGATTACCTTTCCCACCTATGCGGTCAAGCAGTATTGGCATATGTCCTGCCATCATAAAACCAGCCATCAGTGGTTGAGGCAGATGTGTTATGAATTATTTAGTCAAATGAATGATATAGAAGATTCAGTACATAAAGTCATTCATCCATAACTGAATCATATAAGCTGGATGGACTTAAGAAATTTTATCTGGCGTCATTAAGGCCTGGTTGATATACAGTTTAATCAGGCGTTCACGTGAACCAATCGATTTCTGGTAATGGGTTGAATTGAGCAATAAGGAAGCGCCGTAAGTGACGGTCCAGATATAGGATAAATAATCGCGAATCGACATGGCACTATTAAAGGATTTCAGATATTCATCGGTCATGTCCTTAATTTCAATAATCCGTTCTTCACGTACTAGATATAATTCTTCAAATAATTCTTTCAGTTTACGCTCATTGTTGGTTAATCGTTCTTCAATCACATGCAATAAAATGGTCCGGTTGGAATTTAACATGTTATAGAGCATGTACTGTGATACATAAGTTTTAATATTATTTTTATATTTTTTTGAAATTTCTAATAGTCGTTTTTCATTTAAGATGATGAGTTCTAAATAGAGCTGATTCTTGCTTTTAAAATGCTTGTAAATGGTGCCTTTGGCAATATCTAGTTCAAAAGCAAGTTCTGCGAGGGTAATATCTTGATGATTATCCAGCAACAGGGTTTCTGCCATGGCTAAAATTTTCTCTTTACGGAGTAGAAAATTTTGTTGGCGTACGGTATTCATCACATAAGTCCCGGAAAGACATAAAAAGCCAATTCAACATATACCGATAAAATAAATATGGCAACTCAACTAATGTCTGATGTGAGTAGCAAATTACTGTGTAATTTAATTCATATTCTCAAAGGCATAGCACAAAATAAAAGTCAATGAATGAGAACCATTGAGGTCAATAATCATCAATAAAATTCCAATTGCAGCGTAATTATTTTATTGTCTTTTTGCGTTGCCAAAAGGGATTAACCCATAAAATGCAAAGCGCAGGTATGCTGATTGAACAGTATTCCATTCGTACATTTGAGTTTTCACTTGAGGATAAAACCTTCAGTTGAAAGTGATTTACAGAAACCATGATTTATTCGTTATTCATAAGCGTGATGATAAAATTATGAAGATATGCTTAATACTCAAGCTGATGGACAAAGCATTCAACCCAGGTTTTTCGCACCATGCATTTCTCCTCATGAATGTTGAAAACCGCGTGAATGCTCCGATTTTATTTGGATAGATGTTCGTTGGAATAAACCCGTAATTTCAGTATAGGTTCCTAAAAATTTTAAAAAGCACTTCAATATTTTGATGCGAAGTCTTCACACAAGGAAAGCAATATGCCTATTTATAACGCACCCCTTAAAGACATGGAATTTATTTTAAATGATGTATTTAAGGCAGATGAATTCTGGAAGGGCAATGAAAATCTGGCTCATTTAGATATGGCAACGGCTAACGCGATTTTAGAGGAAATGGCAAAGTTTTCTAAAAACGTCATCCTCGATTTAAACCGCAGCAGTGATGAAGAAGGCGGCGCACAGTTTAATAATGGTGTGGTGACCACACCTAAAGGATTTAAGCAAGCATTTAAACAGTTTGCCGAAGGTGGCTGGGTTGGTCTTGGTGCACCTGAAGAATGGGGCGGTCAGGGTATGCCTAAAATGCTGACGGTACTGGCTGATGAAATGATCTGGAGTACCAACCCATCATTCATGTTGTACCCCTTATTGACTGTGGGTGCCGGTATGGCCATTAATGACCGTGCCTCTCAAGAACAGAAAGAGACTTATTTACCTAAATTTTATACTGGTGAATGGTCGGGTACCATGTGCCTGACAGAACCGCATTCTGGTACAGATCTCGGGCTGATCAAAACCAAGGCTGAACCGAATGAAGATGGTTCTTTCAATATCACCGGGACCAAAATCTTTATTACCAGCGGTGAACACGACCTGTGTGAAAATATCATCCATCTGGTTCTGGCAAAAACCCCGAATGCACCAGCTGGCTCACGCGGTATTTCCTTATTCATCGTGCCGAAATTCCATGTCAATGCGGATGGTTCAGTAGGTGAGCGTAATGCAGTGGCAGCCGGTTCGATCGAACACAAGATGGGGATCAAAGGATCTGCGACTTGCGTGATGAACTTTGACGGTGCCAAAGGTTATATCGTTGGTAAAGAAAATGAAGGCTTGGCAGCCATGTTTGTCATGATGAACTACGAACGTTTATCCATGGGTATTCAAGGGATTGGTGCAGCAGAATATGCTTACCAGAATGCTGCGCAATATGCGACTGACCGTCTGCAAGGCCGTGCAGCAACCGGTGCAAAATCGCCAGAAAAACCGGCCGATTCCATTTTGGTACATGGCGATGTGCGCCGTATGTTATTGAATGTACGTGCTAATAACGAAGCATCACGTGCCTTTGCGGTCTATGTAGGTCAACAGCTCGACATTACCAAATACTCAACCGACGCTGAAGCCGTGCGTAAAGCCAATGACCGTGTTGCATTGCTGACCCCAATTGCAAAAGCTTATTTAACCGACAAGGCGCTTGATTCAAGCCTGGAAGCACAAATGGTGTTTGGTGGTCATGGTTATATTCGTGAATGGGGCATGGAACAGTGTATTCGTGACTTGCGTATTTCACAAATTTACGAAGGCACCAACGGCGTTCAGGCCATTGACCTGATTGGCCGTAAAACCATCAAATGTGGTGGTGCATATGTTGCTGAATACATCGCAGAAATTCGTGAATTTGCGCAAGGTCTGGATGATGCATTGACGATTAAATCCGCTGTATTAGATGTCTGTACACAAGTCGAAGACATTACCGCCTTTATTGTGAATCAGGCGAAAACAGCGCCAGATTTTGCCAATGCCGTGGCAGTGGATTACTTACATGTTGTGGGATTACTCAGCTTTGTTTATATGTATGCGCGTATTAGCCAGGCTGCTCAACCGAAGGCTGAAGCTTTCTTCCAGAACAAGCTGGTGTTGGCGCAGTACTATGTCGCTAAAGTTTTACCAGACTTGGCAGCACGTGTACAACGTATTCAAGCCGGTGCCGGTGTGGTGATGCAGTTACCAGAGGAATACTTTACAGCTCAATCTTAAGTGAGGCACTACACACTTTAACCCAGGGTTTAACAAAGATGGAAATGACATGGGCTGAGTGTTCAGCTCATGTCACACAACAAAATATATAAATTAGGATGGAAAAAATGATTGTTATCGTAAATTGTGTTCGTACAGCAATGGGTGGCTTCCAGGGTGCGCTTTCTTCATGTACAGCACCAGATTTAGGTGCAGCAGCGATTAAAGAAGCTGTTGCACGTTCTGGTTTACAACCTACAGATATTGATGAAGTGATTTTTGGCTGCGTACTTCCGGCCGGTTTAAAACAGGGACCAGCACGCCAAGCTATGCGTCAGGCAGGTTTACCTGATAGCACGGGCGCAACCACCATTAATAAAATTTGTGGTTCAGGCATGAAAGCAGTGATGCAGGCTGCCGATGCCGTAAAAGCGGGCTCAGCAGAGATTGTGGTCGCAGGCGGTATGGAGTCAATGAGTAATGCACCTTATTTACTCGACAAGGCACGTTCTGGTTATCGAATGGGGCATGGCAAAGTTACCGATCACATGTTCCAGGAAGGTCTGGAAGATGCAGAAAGCGGGCTTTCAATGGGTATCCTGGCTCAAGAAATGGCTGACAAAAAAGGCTATAGCCGTGAACAGCAAGATAACTTTGCGATCAGCTCATTGAATAAAGCAGTGACTGCAATCAACAATGGTTATTTTAAAGAAGAAATCGTACCTGTAACCGTATCTACACGTAAAGGCGATATGGTGGTTGAGCAGGATGAGCAACCTTTGAATGCCAAGGCCGATAAAATCCCAACTTTACGTCCTGCGTTCAAGAAAGATGGCACCATTACCGCTGCCAATTCCAGCTCCATTTCAGATGGTGCATCTGCTTTAGTCATTACATCTGACGAAATTGCCGCACAGCGCGGTTTGGCTCCAATAGCCAAAATTGTGGCTTATGCTTCAAATTCACAGCACCCGACAGAGTTCAGCATTGCACCAGTCGGCGCAATAGAAAAGGTTTTGAAAAAAGCCGGTTGGGACGCTAAAGATGTGGACTTGTGGGAAATCAATGAAGCGTTTGCCATGGTGACCATGGCGGCTATGGATGCCTTTAATCTTGATCCAGCAAAAGTGAACATTAACGGTGGTGCCTGTGCACTCGGCCATCCATTGGGTTCATCAGGTTCGCGTATTATCGTCACGTTAATTCATGCTTTAAAACGTACTGGCGGTAAAAAAGGAATTGCCAGCTTATGTATCGGCGGTGGTGAAGCAACAGCTGTGGCCATTGAACTGATTTAAAAATATTGATTAAGTAAAGCTATAAGTTACGAATGTGAAATTCGATAAGCAATAAAAGCCACCATTCCAGCACGCTGGGATCGTGGCAAAAAAAAATACGTTTATTTTTGAGATTCTTATTATGAATGGTTTAGATCGCATTCGCTTAGCCTCCCTTCGCGACAAAGTTATGTCAGCTGAACAAGCGATTGAATTGATTCAAGACGGTGCTGTAGTGGGTTTAAGTGGTTTTGGCGGTGCAGGTGAGGCAAAAACTGTACCTTTGGCTTTGGCGGAACATGCCAAACAACATCCCTTAAAAATTACCCTCGCTACAGGTGCAAGCTTAGGCAATAGAATTGACGGCCGTCTAAATGAAGCCCATGCGATTGCGCGCCGTTATCCTTATCAGGCTGATCCTGGCCTGCGTAAATCGATCAATGCTGGTGAAGTGATGTATATCGATCAGCATTTGTCTGAAATGGCCGATAATATTCGCCATCACAACTTGCCGTCGATTAATGTAGCAATTATTGCAGCCACAGCCATTACTGAAGATGGCCAGATTATTCCAACCGGTTCATGTGGAAACTCAGCCAACTTTGTGGAAATGGCGGATCATGTGATTGTCGAAATTGACAATACCATTAATCCTATTCTGGAAGGGGTACACGATATTTATGTACCCAAAGCCCGTCCAAACCGTGTACCGATTCCCTTGATTCATGCAGGTGATCGGATAGGAACGGTGGGTATTCAGGTCAGTCCGGAAAAAATTGCAGCCATCGTCCTGAATGATATTCCCGATACTTCCTTCAACATGGATGAACCGGATCAAAATACCTTGGCCATTGCCAAACACCTGATTCAGTTTTTTGAAGGTGAAGTGGCAGCAGGGCGTTTACCGGAAAATCTGGGCCCACTTCAGTCAGGTGTCGGTTCGATTGCCAATGCGGTTTTTTCAGGTTTTGAGCATTCCAATTTTCATGACTTGGAAATGTATTCGGAAGTTTTACAGGACTGTACCTTTGAGTTGATTGATTCAGGCAAAATGACCTTTGCTTCAGGCTGTTCAATGACCTTGTCAGATTCTTGTGCACAACGTGTGATGCAGAATTTTGAACAATACAAAGACAAGATTGTGCTGCGTCCGCAGGAAATTTCCAATAATCCTGAAATCATCCGCCGTTTGGGGATTATTGCCATCAATACCGCACTGGAGTTCGATATTTACGGCAACGTCAATTCTACCCATGTCACCGGCACCAAAATGATGAACGGGATTGGCGGTTCAGGTGATTTTACCCGTCATGCCCATATAGCAATTTTTGTGACCAAATCGGTCGCCAAAGGCGGGGCTATTTCATCTGTAGTTCCAATGGTCAGTCATACTGACCATACCGATCATGACGTTGATATTTTGGTGACAGAAAACGGTCTGGCAGATTTACGCGGTCTGGCTCCGCGTGAGCGTGCCCGCAAGATTATCGATTTATGTGCGCATCCTGATTATCGCGATGAACTGAATGATTATTTTGAACGCGCTTGTCAGCGTGGTGGGCAAACGCCGCATTTGCTTGAAGAAGCCTTGTCTTGGCATGCAACATTTGAAGAGACTGGAAACATGCATAGAACTGCATAAAGATAGCTAAATGTATAAAAACAACCCATCTCATGATGGGTTTTTTAATTTCTAATTTAATTCTAACCTAAGTTTTTATGAATGAAATATGGAGAGAGTTTTCAAAAAAATGACCAAGGCAAGACAGATTCGTTACTGCTGAAACGCTTTGCCTACAACAAGCCACTGCATCAGCAGCGTGTTGTTCCTATAATGGCCGCGTCGCAACACTCAAGGTCTTAAGTTTTGAAATATCTTCAATATTTTTCAGGAATCTCATTATTACTGCTGTTAACTGCTTGTAGCACTGAAGCACCGGATTATCAGGGTACCTGGAAGAATACCTTAGAAAATCCACAGCTTGAAAATTCACTGGTGATTGCCAAAAATGGTGATAATTATTTCATTACCAATACCTTAAAAGACAAAGCCACCGGTAAAACAGAAAAGAAAAATCCGGTGCCTGCCTCTGTGGGCAAGAGTGGTTTTCTTCAGGTCAATGCCGGTGCCGGCATGGTTGATTTTGCGATTGACGAAAAAACCGGAAATCTGGTGGGTTCAGGCTCAATCTATAAGAAAGCCAAATATTCATTCAAGCAGTGAATGAATACAGAAGATGTCATGAATGTGGATTATTCATGACATCTTTTTTTAGCTGACAAAACTTAATAGTGCTGCAAAATCTTCTACAAAATAATCTGCTTTTTCGCGAATCAAGTCGATTTCATGCGCTGAATATTGATCATAGATCGCCACTACATCAATGCCTGCATTGTTTGCAGCTTCAACCCCAATCAAAGAATCTTCAATAATCAGGCAGTCCTCCGCTTGAACATCAAAATGCTGAAGTGCTTTTAAATACATTTCTGGATGCGGCTTGATGTTCTCGACATTTTCACGGGTTAACATGATGGCAAAATCATCATTAAAATTGATCTTTTGATTAATATTCTGATTATTGTCCTGATAACGCTGAATATTGTACACACTGGTGGTGGTGGTCAGGGCCAGTCGCATCCCTTGCTGTTTCAGGGCTTGAATCAAAAGTTCCGCTTGGGGTTTAAGCTCCACCACGTGATCCAGAAAATGGCGTGAAATAGTATAACGGCGGGTTTTTACCTCTTCTTTGCCCAGATCAAAACCATACAGCTCATTTAAATAAGCACAATATTCCAAATATGGATCAGGGGATTGTCTAAAAATTTTCAGCTGAAGATCGCGCTGCTGCTGAATTGCGTTGAGATCCACCTCAATATTCGATAACTGTTGAATCAGGGTGGCATCGACTTGATTCCAGATTCCGACTGAATCAATAAGCGTTCCATCCAAATCAAAACAAATTAATTTTTTCCCTTGAAACATTTTTATCTTACATCTGGTTTGAATGAGCCGAAGTATATCTGGTTTGAATCAGCAGATTGGTTAAAGTACAAAAATTCCAGTTTCAACGCTGATTAGAAAATCGTTTTTCAAGCTGGTCAAATAGCATTTGCATGCCTTGAGTTGCGGTTTGAGGAATCAAATGATATTGCGTGGGGACACGAAGATGATCTGCTTTAGGATCGATATAATAGGCTTCACATGTTGCAGGTATTTCATGAATCAGTCCTGCAACAGGGTAAACCACTAAACTGGAGCCGATCACAATAAAAATGTCGGCATCTTGAACCAGTTGAATGGCCTGTTCATAAGCAGGGACGGCTTCGCCAAACCACACCACATGCGGACGTAGCGGATAGCCTTGCGGACATTTATCGCGTTGCAGGTTTAGCTCCCAGCCTTGAATTGGATAGAAAATCTCAGAATATTGTGCCCCCGGTGCAGAGCTTTTGGCCAAGCGGATATTGCCATGTAAATGGAGTACATGCTGGTTTCCAGCGCGTTCATGCAAGTCGTCTATATTTTGGGTAATGACATGACATTCTGTAAAGTCTTGGATTTTGGCAATGAGTTGATGTGCTAAATTGGGCTGTGCTGCCAGTACATTTTTACGCCGTGCATTATAAAAATCTTGTACCAGTTGAGGATTTTTTTGCCAGGCTTCCGGTGTCGCGACTTCTTCAATCTTGTGGTTTTCCCAGAGTCCATCATGATCACGAAAGGTATTTATTCCACTTTCTGCACTCATTCCTGCACCGGAAAAGATCACGATTTTTGGCATTTCTATCGATTCACTATTTTAAATTTTTAATCAACTTATCATAAAATATTGATGTTTTTTTTATAGTTTTTATACAGCACTTTAATTTTTTTGAGCAACCATAAAACTACGCCCCACTCATTAGCAGGGCTTAGGAATTTAATTTTCACATTAAGCAATAAACTGCTGAACAGCCTGATTGAACTCGTTTGGACATTCAATATTTGAAATATGCGAGGCATTGATTTCAAACAAAGCGCTATTTTTAATATGATTGACCATATATTGACCATCTGAAACGGTGGTGACAGGATCTTGCTGACCAGCCACAATCAATACTGGCACAGAAATCGTTTTAATCTGTTCGCGTAAATCCGCTTTAGCCAAAGCTTCACAACAGCTTGCATAACCTTCGGTGCTGCCAGCTTCCAAGTCGTTTTGAAGGTTTTCAACAACTGTCGCGTTGCTTTGGATAAAGGGTTCGGTAAACCAGCGTGATGCTGCGGTAGATGCAATTGGTTGAAGACCTTGCTGACGTACTAAAGTAGCACGCTCATTCCAGGCCTGTTCCTGACCAATTTTGGCTGCCGTGTTGCAGACAATCACGTGGCTAAAACGTTCGGGTTTATTAATCGCTAACCATTGACCGGTTAAACCACCCATTGAAATACCACAGAACGCAGCTTTTTCAATTTTTAAATGATCAAGCAGGTTGATAACATCTTGACCCAGTTGATCAAGGCTATACGGACCTTGTGGCGCAGATGAAGCCCCATGACCGCGGGTGTCATAACAAATCACAAAATAATCCTGTTTGAAGTAATTAAATTGTTTTTGCCACATCCCATAATTGGTGCCGAGTGAATTAGAAAAAATCAAGGCTGGGTTGGCTGCATCACCAAAAGTCTGGTAATTGATTTGAGCATCATTTGATGTAAATGTTGGCATTAAAATCCCTCCCGACCTCCCTTTAATAAAGGGAGGAGGTTTATATTTTTAATAGTCTGTTAGACACGTTCAATAATCAAAGCGATGCCTTGACCGACACCAATACACATTGAGCAAAGAGCGTATTTACCGCCAGTCTGTTCCAGCTGGTTGAGTGCAGTCGTCACAAGACGCGCGCCAGATGCACCGAGGGGATGACCTAAAGCAATTGCACCACCGTTTGGATTGACTTTCTCTGAACCATCTTCAATGCCCAAGTCACGAGTACATGCCAGAGCTTGTGCTGCAAAAGCCTCATTCAGTTCAATCACGTCCATCTGTTCAATGGTCAAACCGGTTTGCGCCAATAATTTCTTGATGGCAGGTGCAGGACCAAAGCCCATAATACGTGGCTCAACGCCCACTACTGTCGAACCGATAATTTTGGCACGTGGTTTTAACCCATGTTGAGCAATTGCTTCGTCAGATGCAATTAATAGGGCAGCTGCGCCATCATTGATCCCGGAAGCATTGCCGGCAGTTACGGTACCATCGGCTTTCACTACTGGCTTCAGTTTTGCCAAAGCTTCTGTAGTGGTCGCACGTGGATGTTCATCTTGATCCACTACAACTGGATCGCCTTTACGCTGTGGAATTACGACAGGAATGATTTCATTGGCAAAGAAACCACGTGCTTGGGCAGCAGCTGTACGTTGCTGGCTGCTTAAAGCAAACTGGTCCTGATCGGCACGGTTAATATTGAACTGTTCCGCAAGATTTTCAGCCGTTTGCGGCATGGTTTCTACGCCGTACATTTCTTTCAGTTTAGGATTGATGAACCGCCAGCCCATGGTGGTGTCTTCAATCTTCTGACTACGACCATAGGCAGATTCAGATTTACCCATTACAAATGGCGCACGGCTCATTGACTCGACACCGCCGGCGATAATCAGTTCAGCTTCACCTGCTTTGATGGTGCGCGCAGCCATGGCAATCGCATCCAGTGATGAACCACAAAGACGGTTGATGGTCGTTGCAGGTACTTGGTACGGTAAACCCGCTAAAAGTGCTGACATACGCCCGACGTTACGGTTATCTTCACCGGCCTGGTTGGCACAGCCATAAATCACGTCATCAACCTGTTCCCAGTTCACTGAGGGATTGCGCTGCATCAAGGCTTTGATCGGCAAGGCACCGAGGTCATCGGTACGGACAGGAGCAAGGCCACCGGCATAACGGCCGAATGGGGTACGGATGGCATCAACGATATATGCATTTTTCATGTTTTATTTTTCCAAATCTTTTAATCCCTCCCAACCTCCCTTTAAAAAAGGGAGGAGATTCCTACCTAAAATTACGAGGTGGAAGTCCCCCTTTGAAAAAGGGGGATTTAGGGGGATTTAAAATTATGTTTAAAGACGATTAACCCTGAGTTGCATCAATCAGTTTGGCACCGGTCATTGACTGCAATTCTTCAAATGACAGACCTTCAACTTTCTCAATTACTTTCATACCTTCAGGTGTCACGTCAATCACGCAGAGGTCGGTATAGATACGGTCGACACATTTCAGGCCAGTTGCTGGATAAGCCAACTCAGCCACGATTTTTGGCTCGCCTTTTTTAGTCACGTGATCGGTGGTAATAAAGACTTTTTTCGCACCCACAGCCAAGTCCATTGCACCGCCCACCGCAGGAATCGCATCCGGTGCACCGGTATGCCAGTTGGCCAGGTCACCATTTTCAGCGACCTGGAAAGCACCAAGTACCGCGATGTCCAGGTGACCGCCGCGCATCATGGCGAATGAATCACCGTGATGGAAGTAAGCACCGCCTTCCAGTAAGGTCACATATTCTTTACCGGCATTGATCAGTTCAGGATCACGGTCTTCTTCAGCAGGAGGAGGACCGAAAGCCAATAAACCATTTTCAGAATGCAAAAACACGTCTTTGTCTGAAGGCAGGTAGCTGGAAATTTTGGTGGGTAAGCCAATGCCGAGATTGACATAGGCGCCATCAGGAATGTCTTGTGCCACACGTTCAGCGATCTGGTCACGGGTCAGTTTGCTATAGCTCATTGTTTCTCTCCGATACCGATTATTGTGCAGGTTTAACTTGAACAACGTGTTGAACAAAAATTCCCGGGGTAATGATATGTTCAGGATCCAGTGCACCCAGTTCAACTACTTCAGACACCTGAGCAATGGTCACGTCTGCTGCCATGGCCATAATCGGACCGAAGTTACGCGCAGATTTACGGTACACCAGGTTGCCCCAACGGTCGCCTTTATGCGCCTTGATTAAGGCAAAATCCGCCTTGATCGGGTTTTCTAAAACGAAGTCTTTGCCTTCATAGTTCAGGGTCGGTTTGCCTTCCGCCAGCAAGGTTCCAAAACCGGTAGGCGTGTAGATGGGACCTAAGCCCATACCTGCAGCCTGAATACGGCAGGCCAAGTTGCCTTGCGGAACCAGTTCCAGTTCAATTTTGCCGGCACGGTAGATTTCATCGAATACATAAGAGTCGGACTGACGCGGGAAAGAACAGATGATCTTGCGCACAGCACCCGTCTTTAAAAGTTTGGCTAGACCGTAATCGCCATTACCGGCGTTGTTATTCACAATGACCAGATCTTTCACACCAAGTTCGATTAGGCCATCAATCAGCTCTGCCGGCTGACCAGCCGTACCAAAACCACCAATCATGATGATGGCACCATCTTTAATCTGCGAGAGCGCTTCGGTGAGAGACGCTGTACTTTTATCAATCATAGTTTTTCCTGACGCAATAATGGCGTTTCTTGATTAGACATTGAATGAGGAGGCGGGGTGTCTGCTTTTTTACTCAGCATGAGATGGGCAATTAAGCCAATACAAATTCCCCAAAATACGGAACTGAGCCCTAAAAAATGCATGCCTGAAGCCGTAGCTAAAAATGTAATCAGTGCGGCATCTCGCTGATGTTCATCTTTCATGGCGGTTGTAATATTGATGCCAATTGCACCCAGCAAAGCCAAGCCTGCCAATGCGGCGACCAGTTCTTTAGGCAGCAAGCTGAACAACATCACGATGCTGCCGGCAAATAAACCGCCTAGAATGTAAAAAATGCCGTTGGCAATCCCGGCGATATAGCGCTTATCTTTAAGTTCATGTGCATCCTTACCCATACACAAAGCAGCGGTAATAGAAGCCAGCACAATGGTAATCCCGCCGACACAGGCCACCGCTAATGAAGCAATACTGGTGACTGTAATGATCGGTTTGGCCGGGGTGTCATAACCGCTAAGCTTCATGATGGCCATACCGGGCAAAAACTGCCCGCTAAGACTGACCAAGATTAGTGGAATCGCCAGATTCAACATGCCATTGATTGACCATTCAGGGCTAATCCACTGCGGAATGGCAAGGCTGAAATCAACAGTGACTGGATTCATTTTGCCGAGAATTAAACTCAGTAAAACTCCTGCAATTAGTACCCAAACCATGCTGTAGCGTGGACTTACACGCTTGGATACTAAAAAAACCAGTAGCATGCCAAACACGATGAGGGGCATGCTGTTTGTAGCAGTAAACAGTCCCAAACCAAATTGAAATAAAATCCCGGCCATCATGCCCGCTGCAATGGATTGGGGAATCCATTTCAAAAGCTTGTCGAAATAGCCTATCAAACCAATAAAAAGAATCACCAAAGCGGCCGTGATATAGGCAGCGACCGCTTCATTTAAAGAAATATTGGGGAATAGCGTGACCAGCAGAGCCGTGCCGGGCGCTGACCATGCCGTAATCACCGGCACTTTGTATTTAATCGATAAAAAAATGCCGGCAACTGCTGCACCAATAGAGATTCCCCAGATCCATGAAATCATCATGCTGGGGGCAACATTGGCTTTTTGTGCCGCCTGAAAAAAGATGATTAATGGCCCGGAATAGGAAATCAGCACGGCTAGAAATCCTGCAACCGTTGCTGAAAGTGACCAATCATCTTTTAAAGTTTTAAACAGGGATGCCATTGGGCTATTGCCTCCATGCGTAGATTTCAATGATCCTGTTGAATTTTGATGAGATCAGGTTTAACCCTGATCGCCACCACCTACAGGGACCACAGTTCCTGTCATATAAGACGATTCATCAGATGCCAAGAAAGTGATGGCATTGACTTGCTCTTGAATGGTGCCGTAGCGGCCCAAGAAAGTACGATCAATAGTTTGATCAACCACTTGCTGCATCCAGGCTTGTTCAGATTCGGTTAATGGATTGGCATTGCGTGGTACTTTACGGGGAGGTGCTTCAGTTCCACCTGTAGCCACTGCATTGACACGAATACCATCTTTGGCATGTTCAAAGGCGAGGGCAGCGGTTAAACCGTTTACACCACCTTTTGAAGCCGAATAGGGCACACGGTTAATACCACGTGTGGCAATTGAAGATACGTTTACAATGGTACCTTGCTGATTTTTAATCATTTCAGGCAACACGGCACGGCAGCACCACATGGTCGGGAACAATGAACGATTCACTTCCTTGATAATTTCTTCTTCAGAAAACTCTTGGAAAGGTTTCATCCAGATGGCACCACCGACGTTGTTGATGAGCACATCAACACGGCCATAGGTCTCAATCGCTTTGGCAACCACAGATTCTGCGCCGGCAAAAGTTTCTAGGTTGGCTTTGACGATAATTGCATCACCATCTTGTGCTTCAATTTCCGCTAATGTCTCTTCGACATAATCAGATATATCGGCTAGCACAACCTGAGCGCCTTCGCTGGCTACTTGCAATGCCACGCCACGGCCGATGCCTTGTGCGGCACCGGTTACGATCACAACTTTATTTTGAAATCTTTGATTTGAAGTCATATTTTTTAACTCATGAACCAATTTTTATATGTGCGATTAAAAACCTTTAAATTTGATAAGACGGAGTCTTACTGTTTATAAATCAACATTAGGTTTAACCTTCGGTTCGACTTACTTTTCTTTCGGGAAAAGTAAGCAAAACCATTGTCATCCGCTGAACTCGTCCATTGCATCGTGTAAATTAAATTTGTCGCAGAAACTTAGATATATCTAAATTGGGTTTGCCTCGTACAGCAGCGGATGACGTTTACGCGTATCAAATCGTTTTAAACAAATACGCAGCTTAAAATCATTAATTTGCAGAGAATTTTTCAAACAGGAAGCTTGCTGGTTTAACACCACCGGCTTCTAACCAGCCGCGAACAGCTTCGACCATAAGGACTGGACCACACAGGTAGATATCGACATCACCACCATTCAGCCATTCGTTATCGATATGACCGGTCACATAACCCTTACGCTCATGTGCAGATTCCGGATTTGCCACCACGGTGCGGTATTCAAACCACGGGAATTTTTCTTGCAGTTCATTCAGTTTTTCAAGTGCCACCAGATCGAAGTCATTGGTGACACCAAATACCAGACGCACTGGCTGTTCTGAACCTTTTTCTTCCAGTACTTGCAACATCGACATAAACGGCGCAATACCCGTACCGCCTGCCAACATCAATACAGGGCGGGCGACATTACGCAGGTAGAAGCTGCCAAATGGACCGGTGAAGGTCATTTTGTCGCCTGCTTTGGCATTTTGGCTTAGGAATTCACTCATTTTGCCGTTAGGTACGTTACGGACCACAAAACTGGTTAAACGGTTGCCCGGTTTAGAGCTGAATGAGTAAGAGCGGGTTTCAGTGGTGCCCGGAATACCGACATTGACATATTGACCGGCAAGGAAGTGTATGTCTGGCTGACCTTCATCGAGCTGAATGTCGAAGGTAATGGTTGAATCAGACAGGTTTTCGACACGGGCCAGAGTCCCTTCGAAGGCGTGAATTTCGGTTTTGCAGACATCTGAAGTGGCCTGAATCTGAAATACCGCATCTGAAGTTGGTTTACACTGACATGCAAGAATGTAGCCTTCAGCTGCTTCTTCAGGGGTTAATGCATCTTCAATATAAGTTTCTTCAGGCATGTCATACGAACCTGATTCACAAAAAGCACGGCACGTTCCACAAGCACCATCACGGCAGTCCAAAGGAATATTGATCTTTTGACGGTATGCTGCATCAGACAAAGTTTCGCCTTGAACGACACTGATAAAACGTGTAACGCCATCTTCAAATTGAAGAGCAACATTTAAGTTTGACATGGCTGAATATCCTATATTAATCTTTAAAACTGAACCTTTCAGCCAAATTTCCATATAGCTGAAAGGGGTTACCTTGCTGTATCAACAGTCTTAGAGGTGATAAATATCAATGACTTGATTGATGTAATCGTTTTTCAGCACCACGTACTTGCTTAAAATTTGTGGTTTGTCGCCTGAAAAATCGATCACATAACGTGACATACCGAAGTAGCTGTAGTTGGTTTTGTAACGGAAACTCAAAGTATTCCAGTTAAAACGAACCGTTACCTTGTCGCCATCACGTTCAACAATTTCAATGTTGCTAAGGTTGTGGCTAGTACGTGTGTCTGGCATGGTTGCAGACGAACGTTCAGTTTTAATACGGAACACACGGTCTTCCAAACCTTGACGGTCCGGATAATAAATCAAAGAAATTTCAGACTGTGGGTCTGTGGTCAGCTTGTCATCATCATCCCATGACGGCATCCAGAAAGATGCAGTAGGGGCGTAGCACTTTAACCAGTCATCCCATTGCTCATCATCTAAAAAGCGGGCTTCTTGATACAGGAACTGCGCAACTTTTTCTAAAGTGATGTCGCTCATGCGTTTTCTCCTTCAGTAGATGCCGCAATTTCTTTCTCAATAGCAATGCCTTTTTTCATCAGTTCTAGCCAGTACTGGTGCTGAGCCAGGTATAAACCTTCGTCTTCAGTTTTAATGCCAGACAATTTTGGTTTTAAGCCGATTTCATTGGCAGCATCATCCGGACCTTGGATCCAGTGTTTAGAACCACGGCACATATCGTTCCATTCCAGCGCGATACCCGCATAGCCCGCCTGACAGGCACGGAATTCTTCAAGATCGTCTGGGGTTGCCATACCTGATGCGTTAAAGAAGTCTTCGTACTGACGGATACGGCGTGCACGTGCTTCCGGTGCTTCACCTTTAGGTGCGATACAGTAAATGGTCACTTCAGTCTTATCGACAGAAAGAGGGCGTAATACACGGATTTGTGAACCAAACTGGTCCATGAAATACACGTTTGGATAGAGGCACAGGTTACGTGAACGTTCGATCATCCATTTCGCCATCGCTTCACCGTATTGCTCGGTATATTCATCTTTCTTGGCAAAGTTTGGACGGTCTTCCGGGTTGGCCCATTGAGTCCAAAGCAGCATGTGACCGTGTTCAAAGCCGTAAGAACCACCGCCTTGTTTGCCCCATGAGCCTGCGCTCATCGCACGGATATTGTCACCCGCTTCTTTTTCTTTACGTTGCTGAGTTGTTGCAGCGTAGTTCCAGTGTACAGCAGACACGTGGTAACCATCGGCACCGTTTTCAGCAGTCAACTTCCAGTTACCTTCATAGGTATAAGTCGAAGAACCACGTAACACTTCCAGACCTTCATCAGACTGACCGACAATCATGTCAATGATTTTAGTCGCTTCGCCCAGGTATTCTTCCAGTGAAGGAACGTCCGGATTTAAGCTACCAAACAAGAAACCTTTATAGCTTTCAAAACGGGCTACTTTTTTCAAGTCATGCGAACCGTCTTTGTTGAAGCAGTCTGAATAGCCTGCATCTGCCGGATCTTTAACTTTTAACAACTTACCAGAGTTGTTAAAGGTCCAACCGTGGAATGGACAAGTATAAGTCGCTTTGTTGCCTTTCTTGTTGCGGCACAATTGTGCACCACGGTGAGAACAGGCATTGATCATTGCATTCAGTTCACCTTGACGGTTACGTGCAATGATGATTGGCTGACGACCAATGTAAGTGGTATAGAAATCGTTGTTGTTTGGAATCTGGCTTTCATGAGCCAAATAAACCCAGTTGCCTTCAAAGATGTATTTCATCTCTAGGTCAAACAGGGCTTGATCTGTAAATACAGAACGGTGAAGCTTAAATTCGCCACTTTCAAAATCGTCAACTAAAAGTTCATCAATACGATCAAGATGGCTGGTGTTAATTACTGGGATACGAGGCATGTCCGTTCTCCGACTGTCCAACTTTGGGCAAGTCACCGAGATGTCATTAAACTGACATCTCGATTTCCTATCATGAGGTCATTAAGCGCTTGCGCGGCGACGTTCAACTTCAGTAGAAGGAGCACCTTCTTTGTCTTTTTGAAGTACAACGTCAAACTGGATGTGTTTGAAAGGACCTTTCAAACCGCGACGTGCGATTTCAGCTTCATCAGTAACGTCTACAGCAGTTGCAACCAGACCTTCACGTGTACCGAATGCGAAGTCATCCCAAAGGTACTTGTCGCCTTCGATGTTGAACTGAGTTGTCAACTTGCGGTGACCAGGAGCAGAAATAAAGTAGTGCACGTGTGCAGGGCGTTGGCCATGACGAGAAAGTTTGTTCAACATGTGTTGTAACGGACCTTCCGGGTTCAAACCGTAACCTACAGGCATCGTGGTTTGTGCAGTGTAGTGACCATTTTCATCAGAAAGGATGGTACGACGAAGGTTGAAGTGTGATTGAGTTTTGTCGAAGTAAGAGTAGTTACCATTACTGTTCGCATGCCACATTTCAACTTTAGCACCAGAAAGAACTTCACCATCAGTGTCAGTTACTTTACCTTCGATGATGAGTGTTGCGATTTTGCCTTCTTCAGTACCGTCGTCCATGCGAGCGAAACCTACAGATTCAGGTGCGCCAGCAACATATAGAGGACCTTCGATGGTACGAGGAGTACCGCCGGTCAAGCCTGCTTTCGCATCAGCTTCATCAGCACGAAGATCCAGGAAGTGTTCCAGGCCGATTGCAGAACCCAAAAGGGCAAACTCATCAGCTTTTGCCATGTCGATAAGCGCTTCAACACCTTTCCAAACTTCAGATTGGCTAAGATCAAGATCTTCAATGGCTTGGTAAAAGTCTGTAACCAGACGAACAACAACTTGTTGTAAACGCGCATCTACTGGACCTTCAGAAGTGTCCACGTTACAAGCTTTAACTACATTTTCAATGGTTTGACGATCCATTTTACTACTCCTTGGAAGTATGCCTTTGGGTGGCTAGTTTCTCAGTGTTTGTTTTGAGAGCACTGGCTGCCACATTCCTTGTTTGAACTGCGTTTTGTTTACAGAAAAGGAATATTTAGTTCCCTTTCCAGTTTATTGATCAGCTGTCATCGTCACGAACTGAAGAAGGGTGACGATTTAAAGCCATCACTTCGATATTCATGTATGGATAAAGCGGAAGACCCTGCAAAATGTTGTGCAGTTCTTCATTGCTCTCCACATCAAAAATACTGATGTTGGAATACTGACCGGTAATGCGCCAGATATGTCGCCATTTACCCTGGCGCTGTAAATCCTGTGAATAAGCTTTTTCAACTGCTTTAATTTCATTGGCCTTTTCCGCTGGCATATCCAGTGGAATGTTCACGTCCATACGTACCTGAAAAAGCATGTGAAACTCCTTGATCTTCAATTAGTGACGACGTAAGTTGTCAATCTTGTTTTCATCCAGCTCTATACCCAAACCAGTACCTTTTGGAAGGGCAAGTTCAAAATTCTGGTATTGAAGCGGGGTTTTTAAAATTTGTTCAGTGAGTAGCAGAGGGCCAAACAGCTCTGTGCCATACGCCAAGTTTTCAAAAGTCGAGAACACGTGCGCAGATGCAATCGTGCCCACAGGACCTTCCAGCATGGTGCCGCCATACAGGTCAATTCCAGCCAGTTGGGCGATTTTGCCAACCACACAGCCTTCCATCAGTCCACCAGACTGCGCGACTTTGACTGCAAATACTGATGCCGCGTTGCACTTGGCAAGCTGGTATGCAGTTTGTGGTCCCATCAACGACTCATCAGCCATAATGGCAATGTCAAATTTACGGGTCAGACGCTGCATGGCATCAATATTGTCAATTGCGCAGGGTTGCTCGATCAGGTCCACGCCGCCATCTTGCAACAGCTGAATGCCTTTAACGGCCTGTAACTCTGACCATGCACGGTTAACGTCGACGCGAATAGAAATGTCTTGACCTAGCGCCTTTTTAATGGCCAGTACATGCTCAACATCGGCTTCGACCGCACGTGAACCGATTTTCAACTTGAAAATGTTATGGCGTTTGGCCTCAATCATTTTCTTCGCTTCAGCAATATCTTTTTCGGTATCGCCAGAAGCCAATACCCAAAGTACCGGCACGCTATTGCGTAGACGACCGCCAAGCAGTTCACTTAAAGGAATACCGAGACGCTGTGCCTGAATATCCAGTAAGGCTGTTTGAATGGCACATTTGGCAAAACGGTTGCCATTGATATGCTTTTTTAAAGTCTGTACAGTTTGCGCAACGTTTAGCCCTGTTAAGCTTTTCAATAGAGGCGCAAAATAGGTATCGATATTTGTCTTGATGCTCTCCGGGCTTTCGTCACCGTAGCCTAGTCCACCAATGGTTGTCGCTTCACCCCAGCCCACAAAACCATCTTCTGTGCTGATTTTTACCAGTACCAGTGTTTGGGTCTGCATCGTCGCTACCGCCATCTTGTGTGGGCGAATGGTTGGAATTTCGACAAGCAACGTTTCTATGGATTTATACATCTTTGAGCTTCTCAATCTTGCTTTGTGTATCTCTTGTGATATACCTTAAAAGAATAGATATTCACTGTCTAAGATCAATTTTGCATTTTAATATGCTTTAAAGGTATAGAAGATCATGGAACTGAGACATTTACGCTACTTTGTGGCCGTCGTAGAAGAGCAGAGTTTCACTAAAGCGGCGGAAAAACTGTTTATTGCTCAACCACCTTTAAGCCGGCAGATACAGAACCTTGAAGCAGAGCTGGGAATTCAGCTTTTTGAGCGGGGTAGCCGACCATTATTAACCACTGAAGCCGGGCAATTCTTTTATCAGCATGCGGTTAAACTTTTGTCTAATGCAGAAGAAATTAAAGCCATGACCAAACGGGTGGGGATGGTCGAAAAAACCGTAACCATGGGTTTTGTCGGTTCGCTGCTTTATGGCTTATTGCCGAAAATAGTGTATTTATTCCGTCAGCAGCAGCCGCATTTAAAAATTGAACTGATTGAAATGAGCACCAAAGATCAAATTCAAGCACTTAAAGAAGGGCGGATAGATGTAGGCTTTGGTCGACTACGAATTTCTGACCCTGCGGTGAGACGAATCCTTTTACGTGAAGAGCCGCTAATGGTCGCCATGCATGCCAGCCATCCGCTCGTGCAACATAAAAAGGGAGTTTTCCTGACCGATATTGTGGATGAAAACCTGTTCCTGTATCCCAGCCATCCCAAACCGAATTTTTCCACCCAGGTCAGATCGCTGTTTTCAGAATATAGTCTGGATCCAAAAAGTTTGAAGGAAGTGCGTGAAATCCAGCTGGCTCTGGGTCTGGTGGCTGCAGGGGAAGGGATTTGCATTGTCCCGGAAAGTGCCAAAACCATTCAGTTACCGCATCTGCATTATATTCCCTTACTGGATGATGCCGCGGTTAGCCCCATTTTTCTGGCCATTCGCAGCATGGATGAAAGTGAGCATATCCGTTCACTATTTGACTGTATTTATCAGGTCTATGACCTGGAAGCCATTGCCTATGACCGTAGCATCATCTGAATTTCGAGCGCCATTCATCGCAATTTTTTGACTGGCTGAAAAAAATCAGCGGCATCTCATTTCATTATGCAGGCTCATCCTAACCGGTGTAATGCGCTGCATTTTTTTTATAAAAAGAATGATAAAAAAAGAACTTAGCTTGATTAATGCCCTTTGCAGATATCTTTAAAGTATTGCAGCGCTTTCAGACAACTTTTAAGGTATGAATATATATGCAATCGGTTTTGGACATTTTTTCGCATTTTCTGCATTGTGAGGTCATTCACAGGATTTCACAATTAGGAGGTGAAACATGTCCAATAAGATAAATATCAATACATTGATTGATGAAGCAAAATTTACACCATTTCATTGGGGCGTATTATTCTGGTGCCTGATGATCATTATCTTTGACGGTTATGATCTGGTGATTTACGGAGTAGCGCTACCATTGTTAATGCAGGAATGGGCACTCAATACAGTACAGGCGGGTTTACTGGCCAGTACCGCATTATTTGGCATGATGTTTGGTGCCATGAGTTTCGGAACCCTGTCCGATAAAATTGGCCGTAAAAAAACCATTATGATCTGTGTAACACTTTTCAGTGGCTTTACCTTTTTAGGTTCTTTTGCCAGCAACCCTACTGAGTTCGGTATTCTTCGCTTCTTGGCAGGTTTGGGAATTGGTGGCGTGATGCCAAACGTGGTCGCCCTCATGACCGAATATGCACCAAAACGTATCCGCAGCACGCTCGTTGCGCTGATGTTTAGTGGTTATGCGATTGGTGGAATGTCCTCTGCATTATTGGGTGCATGGTTGGTACCGCAGTTTGGCTGGAAAATCATGTTTCTTCTTGCCGGTGCGCCATTATTACTTTTGCCGGTGATCTGGATGTTCCTGCCTGAATCGTTGATGTATTTAACTGCGAAAAATCAGACCGTAAAATCGCATGGCATTATCCAGAAAATTGCGCCTCAACTCAGCATTCAAAAAGATACGCAATTTGTCCTGAATGATGTGTTAAAAGGCGACGAAGCTCCACTCAAAGCGTTATTCCAGCAAGGCCGTAGTTTCAGTACCTTCATGTTCTGGATTGCATTTTTCATGTGCTTATTGATGGTGTATGCATTAGGCAGCTGGTTACCAAAATTGATGATCCAAGCAGGTTACTCACTTGGTGCAAGTATGATCTTCCTGTTTGCCTTGAACATTGGCGGCATGATTGGCGCGATTGGTGGGGGTGCATTGGCTGACCGTTTCCATATCAAAAAAGTACTCACGATTATGTTTGTATGCGGTTCAGCAGCGTTAATTTTACTTGGTTTCAATAGCCCCCAAATCGTGTTGTATACCTTAATTGCAGTAGCAGGTGCAGCAACCATTGGTTCACAAATCTTGTTATATACTTTTGTAGCACAGTACTACCCAACAACTGTACGTTCTACAGGTATGGGCTGGGCATCAGGTATTGGTCGTATTGGTGCAATCGTTGGACCAGTATTAACAGGTGCATTATTAACCATGAATTTACCGCACCAAATGAACTTCTTGGCTATTGCGATTCCAGGTGTAATTGCGGCGTTAGCAATCTTCATGGTGAACTTAAAAGCTTCTGTAGATGCGAAAAATCTTACAGAGTCTATTGCGAACAACAATCCAGTTGCGCAAAAAGCAACTCAATAATTTCTTTACCTTTTTATTAACCTACTGTCATCAATGATATAGCTCGCCATCGTAAGCGATGGTGATCTGTTGCTAAAATTTGATCGCACAATAACAAGCGAGTTTAGGATGAACGCGAAAACATTAACCCAAACAACTGATTTACAAGCTACAACAGTTCGACCAACAATGCAGCGTACGCTCATGATGAGCATGATTGCATTAAGTATGGGTGGCATGAGTGTTGCAGCTCAAGCACAAACCCAGCAGCAAAATGAAATTGAACAACTTAGACAAGAAGTTCAAGCTTTACGCAGTTTGGTTGAGCAGCAAAAAGTACAAAATACACAAACTGCAACTGCAATTGCTAACGTACAACGTAGTGCTGCAGCCGCACCAGCGAACCCTGTACTAAAAACTGCCAAAGGTGCCGAGTTTAATCTATATGGTAATGTGCGTTTAGATGCATCCTATCAAGTAGAAGGCGGTGCGAAAGATATGCCTTATAACCAAATTAACGGCGTACCGCTTGAAGGCAATGCAGAACAAAGTGATCGTTTAAGATCAACTCTTTCTGCAACACGTTTAGGCTTGGATTTCAAAAGCCCTATGAGTGTGGGTGAGCAAGACGTAAAAGGTAAAATCGAAGTAGACTTCTTGGGTGGAGCAAACCTCGATAATTTACGCATTCGTCATGCCTACTTAAATTATGGAAACTGGTTAATGGGTCAAACCTGGTCAAATTTTGCCATTCCAGATTATATGCCAGAAACGATTGATGCTTTAGCTTTTGTCGGTGGTGCTGTAAAACGTACACCGCAAGTTCGTTATACCGCTAAATTTAATCCACAAACCAATTTAGTTGTTGCAGCAGAAGATCCTAAAGACAGCACCGTGAGTCAGCGTTTACCTGCACTCACTGCACGTTTAAATCACCAGTTTGCAGATAACTTGAATGTTAGTGCACGTGCGATGGGCCATGAAAAGCGTATCAATTCTGCAGAAGAAATGGCATGGGGCGTAGGTGTGGGAGCCAAATATGATGTGGTGCCGGGAACGACCCTAAAAGCCGATTACTACCATGTGAAAGGGGACAGCAGCTTCGTATCATTTACCAATAGCGGTGTAGTTGCCCGGACAGATGGTAGTCTCGTTCAAAGTGAATTTGATTCAATTATGGTCGGTGTGACTCAAAAATTCAGTGACAAACTGCACGGTACACTAGGTTATGGTTATATGAGTTTTGAAGAAGATCAAAACTATATTGCCGCTCTTGCAGATAAAACCAAAGCCAACAAAGAACTTTGGCAGGCATGGGCAAATGTTTTCTATAGCCCAACCAAGCCTTTAAGTTTTGGCCTTGAATACGTCTATGGTGAACGTGAAGCATTTGGTGCCGCACCAAACGGCAGTAAAACCGGTGAAGATAACCGCCTGAACGTTGTAGCGATCTATAACTTTTAATCTTCTATAGCGATTCATATAAGAAAGCCTCTATTCTCAAATAGGGGCTTTCTTATATGCATCATTTTTAGATTTTATCTACTTATAAACATTATTCAGCGACTTCAACAGTCAAGCCATAAGTAAAACTATCTGTTGCCGGCTTTTTAGTGGCATCCGGATTTGCTTCCGGATAAGATGCAGTCATTAAATAGATACCGGCTTGTTCGAATTTAATTTCGACTTCACCTTTAGCATTGGTTTTGGCTTGCGGTTGTTCACGTTTGGCATAAAGAAACCCTTAAAATTTTTATTTTAAGGGCTGGGAAAATCAGGCTGCGTTTCGGAGCAAAGGCACACCGGTGACTTTCTGGATTTCCTCAAAACTCACATCCGGTGCCAGTTCGACCAGTTGTACGCCTTGTGGCGTAATGTCGAGTACACCCAAATCGGTAATGATCCGGTTGACCACAGCCTGGCCGGTGAGCGGCAGGCTACATTGTGAAACTATTTTAGGCGTACCATCTTTGGCACAGTGTTCCATCAAGACCACGACTTTTTGCACGCCAGCGACCAGATCCATGGCACCGCCCATGCCTTTGACTTTTTTACCCGGAATCATCCAGTTGGCCAGATCGCCATTTTCAGACACTTCCATGGCCCCCAAAATGGCGATATTGACATGACCGCCACGGATCATGGCAAAGGAGTCTGCACTGGAAAAGAAAGATGCGCCTTTACGGGCAGTTACTGTCTGTTTCCCGGCATTGATCAGGTCAGCATCCACGGTATCGGCCGTTGGAAATTCACCAATACCGAGCAAGCCATTTTCGGACTGCAGCCAGACGTTGATGTTTTCTGGAATGTAGTTAGCAACCAGTGTTGGCAGGCCGATTCCCAAATTGACATAGAAACCATCTTCAAGCTCTTGTGCGGCGCGCTGCGCCATTTGATTACGTGTCCAAGCCATGATCAAGCCTCCGCCTTTAAGGTCATTTGTTCAATACGTTTTTCCGGTTGGGTATTTAAGACAATTCGGTTCACATAAATACCGGGTAGATGAATTTCATCGGGATCAAGCTCACCAATCTCGACAATTTCTTCTACTTCAGCAACGGTGACTTTGCCGGCCATGGCACACACCGGATTAAAGTTCTGTGCAGTTTTACGGAAAATCAGATTGCCGGCTTTATCGGCCTTATAGGCTTTCACCAGAGCGACATCAGCCGTTAATGATTCTTCCAGAATATAGGACTTGCCATTAAATTCACGTTCATCCTTGCCTTCAGCAATGACAGTACCTACACCGGTTGCAGTATAAAATGCCGGAATACCGGCACCGCCAGCGCGTAATTTTTCTGCCAGTGTACCCTGTGGGGTCAGTTCAACTTCCAGTTCGCCATTTAAATATTGACGTTCGAATTCCTTGTTTTCACCCACATAAGATGAAATCATTTTTTTAATCTGTTTGGTTTCCAGCAAGAGTCCCAAGCCAAATCCATCAACGCCGGCATTGTTGGAAATACAGGTTAGTTGCTTAGCACCTGTTTCTTTTAAAGCTGCGATCAAAGCTTCCGGAATACCACATAGGCCGAAACCACCGACAGCCAGAGTATGACCATCTTGCACCACATCCTTTAAGGCGGATTGAGCGCTGTCATAAACCTTATTTGACATCTTGTCACCTCTATTATTGTTGTAGCAGACTTTAATCTGCTGTTTATATCCTTATGGCTTGTTTGAGATCATTTTGCTCAAGCAAGCTTATTTTCAAGCACAGGCTTTTTGCCAATAGGCATTGGCATAATTAGATGGATTGTTGCGCTGTAAGACTTCACTGATATTACGGCTGGCCTGCATCAGGGCATCCAGCTGAATACCGGTTTCAAAGCCCATATTCGAGAGCAGGTAGTACAGGTCTTCAGTTGAAACATTGCCAGAAGCGCCTTTGGCATAAGGGCAGCCACCTAAGCCAGCAATGGAAGAATCAAATACCCGAATGCCTTGTAATAGCGACTGGTAAATATTGGCGATGGCCATGCCATAGGTATTATGAAAATGTCCCGCCAGAACCTTGGCATCGATCTGAGCCAAACAAGCTTCCCAGGCGTTTTTCACCCGATCCGGAGTGGCCGTGCCAATGGTTTCACCCAGCGATACTTCATAACAGCCCATCTCCAGCAAACGTTGCGTGACTTTCACCACCTGTTTCGGATCAATGGCACCTTCATAAGGACAGTCCACCATACAGGAGACATAGCCACGTACCTTAATATCATTGGCTTTGGCTGCTGCCATCACATCCGAAAACTTCTCAAAGCTTTCATCAATCGAGCAGTTGATGTTCTTGCGGGTGAAGCTTTCGGACGCTGCGGTAAAGACCGCAACTTCCTTGCAACCCACCGCCAAAGCGGCTTCAAAACCTTTCAGGTTCGGCGTGAGCAAACTGAACTGAATGTTCGGGTCTTTGGGCAAGCTGGCAAATAGCGCATCGCTGTCGGCCATTTGTGGCACCCATTTGGCTGAAACACAGGAGCCGACTTCAATCGCCTGTAGACCGGTCTTCATCAAATCCAGAATCAGGTTTTTACGGTCATCTAGCGTTAAAGGTGTTTTTTCGTTTTGCAAGCCATCGCGTGGCCCGACTTCTACAATTTTGACGAAATCAGTCATGCAACTTCCTCCGTCAGTGGCTGGAATTCCACCAGCTCATCACCGGCTTTGACCTGATCACCTTTCTGGAAATATGAGCTTGCGATGATGCCGTCATGTGGGGCACGAATCGAATATTCGATCTTCATGGCTTCCAAAGTCATCAATACATCGTCTTTTTTGACTTTGTCATTGGCAGCCACCAGCACTTGCGTGATCACACCCGGCATTGGTGCAGTCAGGTTATTTTCAGTACCTTGTTCATCCTGGCTATTAAAATCAGACTTTAGGTAATCGAATTTATGCGTCTGACCATTGTGGAACAGGGTAATGCCATGTTCAGTCTGGCTAAAGGCCAATTTTTGCTGTTTGCCCGCCAGTTGTAGCGCTAAAGTATGCGCATCAATGAACTGACCTTGAAGCTGAATCTGCTGACCATTGTAGTTGGCCACAAAGCCTTGATCCTGAGTGCTGAACTGAACTTTAAGATTAATGCCATTGCGTTGCAATTGTACTGTATATGCATTTTGCTGGTTCAGGCGCCAGAACGGCTTCTGCTGCCAGACCGGATTACTCGGAACCGGATTTTGTGCCTGGCGCGATAGCAGTTCAATCAGTGCAGCACTGGCCACCAACTCGGCACTGATTTCAGTAGAAGGCTTGAGTAAAAACTCTTCTTCACGCTGAATCAGGCCTGTGTCCAAATGTGCATTTTTAAATGACTCACACAGTACCAGACGATCCAGAAAAGCAATGTTATTTCCTAAACCATCAACATGGAACTGACCGAGTGCATGATGCATCTGGGTTAAAGCTGCTTCACGGTTTTTGCCCCATACAATCAGTTTGGCAATCATCGGATCATAATAAGTGCTGATTTCATCGCCTTCGACAATGCCGCTATCCACACGCACGCTGTCATTTTGCGTTGGGTAATGTAAATAGCTGATCTGGCCAATCGCAGGAATAAAGCCTTTTTCTGGCTCTTCAGCATAGACACGCGCTTCCAGTGCATGACCGTGAATCTGCAATTCGTGTTGCTGTTTAGGTAAAGGCTCACCGAAGGCGACACGGAGTTGCCATTCCACCAGATCCTGACCGGTAATCATTTCAGTCACCGGATGTTCAACTTGCAAACGGGTATTCATTTCCATGAAATAAGCCGTGCCATCCTGTTCAACGATGAACTCTACCGTACCGGCACCGACATAATTCACTGCACGCGCAGCATCGATCGCAGCCTGGCGCATGGCTTCAAGTTTATGTTCTAGCATTTTGGGTGCAGGGGCTTCTTCCAGCACTTTCTGGTGGCGACGTTGCACCGAGCAATCACGCTCGAATAGATGCACATAATTGCCGTGGGTATCACCAAAAACCTGTACTTCAATATGACGTGGCTGAATCACATAGCGCTCAATCAGCACATCTTCATTGCCAAAGCTGGAACGTGCTTCACTTTTACAGGATGCCAGTGAACTTAAGAAGTCTTCACTGCGCTCCACCAGACGCATGCCTTTACCACCACCTCCAGCACTGGCTTTGATCAGTACCGGATAGCCAATATTGTCTGCCTGCTGTTTCAGGAAATCTGCATCCTGATTGGTGCCATGATAACCCGGAGTTAAAGGTACACCGGCTTTTTCCATCAGCACTTTAGAGGTGGCTTTCAGACCCATCGCCAAGATGGCATCGACAGGAGGGCCAATAAAGACAATATTGTTGTCCTGACAGGCTAGGGCAAACTGGTCATTTTCAGACAGGAAACCATAACCCGGATGGATCGCCTGGGCGCCTGTGGTTTTGGCTGCCTGAATAATGCGTTCAATTTGCAAATAGCTTTGTGCTGCTGGCGATTCACCAATATAGATCGCTTCATCGGCCAGTTTGACATGCTGTGCCTGAGCATCGGCATCGGAATAGACCGCAACGGTGGCAATCCCCAGCTTTTTTGCTGTACGAATCACACGGCAGGCAATTTCACCACGGTTGGCAATTAAAATCTTTTCAAACATCGTACGATCCTTCTTGTTGTTATGCCGTGGTCTTGATCCAGGCCGGGCTTTGTTTGTTTAAAAATGCATTCAGTCCATTTTTCGCCTCATCTCCCTGGCGAACATGGGCAATATGCTGTGCTGTTTTAAGCAGCAGGTCTTCGGTCAGGACTTGCTGATCGACCAGTTGAATCAATTGTTTTGATGCGTTCTGTGCTGCTGGGCCACCGAGTAAGAGGGCTTCAACAATCTCATCAATTTTGCTGTCGAGCTGTTCTGGTGTGGTGACTTCATGTGCCAGTCCAATGGTTTTGGCCTGTTCCGCAGAAATTCGCTCGGCTGTCAGGAAATAACGTGAAGCCTGACGCGCACCGATGGCGCGAATCACATACGGGCTGATGGTCGAAGGAGCCAAACCTAAACGTACTTCAGAAGTGGCAAACTTTGCATCTGTACTGGCTATGCAAATATCACAAGCCGATGCCAGACCCATACCACCGCCAAAAGCAATGCCATGCACACGAGCAATGGTGGGCTGTTTCAAGGTTGCCAGACTTTGCAGCATTTTTGCCAGTTTTAAGGCATCCGCTTCATTATCCGCTTGTGATGCCTGACCGGCCTGTTTCATCCAGTTCAGATCGGCACCAGCGGAGAAGCTTTTGCCTCGACCCGCCAGAATCACCACACGTACATCATCACGGTCATTTAGAGACTGGAAGCAGGCATGCAGCTCTTCAATCACTTGAGTATTAAAGGCATTGTGTAATTCAGCACGATTGATCCAGACCGTTGCCACCTGATTCTGCTGTTCGAGCTGTAAAAATTGATAATCCATTTTCGTTACCTCTTACATGCGGAACACGCCGAATTTGGTTGGCTGGATAGGTGCATTCAGGGCTGCGGCCAAACTCAGACCCAATACTTCACGCGATTGCGCCGGATCAATCACACCGTCATCCCATAAACGTGCTGAAGCATAATAAGGATGGCCTTGGCGCTCATACTGATCACGAATCGGCTGCTTAAACTGGTCTTCTTCTTCAGCCGACCAGCTGCCACCTTTTTGCTCAATTTGATCACGTTTTAAAGTAGACAATACGCTGGAGGCCTGTTCGCCACCCATCACCGAAATACGCGAGTTCGGCCAGGTCCACATAAAGCGTGGAGAGTAGGCACGGCCACACATGCCGTAGTTACCGGCACCAAAAGAACCGCCAATCACCAAAGTCAGTTTCGGAACATTGGCTGTGGCTACTGCCATCACCAGCTTGGCACCATTTTTGGCAATGCCTTCATTCTCATACTGGCGACCGACCATAAAACCGGTAATGTTTTGCAGGAAAATCAGCGGAATATTGCGCTGGGTACACAGTTCGATAAAATGTGCACCTTTTTGTGCCGACTCGGAAAACAGAATCCCGTTATTGGCAATAATCCCGACCGGCATACCATAGATTTTGGCAAAACCGGTCACCAGTGTGGTACCAAAACGCGCCTTGAACTCGTCAAAACGTGAGCCGTCAACAATACGAGCAATCACTTCACGTATATCAAAAGGCTTGCGGGCATCACTTGGCACAATGCCATACAGTTCTGAACTGTCAAAGCGCGGTGCTTCGATTTCATCCGCGGTCTTGTTCAGTTTTTTATTTAAATTGGCCACAATATTGCGGGCAATCGCAATCGCATGTTCATCATTTTCTGCCAGATGATCGGCTACACCTGAGAGGCGGGTATGTACATCACCGCCACCCAGATCTTCACTGGAAACCACTTCACCGGTTGCGGCTTTGACCAGAGGAGGGCCACCGAGGAAAATCGTACCCTGATTACGCACGATAATGGTTTCATCCGACATCGCAGGCACATAAGCACCACCCGCAGTACAGCTACCCATCACCACGGCAATCTGGGCAATGCCTTGGCTCGACATACGTGCCTGATTGTAGAAGATACGGCCGAAGTGGTCGCGATCCGGGAAAACTTCATCCTGTAAAGGCAGGTAAGCACCGCCAGAATCGACCAGATAAATACATGGCAGATGGTTCTGTTCGGCAATTTCCTGCGCACGTAAATGCTTTTTAACGGTGAGGGGATAATAGGTTCCGCCCTTAACGGTGGCATCATTGGCTAAAATCATGCAGGTCACACCCTTGACCTGACCCACACCAGCAATAACGCTAGCCGCAGGTACATCATCCTGATAAACCTGATAGGCAGCCAGTTGACCAATTTCCAGAAAAGCAGTCCCTGGATCAATCAGGTGGTTAATCCGTTCACGCGGTAACAGTTTGCCGCGATCCAGATGTTTCTGGCGGGCAGTTTCTCCACCGCCGAGTGCAATTTTTTCAACTTTCTGTTTAAGGTCATCCACCAGTTGCAGCATGGCATTCTGGTTGGTCTTAAATTCTTCACTACGAATATTGATCTTGCTCTGTAACTGATTCATGACGAACATCCTTGTTTTATTCTGATTATTAAGGTTTAGGCTGTTTCATTAAACAGTTCGCGGCCAATCAGCATACGGCGAATTTCCGATGTGCCTGCACCAATTTCATACAGTTTGGCATCGCGCCATAAACGGCCGGCAGCAAACTCGTTGATATAACCATTACCCCCCAGGGTCTGAATGGTTTCACCCGCCATCCACGTAGCTTTTTCAGCAGCATATAAAATGGCGCTGGCTGCATCTTTACGCAGGCTACGGCGATGATCTGCCTTGTCACATTCAGCACCGACTGCATACACCAGGGCTTTACATGCCAGCCAGGTGGAATACATGTCAGCAATTTTGCCCTGCATCAACTGGAATTCACCGAGTGCCTGACCAAACTGTTTACGGTCGTGAATATAAGGAATGACGGTATCCATACAGGCATCCATAATGCCCAGTGGACCCGCACTTAGAACTGCGCGTTCATAGTCCAGGCCACTCATCAGCACCTTGGTACCATTGCCGACACCACCGAGTACGTTTTCTTTTGGTACTTCAACATTGTCAAAAAACAGGGGGTAGGTATTGGAACCACGCATGCCCAGTTTGTCTAGGTGCGTGCCATGACTGAAACCTGGCATATTTTTCTCCACCAGGAAAGCCGTCATGCCTTTGGCGCCAGCCTGCAAATCCGTTTTGGCATACACCACCAGTACATCGGCATCACCACCGTTGGTGATCCACATTTTTGCACCGTTCAGCAGGTAATGATCGCCTTTGTCTTCAGCTTTAAGCTTCATGCTGACGACATCCGAGCCAGCATTTGGTTCTGACATCGCTAGCGCACCGACATATTCACCCGAGATCAGTTTTGGCAGATAACGCTGCTTTTGTTCTTCATTACCATTTCGATTAATTTGATTCACACATAGGTTAGAATGTGCGCCATAGGACAAACCAATCGATGCTGAAGCACGCGAAATCTCTTGCATGGCAATAATGTGTGCCAGATAACCGAAATTCGAACCGCCATACTCTTCACTCACAGTGAGGCCGAGCAGGCCCATCTCGCCAAATTTTTTCCAAAGCTGAGCAGGGAATTCATTGTCACGGTCAACCTGTTGGGCAATAGGGGCAATTTCCTTGGCGCAAAAAGCGGCCACTGAATCACGAAGCGCAATAAGAGTTTCATCCAAACCGAAATCCAAGCTTTGTAAATTCATTCTTCATCCATCCTGAGGTTATATTTGTTGTGTCCAAAAAAGCATTTTTGTTGTGCTTGTTTTTTAACATACAACGAAAAATTAAAAAAGTGAACCCATATTCACAAAATGATTTACAATTCATTTTATCTTGTTGAGAATAATTTTATGAGTTATAAAAGATCATCACTGATGCAGGAACGAATGGAACAAAATCGCTTGTCGATTTTACAGTCTGCTCGTGAACTGATTACTCAAGGGGGCTTTAAGGAGGCATCGATTCAGGCGATTGCAGAACGTTCAGGCGTTTCTACAGGGCTGGTATATCGATATTTCGAAAACAAAAACCAGATTTTGATTGAGGTTTTATCGGCAGCGATTCAGCATGAAGTAGGAATTTTGAACCATATTGCCGGGTCAGATTTGTCGCCAAAACTGAAATTGCAAAAATCTGTTACAACTTTTGTGAAGCGTGCCATGAACAGCCCCCAATTGGCGTATTCACTGATGTTCGAGCCGGTCGATCCGGAAATGGAACATGAGCGTTTTCGCAGTAAACAGCTGATCAAACAAAGCATTAAGGAGATTCTGGCCGAAGGGAAGGTGAACGGAGAGTTCGAATTTGAAGATTTAAATACCGTAGCTTTGGGCGTGGTGGGTGCCATGACCTTTGTGGTGATTGAACCTTTGAATCCATCCCGTAATGTAATGTTTGATCAGAAGTATAAGGATCACTTTGTCACACAGATTGCCGATTTTTGTGTTAACGCAGTACGTCGACAGGAGGGAAATTCAGCAGCATAAGCACACAAAAACAGGCATATAGACAAGGTCGTCGTGGTCATAAAACAATTAGTAAAGTTGAAAATCAGAATTACAAAGAATCAAGGAGATCGATTCAATGACACAAGTACGGTTAAGCTATGCCTATGGAACAAGCAGTCAACCCTTATTGGGGATGACGATTGGTGAAAAATTTGATCAGGCATGCGAACAGTATGCACATTCTGATGCAATCGTCAGCTTGCATCAGAATGTGCGTCTAACCTATCAGCAGCTGCAACAGCAAGTGAATGCTTTTGCCTGCAGTTTGCAGAAACTGGGCCTGGAAAAAGGTGACCGTCTGGCCATCTGGTCGCCGAACTGTGTGGAATGGACCATTACCCAGTTTGCTGCGTTCAAGGCAGGAATTATTCTGGTCAACCTGAATCCGGCCTATAAAAGCAATGAGCTGGAATATGTCCTGAACAAGGTGTCCTGTAAGGGACTGGTGATTGCAGCGCAGTTCAAAACCACGGACTATCAGGAAATTCTGACCAAAATTGCCCCTGAGCTAAAGCAGGCTGAAAGCAAATTACTCAAAGCAGAGCGTCTGCCGCATTTAAAGCATGTGATTAAAATTGATGATCAGCAGCATAATGGTATCCATCGTTTTCAAGACCTACTGGTTGAGCCGAGCGCAAAAGCCGTGGAAAATTTACAGCAAGTGTCGAGTGAATTGCAGTTCGATGAAACCATTAATATCCAGTTTACTTCGGGGACTACAGGCAATCCGAAAGGCACCATGCTGACCCACAATAACATTCTGAATAATGGCTATTTTGTCGGTGAAGCCATTCATTTGGGGCCACAAGACCGGGTCTGTATTTCCGTACCGCTATTCCACTGCTTTGGCATGGTGATGGGTAATCTGGCCTGTATTACCCATGGTTCAGCCATGATTTATCCTTCAGCCGTGTTTAATCCGCTGGAAACATTGAAAGCCATCCAGCAAGAAAAATGTACTGCGGCCTATGGTGTGCCAACCATGTTTATTGCCGTGCTGGAACATGAGCAATTTGACGAATTCGACCTGTCCAGCTTGCGTACCGGCATTATGGCGGGTAGCCCATGTCCACAGGAAATCATGCAGCGTGTGATTGAACGTATGCATATGACTGAAATTACCATCTGTTATGGTATGACTGAAACTGCGCCGGTGAGTGCACAAAGCTCCACTGAAGACAGTGTCGAGCGACGTGTCAGTACGGTTGGCCGGGTTCATCCGCATCTGGAAGTCAAAATTGTCGATGAAAATGGCAAAGTGGTTCCACGTGGTCAATTGGGCGAACTCTGTGTGCGTGGTTATTCCGTGATGCTCGGTTATTGGGAAGATCAGGACAAAACTCAGGAAGTGATCGATGCTGCGCGCTGGATGCATACTGGCGATATTGCACAAATGGACGATAATGGCTTTGTCAAAATCAAGGGTCGGATTAAGGATGTGGTAATTCGTGGTGGTGAAAACCTGTTCCCGAAAGAAATTGAAGATTTCCTTTATACCCATCCTGCAGTTTCAGATGTACAGGTGATTGGTGTGCCTGATCATCGTTATGGTGAAGAACTTTGTGCCTGCATCATTCTGCATGAAAATGATCCATGTACCGAAGAAGCAATTCGTCAATATTGTGCTGAGCATATTTCTCACAATAAAGTGCCACGTTATGTACGTTTCTTTCATGAATTCCCGATGACGGCGTCAGGCAAAGCGCAAAAATTTAAGTTACAGGAGTTGATGCGCCAAGAGCTGCAATTGCAGGATATCGCCTCATAAGTATTCATTTATTTTAATCATTATGCACTTGTCTTTAGCCTTAAAACTAGACACAAGTGCTTTTTTATGGCCGGCATTCCTTTTCTGCTCACTATTTACGAATTTTTAATCGATTTTGGGAACACGGCTATTCAATACTGCAAAAAAGAGAGCATTCACTCAATCAGGAAAAAGCAGCTGATTTCCGTTATTTCTTATGAGTATTGCTAGCAGCTTTTATGGTGCAAATGTATAAGATCAGTGAGGCGGGATATTCAAACTGGAAAATATAACTAAAACTAATCTGGAAAATAAGTTAATCCACAAAATTAGAGCATTTTTTCTTATTTCGGTTTAGCTTCAGGAGAACAGTTATGACAGATAATCAAAATCGTGAAAAATTATGGGAATTGATTAAGGATGTACGATTCTCCATGATCAGTCACACCACTGAATCTGAGGAAATCCATGCACAACCGATGACCATGCTCAACTCTGAGCAAATCAATGAAAGCCAAAATCTTTATTTTATCTTGAGAAATACCAATGATCTGGTCAATGCGATTGAATCTGGCCGTAATCAGATTGGCCTATCCTTCGCCAAACCTTCTGACAGTATTTATGTTTCGATTAGTGCGCATGCACATATCAGTACAAACTCGGCCCTGATCGATGAACTTTGGAATGCATGGGCTGAAAACTGGTTTGAAGGAAGAGATGATCCGAGTGTACGAATTCTGGTTGCGGAAGCAGTCAGCGCAGAGTATTGGAACGTTACAGATAATAAAATGACCCAACTGTTTAAGGTGATGAAAGGTAGTCTTACCGGTAAAACCGATGTGCCTCATGCAGAGCATAAAAAAATGAATCTATAAAATTTAAAAATCTACTGATGGATAAGAAGCAACTTAAAAATTTTAGCCCCGTAGTGAAAACTACTGGGCTTTTCTCATTATAGAACAGTCAAATTCATTGAATCATCATTCTACTTTTCAAGGGAAAAGTAGTGAGGTTTAGCCAACTCATAAAAATCCACGCTTTTACTTGTTAAAAAATGAGCTGACTGGTTTTCATAAAGTGAAGTATATACATGTCATAAAGTTAACATAATGAATCTTTAGATAATTTTAAAATAAGTCTTATCTCTTATAAAAAAGATATAAAAAATAGTGATAGATAACCGCATTAAAGTTAGTTTTTTTCTAAATAATAACGATAAGATTCTTATGGAAATAACTGTGCAAACTCCCTGAAAAATTTTTAAGCATTATTTCAGAAAGATAATAACCTGAATAAAATATTAATATATAAGTTATTGTTTTATAATATTTTTTAATATTGAGTTTTGAACTCTTTTGTTTATTTATTGCTCAACAATATAAGCTGATTATATTCTGGTATCAGTTACAAAATATTTTTTAGAATTTCTAAAAAATAGGGTTGATTTGCAGTTTTTTTGTGTATAATTTCGCCAAATTAAAGCCCTTGTGAATTTATAGGAAATTTCTATAAGTGTGCAGGGCTTTTTCTATGGGAATTATCCTGAAAGGGACTGCCAAACAGCTTATTTATTGTGGTGGCACACACATATGTTTTTATCTAAAACAACACATCTGGATCATGCAACTCAGCACTCTGCACAGCGTCTATCCACCTTGCTCAGTTTCTTTAGTTTAGGACTAAGTACTGCAGCGTGGGCACCGCTTATTCCTTTTGCACAGCAGCGACTTCACCTGAATCATGCCGATTTTGGTACTTTATTGTTGTGTATCGGTGCAGGTTCTATGCTGGCTATGCCTGCAACAGGTTTATTGATTCAGAAAGTGGGTTGTCGTGCCATTATTTCGGTAGCCGTTTTATTATTGCTCATGGTATTGCCTACTTTTGCCTTGACTAGCAGTATATTAATCATGGCGATTGCTTTGTTCCTGTTTGGTACAGCAGCCGGTAGCTTGGGTGTAGCTATTAATCTTCAAGCGGTTATGGTAGAAAAAAACAGTTCCAAAAGCATGATGTCGCAGTTTCATGGCATGTGCAGTCTAGGTGGCCTGGCTGGGGTAATGACGGTAACTGCCTTACTTGCATCAGGTGTGAGCCCGTTGATGAGTGCTTTGGCAATTTGTCTTTTATTGGTGATTTTGAGTGTCATGGCTGTGCCTAACAGTTTATCGGTCATTGAAAAAGAACCAAAAACCGATACTACTGAAGTTGAAAAGAAAGCTAAAAAATTCCCCAGTCCGTTAATCATTTTGATGGGTGTGGTTTGTTTTATTGCCTTTCTTTCAGAAGGTTCTGCTATGGACTGGAGTGGGATCTATTTAATCAGTGAGTATGGGGTAAAACCTACAGTTGCCGGGCTGGCTTATACCTGCTTTGCAATCGCCATGACTTTGGGTCGTTTTTCGGGTCATTATTTAATCAAGGCGTTGGGCGAAAAAAATATCATTATTTACGGTGCACTTTGTGCAGCGCTTGGACTGTTTACGGTGGTGGTTGCTCCTCACTGGATTGTGGTTTTATTGGGCTATGCTTTACTGGGCTTGGGCTGTTCAAACATTGTTCCGGTGATGTTTTCACGTGTGGGCCGTCAAAATGTCATGTCTAAAGCAGCAGCATTGTCCTGTGTTTCTACCATGGCATATACAGGCTCTTTATTGGGACCTGCTTTGGTCGGGATCAGTAGTGAAATGATGAGCTTGTCTGTCGTCTTTGGGTTTATTGCGACTTTGCTTTTAACAATTGCTTTTTTAAACCGTTTTACTCAAGTCAAAGTTTCTTAGTGTCTTGATTTAATTTATTAAAATAGAACGAGCATATTCAAGAGTTGATATGCTCGTTTTTTATCACTAAAAAATATAAAATTCTTGTTTTAAATACTTAATAATTCACAATTTTATGATAGGTTTTTTTCGCGGGTGATGGATGAATATTGAATTCATCAGCTCCTTTCAGATCGGCTAAAAATGCATTACGCCAGTCATTGATATCAAAAAGTTTTAACCCATTCATTAATTGTTGATAACGCTCTAACCGTTCTGATTTTGCCATGGTTAAGGCTTTTTTTAGCGCCTGAATCATACTGCTACAACTTTCAGGATCGACAATTAACGCTTCAGACATTTGCGCTGCTGCACCGGTATATTTTGAAAGAATCAGTACACCAGGATTTTCAGGATTTTGTGCCGCGATAAATTCTTTGGCCACCAGGTTCATCCCATCGCGTAATGAATTGACCCAGCAAATATTGGCCTGCCGGTAAATTTTCATTAATTGGTCATGTGAAATGGTGTCATGGGTACAGTTAATCGGCAACCAGTCATCTTGGGAAAATTCCTGATTAATCAAATCGACCTTGGATTGCAGATGCTCAAATAAATCTTTATACGCTGCGATCTCCATCCGGCAGGGACAGGCAATTTGTATGTCGGTCAGATGTTTATGATATTCAGGATTGTTCTGTAAAAATGTTTCCAAGGCATTAAACCGTTCGATTAATCCTTTGGAATAATCAATGCGATCGACACTGATAATGGTCTGTTGATCAGCTAAACTGTCGAATTCAAATACCGCAGAAGCATTTTCATCTTTTTGTTGCGCGACTTTTTGTATCAGTTCCGGGTTAACCCCAATGGGATAACATTTCACCGTCACCGGATGATGATTACAGTTCAACATTTGGCTATGAACAGGTTTTGTAGCCAGGTAATAACTACATACTTGCATACATTTCTTTTGGTCATGTTCAGTTTGCAAACCCACCACATCATATTGGCAAAGGTCTTGAATCAATGAATGTACAGTAGGAATTAAATTCCAGATTTTTATGCCGGCGAAGGGAATATGCAAGAAGAACCCCATTCTATTATTCATGCCGAGTTCACGACAGTAACGGGCCACGCTAAAAAAATGGTAATCATGCACCCAGATGATATCGTCGGGCTGAGCAATTTTCTTGAGCTGTTGGGCAAATAGACGGTTCACCTGTTGATAGGTCTTATATTGCTGAGGATGATATTCAATTAAATCTGCTCGATCATGCATGGCTGGCCATAAAGTATTATTTGCAAAGCCACAATAATAATTTTGGTACTGTTCCTCAGTTAAAGGGCAAGTAACGTATTCAACCCCTTTATGTTCGGTTTGATTAAAATAGGGCTGTTGATGATTTTCAATTTTTTCACCGTTCCAGCCTAACCAGACTCCGCCAATATCAGTCAGTGCATCTTGTAAAGCCACCGCCAGCCCGCCAGCCGTTACTTTATCGGGGTTAGGTAAACTTACACGATTTGATAATACGATTAATTTAGACATGCTTTTTCTCCATTTGATACTTGAGACAGTCCCAAAAAACGTGCTTTTAAAAATTGTGAAAATAGATTGAGAAAATTGGCGACATCAGAGACATTCTTCAGTCGGTAGTGAGCGTGAGTTGATTCTGGGCCAACTTTTATACTGATACCGTTATAGTGATTGATGACTTTGAAGCCAGATTCATCGGTTCTGTCATCACCAATAAAGATAGGCAAAACATCACTGAAATTTAAATGTTTTAATATTTTTTCAATGGCTTTGCCTTTATCGGCCTGTAACGGAAGCAGTTCAAATACAAACTTGCCTTCATTAATTTTCAGTCCCGCATGCCTGTGCTGTACATCTTCAGCAATTTGTCGGGCAATATCAGCCAATTCCGGACATTGCCGATAATGAAGGGCAACGGAATAGGTCTTATTTTCAATGAGCAGCTGCGGGTAAGGGCAGCAAAGTTGCTGGATCTCTTGCTGAATGAGTGATAAATCAAATTCTTCAGCTGCAATATTAAATTGCACCTCATGATTTATTTTAATTTCTAGACCGTGCGTTCCGGCAATCGGCATTTCAAGCGGGGCAATCAGTCGTTCAGCAATCTGTACGGAACGTCCCGTAACAAAGCTAACGGCAACACTAAAATTATTGATTTGCTGCAATGTTTTTAATGTGGTTTTAGGGATGAAACTTCGGGAAGGATCAGCATGAAATTCTGAGAGCGTGCCATCAATATCCAGAAATAAGCAAATTTTTTTATCTGCGTTTAAATAAGAAGTAACAAGTTGTAATAAATTTTTTGAATAATATCTTTCATCTGGATAATAGGAACTAGGGGTATACATTTTCAATTCTGCTCATTATCTGGTCAATAATTAATAGCATTAAAAAATGAGTGAAGAATACAAATTATTATTTCAACTACATAAATTAAATAAAGTTTACATATTTTACTCTTATTTCAAATTCGAAACATTTTTACTTTGAATAACATGCTGTTATTCGAGTAAAATTTAGAATTGAAGGATCTGAAAAGCTGTAAAATGTATGATATATTACATTTTCATGGTTTATTTAACCTGAATCCTGCTTAAGCCGATAATTCCATTACTCGAATAGCTGGCTTGTTTTGATGGCATAACTGGTAAGCACATAAAGATGCATAAATTCCAGCTAAGTACCCTTCAATGCTTCTCGCTTTACTCGTCACCAAATGATATTTCCCTTTTAACAGGCTGAATAAAGTCTCTATTTTATTACGCTGCTTTAAGTGATATTCATCTGATATTGAGAGT
>NZ_NEGA01000001.1 GCF_002135315.1 Acinetobacter sp. ANC 3903 | reverse complement strand
GTGAACCACCTGATCCCTTCCCGAACTCAGAAGTGAAACCTCTTAGCGCTGATGGTAGTGTGGGATTACCCATGTGAGAGTAAGTCATCGCCAGCTCATTATTCTAAACACCCCCTGATCAAATCAGGGGGTGTTTTTTTGTCCGGGGGATATTTAGCTCCTAAGATTCTAGTCCAAACATTCTAAGCATCAGCAGCATCAGAGTCTGCAGTTTGCTTACTTTAAAATATTTCAAACCTTATCCCATCCAATTTTCATATTTCAAATGAATTAGTGTGTTTAACTATATAAGTGATCACTTACTGGAGAAGCTTTTTCAACTGAAGTGATTATTTTGGGAGAATAAATTAAACCACTGGTTTTGTATAAATTATAATCAAGCAAGCTGAGTCGAATTCATGCTAAAATGCTCGGCTTTCATCTTTGATCTAATTTTAGATCTCCTATCATCTGCCAGCCGAGAATTGCTAGCCATGTCTACTGCTTATACCATGCAGACTGCGCCAAAAGCGTTGTTTGATTACGACAAATATTGGGCGTCCTGTTTTGAACCTGCGCCATTTTTGCCGATGTCACGCGAGGAGATGGATCAACTCGGTTGGGATAGCTGCGATTTTATTTTAGTTTGTGGTGATGCTTATATTGATCACCCATCATTCTGTTCAGGCATTATTGGCCGTGTGCTTGAGGCGCAGGGTTTCCGTGTCGGCATTATTGCCCAGCCGGACTGGACCAGCGTGGATGCGTTCCGTGTCTTGGGTAAACCGAATATCGCTTGGGGTGTAACGGCAGGGAATATGGATTCCATGATCAACCGTTATACTGCTGACCGTAAAATCCGTTCAGATGATGCTTATTCTCCAGATAACGTAGCGAATAAACGTCCTGACCGTGCCGCAACCGTATATTGCCAACGTGTGCGTGAAGCTTATCCCGATGTGCCTGTGCTTTTAGGCGGTATTGAAGCTTCATTGCGTCGTATTGCACATTATGACTATTGGTCAGACAAAGTCCGTCGTTCAGTGTTGATGGATTCTAAAGCAGATCTTCTCATGTATGGTAATGGTGAGCGTTCGATTACTGAAGTAATGCATCGTTTGGCCAAAGGCGAAAAAATTCACGAAATTACTGATGTTCGTGGCACTGCATTTATCGTGAATAAGTTAAACCGTCCATCTAAAGCCAAGTTTGTAGAAATTGCATCGAATGATGTCGATACTATTGGTCGTGTTGATCCGATCATCAATCCTTATGTGATGACTGAAGATTTAGATGGCTGTGAAATTGAAAAAGATAAGGGTAATTCTTTAACCCAATACCAAAATTTCCAAAAAGAAATTGTTACGAATCAAATTGTTCGTGAAGGTGACAATCTGGATGCAGACACGCAAATTGTACAGTTACAGCCCGCATCCAAAGCAATTAAACACAAATTGCCATCACGTGAACTGGCGGTGATTCGTTTGCCTGCATTTGAAGAAGTGGTTAATGATCCTGTGCTTTATGCCCATGCCAACCGTATTTTGCACTTGGAAACCAATCCAGGGAATGCTCGTGCCCTGGTACAAAAGCATGGTGAGCGTGATGTCTGGTTAAATGCTCCACCAATTCCATTGACCACAGAAGAAATGGACTATGTGTTTGACTTGCCTTATGCACGTCTGCCACATCCAGCTTATGGTAATGCGCGTTTCCCGGCATTCGACATGATCAAGTTCTCAGTGAACATCATGCGTGGCTGTTTTGGTGGCTGTACTTTCTGTTCAATTACAGAACATGAAGGCCGCATTATCCAAAACCGTTCAGAAGAATCGATCCTACGCGAAGTGGAAAAGATTCGTGATACCGCACCTGGTTTCACCGGTATTATTTCTGACTTGGGTGGTCCAACCGCAAACATGTACCGTTTGGCATGTAAAGATCCTGAGATCGAGAAAAATTGCCGTAAGCCTTCTTGTGTATTCCCGGGCGTGTGTCAAAACTTGCATACCGATCATGCACCATTGACCCAGCTGTACCGAAAAGCACGTGCGTTAAAAGGCATTAAGAAGATTTTGATCGGTTCAGGGTTGCGTTATGACCTTGCGGTATTGAATCCTGAATATGTCAAAGAATTGGTGACCCATCACGTCGGTGGTTATTTGAAAATCGCGCCGGAGCATACCGAAAAAGGTCCATTATCGAAGATGATGAAACCGGGCATCGGTACCTATGACCGTTTCAAACAAATGTTTGATCGTTTCAGTAAAGAAGCCGGTAAAGAACAGTATCTGATTCCTTACTTCATCGCAGCGCATCCTGGCACGACTGATTACGACATGATGAACCTGGCGATTTGGTTGAAAAAGAATGGTTTCCGTGCCGATCAGGTACAAACCTTCTATCCATCGCCAATGGCAACGGCAACCACCATGTATTATACTGGTAAAAACCCGCTGGCAAAAGTGGCGCGTTATACTGAAAATGTGGATATTGTGAAAGGTGAGAAACGTCGCCGCTTGCACAAGGCTTTCTTGCGTTACCATGATCCAAATAACTGGCCAATGTTACGTGAAGCTTTGAAAGAAATGGGCCGCTCAGACTTGATTGGTAATTCGAAACAACATCTGATTCCGAGCTATCAACCGCAAGGCACAGAAGGGCAATATCAGTCGGCACGCAAGAAAAACTCGACTGTAGCCGGGGATTCTGCAAAACGTACCGGTGAAAATACTGCACGTAATCAATCACGTAATGTTGCCAATACAAATGGCAATAATCGTCCTAAAAAAGGCCAGATCCTGACCCAACATACTGGCTTACCACCACGTGAAACTGGGGAAAAACGTCCATTTTCTGGTTCTAAATCCAAAATTAAATCTAAGCCTAAGTCAAAAGCTTGATTTAAAAATAAAAAAAGGACGCTTAGGCGTTCTTTTTTTATCATTCAATTAAATAGCCCTCTAATGAAAACAGCTCATCGGAATTGTAGGACAATATTCAAAAGTAGTCTTGCATCCCTACTGTACCTTGAGCTACAGTAATTCGGTGTCAGATAATGGATGAATCCTAGGCATAGATGTAAAAAATAAAATCAGTGCAAATTTTTGTCAGCATTTATAATGATTTTGTCATGATTGAATGCAGTTCGTTTGCTTGAAATATTTAATAAAAATAAGCGTTGTATACTGAGGTTGATAACAAGCATCGGTGTGACACCGGAAAGACTATAAAAAATTAAAGGATTAAGAGGATGATAATTTATATTTTGGTCGGAAGTTTACTTCTGTTTGGTATTCTGCTGAAGGCTTGGAAAAGTCTGGAAGGTAGTGCTAAACAGCAAGATAGTGCTTTAAAACAAAGGGCTATTTTTAATATTAGTGAACAGATAACCTTTACACGCCTTAAAGAAATATTGCCGCGCAGTACCGTGTTGGTTCATGTTTCATTTGATGCCTTGCTGACGACCAAATACAGCCGTACCCGCCATAAATATCGCAATATGGTGGCAGATTTTGTGATTCTGGATGAACATCATCAGGTGCTTGCCATTATTGCATTGGATGATCCTATGGCCTTACGGCATCCGCAAAATGCCCAATATCAGGATGCGCTGTTGGCGATGGCCGGGTATCGGGTGATTCGCTATGAAGATGTACCGGAATATTTTCAGTTAAGACAAGATTTTTTAATTGAAAATCCTACTGATTTTCAGCTAGATGAGTTAACAGAAGCTTCAATAAAAAAGTATGATTTTTATCCAGATTTGGGCCGAAAGAAAATCCGAATGTTAGGTTAAATCAGCATAAGCATGAATGATATTCATGCTTATTTTTTTTTGCATTTTTAATTCGATGTACGAACAGCAGTAACCGTCATTTCCACCAAAACATCAGGGGCATACAGCTTGGCTTCGACACAGGTACGGGGCAGGGCTTCAATATCAGCCACCCAGGCATCCCAGATTTCATTCATTGCTGCGTAGTCCTTTTCAATATCTTTTAAATAAATGGTCACAGACATAATCTGGCTCTTGTCTGTACCAGCATCTGCCAGCAAGCGATCAATAATTTCCAGAGTTTGCCGGGTCTGACCTTTAATATCCAGCGTGGTATCTGCAGCCAATTGACCAGCCAGATGTACCAGGTTGCCTGAAATGGCAATTTCAGAAAAGCGCTTTTCAACATGCAGGCGTTGTACTGTCATAATATAAGTCCTGTATTTTCGGCATAATTGCTGCGAGCCATATTTTGGTCATACAAGCCTGCAGCCAGTTAGATGGCAACATCATAATGCCATGAGCTCTTAGCGTAAATCATTTATCGAGCAGCCATGGTTAAGCTAAAGCTGTTGCAGAAGAGATTTTTAAAATTAACAGGAAAATTAGAACATGCAGCAGCAAATTACACTAATCGACAGCCGTATTTATAAAATGATCAGTGCAGCCTGAAATAGACTGTTTTTTAAGAATGTATAGAGAGGTGTAAAAAGATATGTAAGAGGCAGAAGAGAGAAGCCATGCTGTTCAACAGAGTTGCCCTGTAACATTCGGATTTGATCGTCACGCCAATCACAGGACAGCATGCTAAAAGTAAAGGTGATTTTTAGCATCTCGGCGTTTACATGGATAAATGTATCGCGCCCATAGAGTACCGCAAAAATACCTGTTGTGTGTAATCAATTGGTCTAATTACATTCTTTTGGTTGAAAAACATGCAAATCTTACCAAAGAGAAAGCTGTGACTGATCTTGCTGATCGGAAAGCTGATACAGCCCAACGCCAATGAGGCGAAATTGAAAATGTTCTGGAATATGCATTTCTATGAGTAGCTGTTGCAACACCTGTTCCAGTTGTTGCCGATTTTGCAAAGGCTGTTTGAAACTCTTGCTGTGCTGTAAGACCTGAAAATTTTTTAACTTGAGTTTAGCTGAAACCCCGCGTGCGCAAAGTTGTTTGCGTTCTAAACTGTTCCAGACTTGGTCAATCAGTCGAGGCCAAGAGTTTTGGCATTGGGTTAAGGTCAGGTCATCATCAAAGGTGGTTTCTTTGGAAATTTGTTGGCGTTCGCGCTCCGCCTGAACCGGACGTTCATCAATCCCTTGAGCATAGAGAAAAAGCTGCTTGCCATATTTGCCAAAATGCTGAACCAGCATATTTTGCTCAATTTTTTGTAAATCTCCCAGTGTTTGCAATTGCAGCAGCTTGAGCTTTTCTTGCATTACTTTTCCCACACCGGGAATTTTCTTCAGTGGTAAATCCTGAATAAAATGCTGCACCTGTGAGGGCTTAATCACACAAATACCATTCGGTTTGTTCCAGTCTGAAGCAATTTTAGCTAAAAATTTATTTGGCGCGACTCCGGCAGAGGCGGTTAAACCAGTCGCTTGGAAAATATCTTCCCTTATCTGCATGGCCACTTCGGTGGCACTTGGAATATTTTTCAGATTTTCAGTCACATCCAAATAAGCTTCATCTAAAGATAAAGGCTCAATGAGTGGTGTGTAATGTTGAAACACCTGATGAATTTGCGCAGAAATGTCACGATATTTTTCAAAATTGGGCTCAATCACGATTACATGTGGACAAAGCTTTCGGGCCTGTGACATCGACATGGCAGAGCGCAAGCCAAACTCGCGCGCAGGGTAGGAGGCTGCACAAATCACTGCCCGTGGATGATGTGAAGACACCACCACAGGCAAATGCTTTAACTCTGGCCGATCTTTCAGTTCCACGGATGCAAAAAAGGCATCCATATCGATGTGAATGATTTTTCTCATGCAGTCCCAAATTCTGCTTGTACATGCTGGGCTAGTATCTCATCTTCATCGATCAGATTGTAGAGCAGGATCAAGTGGATACGACACAGGTTGACTGAGTAGAACCAGCCGGGTGTGTTGTTGTTCAGCCGCTTGAATCAGGATATTTAGACTTTGCTCGGTGTGATCTGCCAGGTACGGTAAAAATTCCAAAGGCTGGTCAATCGGCTTGAAAAAATTATCCCAATGAATAGGCATAACCACTTTAGGTTTTAAGGTTTGATCGAGATAGTTTTGCTGAAACCCTTCCGATTGGCGTGACAACTGGGCAATGCCTAAAAATAAAATATCCACCTTTAAATTTTTCAGTTGATCCGGTATAGCATCGGTACTGGCTTTGACTAAAATGCGCTGACCTGAATGTTCAATCAGATAGTCAAAACTATGGCCTTCTTTAAATGCCGAGAAGCGGGCGGGAAGTTGCAGTGGCTGGGTAATTTCCTCTCCCAAGTCATTGTTCACGGCAGTAGGCGGCGTATGTTGTGACGGAATGGCGGTGATCTTAAACTGGCCAAACAGCATAGGTTTAAAAGGCTGGACGGGTAGCAGTTGCTGTTCTGCAACATGCCCGCCGCGGGCAATATTTAAGCTGCTGTTTGAACCAATAATTTTGCTGTTCGGGAGCTGTTTTCCGAGTTCGGCAATATCGAGAGCATGATCATAATGTGAATGGGTCACCAGGATGGCTTGAGTACGCTGTAACTGACATTGAGCTATGACTTGTTTAAGAATTTTGGGTTGGCTTTGGATTTTGGTGAACAGCACCTGTCCAATGGAAGGACGGCTAAAGAAACCGTCAATCAAGATCTGGGATTGGCCATCATCAAAAAGCAGGGTGGAAACGCCAAAGAATTTGACCTTGAGCTTGGAAGATGTGGCTGCTTGTGCAGATGCCGGATATTACCATTTTTGAAAATCAGACACTTGACCTGAAGGTTGCAGTAGCAAAACTACGACAGCCACCAGAATAAGTATGCTGATGCCGAATGCCAGCCAAAATCCCTTTTGAATTGCCATAGTTTTACCGTTTTTTTGTGCAGTTTTGTTTTTATTTTGGATTAAGATTAAAGCTTATCTTGTTATTTTTTAGGTAAATTTTCAACCTTTTTCATTGGATAGACACCATTGTCTTCTAAAAAGTGCATCCAGTCTTCTTCATCGCCATTAAATACATTCAAGTCCACTTCTTTAGGGATGCCTTTAATTTGTCCCTGATTGGTATGCTGCCAGAACAGCCATTTCGGATTGCCTTTTAAATCCGGTTTGCCTTTGTATTCACGTACCCAAAGTGGTGTTTTTGTAAATTCCCCAGCCAAAATAATGTTATAGAAGGCTTTGGAGGTATAAAAAATCGGTTGTTTGCCATAATGCTGAGATAGTCGATCATGCATCACCTGAATTTCTTTAAGTAGCTGTTCTCTGGTATAGGTGTTGATGCAGTGACTGTCATATTCCAGATCAATCACCGGTGGCAGGGCATCGGCTTTATTGGGCACGGTTTCAATAAAATTTTGTGCCTGAATTGCGCCATCACGGCATAAACGGTAAAAATGATAGGCACCCACAGTCAAACCCTGTTCACGGGCTTGTAACCAATAGTCCTGAAATTTTTGATCTTTAAAATCGCCGCCTTCGGTAGCTTTCAGATAGACAAATCGATAGGTCTTGGGGGAAATTTGTTGCCACTGAATATCGCCCTGATGATGTGAAATATCAAAACCTTTGACCGGATATTCCTGTGCCGAAGCAGGATTATGATGCAAGACAAAAACATACAATACGATTGCAACACAGCTCAGCATGAGGCCAATGCAAGAGGCATACAGCTTGTGATGATTGGATTTGGCGAATCGTTTTTTAGGCATAAAATAATTTGTGATGTTTTATCAAGCACATGATAACGCGATCTGAACATTCAGACCACGTTGTTTCTGATGCCATCTGATTATACCGGGGTGTGGCGTGGAATTTGCCAGAAAATGGCTGCGGTAATCAGGTTAATGCAGCCGAGGAGGATCAGGGTGCTATGAAAAGCCATCACCAGCTGTTCAGGACCGAAATAGGCCGTAAACAGGTTCACCAAGGTGCCGGCTAAAGCCACCCCTATACTCATCGACACCATCATGATCATCGACAGGAAACTGTTGCCACTGCTGGCATCCTGTTGCGGTAAATCCTTTAGGGTCAGGGTATTCATGGAAACGAACTGCAAAGAATTCAGCATGCCAAAAACAAAGAAATGCAAGGTTCTTAACCAGATCGGAGTCTCCGCCGTGCTCAGGGCAAAACTGGCAATACATGTTCCGACCAATAAGGTATTGACCAACAATACTTTACGATAACCAAAGCGTTGAATAATCTGCCGGATAATCGGCTTGGAGGCCAGGGAACCCAGTACGGTCGGAATCATCAACAGACCGGTAATAAAGGGTTCAAAGCCAAAGGCGACCTGCAACATCAGCGGGATCAGAAAGGGCATGGCATTGCCGCCGAGACGCGCAAAGAAATTACCCACAATACCAATGGCATAAATGCGATTGCTAAATAATGTGCTACGAAACAGCGCATTATGATGGGTATGTGCATGAATGGCATAAAGGATAGCTGCAAATATCCCGGCAATCACCAGAGTAATACTCCACCATAGTGACTGAGGAGGGCTGGCAAAATTTTCAATGCCCAGTGAAAGTCCGACCATGGCAATGACCAGTAAAATAAAACCTGAAAAATCAAATTTTTTGACGTTAGGCTCGGTCACATTCGGCATGGCTTTAACGGTGATGAGAACCCCTAGAAACCCCATCGGAATATTGATGAGAAAAATCCAGTGCCATGTCGCCACTTCGACCATCCAGCCGCCCAGTGTCGGGCCAATCAGCGGGCCGACCAGACCGGCCAAACTCATTAAGCTCATGGCCGATAAAAACTGGCTGCGCGGAATGACCTTGAGCATCGCCAGCCGGCCTACCGGAAGTAACAATGCACCACCAATCCCTTGAATAACCCGATAAAAGAGCAGCTGGTTTAAACTGCTGGAAAGTCCGCAGCCCAGTGAGGCCAAGGTAAACACAATAATGGCTGTAAAGTAGGTATTGCGTACGCCAAAACGGTCGGCCAGCCAGCCGCTTAAGGGAATACAGGCAGCGACCGAAAGCACATAGGCCACCACCACGCCATGCATCTGTAGCGGGTCTTCATTCAGATTCGCTGCCATCGCCGGAATTGCGGTATTGACAATGGTGGTGTCCAGACCTTGCATAAAAAAGCCGATCGATACCAACAGAACCAGCAGTCGGAATTCAGGTTGTAGGGCTTGATGCGAAGGTGTGGCGTTCATAAAAATATTAAAGTGATTTTTTACAGAGTTTAAAGCAATCCAATCAAGATGGTGTAAGAAAAAGTTGTGCTATCCATTATAGGACAGCACTGTCTGTAGTTTGCTTTTTTGTGTTTGTTGGAAAGGGACTTAAATGGCGAAGTGTTTCGGGGCACCCAGATTTTTAATGGCATTGAGAATCTGGTCGGCATGATTGCAGATAATCAGTTTGGCCCGATGCTGCGGCGGTAAAAAGCCTTCAGTAACGGCATGATCCAGCTGGCTAATCAGGGCATCATAAAAGCCATTCACGTTATACAACATCATGGGTTTCTGGTGCTGATTCAACTGTCCCCAGGTGGCAATTTCCAGAATTTCTTCAAAGGTGCCCAAGCCACCTGGCAAAGCCACAAAGGCACTGGCACGCTCGGCCATCATGGCTTTGCGTTCATGCATGCTCTGTACAATGTGTAACTCGGTCAGCTGGTGATGCGCGATTTCATAATCCAGCATAAACTCAGGAATCACCCCGACCGTTTCACCGCCACGCTGTCTGACTGCATCTGCCACTTGTCCCATAAGGCCAATACTTGCGCCGCCATAGACCATGCCGAAGCCCAAGTCTGCCAGCGCCTGAGCCAAAGCGATGGCTTTTTCCTGATAAATCGGTTTATTGCCTGAACGTGAACCACAGTAAAGGGCAATTAAAGCTTGAGTTGTTTTGGGAGTAGGATTGTTATGTTTGGGAGTCATTTTTAATACACTGTTCATCATTATATTTTTACCATAGCATTTTATTTTTTCAGTCTCTAGCTTAAGCGCCAAATATGACACGGCGTGATCAACCTTATATAGATTTTGCAAAAAATTGTTGAAATTGGGTGAGTGAAATAACAGCGCAGTACGGAAAAAAGGATGAATTTCTACTTCATCTTGCTATACTAAAAATCTGTTTTCCAACAAATGAATCAACATGGGTAGTGGTTGTCCTCGCTCTGAACACTTCAATGCTTCCGCAAAAAATATACAGAATGCTGTTCATCGCATATTCAGCGATTTTAATATGAACTTTCTAAAATCAGTCCATCATCATCCTGCACAGGAGAACATCCAATGATCTTTGAGTGGATGTCAGATCCATCAGCATGGATTGGCTTGGCAACTTTAGTGGTTTTAGAAATTGTGCTGGGTATCGACAACCTGGTTTTTATTGCGATTTTGGCGGAAAAACTGCCGCCAGAACAGCGCAATGCAGGCCGTATTGTCGGCTTAATCATGGCTTTATGTATGCGGTTGATTTTACTTGCATCCATTGCCTGGGTAGTCACCTTAACCCAACCATTGTTCCATGTTTTAGATCATCCTTTTTCCGGTCGTGACCTGATTCTGCTGTTTGGGGGGGTGTTCCTTTTATTTAAAGGCACCATGGAATTGCATGAGCGCATAGAAGGCGTTCAGCCGCAAAAAGAAGACAATCCTGTGCATGCCGCCTTCTGGATGGTGATTGTTCAGATTGTCGTGCTTGATGCAGTATTCTCTCTGGATAGCGTGATTACTGCAGTCGGCATGGTCAAAGACCTGTCGGTGATGATGATTGCAGTGGTGATTGCTGTCGGTATCATGCTGTGGGCATCGAAACCGCTGATGAATTTCGTCAACAAGCATCCGACCGTGGTGATTCTATGCCTCGGCTTTTTGATGATGATTGGTTTCTCCTTGATTGTAGAAGGGTTCGGTTTCCATATTCCTAAAGGCTATCTATACGCCGCAATTGGTTTCTCTGTGGTGGTGGAATTTATTAACCAAACCATGCGCCGTAATCAGGAAAAGATGGTCACCACTACCGACTTGCGTTACCGTACTGCTTCTGCCGTGATGCGCATGCTGGGTGGTAAGTCAGAATCGCAAAATAATGAAGCTGAAGATGTGCTGGCAACCCGTGCCTTTGCCGATGAAGTCTTTAATGAAGATAATGGTGTTTATCACAGCGTGATGGTGCAAGGGGTACTTGGACTGTCGGAGCGGCCAGTGAAATCGGTGATGACCCCGCGTCCTGAACTGGAATGGATTGATCTGGATGAAGATGATGCTTCCATTAAAGAACAGTTATTAAGCACCACCCATTCGCGCTTGATTGTGGCACATGGCGAACTGGACAATATTGCCGGTGTGGTGCTGACCCATAAAGTCATGAACGATTATATCGAAACCGGAAAGCTGAATTTTGAAGGTCATTTACGTGAACCGGTGATTGTGCATGAAAATGCCCAGGTGTTGATGGTGATGGAGCAGTTACGCCAGGCACCGTTACAAATAGCAATTGTATTGAATGAATATGGTTCAATTGAAGGGATTGCCACCCCGATTGATGTACTTGAAGCCATTGCCGGTGAATTCCCGGATGAAGACGAGTTTGAAACGGCTGCCGAAAGTCTGGAAGATGGGACTTTAATCCTGGAAGGTTCGACCGATATTCGTCATGTGTCCTTGCTTTTAGGTTGTGATTTGGTGGATGAATCTGAACAGTATTCGACCTTGTCCGGTTATATCCTGTTCCATCTGGGGCGTTTGCCGGAAAGTGGCGCCAAGCTTGAAGCAGACAACTATATCTTCGAGGTTGTCACCATGGAAGGCCATAAAATTGATAAAGTTCATATCATCCCGCTCAATCAAGATGCGGCTGAAGATTAATTTCATTCTGCACAGATGAGCTTTAAACAGCAAGATTGAATTAAAATAGCCCGCATCGTCGGGCTATTTTATTGCTCATTTAAATGGAAAAAAATTGATGTCAGAAACACAGTGTCCATGTGGTCGAGGCGATTACGCCAGCTGTTGCCAGCCACTCCATTTGGGGCAGGCCCAAGCGCAAAGCGCAGAACAGTTGATGCGTTCGCGTTATAGCGCTTTTGCCAAGCATGAAATTGACTACATTGTTAAAACCACCGCATTAGGCCAGCAACAGGCGCTGGATGTGGCTGCGATTGCCGACTGGAGTAAAGCCAACCAGTGGCTCAAGCTTGAAGTGGTCCAGGCTCAGGAAAAACTGGATAAACAGCATGCCCAGGTTGAATTTAAGGCCCATTATCATGATGGCAAACAGGTTCAGGTTCATCATGAAATTTCACATTTTGTGAAGCATGAAGGTGCATGGTATTTCCTTGATCCGACCACAAATATGCACATCACCATGAAACAGCCCTGTATTTGTGGTTCAGGGAAAAAATTTAAGCAATGTTGTACGCAATTTTTATAACTTTCATCTAGATTTGTCTTAGAATAGCGCGCATCGATAACCCTCACTGGAAGCAGGGCAATGTTGCTATTGGTCATTTATATTATTGCGATTACGGCTGAAGCTATGACAGGCGCACTGTCGGCAGGCCGGCGTAGTATGGATTGGTTTGGTGTAACGCTGATCGCCTGTGTGACTGCACTGGGTGGAGGCTCGGTTCGCGATGTGCTGCTGGGACATTATCCGCTGACTTGGGTCAAGCATCCCGAATATCTGGTGCTAACCTGTGTGGCTGCCTTTGTCACCATCCTGATTGCCAAATGGATGCGCCATTTACGTTCTATCTTCTTGATTCTTGATGCCTTGGGGCTAATTGGTTTTACCATCATTGGCTGTCAGATTGCCTTGCAAATGGGGCATGGTTTTGTGGTTTCCGCGGTCGCCGGGGTGTTAACCGGAGTATCCGGCGGTATTCTGCGCGATATTCTCTGTAACGACGTGCCTTTAGTCTTCCGCCGTGAACTGTATGCCAGTATTTCCTTTGTTTCCGTGATTTGTTATTGGATTTGTCAAGATATTGGCTTCTCGCTGGAAGTCACGGTTATTTCGACCTTAATCTTCGGTTTCTCTTTGCGCTGCATCGCGATCTATTTTGGTCTGGAAATGCCGAAATTTATCTATAAAGATGACGATGACCAGTCCGCATCTTCCAAAGATGCTTCATAAAATGACCGCAACAGGATGAATGACTGACGAAATAAGCGGTCATCATCTGTAAATTGGCGTATAAAAATCAATACAACTATAAATCCTGTTGGGAAAGCAGCATCTATTCTTTCACCAAATCAGAGCTCTTGTTATGGATTTAGTCTCACGCATACAACGCTTACCGATTGGTAAGTTTCACTATACCTTGCTATGGGTGATCGGTCTGGGCTGGATGTTTGATGCCATGGATACCGGATTGATTTCCTTTATTCTGGCCAAAATGGCCGAAGACTGGGCCATGACCCCGGATGATAAAAGCTGGGTGGTTTCCATCGGTTTTATCGGCATGGCAATTGGTGCGGTGTGTTCAGGCGGCCTTGCGGATCGTTGGGGACGTAAAACGGTCTTTGCCTCAACCCTGGTGATTTATAGTCTGGCCACTGCTGCTTGTGCTTTTGCGCCGAACCTGACCTGGTTATTGGTGTTCCGTTTCATTGTCGGACTTGGACTGGGTGGTCAGTTGCCTGTGGCTGTAACGCTGGTGAGTGAATATATTCCTGCCCATGTCCGCGGGCGCTTTATTGTGTTGCTGGAAAGCTTTTGGGGTTTGGGCTGGCTGGTTGCAGCACTGGTTTCGCGTTTTATTATTCCTGATTTTGGTTGGCATGCCGCTTTCCTGATTGGCGGGATTCCTGCGCTGTATGCAATCGTGATCTGGAAAATGGTCCCGGAATCGGTTCCGTACCTGATTAACCGTGGTCGACATAAAGAAGCACATGCTTTGGTCAAAAAGATTGAAGCACAATGTGGCGTGGAAGTGATTGAAATTTTTGAAGTTAAACCGGTGGCTGAAAAGCATGACATTAGCTTCTCTCAGCTCTGGTCCGGCATTTTTGCCCGTCGTACCCTGATGCTATGGCTGATCTGGTTTGGGATCGTATTTTCCTACTACGGTATTTTTACCTGGCTGCCAAGTTTGCTGGTCAAAGAAGGCTATACCATTGTGCAGTCTTTTGAATATGTGCTGGTGATGATTTTAGCGCAGCTTCCGGGTTATTTAGTAGCAGCTTGGCTCGTTGAAAAGTTAGGTCGTAAGGCTACGCTTGCAGGCTTTATTGGGATGTGTGCACTGTCTGCCTACTTCTTTGGTCAATCGGACAATGTGACCCAGATTGTGGTGTGGGGCTGTTTGATGTCCTTCTTTAATCTGGGTGCTTGGGGCGTGCTATATACCTATACCCCAGAACAGTATCCAGCCAATATTCGTGCCTTCGGTTCAGGTTGGGCCGGAGCGATTGGCCGTATTGGCGGTATTTTTGCACCCTTTGCAGTGACTCATATGATGGTGCTAGATCATGGTTTTAGCTATGTGTTTATGATGTTTACCGCAGTTTTAATTGCCGTGGCACTGATCATTCTGGTGCTGGGTGAAGAAACCAAAGGCAAAACCCTGGAGTCGATCGGTTTATAAAATTGCCGATTTTTTAGTTGATTGACCCTTATAAAATGGATATTTTTAGTCCATAAGACACAATTTGTCGCAGAGTGTGGGTTACTGCCCTTGTGTAGTCTGCACCTGCGACATAGCATAACAACGTAGATACAAAAACGAATTATTTAGGATTTCACGCTTTTATGACCAGCCTTGTGCATCATGCGACAGAAAATCGTTCCGTAGCCGAATTTACTGAACAAGCTTACCTTAACTATGCCATGTACGTGATTATGGATCGTGCATTGCCGCATATCAGTGACGGTTTAAAACCGGTACAGCGTCGTATTGTCTTCGCGATGAGTGAACTGGGCTTAAAGCATAGCGGCAAGCCAAAAAAATCTGCCCGTACCGTGGGTGATGTACTGGGTAAGTACCATCCGCATGGTGACTCTGCCTGTTATGAAGCCATGGTGCTGATGGCACAGCCATTCAGTTATCGTTATCCTTTTATTGAAGGTCAAGGTAACTGGGGTTCACCGGATGATCCGAAATCCTTCGCGGCGATGCGTTATACCGAAGCCAAGCTGTCGCAATACAGTGAAGTGCTGTTGTCTGAACTGGGGCAGGGTACCTGTGACTGGCAGGACAACTTTGATGGTTCCATGAAAGAGCCGGTGAATTTACCTGCACGCGTACCGAATATTTTATTGAACGGCACCACCGGGATTGCAGTCGGCATGGCCACCGATATTCCCCCGCATAACTTGCGCGAAGTGGTCAAAGGCACCATCGCCCTGATTCGTAATCCGAATCTGTCCGATGAAAAAGTGGCTGAGTATATTCCAGCGCCTGACTTGCCCACCAAAGCGGAAATTATTACTTCACCTGAAGAATTGCTCAAAATACAAACCACAGGTCGTGGCAGTTACCGTACCCGTGCGGTCTATAAAATAGAAAGAAATGAAATCGTGATTACCGACTTGCCGTATCAGGTGTCGGGTTCCAAAGTCATTACCCAGATTGCCGATCAGATGCAGGCAAAAAAATTGCCATTGGTCAGTGACCTGCGTGACGAATCGGATCATAAGAATCCAACCCGTCTGGTGATTGTGCTGCGTTCCAACCGCATTGATGCCGAAGCGGTGATGAGTCATCTATTTGCCACTACCGATCTGGAATCCAGCTATCGTGTCAACATGAACATGATTGGTGCTGATGGCCGTCCGCAAGTGAAATCGATTCGTCGTATCCTGCTGGAATGGATCGAGATTCGTAAAAATACCGTAACCCGCCGTCTGCAATATCATTTAAATAAAATTGAAAAACGCCTGCATATTCTTGTAGGTCTGATCATTGCCTATTTAAACATTGATGAAGTGATTCGTATTATTCGTGAAGAAGATCAGCCTAAACCGGTATTGATGTCTCACTTTAATATTGATGAAATTCAGGCCGAAGCCATTTTAGAACTCAAGTTACGTCATTTGGCTAAACTTGAAGAAATGGAAATGCGCCGTGAACAGGAAGAACTGGAAGCAAAAGCAGCCATTATTCGTGAACAACTGGCCAATCCTGAATCTTTAAAAGCATTGATCATCAATGAATTAAAAGAAGATGCGAAAAAGTTTGGCGACGACCGTCGTTCACCAATTGTAAAACGTGCTGAAGCACTTGCCATCAATGAACAGGACATGTTGCCGGCCGATCCGGTGACTGTGGTGTTGTCTGAAGCCGGCTGGATTCGCTCTGCCAAAGGCCATGAGGTCGATGCTGAAAATCTCAACTTCCGTGCCGGCGACCAATATTTAAGTCATGCCCAGGGTAAGTCTAATCAACGGGTCTATGTACTGGACGATACCGGTCGAAGTTATGCGCTGGCCATTAACAGTCTGCCCTCGGCGCGTGGTTTGGGTGAACCTTTAAGTTCCAAACTATCACCTGCCAGCGGCGTCGGGTTTATTCAAATCTTTATTGCTGAGGATGAAACGGAAGTTTTGGCCTTAAGTTCCAAAGGTTATGGTTTTAAAACCCAGGCGAAACAGCTGGATACCAATGCCAAAGCCGGTAAATCCTTCCTGACTGTGCCGGAAGATGCTAAAGCAATGCCACTGCAGGCAATAGAACAGGCGACCCATGTAGCCTTGCTTAGTTCAGCGGGACGTATGCTGGTGGTCGATTTGTCAGAATTACCAAGTCTGAATAAAGGTAAAGGTAATAAATTGATACAACTCGAAACAAAAGATCAAATTGTATCCATGACAATGCTTAATTTAGATGAAATAATTCAAGTAGTTGCTGGACAGCAACAATTAAAACTAAAAGGCGATGATCTTCAAAAATATATTGGTAAGCGAGGCAGTAAAGGTCAACTCTTACCACGAGGATATCAAAAAGCAAATAGACTGTTCATTCAAAGATAAAACTAGCATCCCGGATACGAAATAGGCTATATATGGTTTAATTCGTGCAAATGGATGCTTTGTTGAACACCATAAAAGGAAAAAACTAGGTTCAGCAAAGAAAAAAACAGTTTAAAAACTAAGGATTAAGATTGGAGTAATACGCATTATGGAAAAGATTTGGTTCGCTGAATACCAAAAGACAGGGATTCCGGAAACTGTAGAATTACCTGCTGAAAATACCTCATTAGTTGATGTATTTGAACGCAATTTTCAAAAATTTGGCTCACGTGATGCCTTTATTTTCATGGATAAAGTGCTCACTTTTAATGAGTTGGAAGAAGCAAGTCGTAAATTTGCAACATATTTACAAAGTTTAGGTTTGGAAAAAGGTACACGTGTGGCGGTGATGATGCCAAACGTCCTTCAATATCCTGTCGTGGCATTGGGTATCTTCCGTGCCGGTCTGATACTGGTTAACGTAAATCCGTTATATACCTCGCGTGAGCTTGAGCATCAGTTAAATGACTCAGGTTCGGAAGTACTTGTTATTGTTGAAAACTTTGCAACAGTTTATCAGGCTATTATTGGTAAAACTCCTGTGAAGCACGTTGTCGTGGCTTCTGTGGGGGATATGCTAGGTGCCTTAAAAGGTACACTGGTGAATTTTGTGTTACGTTCAGTACGTAAGCAAATCCCAGCTTGGAATATTCCAGGACATATCCGCTTTAACGCAGCAATGGCTAAAGTGAGCGCAAGTAACTATAAACGTCCTAATCTCACGCTAAGTGATACAGCGGTACTTCAATATACCGGTGGTACCACAGGTGTTTCTAAAGGTGCTGAACTGACCCATCGTAACCTGGTTGCGAACATGTTGCAGTGTGACGGTATTTTCCAAAGTAAATTTGGTGCTCAAGATGGGCAACCGGATGACCGCATTTTCTGTGCTTTACCGCTTTATCACATCTTTGCATTCATGGTCTGCGCGTTGTACGGCATGTATAAAGGTCAAGCCAACGTACTTATTCCAAACCCGCGTGACCTACCTGGGGTAATGAAAGAACTGCGTAAATACCAGCCATCATTCTTCCCGGCAGTGAATACCTTGTTTAATGCATTGGTAAACAATGAAGAATTTAAACAGCTTGATCATAGCAAACTGAAAATGGCTATGGGTGGTGGTATGGCAGTATTGCCTTCTACTGCTGAAGCATGGAAGAGAGTTACCGGTACCAATATCATTGAAGGTTACGGTCTATCTGAAACTTCACCTGTTGCAACAGCGAATCCACCGCAATCAACTGAATTCAGCGGTACCATTGGTATCCCATTGCCACTGACTGAAGTTGCTATTCTGGATGATGATGGCAATGAAGTTGCTCTGGGTGAGCAAGGCGAAATCTCGATTCGTGGTCCACAAGTCATGAAAGGCTACTGGAACCGTCCAGATGAAACTGAAAAAGTGATGACCCATGGTTTCTTCCGTACCGGTGATATCGGTGTAATGGATTCTCGTGGTTATATCAAGATTGTCGATCGTAAGAAAGACATGATCTTGGTGTCTGGCTTTAACGTTTATCCTTCAGAAATTGAAGAAGTGATTTCTAAGCATCCGAAAGTATTGGAAGTTGCTGCAATTGGTGTACCTGATGAAAAATCAGGTGAAGTGCCTAAACTGTTTGTTGTGAAAAAAGATCCATCACTGACAACTGAAGAAGTACTTGCTTTCGCTAAAGAAAACTTAACCGGTTATAAACGTCCTCGTTATGTTGAATTTATGGAAGAATTACCGAAGTCCAACGTAGGTAAAATCTTGCGTAAAGACTTGCGTAAAACTGCATAAATGCTGCAATAAAAAAAAGCGCCGTGATCGGCGCTTTTTTTTATTTGGGCCTTAATCTTTTAACAGCCATCGATCAATATAGGGACGTGCTATGCCAAAAATACCGACAAAGGTAAACATAGTGCCAAATTGACGGCTAAAGCCGGGTAAATACAAGCTACCATAGCTGAAATAGTTGTCGATGAGGCAATAGACCAAAATACCGAATAACCAAGACCATAAATGTTGTCGTTTAATGGCGACCATCCATAAAGCTACAATTAAAATAATCAGGGTACCCAGCATAGACCCGACATTCATATTGGCACAAATTGTAGCAACCAAGAATGCAACAATAGGCAATACGACTTTGAGTACACGATCCACTTTACGTTGATGTTGGCGCTGCTTTTCGAGTACATCAAACATTTTGTCTTGATCAGGATTGACCATCATGGATCCTTATTGCTGATTTATAAAAACACTATAATTTACAAAAAATATTGTGAAAACGCCATGCTATGATAGGCAGCATAAAATTTTAATGAGAAAAATGAGATGCAAAGCATTAGCGGAATAATCTATCTCATCTTAATTGCATGTTTATTGCCCTATGTTTTTACCACTATTGCAAAAAAAACAGCAGGTTTTAAAGCACGAGACAACCAGAATCCGCGCGAATTTTTGGCCAAAACCACAGGTTTGGCCGCACGTGCCCATGCGGTACAACAAAACAGTTTTGAAAGTTTACCTTTATTTATTGCCTCTATTTTAATGGCAGAATATATGGTGGTTTCTCAAAACATCATTATGACTTTTGGTGTGGCATATATTTTACTCCGTATTTTCTACGGAATCTGTTATTTAGCCAATTGGGCCACTTTGCGTTCCATTATCTGGATCTTGTCCTTGCTTTGCCCGATTTGCTTGTTGCTTCTGGTCATTAAATTAACCACCTGAGCTGCAAAATGTGGAAATACATATTTTCACTCAGCAGATGTATAATCGAAAAGTTATTTAATACGCAAAAACCGTTATAATCATTGCGGTTTTAAAAAGATTTAACTTGTTAAAGAGTGATGCTATGAGCTACAGCAATATCCCAGCGGGTAAAGATGCACCAAACGACATCTATGTAATTATTGAAATTCCTGCAAATGCAGCACCAATCAAATATGAAATCGACAAAGATTCTGATGCATTATTTGTAGACCGTTTCATGGGTACTGCAATGTTCTACCCAGCAAACTATGGTTATGTACCAAATACATTATCTCTTGATGGTGACCCATTAGACGTATTGGTTGTAACTCCACATCCGGTTGAACCAGGTTCAGTCATTCGTTGCCGTCCTGTGGGCAAATTGAACATGGAAGATGATGGTGGTATTGACGCGAAACTGGTTGCAGTTCCACACGAAAAATTGACACCGATCTACAAAGATGTTCAAGAGTACACTGATCTTCCTCCGTTGTTGATCAGCCAAATTGAACACTTCTTCCAGCACTACAAAGACTTAGAGCCAGGAAAATGGGTTAAGTTAAGTGGTTGGGAAGGTGCTGATGTTGCGAAACAAGAAGTACTTAGCTCAATCGAAGCTTACAAAAATGCATAATTGATTTTTTGTTTTTAGCTTTTATTTTTAAAATCTAAAAACAAAAAAAACCTGCACAATGTGCAGGTTTTTTTATCTCTTGAACTTACTGTGAATTAAAATAATTTCACAGGAATATCCAGGAAAATACGCCATTCATTGGTATCACCGATGTAATTACTTTGATAATCATTGCTTGCACGGTAGTAAGAATTACGTACGCGTAAGCTCGCATCTTTGGCAAAACCGCTTTGAACAGTATATTTCACCTGGTTAAAGAACTCGCGTTCTTGAGCATCGTCACTGATCATTGTTCCCTTATTATCAGTTGCTTTGATATCCCAACCGTAAACGAACGCTGATGTCCAGGTTAAACCAGGGATATTCATTGCACCAAAGTCGTAGGTATATTGAATTTGCGCTGATTTTTCGTCATTACCAATAAAGTCTGACAGATAAGAGTTTGGCATGTAAATGGTTTGATGACCGTCACCCACACCTCGACCTAAACCATAGTCATAACCAGTATTGTCTGAGTTTTGCTGGTAAGCCAACATGACATTATGCGGACCTTTGTTATAAGTACCAGACACTGCCCAAATTGAGTTTTGGTAATCACCATCAGCTGAACCAATAAATGAATATAAGTTGCTATTGGCGCTACGATCCCATTCAGTATGATAGCCGCTGAAGTCATAAGTGAATGAACTGTCATTTGCCAAGGCTTGTTTATAGTTCACATTTGCATAGTGACGTTCTAATTTATCTTTAATGTCTACACCATAGTATGCAGTATTTAAAGCATCATTCACTTTATATTTAGCACCCCAAACCACTGCACGGTCTAGTTTATTACCATCTGAATTGATCTGGTCTGAATACTGGTTTTTAGTGAATTTACCTGCGGTTAGTTCCAGGCCTTTAATTTCACGGCTTGTTACAAGGAAGCCGTCGAAATATTCAGGAACTAAGCGAGCTGTATTGCTGGCTAATACAGGCAAGTCCAAAACTTGAGTACCATAACGTACATCAGTATTGGATACACGTGCTTTTACATTGGCACCACCACGGGTCCAGTGATCATAAGTATCACCTGCACCTTTGGTGAGTTCACCGTTAATGTTTAAGCCTGTTTCACGTGGAATCATGCCATTACCGGCATTTTTATTTTCGCCTAATTTAAATGAAGCATCACCCACGACACCCACACCAAAACCTATCAAGCCTTTAGTGTAGCCGGAATCCAGCTTCACAATTGCTGTTTGAGCAAAAGAGCTGGTGTCATCTACACCATTTTTTTTGTCACGGCTTAAATAGCCTGTGTGGAACAATACAGAACCTTCTGCATCTTCAACAAAGCCTTTCGATTCGCTTTGCTCGCTAGCATATACAGTTGAAATTAAGGCAGCTTGAATTAAAACTGCTAAAGTAAGTTTTTTAGCTTTTTGCATTGGGAGAGAGCCTTATACAAAATGGGAGAAGAAATTGGCAGAATTGTATACGTAATGTATCGCAAAAAAAGCTTTTTTTAATACATTTTATTTAATTAAAGTTATAATATGTTTAAATGTAAATTATACCTTTTGGTTAATAAAATATTAAAAAATTATTATTCGTTTAAATTTTTTTACAAAACAATATGATATTTTAACTCTAAATAAATTCTGGGCTAATGCCGATGCCTCATTAAAAATTGATAGGGAGTTATGGTTTTGAAAAATGCTATTTTAGCGCCCTAAATTTTGATATCAGCCCTAAAACATGGCTTTTATCAACCAATGATATCAGCAGAAACACCTCTTTATAATGATTTTATTTTTAAAAAAGTAGCAAGATCAGCTGATTTTTCCCTGAAATAATAAGATTTTTGGGTTAAAAAACTGGGTTTATATGTCGATTTTTTTTGTTCCATAAACATGCTTTAAAAATTGACCAAAAATTATAGACAAAGTTTTAATTCTTATTGTTCGGTTTATCATTGAGTAAAATATTGATAATTCTATAGCCAGAATAAATTCTGCTAAGTCCACATAAGATTGTATTATTTTTTGCGCGCAATAAGTTCCTGATTTATATGAGTCGAAAATACGGTCTGATCATCAGCAAAAAAGTCCACATCAGTCTTCAGTGTATAAAATTCAGGCAGTGAGATAAAAATAATGATTTGTTTTTAGCTATCAGTTGGGCATAGGTACATAAAAGCTGATGTATTCTTGGGTTCGCAGCTATTGGCCAGTCTAGGTTAGGAGCTTTGAATAATCGTGTGCAGATCAAGATTAAGGTTTTAAATAGAACTTTGCAGGAGGTCATGCTCCCGACATCTACTGCGATGCGTGCTCAAAGCATGGCCAATATTGCTTGATTAAAGCGTGAGAAGGTAGCAGCTGATTTTGATAAAGATTTTTGAGCTGGTGGATTTGGGTTTTAAATAGCCGATTTTAGTCAGAGAAGGAGTGCGATGCATAAATAAGCGTACAGTGAATATTTTTTGTGCACTTTTTCTAGGCATTTTTAGCTCCACCCGAAAAACAGTCTCAAAATAAGGCAGGTTGTAAATAAATATTTAAGCTATATCAGCATGCAGACCATCTAAAAGAGAGAAAGCTGTCAATCTGGTGAAGCTCGAAAAATGACTAGGTCTTGCTTTTATTTTTAAATAATAAATTAATAAATATCAATATATTAATATATTGTTGGCGATTTACGGGCTAAAAATTACTGTGTTATTTTTTAAACTGGCATAGCAATTGCTGATATCTCTTGAATCCATAAAAATCTGTCGGGGATCTATAAAATGCTTAAAAAATTATTTGCTGTGACCACTTTAGCTACTATGTCAGGTGCTGTATTTGCTGCAGATGCACCTGCCTTACCTTTTGGCCTGTCTTTTAGTGGTAGTGCAGCCGTCACTACAGACTATCGTTTCCGTGGTCTGACTCAAACAGAAAATGATCCAGCCGTACAAGCAGGATTCACGCTAGCTCATGCTTCAGGGTTATATTTTGGCTTGTGGGGTTCCAATGTGAATTTTGGCAGCGGCACACCTAGCCTGGAACTGGATCCATCGCTTGGCTATGCCACTACCCTTGAAGCTTTCAGTAGCAAACCGACATTAGATGTTGGGGTGGTGTACTATAATTATCCAAGTGCCACTGATCTGAGCTGGGTTGAATTATACGGTAAATTAGGCTTCAAGAGTGTGATTGCGGAAGGTGACAGCATTTTAACCAATCTCAATTATACCAATGACTATGCGGGTGTAGATGCAGACAGCTGGAATGTGAATGTGGGTTATTCAGTTCCATTTGGTTCATCAGGTTTTGGTGGGGTTGCTGCTGTAGGCTATACCGTTGTAGATGAAGACAAATATACCTTTAATGGTGATGATAATTATGTAGATTGGAAAGTGGGGCTAAGCTATGGCTTTAAATCCATTCCAGGTGCCAGTGCTGAACTGGCAGCTGTAGGAACCAATATTGATACTGATGGTTTATCGGATGTTGCAGAACGTGCGGTGGATACCGGTGCGGTATTTACCCTAACCAAAACATTCTAATTGTAATTTCAAGGCATAAAAAAACCTCTAAAGCATGACTTTGGAGGTTTTTTTATGGAGCTAATTGGGGGCTTCTGACATTTTGTCCCTTGCGCTAAAAATAAAGCAATGCTTTATTTTTGCTCATGTAGCAGAAAATGCAGCATGATAGCTGACATAAGCTTGAGGTATATCTCCCTGAAAAGACAAAGCCTGAAAGTATTGAGCCGGAACATGCTCCAAGATGAGTTCAGGAACTGCCTTAAAACCAAATTGGGCATAGAAATCCGGATCACCTAAAACCACACAGCCTTTGGCTGCATGAGTTTTCAATTGGCTTAATCCGGATTGGATGAGTGCTGAACCTATCCCTTGCAATTGCCATTCTGGTAAAACAGCTACAGGCCCTAAACCATACCAGCCTTGCACACCTGAAGAAATTTGTACCGGTGAAATAGCGATATGTCCCACAATGTGCTGATTTAAAACAGCGACCAAAGAAATGCTCAGGGCATTGGCTTTGCGCAGGGCAGTGACAATGAATTGTTCGTTATGACTGGAGTATTGCTGCTTTTGAAATGCCTGTTCAATCACATGGCTAATTGCTGCATCATCAGCAGGATTTTCGCTACGAATCAGTAAATTATGCATCTTGGATTAGCCCTGTTGTGACCGATAAGACAAAGCTTCGGTTAAATGCTGGCTTTGAATCTCAGCATGCTGCGATAAATCGGCAATGCTTCGCGCGACACGTAATACCCGATGATAAGCCCGAGCAGACAAATTCAAGCGTTGCTGTGCCATTTCCATAATTTTCTGAGCCTGCGCATCGAGGCAGGCAAACTGTTCAAGCTGTTGAGGCGTTAAAGCATGGTTCAGGCATTGTTGTCGCTGGATCTGCTGTTCATAGGCTTGAATTACCCGTTCGCGAACCGTATGTGAATTTTCAACCGCTGATGTATCTTGTAATTCGTGTGCCTGTAAAGGCGGCACATCAATATGCAGGTCAATCCGGTCCAGTAGCGGACCTGAAATGCGATTTTGATAACGTTTAATCGCATCTGCGGAACATTGGCAGCGAATATCCTGATTAAAGGCATAACCACAAGGACAGGGATTCATCGCAGCAATCAGTTGAAAGTTGGCCGGAAAGGTAATCTGTCTTGATGCACGCGAAATCACAATTTCTTTAGATTCCAGTGGTTGCCTTAATACTTCCAGAACTTTACGATCAAATTCGGGCAGTTCATCTAAAAATAATACGCCCAAATGAGCCAGGGTAATTTCACCCGGTTTAGGATGTGAGCCACCTCCCACCAGGGCAATTGCGGAAGCGGTATGATGCGGTGCACGAAAAGGACGCTGCCCAAAGGGTTGTGAGTTATTGGCAACCGAATAAATGCTGGCAACTTCTAAATTTTCTTGCATATCCAAGGGTGGCAAAATACTGGCCAAGCGGGATGCCAGTAGGGTTTTCCCGGTGCCGGGCGGGCCTTTAAACAGCAGTGAATGTCCACCTGCTGCGGCAATCTCGAGCGCACGTCGCGGGCGCAATTGACCTTTGACATCGGCTAAATCAAATTTGTACTGATTGATTTGATTGCTGCTATGCGCTTGATATTGCTGAATCGGGTGCTGGCTAGATAAATGCTCACAGACATCTTTTAGATGATGGGCCGCAAATACTTCAAAATTGGGCAATTGCGAGGCATCTTGAGCATTTTGCTGCGGCAAGAAAAGATGATGTCCGGATTGTTGGCAGGCAATGGCGATACTTAAAATACCGGTGATGGGTCGAAGCTGACCATCCAGGGCGAGTTCACCAATAAATTCCAGATGATCTGTCACATTTTCAGGCAGTTGTCCCGAAGCGATTAAAATGCCCAAAGCAATGGGCAAATCCAGACGCGAACCATCTTTGGGCAAATCTGCAGGCGCTAAATTGATGGTGAGACGTTTGGTAGGAAACTGAAAACCACTATTGATAATGGCAGAACGGACCCGGTCTTTACTTTCACGAACTGCCGCTTCGGCAAGTCCGACAATGGTTAAAGAAGGCAAGCCCTGGCTGACATGCACTTCGACCTCTATCAGCGGGGCATGAAGTCCAAGCAGACCTCGAGTATAAATCTTGGCAAAAGACATTTATTATTGTTCCATTGTAGTGCGTTATTTTTAATCGTTTTTGGTCTTTTTATGCACTTAAAAGGTGCTTATTTATTGTTCTTTATTTTAATTTCTAAGGCTTCAACTTGTTTAAGCAGTTCATTTAATCGTAAATTGGCGGTATTGAGGGCAGTACGTTGTCGCTCGATTTCATCTCTAGACACCAAGTCCATCTTGCCGACTGCTTCATTCAGTAAGGCACGTAAATTATGTTCAACATCCTTTTTCGGTTGATCGAGTTGTTCCATGACGGCTTGTAATAGGGTTTCAATCATTGCAGTGTCCATATAGTGATGGAGAAGTGGTGCTAGTGTAGCATTGCTCAAACCTAGACCATAGCCCCACGCGACCGGATAGAACTTTATCCGATATGTAAAATCGTTAATTTTATAGTAAAAATGTCTACTTTTTGGAATTCAGACTACATCTAAAAGTATAAAATAGGTTATAAAGAAAACTCGTGTCAAAGTTTCTATTTCCCCCAACCTTAGAATTTTTGGCACGAAATTTGAACATAAAACCTTACTGGTGAAAGAAGCCGAAGGAAAACAAACATGAAGCTCGTAACTGCAATTGTAAAACCCTTTAAATTAGATGACGTGCGTGAAGCACTCTCTGACATTGGTGTTCAAGGGATCACCGTAACTGAAGTCAAAGGCTTTGGTCGTCAAAAAGGTCATACTGAACTTTACCGTGGTGCAGAATATGTTGTTGATTTCTTGCCTAAAGTAAAAATTGAAATCGCGATTAGCGATGAAATGGTTGATTCAGTAATCGAATCGATTACGCGTGTAGCAAGCACAGGTAAAATTGGTGACGGTAAAATTTTCGTTACTAATTTAGAACAAGTCATCCGTATCCGTACCGGTGAAACAGGTGCAGATGCTGTTTAATTTGGCATGAAGTTTGCTGAGTAGCTAATAACTCAAAAAACTAGGTTGGGGGATACGAATGAAAAAAATGCTCATTGCGCTGAGTTTATCTGGCGCACTTTTAGGTGGTTCTGTTGCATGGGCTGAAGAAGCCGTCACAGCAGCATCCACTCCTGCTGAAAATGTAGCAGTCGCTAATACTGCTGATACATCATTAACAACAAATTCTGAATTAGTTGCGGCACCTGCTCCAGCTGAACAAACAGCAGCACCTGCGAAAGAAGAACCAAAATTAGATACAGGTGATACATCATGGATTTTAGTGTCTACAGCACTGGTTTTATTGATGACCATTCCAGGACTCGCATTATTTTACGGCGGTATGGTTCGTAAGAAAAACGTACTTGGCACTATGGCACATAGCTTTGTTGCGGCAGCCATTGTCAGTATTACCTGGGTGGTGATTGGTTATACCCTGGCCTTCGGTAGTGGCAATGCTTTCATTGGTAATTTAGATAAAATCATGTTATCTGGAATTACGACCACTGCCTTAACCGGAACAATTCCAGAAATTCTGTTTGTTATTTTCCAAATGACATTTGCCATCATTACTGTAGCCATTATTACCGGTTCGATTGCAGAACGTATGAAATTTGGTGCCTTTGTTGCATTCATTACGATTTGGAGCGTGGTTGTTTATGCACCAATTACTCACTGGGTGTGGGGCGGCGGCTGGTTAGCGAATGATGGTGCGCTTGATTTTGCAGGCGGTACGGTGGTGCATATTAACTCGGGTGTGGCAGGTTTAGTCGCTGCATACATGCTGGGTAAACGTATGGGGTTGGGCCGTGAATCTATGGCTCCGCATAACCTGACTTTAACCGTGGTGGGTGCAAGCCTGGTATGGGTAGGCTGGTTCGGTTTCAATGGTGGTTCTGCATTGGGGGCAAATGGTTCAGCCGGTTATGCACTTATTGCTACACAAGTTGCTGCTGCCGCTGCTGCAATTGCCTGGTTGATTACTGAAAAATTGATTCGTGGTAAGGCCTCTGTATTGGGTGGTGCATCTGGCGCAGTTGCAGGTTTGGTGGTGATTACACCGGCAGCAGGTTTCGTGACTGTAGGTGGTGCATTGGCTATGGGTCTGATCGGCGGTGTGGTGTGCTTCTGGGGTATTACAGCGCTTAAACGTGCTCTGAAAGCGGATGATTCTTTGGATGCCTTTGGTCTGCATGGTGTAGGTGGTATTGTCGGTGCAATCCTGACTGCAGTATTTGCCAGTGAATTCATCATGGGCGATAAAGTGCCGACAGACATGATGCATCAATTATGGGTGCAACTTGAAGGTGTACTGGCAACTATCGCTTACTCTGCAGTATTGACCTTTATCATTCTGAAAGTGATTGATCTGGTGATTGGTATCCGTGTTGCGAGTGATGACGAACGTATGGGGCTTGACCTGAGTCAACATGGCGAACGTGTAGAATAATATAAAAACCTATAATCAATATATTGTGTAAAACAGCCCGTAAGGGCTGTTTTTTTTCCATATCTTGCGTAAGCCTCTACAAAGGGCAGAATTTTTGCTACACTCTAAATCCGATTTGATTTGTTCAATTAAACCGCTATGCATTGTCCATTTTGCAACGCTGCAGATAGTAAAGTGATCGATTCGCGTTTGGCTGCTGAAGGCTGTCAAATTCGTCGCCGTCGTGAATGTATCAGTTGTGGTGAACGTTTTACCACCTTTGAAACCTATGAAGTGGTAATGCCAAGAGTCATTAAATCCGATGGCAAAAGCGAACCTTTTGATGAGGCGAAAATGCGTCGTTCACTGATGCATGCTTTACAAAAACGCCCGGTGACCCAGGAACAGATTGAAACGGTACTCAGTGATATCCAGTTGCAGATTCGCCGTTTAGGTGAGCGCGATGTCAAATCTCGTACCATTGGTGAAATTGTTATGCAGGCTTTATTTGCCTTAGACCATGTCGCTTACGTCCGTTTTGCCTCGGTGTATCAAGACTTTCAGGATGTAGAAGCCTTCCGTCGTCAAATTGAACAAATGCAACAGCGCGAACACTAAGATTTATTTTCCAAGAGCAATTTAATGTCTGAGTTAAATCAAAACTCCCCACAAGATCAAGCATGGATGCAGCGTGCGATTGAATTAGCGCGACTCGGACAATATTCTACTAAACCCAATCCCAATGTCGGCTGTGTCATCGTTAAAGATGGGCAGCTGGTGGGTGAGGGTTTTCATCCTCAAGCCGGACAGCCGCATGCCGAAGTTTTTGCCATGCGCCAGGCAGCTGAACTAGCTCAAGGCGCAACGGCTTATGTCACTTTGGAACCCTGTGCGCATTATGGCCGTACACCGCCGTGTGCCAAAGGTCTGGTCGAAGCTGGAATTGCAAAAGTGATTGTGGCTTGCCCTGATCCCAATCCCTTGGTCGCAGGTAAGGGCGTACAAATTCTAAAAGATGCTGGCATTGAAGTTGCTGTCGGGATCTGTCAGGCAGAAGCCCATCAGCTCAACCACGGCTTCTTAAAAGCCATGGCTACGGGCATGCCTTATGTACGTTTAAAAGTGGCGTCCAGTCTGGATGGTCGTACTGCCATGGCATCCGGTGAATCGAAATGGATTACCGGAAGCGAGGCTCGTCAGGATGTACAGCACTGGCGCGCGATTTCAGGTGTCGTCATTACTGGAATTGAAACGGTACTTGCCGATGATTGTCAGCTGAATGTGCGTCAGCTGAATGGCGTAGAAGATATTAATAATATAGTTCAACCGAAACGTTTGGTGCTTGATCGCCACGGGCGTTTGCCACTGAATGCAAAAATACTGCAGCAAGCCCAAACGGTCATGGTCATGGGACCGTTTCGTCAGGAACTGGCCGATTTGGGCGTGCTACAATTTGCCGTACAGCCTTTAAAAGAATTGCTACAGACCTTATCTACCCAACATCAAATTTATGATGTGCTGGTGGAAGCCGGGGCAACATTATCCACGGCCTTTTTTCAGCAACAGCTGGTGGATGAAATGATCAGCTATGTTGCACCGACCTTTTTAGGTCAAACAGCACGTGCAATGTTTAATGCGGAATTTAGCCGTATGGCAGAGCAACTTCGATTTAAGCTCATGGACGTTACCCAATTGGGGAATGATGTGCGCTTAAGGTTAATCCCTTCTCAAGAGACAGTATGAATTCAGAGTCTTCGGTTTATCATAAACGTCGTCATTCAGCACGTACCACAGACGAATATCTTTTCAATCAGCTTGTTCCGTATTTAGGCAACAAACGGCGTTTACTGCATCTGATTTTGGAAGCACTTGAGAGTACCGGAACCTTAAATAGCCACAATGGTCGAGCCCCGATTTTTGCTGACTTTTTTGCCGGTTCAGGCGTGGTTTCACGTCTGGCACGGCAAAATGGTTATCGTGTGATAGCCAATGACTGGGAACCTTACAGCCATGCTTTAAACAGCGCCATTTTATCGTGTACAGAAGCCCCGGCTTTTAAAGAGTTGGGCGGCTATCAAAAAGCCATTGATTATCTGAACCGTTTGCCTGAAGTCAAAGGCTGGGTCACGCATAACCTGTGTCCGCGCAATGATGAAATTTATGATCCAACTCGCGATCGCCTGTTCTTCAAACGCCGTAACGGCATGCGTATTGATGCCATCCGTCAGCAAATTGCCACCTGGCAGGCACAAGGTGCCATTAATGATGTGGAAATGTCGGCATTACTGGCTCCCTTGCTGTATTCGGCCAGTTTTGTCAGCAATACCTCAGGGGTATTCAAAAGTTTCCACCATGGCTGGGGTGGTAAAACCCAAACCGCTTTGGAACGGATTGAATCATTGCTCTGGCTGACGCCAAGCCGTTTCTGTGAAATCGGTGACCCGAAAAAACCGGCTGCGGAAATGTGGTGTGTCGATGCCCAGCATCTGGCCAACCAGATGAGTCATTTCGAGGTCGATATTGCTTATCTGGATCCACCTTATAATCAGCATGCTTATAGCAGTAACTATCATGTGCTGAATGCCTTAACCTTGTGGGATCAGGTAGATTTACCAAGTCCGGATACCAAAGGCTTCAAGAGCGGGATTGACCGTGCTTGGCGTAAAGAACGCCCGAGTCAGTACAATTCTTCCAAGCATGCCAAAGAAGCCTATGAAAAATTATTGGCAACGATTAATGCACGTTATATTCTGACCAGTTATTCGACCGATGGTAATATTGAAGCGGGTGACTTGCTGCAGGCAAATCTGAAACGCGGCCGTGTAACCTTGTTGACGCAAGATGTGCCACGTTACCGGGTCAGCAAGCAGCGCCAGTCAGAACGGGCACGTGTACTCGAGTTTATTGTGATTACCGATACCCATGCCAAATCTGGCCCGCCGCTACGCCAACTCTTGGGTCAGCTGTATCATTTTGCTGAACTGGGCGGTGTCGATACCACCGGTGTAAGTACCCAATTGGCATTGTGGTAAAACAAATACAGCAAATAGAGAACAAGTTATGTTTACAGGCATTATTGAAAGTCTAGGTAAAGTGGAAAGTCTGCAAAGCGTGGGCGGTGATGTGCGTTTGCGTATTGGTACCAACCTCGACATGTCTGATGTTCATTTGGGCGATTCGATTGCCACCAATGGTATTTGCCTCACCGTGATTGAATGGGGAGAAAACTGGTACGCTGCCGATGTCTCACGGGAAAGTTTAAACCGTACTACACTGGGTAACTGGAAAGTCGGTCAGCGCGTGAATGTGGAAAAAGCCATGTTGCCAACCACCCGTTTTGGCGGTCATATTGTCAGCGGCCATGTCGATGCAGTTGGTGAAATTACGCTGGTACGTGAAGATGCCCGTTCCATTTATTATGAAGTGACTGCACCGGCTGAAATTGCCAAATATCTGGCAGAAAAGGGTTCGGTAACGGTGGATGGTATTAGCCTGACCATTAACCACCTGCGTGGCAATATCATCAGCCTGAATTTGATTCCGCATACCGCTGAACGGACCAATATTGGCACCTGGAAAACTGGTGCCAAAGTGAATCTGGAAGTGGATGTATTGGCGCGTTATATCGAGCGTTTAATGCTGGGTGACAAAGCTGCCGACACCAACGAACAGTCAAAAATAAGCATGGCTTTTCTGGCAGAAAATGGCTTCTTGAAGTAAAACATCCTAGAATAGAAAACAGTCTGATTGAGAAAACCAGGCTGTTTTTTTATTTTTAATTTTTATTTTTAATAAGTTATGAAAATAATGTGGTTAAAGTGAGTAGCTGAAGATGCTTGATTTTCTAATGCATATTGAACAATGGTTACCTACTTTACTGGATCAGTATGGCTTGTGGATTTATGCCATTTTATTTCTGATTATTTTTGCCGAGACGGGTTCGGTGTTTATGTTTTTCTTGCCGGGAGACAGTTTACTGATCGCCATTGGCGCCCTGTGTTCAACTGCAGCTGATGTCCATTTATCTTCTATGGGGGTGTTATTGTTTATTGCCTCAGTATTGGGTTATATCGTCAATTACTATACCGGGAAGATTTTGGGGTTTAAGTTTTTTCATGAGCACTCACGTTTTTTAAAACCTGAATATATCGTCAAGACCAATCGCTATTTTAGCAAACATGGCGGTAAAACCATTTTGATGGCACGTTTTGTTCCTTTTGTTCGTTCATTTGCGCCCTTCGCTGCCGGGGCAGGGCATATGAATGTGTTCAGCTTTATGTTTTATAATATCACCGGCGGACTGGTATGGATTGGCCTGTTATTGGGAATTGGCTATGGCGCAGGCAATATGCTCGGAATTGCAGTAGACTTATTTTAATATCCGGATAATAAAAAATAAGTCCACCGAAGTGGACGCTTTTATTTTAACTTAGCATACTTAAAAATGACCTAGATGAGCCGGGATCAGCAATCAGGTTTTTGGCTTTTCCGTAGATAAATTAGAATTCTTTAAAATGTACTCAATTTCTTCCTGGCTAGCCTGATGTAACTTGGCACGGAATACGGTCACCGCTTGTTCAATCAGGGTTTCAGCTTCCAGTTCCAGACGTAAACGCACACTTTCTAGTTCCGATAATATTTCATGGTCCGTAATCGAGATCATGCCCTTGGAAAAATTCAAGGCCGGGCCCGCAGGGTTCTTGTGATAACGCGCGGTATAGGTTTGCGTTTCGTGCTCTAAGTTTTGACGAATAAAAGTCAAGGTGTGAACTTGCTCTGCAAATTGTCTTTCTTCATCTAACTGTAATGCCCGTGCATAAGCCAGCTGTTCAGCACGCTTTTTTTCCAAAGACTGTTCTAAAGCACGTTGCTTGCGTAAACGAGCCTCTTCAATCAGTTGAGCCTTGCGATCTATATAGGCCTGTTCAATTTTTTCATAAGACTGCTTTTGTGCTTCTTTATCTTTTTCTAGCCACTTTTGAATATTGGTTTCAGGTTTCAGCACATTGCAGACACGGTGTAGGTCATCAATAAATGCCTGACGAACAGCCTCAGGTACATTTAACCAGCGCTGTTTAAAATCTTGACCGACATTTAATGCCACCCTATCTCTCCTTATTTCTATTGATCAGCTAAAGCTTGAAAGTTCGTGGCTCAATACCTAAGCGTCGATATTGTTTAAATTTCTCACGACCCAGTTGTTTTGCCGATTCGTTATTTTCTATGATTTCTATAATGTGACTAAATTTATCAATCTGTTCAAGGGCTTGATTGTTAAAATTAAACACAATCCAGTCCGACTGTTCCGGTAGCCGGGAGGAAATACAAATTGGGGCCTGTTCCTGATCAATGCCATGCGGAATGAAACTGCTCGGATCAAAACTCCACAATTGTTCATCGAGCTGCTGTTGCAAGTCCGGGTCGGCACAATACAACCAGATATGTGCCGGCTGTTTCAGAATCTTGCGGCACAAACGGCAAGTGCTTTGCACTTGCCGCTCGTTACTTTTTTCAAACAGGTAAAAGCTGACTTTAGCCATTCGACTGCGCACGGTTTGCTAGGAATTGAACCAGTAACGGTACAGGACGGCCTGTTGCACCTTTTGCCGTGCCAGAATTCCATGCAGTACCTGCAACGTCTAAATGTGCCCAGCGATATTCGCGGGTAAAGCGTTGCAAGAAACATGCTGCAGTCACAGAGCCGGCTTTAGGTCCACCGATATTGGCAATATCGGCAAAAGGAGAGTCTAGCTGTTCCTGATAGTCTTCAAGTACTGGCATGCGCCATACCCGGTCAAAAGAGGTCTGGCCTGCAGCAGTAATTTCGGCAGCCAGTTCGTCATCTGGGGTAAATAAACCGGACAGGACTGAACCCAAGGCCACTACACAAGCACCGGTTAAAGTTGCAATATCAATCACCAGCGCCGGATTAAAACGTTTGATGTAGGTCAGCGTGTCGCATAACACCAAACGGCCTTCGGCATCAGTATTTAAAATTTCAACAGTTTGTCCGCTCATGCTGGTCACGATATCGCCCGGGCGGGTGGCATGACCTGAAGGCATGTTTTCAGCAGCAGCAATGGCACCGACCACATGAATCGGCAGTTTTGCTTCACATAATGCGCGCATGGTGCCTAGTACAGATGCAGCGCCGCACATGTCGAATTTCATTTCGTCCATGCCCAGACCTGGTTTGAGTGAAATACCGCCTGTATCAAAAGTCACCCCTTTACCGACCAGTACTACAGGTGCTTGCTCAGTATGCGCTTTATATTCAAGGGTAATCACACGGCCCGGACGGTCTGAACCTTTGCTTACGGCAAGGAAGGCATTCATGCCCAAGTCCGCCATTTGCTGCTCATTAATCACGGTCACTTTCAGCAAGTCCGGATACTGTGCTGCCAAGGCTTGAGCCTGTTCTGCCAGATATTCAGGAAAACAGATATTGCCTGGACGGTTGCCCAGGTCACGTGCCAAACTTTGACCTGACTGAACGGCATGAATCAGGCCCAACTGTTGCGGGTTTAAAGTGCTGTTTGCAGCAATCAGATTGATCTGTTGCAGTACAAATTCATTTTTCTTGGATTTGTATTCATCAAAAGCATAATTGGCCTGAGTTAAAGCCAAGGCAAATAAATAATGCTGTTCAGGTGGCAATGCAGAAATATCAATACTGATCTGTTGGAATTTTTTTTGTGACGCTTTGATAATAGTTTGTGCGATTTTTGCTAATTTAGCTGGCTGAAGTTCTGCTGCCTTATCCAAGCCAATCAGGGCAGTATTTGCACACGCTGCGACTTTGCCAATAAGAGGCAAAGATTCGGTCAGGCTGGCTTTAAATTGAGCAGCTTCTACTAATGTATTTAAACCATTGATTTCATAAGCAGTCTCTGCCTTTTGAAGCTGCTCAGAATCGACTAATATCAACAAATATGGGCTAGATGCATTCTCTTGGAATGACGTATTAATTGTCAGTTTCATGTTCTGTATTCATGCCTTTGAAAGATTGCAAACCATTAAACCATTGAAACATTTCTATGAATAGAGTTTCAATGCGCAACAACAGTATAGGTTTTATATTTTCACCATTCGGGTAAACTAGCGCTAGTTTTTATTTGCTTTTTTTGGAAGAATTAATTTGATTATTCGGCGTTATCTGGTCAAGCAAGTGGTGTCTACATCCTTGGTGGTGATTGCCTTGCTGACCTTAATCATGATGGGTGGTCGGCTGATCAAGTTCTTTGGTGTGGCGGCACAAGGTCGTTTAGATACCAGTATTTTGTTTAGTATTATTGGTTATCGACTGCCAGAATTTTTAACCTTAATTCTTCCGCTCGGCTTTTTTATTGGTTTGATGCTGGTGTTTGGCCGTCTCTATGTCGATCATGAGATGGCAGTCATGAATGGCAGCGGCATCAGCCGTAACCAGCTGGGGCGTTTGCTGATTCCATTGACGGTGGTTTTTCTTGCTGTGCAAACCGTGTTAATGGTGTGGATGTCTCCATGGGGACTACGTAAGTTTGAAGAACTGACGACTAATCAGGCGGTCAGAACCGGTTTTGATTTGGTCCGTCCCAAAGAATTTATTTCTTCCGGTCCTTATACTATTTATGCCGGAGACCTGTCGGAAGACCGTCGTAATTTAAAAGATGTGTTTTTCTATCAACGCGCAGAAAAGCCGGGCAAGCCTGATGTCATGATTCTGGCGAAAGAAGCCACTCGTGTAGAAGTGGCCAATGAAACGGCCAGTATTGTCGATTTATCTGAAGGGCGCCGTTACGAAATTTTCCCGGGCACACCCAAATATACCCAGGCCGAATTTCAGTCTTACCGTTTACGTCTAGAAAGCGATAAGGAAGCCAAATTTGAAAGTGCGGAAGTCGAAGCCTTACCGATTGGCAAGCTCTGGAACAACCGTACTGATCCGGTGGTGGCAAGTGAATTGGGCTGGCGTATCTTTGTGCCATTTTCCATTGTTACCGCTTTAATGCTGGCGATTGCACTGTGTGAAGTGAGCCCGCGTCAGGGACGCTATTTAAAATTATTCCCGGCCTTACTGATTTTTGCCAGTTTGATTGTGGCACTCATGGCGGTAAAAACCCGGGTCAGTAAAGATGAAATGGGCATCTGGGCATATCCTTTGGTCTTGGTCGTTTATGGCATTGCTGGAGCATTGTTCTCCCGAAAACAAAAGCTCGCCCCTAAAATCAAGAAACGAATTCAGCAGGCGAGGTCTTAAAAATGTTAGCACGTCGAATAATTGCCAAACATGTGACCAAAACCACGGCATTGGCCATGCTAGGGGCTACAGCAGTGCTCTCTGTTTTACAAGTACTGTTTACCTATTTGGGTGAATTGGGTTCACTCAACGAGAACTATGGTGCCTGGCAGGCATTGCTTTATGTATTATGGGGTGCACCACGTTATCTGTATGAAATTTTACCTATTTCTGCCTTAATTGGTGCTGTGCTGGGTTTAGGTACTTTGGCTTCCAATAGTGAGCTGGTAGTGATGCGTTCGGTTGGGGTCAGCCTGTGGCGTATAGTCGGCTGGGTGATTCGCTCAGCCCTGATTCTGGTGGTTTTATCCTTTGTCTTAAGTGAATGGGTGATTCCTTATACCAATGAACAGGCCAAAAGTGTTAAAGATCACCGTAGCGTCAGTTCACTGGGTGAAGTCAATGGTTACTGGACGCGCGAAGGTCAGCGCTTTATTTATATTGATTATGCCAATGCACAAGGACAGCTAAAACATGTTCAAGTGGTTGACTTTGATGATCGTTATCACTTGAAAGGTGTTTTAAATGCCGAGCAAGGTCAGTTTGTTAAAGATGGTGCTTGGAATCTGAAAACTGCTGCGCAAATGGATATTCTGCCGCAAGGTAATTCAACCTTGGTGAAAACCGATCAGCTGCCTCTGACTTTAGCCTTGCAACCGAAATATGTGCATATGGTCACGATTGACCCTGAAGATTTATCACCGAGTCAATTGGTGAGCTTTATGAGTTATATGCATGAATATAGCCAGATTCCAAAAACCTACCAGCTGGCCTTCTGGCAAAAAGTCGGTTCACCTTTTGCTTTGATTGGTCTGGTGCTGATTGCCTGTTCCTTTATTTTTGGCCCTTTACGTCAGCAGTCGATGGGTTTCCGTCTGGTGATTGCCTTATTTACCGGCTTGGGCTTCTTCTATCTTCAGGACTTCTTGGGCTATGCCAGCCTGGTCTATTCACCCTCACCGGCCTGGTTTGTGTTTGTGCCGATTGCGCTGATGATGTTGGTGGGTGGTTATTTACTACGCCGTGCCCGCTAAATGCTTAAATACAAAGTGGTAAAAACAATGTGCATGATCAGCTTTAGTCATGATCTGCACATAGAGTCTTGACCGAAAATTCGGTAAGATATAACGATGAAATTGTAAACAAAAGAGTGTTCATTATGACGGATGCAACTGCTGGCAAAATCCCTCACGTTTTGGTAATCATGGATGGTGTGGGTCATCGCGAAGCGGTCGAGGACAATGCTTTCCTGGCAGCAAAACGACCTAACTTAACTGCTATGCAACAAAAGCATCCCCATGGTTTGATTTCAGGTTCAGGTGAAGATGTCGGCCTGCCTGATGGTCAAATGGGCAACTCTGAAGTGGGACATATGAACCTTGGTGCAGGCCGTGTGTTGTATCAGGATTTCACCCGTATTACCAAAGACATTCGTACCGGTGCTTTTTTTGAGCATGAAGTGTTGATTGATGCGGTAGAAAAAGCTAAAGCTGCGAATGCTGCAGTACATATTATGGGCTTGTTGTCACAAGGTGGCGTACATGCACATGAAGACCAAATTATTGCCATGGTGGAACTGGCACTAAAACGCGGTGCAAAAGTTTATCTGCATGCTTTCCTTGATGGTCGTGATACTCCACCAAAAAGCGCTCAGCCTTCTTTAGAAAAATTAGATGCGGTTTTTGCTCAATATCCGGGTCAAGGCCGTATTGCCACCATGATCGGCCGTTATTTTGCCATGGATCGTGACAACCGTTGGGATCGTGTTGAACAGGCCTATCGCCTGTTGACCGAAGGTGAAGCTGCACGTACCGCAGCAACTGCGGTTGAAGGTCTGGAACAGGCGTATGCGGAAAATGAGTCGGATGAATTTGTCAAAGCCACCCGTATTGGCGAACTGGCTAAAATTCAGGATGGCGACAGTGTGGTGTTCATGAATTTCCGTGCCGACCGTGCGCGTGAAATTACCAAAGCCTTTGTAGAAAAAGACTTTGCCGGTTTTGAGCGTAAGGTGGTGCCAAACCTGTCTAAGTTTGTCATGCTCACCCGTTATCAAGCCACTATTGATGCGCCTGTGGCCTATATGCCAGAAGCGTTGAAAAACTCGATTGGCGAATACTTGTCTGATTTGGGTAAAACCCAGCTGCGTATTGCTGAAACTGAAAAATATGCCCATGTGACTTTCTTCTTCAGCGGTGGCCGTGAAGATGAATACCCGGGTGAAAAACGTATTTTGATTCCATCTCCAAGCGTGGCAACTTATGACTTGAAACCGGAAATGAGTGCTTATGAAGTTACCGATGAACTGGTTGCTGCAATTCACTCAGGTGAATATGACCTGTTGGTGGTGAACTATGCCAATGGTGATATGGTGGGGCATACCGGTGTATTTGATGCAGCAGTGAAAGCCGTTGAAGCGGTGGATACTTGCCTGGGCCGTGTATATGAAGCAGTAATGGCTAAAAAAGGCCATATGCTGATTACTGCCGATCATGGTAATGTAGAGCAAATGCAGGACTACCAAAGCGGTCAGGTACATACGCAACATACCACTGAACTGGTTCCGTTTATTTATGTCGGCCCAACTTCTGCAACCATTGCTGAAGGTGGCGTCCTTGCAGATGTTGCTCCAACATTGTTGAACCTCATGCAAATTCCTGTACCTGCAGAAATGAAAGGTCGTAATTTGATTACTTTAAAATCATAAAAATTTTTGTATAAACAGGTGGATGGATGGCTTTACAGCGCTGGAAAAAGGTTGTCATTTTAACAACGTTATTCATGTGTATGAGCCATTCCGCCCTTGCTGCGGTAAAAGGCAAGGCTCAGCCTGTTTTAGATTTTGATGATGAGGTCGAACAAAATTATGCTGAAGTTCCGGTGGAATCAATTCAGCAATTTGTCCAGATTTATAGCATAGTCAAAGAAAATTATGTCGATGACAAAAATGACGAAACCTTATTTCAGCAGGCTATTAAAGGTCTGGTGAGTGGTCTGGATCGTTATTCACGTTATTTAAGTCCAGAAGATTATAAGCAGCTGTTGCAATATACCGAAGGCGATATTGCCTCTGTCGATTTTGAACTGGGTTATGACCAGCAGTTGCATCAATGGGCTATTCAAGGTTTAAAGGAAAATGCTGACTCAGCCAAGCAAGGTTTGCGCAATGGCGTGAGCGTTTTCAAGGTTGATGATCAGGAACTGAAAAAACTCAACCATGATCAGGTCAATAGCCTGCTGAATGGTTCGATTGGCTCTACCTTAAGCTTGCAACTGGCACAAAATAGCAAGCCGCTGATTTTGGTGCGTAATAAAAAAATAGAAACCGATATTCAGGCAACGCTGCTGCATAATCAGGTGCTGGTCATCAAAGTTAAAGTTTTTCAGCAAGATACAGCTAATGAAATCAAGCGCTTGATTGAAGAACATTCTTCTTCTTCACGTCTGAAAGCGGTATTGCTCGATTTAAGAAATAATCCTGGCGGCTTGTTGTCGGCTGCAGTTGAATCGGCCGACTTATTCCTGAATCAAGGCATCATCGTATCAACTAAAAGCCGTTCCGAAGGCGATCAGCAGTTTCAGGCCTTGCCCAGTTTTGAATTTCAGAATTTAAAGCTTGGTATTTTAATCAATAACCGTTCGGCTTCTGCCGCTGAAGTTTTTACTGCTGCCATGAAAGATCACGACCGTGCCTGGGTGGTGGGTGAGAAAAGCTATGGCAAAGGGGTAGTACAAAAACTGTTCCCGCTGTCCAATGGTGCTGCTTTACAGATGACAGTATCGCATTACTACACCCCGAAAGGGCAGATGATTGAAGGTGTGGGCATTCAGCCCAATCAACAGTATCTGCTGCAACATGAGATGAAAGAAGAAAACTATCTGGAACATGTTGCAGAGATCATTTTAAGTCATAAATAAACGGCTTGGTCCTCAATAAAACGACCTAATCCTCGTCGGTATCCAGGCCAAATTTTTTCAGACGATAACGCAAAGAACGGAAAGACATGCCCAGTTTTTTAGCGGCCAGTGTTCTGTTCCAATGGGTTAAATTCAGGGCATTGAGTAAAATATCTTTTTCAATATTTTCCAGATAAAGCTCTAAACCTTCATCAGGTAATTTCTTGGAAGAAATCAGGATATCACTACGCAATGTATGGTGATCTTCCGTTACGGCTGGCGCTGCTGCGGTAGGATAACGTAAAGGTGCACTTTGCAAGTGTTGCAAGTCGATTTTTTCGTCATCGCTTAAGGTAATGGCACGTTCAATAATATTACGCAGTTCACGCACATTTCCGGGATAATACTGACTCAATAAAAAGCTTTTCGCACGATCAGTCAGCTGTTTTGGTGGAATATCCCATTCCTGACTAATTCTCTGAATAAAGTGATGCGCCAATAAAATAATATCGTCACCGCGTTCACGCAGCGGAGGCAGCACCAAATCCATGACATGGATGCGGAAGAATAAATCCTGTCTAAAGCGGCCTTGCTGAACCAAGGCTTCAAGATCCTGATGACTGGCACTAATCACGCGAAAGTCGACATCAATTTCATTGTCTGAACCGACTGGACGAATGCGTTTTTCCTGTACCGCACGCAGCAGTTTAACCTGCATGCTTAAAGGCAGTTCGGCAATTTCATCCAAAAACAAACTGCCGCCATGGGCAGATTGAATCAGGCCCTGTTTGTCTTGTGTGGCACCAGTAAAGCTGCCTTTTTTATGCCCAAACAGTTCACTTTCCATCAATTCAGTCGGAATGGCTCCGCAGTTAATGGCAATAAACGGACCTTCATTACGGTTACTGAGGCGATGTACCAGATTGGCAATCACTTCTTTTCCTGTCCCGGATTCACCGGTAATAAATACCGGTGCCTGAGAGCGGGCAATTTTATTTAAGGTCACTCGTAACTGTTGAATCGGCAGGGATTGTCCAACTAATAATTTTTGTTCCAAACTGTCTTCTTTGGTCTGAAAATGTTCAAACGGTTTGTTAAAAGCTTTTTGCAGGAGTTGTTCCAGATGCTTCTGATTCACCGGTTTGTTGACAAAATCGAAGGCGCCAGCTTTAAGTGCTGCAATGGCAATTTCCATATTGCCATAGGCAGTCAGTACCGCGACCGGTATGGAGGGAAAATGCTGGTTAATCCATTCCACCAGTTGCAGTCCATTACCGTCTGGCAAATTTAAATCGGTTAAACAGGCATCATAGCGATATTCAGACAGGAACTTTTTAGCCTGTTCAACACGATGTGCAATATGGGTTTTGATCCCAATACGAGATAAAGACATTTGCATGAGGGTACACAAATCTTCCTCATCATCCACCAATAAAACAAGTGGTTGTTGTTCCACAATACACCCCAGCAATTTAAATTTATAAAGCAACTCGCAGGCATTCTATTCGAAAGCATGCCCCTTGTTCTTGTTCTACATAGTTCAGTTTTGCCTCATTTGCTTCGCAAAAACTATGTGATAGGTATAATCCTAAACCAGTTCCTGTGATTTCGGTACTAAAAAAAGGTTGAAATAAATAAGCCAGATCCTTGGAAGCAACGCCGGCCCCAAAATCACGGACGTCAATGCGTACATTGGTTTCCTGTAAATAAACATTCAATTCGATATGTGAATGCTCAGGTGAATTATGTCGAATGGCATTGCGAATCAGGTTAATCAGAACTTGACGAAGTTGTGCCTCGTCGAAACGAATAAAAATTTTACCCTGAACGGTAGATTTAATTTGAGTGGCAATATCCGCCAAATCTTCCTGAATCAGTAAGGGAATAAACTGTTTCAGCTCAATGTTTGAAGGATGGGTTTCTTTATTGCGCACCATATTTAGCGTGTCTTGTACAATCCGGTCTATACGCTGCGCCTGCTTGGAAATCATTCGGCTCAAAGCTGCTTGTTGATGCTGATCGCTATCACTGAAAAGTTCATTGGCTTGTACAATGGCCGCTAAAGGATTGCGAATTTCATGGGCAATGCTGGCAGACAATTGACCTAATGCCGCGAGTTTTAATTGTTGTACACGTTGATTGATCTTGGTGGCATCCTGCAACACCAGCAGGGTCAGGGTTTGATGCGGAACCATGAGTTTTTGCACTTCAATATGCATATGATAATGGCTGAGCTGTGACTCAAACTGGAATTTTTCTCCGTCCTGCAGTTGATCAAATTTAAGTAATTCAAATAAATCGGGCTGTGCCTTGTATAAGGGGTATTTGTCATAGGCATAGAGTGGGGGAATGCCTAAAAGCATGCAGGCAGCAGGGTTGCTCAGTACAATATGACAGTTTTCATCTAAAACCAGATAACCCAGTTCAATTTGTTCCAGAATATAGCGATTCAGGTTTTGCAGTCGGTTTAATTCCAGCGATTGAGAAAAATTTAAATTTTCAAGTAACTGGAAGCGTTTTACCGCAATTTGACCACTGCCATAAACCACGAAAAACAGAAAGGCCAGTACCGCACTATTGCCAATATTATTCAGTGAAGAAAAATCAAAGATACTGCCTAAAAAAAGCTGATAAATCACACTAATTACCGCAATTAAGGTAATGATCAGCGCCTTTTTGGCATTCAGTAATAACGATGCGGCAAAGATGGTAATCACAAACAGCAAACTTAATTGCAGGTTAGGACCATCTACTGCCAAGGTGAGCAAGCTTAAAGCAATCACATCGACAACAAATAACAGCGGCAGCTGCTGGGCAATTTTTAAACGTATGCTTTTTAGCGTGATTAACTGGATACAGTTTGTAAATACGTAGCCAATCAGCACGTAAAGATAAAGCTGCGGATAATGATAATCGGTATTTAAGCGCTGATAAGTTAACAAGAAAATCAGCAGAAGACTGGTCGCAATAATGAATCGGTAGGTGCTATACCAAATGCCTAAATGATATTGGTTAAACTCAAAGGTCTGGGTAGGTTGCGTCATGCATGTCTTCTACAAGCCAAAGGGTATTAAGGTTTAATCAGACCATAGCGAATGGCCAGGTGAGTCAGTTTGACATCACTATCCAGATTCAGCTTTTCAAAAATGCGGTAACGGTAAGTATTTACTGTTTTGACACTGACAAAAAGTTTATCGGCAATTTCCTGGGCACTAATACAATTCACCACCATCATCGCCACCTGCATTTCACGTTCCGATAAGGCATCGAAAGGAGACTGTTGGGTGTCAGAAAGATATGAACTGGCCAGTTGTTCTGCAATGTCGGCACTGAAATACTTTCCACCTTGCATGACCTTGTTGATGGCACGAACCATTTCGGTCACAGGTGCACCTTTGGTGATATAGCCTTTAGCACCTGCTTTAAGCAATAAGGAAGGATAGGGCTCTTCAGCCAAGCCACTGACCGCCAGTACTTTGGTTTCAGGCGCAGTTTGCAATAGACGTCGGGTGGTTTCTACCCCGCCAATTCCGGGCATGTTTACATCCAGCAAAACGACATTAGGATGATGATGGCGGACTAAGTTAATCGCTTCTTCACCAGATTCAGCCTGACCAATCACTTGAACATCCGCATGGTCTTCGAGCATACGGCAAATTCCGGTACGTACTAATTCATGGTCATCTACCACTAAAACTGTGATCACCTAGTTCTCCCTCATATCAAAAAAATGCATTTTTTTTGTTACATAAAGCAAAATAAGCTTGCAATGAAATGACAAAATTAGCAATCCTATTCTATATCTTTCAATTAAATGTTATACACAATGTTGTGAGCAACAAAAAGTGTTCATCTTTGTGTCTAAATGTAAGCATTTTTGAGGGAATATACAAATGTATCTTGCCTCCTTGAGTTGAGTAAATCACCGTGAAAAATTCGAAAAAATCTTTAATGCATATGCTGGGCATTTCAATTCTGCTTAGCATGAGTTCAGCCAGTTTTGCAGAACTGGTGATGGATGCGTCTAAAGGGACGGGACAGGCTGCGTTGAACTGGTCCTCTGAGGATGTCAATCAATTATTAAACGGTGATGCTTCAGCTGAAGAAGTCTCTCCACAAGGTTCAACCAAAATAGCCACTTCCGTACGTAGTTCGAATGGTGTGGTGACACATTCTGCACCTAAAACAGTACAAATTTTAAATAATTCCAATTATAGCAACCAGCCTTCGGTTAATGCCCGCGCTGCATTGGTGATGGACGGTCAAACTGGCGAAGTGCTTTATAGTAAAAATAGCAATACGGCTTTTCCAATTGCATCGATTACCAAGCTGATGACAGCTGTCGTAATTGCGGATTCCCGTTTAAATATGTCAGAAAAAATAACTTTACAGCAATCTGACTTTTCATGTTCGGGCTGTAAAAGTTCAAGTTCGACTTTACGCGCGGGTGATAGCATGAATCGCGCTGAAGCTTTACTGTTTGCTTTAATGAAGTCTGAAAACCCTGCAGCAGCAGCATTGGCACGTACTTATCCGGGTGGTCGAGCAGCATTTGTGGCTGCAATGAATGCCAAGGCAAAATCTTTAGGCATGAATTCAACCCATTATATGGAGTCTTCCGGTTTAGACCCGCGTAATGTGTCTTCAGCACGAGACTTGGGTATTTTGGTGAATACGGCGTCTCAATATAGTTTGATCCGTCAGTTCTCAACCACAGCAAGCTATGATTTTAACTTGGGCTATCGTGTATTAAAATCGAACAATACCAATGCCTTGGTACGTAACGGTGGCTGGAATATCAATATTTCAAAAACAGGTTATATCAATGAAGCAGGGCGTTGTGTGGTGATGCATACCACTTTAAATAACCGTCCTGCAATTGTGGTACTTCTTGGAGCAGATTCCTCTGCTGCACGTACCAACGATGCAACACGTTTAATGAGCTGGGCAAGCCAGTTACCCAAACGTATTTAATGTTAAATTTTGGGAAGTATTCAAATTTACTCAACCTTTGAATACTTCTGAATTAAAAAGCCCTGCAATTGCAGGGCTTTTTGTTTCAATCTAAAGATGAAATAAATTACATATTAGAAAGAATAGAGTCTTTGACTTGATTCATTGTCGCATCGATAGACAACATCACTGCATCAGAACATTGTTTGATTGCTGTGTCAGGGTCTTTTAAGCCGTTACCCGTTACTGTACATACAATTACAGAACCTTCAGCAATTTTACCTGCTTTAATGTCACGAATTGCACCACCAATAGACGCTGCAGAAGCAGGTTCTACGAATACACCTTCGTACATAGAAAGTAAGCGTTGAGCTTCAAGGATTTCAGCATCAGTTAGTTCGTCGAACCAACCTTGAGAATCACGAACAACCGCTTTGGCGTGGTTCCAGCTTTGTGGGTTACCGATACGGATTGCAGTTGCGATAGTTTCAGGGTTTTCCACTGGTGCACCACGTAAGAATGGAGCAGCGCCAGAAGCCTGGTAACCGACCATTGTTGGCAGACCTTCAGGTTTTGGACCAGTGAATTGATCTGTTGCAGCATCATAAACCACTTGTTCAAACTGGTCTTTAGGCTGGTTGGCAACAGCTTCGGTATAACCCATCCAGTGTGCAGTGATGTTACCTGCGTTACCCACGGGTAGACAGTGATAATCAGGTGCACGACCTAATTCATCCACGATTTCGTAAGCAATGGTTTTTTGACCTTGCAAACGGTATGGGTTGATTGAGTTTACGATGGTCACAGGCGCTTGGTCAGCCACTTCTTTTACCAGACGCATACCGTCATCGAAGTTGCCGCGAATTTGCATGGTTACCGCACCGTACATCATGGCTTGTGCCATTTTACCCATGGCAATTTTGCCTTCCGGGATGAGTACGAACGCTTTGATGCCGGCACGGGCAGCATAAGCAGCCGCTGCAGCAGAAGTGTTACCTGTAGATGCACAGATAATGGCTTTAGAACCTTCTTCAACCGCTTTAGTTACCGCCATGGTCATGCCACGGTCTTTAAATGAACCAGTCGGGTTTAAGCCCTCGTACTTCACATAAATTTCAACATTTTTGCCAATAATGCGAGGAATGTTCTCAAGCTTGATCAGTGGCGTGTTACCTTCGCCTAAAGAGATTGCGCGAGTTGTTGCAGACACTGGTAAACGGTCGCGATAGCGGTCAACTAAACCAGTATAACGATTGGCATTAGACATGATGATGTTCCAATTGTATGTAGAGCTTGGCAAGGGGAATACTCCCCTCAACCCGATTAATTATCAAGCGATTCTAAACGAATTCGTACAATTTCGCCATGAATGACGGGCAATGCTTGAATTTGCTGAAGGGCTTCATCCATTTTTGATTCTTTCACTGGATCAGTCAGAATCACGATAGGAATAAGGTCTTTTAAGCGCGGCTGTTGCATGATCGCGTCGATGCTAATACCGGCACGGCTTAAAATGGTGGTGACATCGGCCAGAACGCCAGTTTGATCTTCGGCATTAATACGGATGTAATATCCGGTGGTCATTTCTTCACGTGGCAGAATTGGTAAGTCTGTCAGTGCTTCAAACGCAAGCTGCGGAATAGTTCCAGCACCATCTTCTGTGTAAATAATGTCACGGACAATATCCACCACGTCCGCGACTACCGCAGAAGCCGTTGGACCAGCACCAGCGCCAGCACCGTAATACAGTGTTGGACCAACAGCATTGGCTTGGACTAGAACGGCATTTTTTACACCGTTGACGTTAGCAATCAGCTGGTCATCTGGAATCAAGGTCGGGTGGACGCGTAATTCAATTCCGGCATCGGTACGGCGTGCAATACCCAAGTGTTTGATACGGAAGCCCAAGTCTTCGGCATATTTTACGTCTTGAGCAGTCACTTTGCTGATGCCTTCGGTAAATACCTTGTCGAACTGTAGCGGAATACCAAAGGCACATGAAGCCAGAATCGTCAGTTTATGTGCAGCATCAATGCCTTCAACGTCAAAGGTTGGATCTGCTTCAGCATAACCCAGTTCTTGTGCTTCTTTGAGCACGTCTGCAAAGGCACGACCTTTTTCACGCATTTCACTTAAAATGAAGTTGCCTGTACCGTTAATGATGCCCGCCAGCCAGTCAATTTTATTGGCAGCCAAACCTTCACGAATCACTTTAATAATCGGAATACCACCGGCAACGGCTGCTTCATAGGCAATTTGTACGGCATGGTCTTCGGCCGCTTTAAACAGTTCATTGCCATGTTCAGCCAGTAAGGCCTTGTTGGCCGTCACAATGTGCTTGCCGTGTTTCATCGCTTCCATGATGACTTCATAAGCAGGGTGAATGCCGCCCATAACTTCAACCACCACATCGACATCAGGTTGACGAACGATATCGAGCAGATCAGCACTTTGCTTCGCTGAAGCAGGTAAATCCAGATCAGGACGTGGACGACGGGTACCTACATGAGTGATTCGAATTTCTCGACCGGTGCGACGTTTAATCTCAGCAGCATTTTCTTTTAGTAGTTTAAGGGCACCACCACCCACAGTACCAAGACCGAGGATTGCCAGACGAACTGGTTTCACGTCACACTCCAAATATGTATTCAACTTTAAGCGAAACTAGATCATAGCTAAAAAAACCGCCAGACTCTAGGGTAGATATCACTTTATCTTTACCTATTAAATTTAGTAAATGAATTGATAAAAATTAGTTATTTAAACGTTGCACCAATTCTTCAGGCGATAGATATCCACCCAAGTAAACACCCTCGGTATTATAAATTGCCGGAGTACCGTTGACGCCCATATTCAAGCCCAATTGATATTGATCTCTGACTGGATTTTTACAGGTCGCTGGAGCAAGCGGTGCACCGGCAATGGCCTGATCGAATGCAGCTTGACGGTCGGCACTACACCATACGCTTTCCATGGCTGGCATGAACTGTTCGCCACGTGGCCATGCGATATAGCGCACTTCAATACCCTGGGCATTAATTTCAGCCATATGTTCATGTAATTTATGACAATACGGACAGCTGGCATCGGTAAAAACATAGACCACATGTTTGGTCTTGCCTTTGGCTTTATACACCAGAAGATCTTCAGTTTTTAAGTTGGCAAGCAGTTTTTTATTGGTTTCGGATTGCAGGTTTTCACTGACATTGTGAATTTTACTGTCGCCTAAACGCAGTACATCGCCCTGAACAATGTATTTGCCATCGGCAGTGGCATATACAGATGACATGCCTTCGAGAGTGACCCAATACAGATTAGGGACTTCAGTCGCTTTAATATTTAAAATTTTGGCATTGATATTGGCTTTCTTGAAATGCTGCTGCAAGGTGTTGACCAGACGTTGCTGTGCATTGCGTTCTGAAAGGTTGGATGCTTCCCCGGTTGCAGGTGCGCTAGCGGTTAAAGTATTTTGCTTTTTTTCATCATTATTCGAATTGGAGCAGGCCGTTAATCCCAAGCCAACAACAAGTGTAGATGCGAGAAAAATTTTTGAACGGGTAAATAACATAAACAACCCTTTCTTGTAGGTATAAAAAAACAGGTGAATAAGCATAACAAAAAAAAATGTCTGAAATAAAACTTCTTAGTCTGATATTTACTGCCGTTAAGCGCGCGGGTGATAAGTGGCATGTAACTGTTGCATGCGAACCTGAGCCACGTGGGTATAAATTTGCGTGGTGGATAAATCACTATGTCCGAGCAGCATCTGTACCACACGCAAGTCGGCACCATGATTGAGCAGATGGGTGGCGAAGGCATGCCGCAGGGTATGCGGTGAAAGTTCGGTCTGAATGCCGGCTTGCAAAGCATAGCGCTTAATGGCATACCAGAAATTTTGCCGACTCATGATGCCACCATGCTGGGTTAAAAACACATAGTCAGTGGCAGATTTATACAGGCTGGCACGTGCTTGCTGTAGATACTTTTCAATCCATTCACAAGCGACCTGCCCCAAAGGAACCAGACGTTCCTTATTGCCTTTGCCGACAATACGCAAATAGCCTTGTTTTAGATTAATCAGTTCCAGCCTTAAATTGAGCAATTCAGATACCCGTAGTCCGCAGGCGTAGAGGACTTCAAACATTGCCCGGTCACGTAAGCCCAGAGCGGTATTGATATCTGGTGCATTAATTAAGGCTTCAACATCGGCTTCGGATAAATCCTTCGGTAAGGCCCGCCCAATTTTAGGGGTTTTATGGGTTGCAACCGGATTGTCGCTACGTAATTTTTGCTCACGCAGAAATTTATAAAAGGAACGCAGGGCAGAAAGTGAGCGCGCAATCGAGCGCGGACTTTTTCCCTGTTGGGTCAGGTTGAGTAAAACATCGGAAATGTCATCACTGCTCCAGTCTTGCATGGCAACAGTACTGCACTCACTACATTGAATTAAATCAGACAGATAGGCATTACGGGTATGCGGGCTGACGGTTTGGGCAATTAAATAATCTCGAAAGCCCTGCAAAAAACTTAAATGTTCAGGAATGTTTACAGCTGCGGGAATACGAGGCTTTTTATTGAGCATGTCACTTCTACGTTAAATGAAAACCCCAAGTTTTTCTTGGTCTTGATCAATGTAGACCAATTTTTTTGCAATGTCGAACGCCGCACACAAGATGAGAATTGGAATCAAACCTTACTTGGTAATTATTCTCATTTGTTTGTATACTGTACGAAATATTTTAGGATTAGATGCGGTGCGATTATCTGATTTGAAAGTGAAACAAACGGCCATCATTAGCAAAGTGAATCGTACTTTGGATGGTGATACAGCTCAGACTGATCTGGTGGCGAGTCGTTTAGAAACTTTAGGTTTTGTACCGGGGACAAAAGTTCAGGTCATTACCAAAGGTATTTTTGGTGGCGATCCCATCCTGATTCAGGTGGGGTTTACCCGTTTCGCACTGCGTAAAGTTGAAGCTGAAAAAATTGAAATTGAAGAGGGGATCACTGCATGAGTGATGCGCTACGTATTGCCCTTGTAGGTAACCCGAACTGTGGTAAAACATCATTATTCAACCATTTGACCGGAACACGGCAAAAAGTGGGTAATTATGCGGGGGTCACGGTTGAACGAAAGGTTGGGCAGTTCAGCTTGCCTTCAGCACGTGCGGTTCGTGTGCTGGATTTGCCCGGGACTTATAGTCTGAATGCGACCAGCCCGGATGAAGCCATTACCCGTGATGTGGTGCACGGCAAAATTGCTGAAGAAGGTGATCAGGATGCTTTCCTGTGTGTGGTGGATGCCACCAACTTAAAACTGCATCTCGGTCTGGTTCTGGAAATGATCGAGCTGGGGCGTCCTATTTTGCTTGTGCTGAATATGATGGATGAAGCACGCCGTCGTGGCATGCAGATCAACACGCAAAAATTATCGCAGCGTTTAGGTATTCCTGTGGTGGAAACTGTGGCGGTGCGTAATGCAGGAATTGAAAACCTGATGGGCGCGCTGGATGTTGAAACATTTAGAACGCCTAACACTGAACTGAGCGATGTCAAGATTTCCGGTTCAAATCATGAAAAAATTGCCCAGATTCTAAAAGATGTGGTGGTTTTCGTTGACCATGAAGATAAGCGTTCTGATTTTCTGGATAAAATTTTCTTGCATCCGGTGTTTGGCTTAATCAGCCTGGCTGTGATGATGTTTATTATCTTCCAGGCGGTATTTGCCGGGGCTGCGCCATTTATGGATGGGATTGAAGCGGCTTTCGGATGGCTGGGAGAAACTGTGGGTGAGCATATTGCACATCCATTGCTGAATAGTTTGGTGGTGGACGGCATTATTGCCGGTGCGGGTGGTGTAGTGGTGTTTTTGCCACAGATTCTGATCCTGTTCTTCTTCATTTTGGTATTGGAAGAATCCGGCTATTTGCCACGTGCAGCGTTCTTGCTGGATAAATTGATGTTTAAGGCTGGTTTAAGTGGCCGGGCCTTTATTCCATTGCTATCCAGTTTTGCCTGTGCTGTGCCGGGCATTATGGCAACCCGTAGCATCAGCGATCCGCGTGACCGTTTGACCACTATTTTAGTTGCGCCATTGATGACCTGTTCTGCGCGTTTGCCGGTTTATGCTTTGCTGATTTCTGCCTTTATTCCAGCAAAAATGGTGTGGGGCGTGTTTAACCTGCAAGGTTTGGTATTGTTCGCGCTGTATATGGCGGGTATTGTCAGTGCCCTGATTGTCGCGACCGTGCTGAAATTTTTCCAGAAAGATAAATCCCAGCATGCCTTGTTGATGGAATTGCCAAGTTATCGTTTTCCGGATGTGAAAAGTGTTTGGATTGGCTTACTCGACCGCGCCAAGATCTTCTTGAAGCGTGTGGGTGGCATCATCTTTGCGCTATCTGTCTTGCTGTGGTTCCTGTGTACTTTCCCGCAGGCGCCAGAAGGTGCAGTTGGGCCAGCAATTGACTATTCATTTGCCGGTATGCTGGGTCATGTGATGCAGCCGATTTTTGCGCCATTGGGCTTTAACTGGCAGATTTGTATTGCCTTGATTCCAGCCATGGCGGCTCGTGAGGTGGTGGTGGCAGCACTCGGTACCGTATATGCCTTGTCTGCAGCTGATGATGATGCGGTCGCACAAGGCTTATCGACTTTAATCAGCAGCGGTGATTTGGCATGGTCATTGGCAACCGGTTTATCTTTGCTGGTGTGGTTCATTTATGCGCCGCATTGCCTGGCCACGCTGGCAACGGTAAAGCGTGAAACAGGTTCATTCAAAACCGTAACCTTAATGACCATTTACCTGTTTGGACTGGCGTATCTCATGTCATTCCTGACTTATCAAATTGCGTCACATTACTTTGGATAATTTTACTTTGGATAATTTTGTCCAAAGCCAAACAAGTGAAAGGAGACTGAAATGATTGAAATTCTCATTGTGGCTGCTTTGGTCATTTGGAGTGCTGTGGTGGTGTTTAAGAAAGTTTTTCCGAAAGCCGCGTATTCAGTCTTCAGCTCACTTTCGAACGGCTGCCAACAGCAGGGCTGGACTGTTCTGGCAAAATGGTTAAAACCTGAAATGGTCTCTGGCTGTGGTGGCAGTTGTGGCTGTTCGGCCTCAGACAGTCCTGCCAAGAAAAAACCTGAAGTCCAGGCAGTAAAGTGGAAATAAAATCTACTGCCGGGAAAAAAATTGAAAACCGTCATTTATGACGGTTTTTTTACGCACTGACACAAAAAAGCCGAGATAAAGTCAAAACAGAAAAAGCATTCAAAACAGCAAAGTGCTAACATTTTGTCAGTTTTGAAAACGTACCAAAAAATGGGGCAAAAATGTTAATACAGCGTGGTGGATTAAAAGTCGTTGCAGGACTCGGAATTTCAGGTGTTGCAGCAGTAAATTTCTTACATGAAAATGGCTACCGCGTTGCAGTAACAGATTCTCGAAAGACACCACCCGGGCATGACCAGATTCCGGCAGCAGTGCAAACCAGTTTTGGTCAGCTCGATCAAGATCTATTATTACAAGCTGAAGAAATCGTGATTAGCCCAGGGCTTGATCCGAAGATTCCAGAAATTCAGGCTGCAATTGCCAAAGGCATTCCGGTGGTGAGTGAAATTCAGATTTTGCGCCGTGCAACCGATAAACCGATTGTGGCCATTACCGGCTCAAATGCCAAAAGTACTGTCACCACACTCATTGGCTTGATGGCAAAAGATGCCGGCAAAAAAGTGGCTGTGGGCGGTAACTTGGGTCGTCCGGCACTGGATTTAACCAGAGATGATCCTGAACTTTATATTTTGGAGTTATCCAGCTTTCAGTTAGAAACGACATCCAATTTAAATGCTGAAGTGGCTGTGGTGCTGAATATGAGTGAAGACCATCTTGACCGTCATGGCGATATGTTTGGTTATCATACGGCAAAACACCGCATTTTCCAGGGTGTGAAAAAAGTGGTCTATAACCGTGATGATTCTTTGACCCGCCCGCTGGTTCCAGATAATACACCAATGCAGAGCTTTGGTTTGAATGCGCCTGATTTAAATCAATATGGTATTTTAAAAGAAGATAATGGCAGTATCTGGTTGGCCCGTGGCCGTGAACGTTTATTGAAAAGTTCAGACATGTACATTCAAGGTACGCATAACGTTGCCAATGCCTTGGCATGTCTGGCTTTGGGTGAGGCGATTGGCCTGCCTTTAGAGAGCATGCTTGAAACGCTGAAAACCTTTAAAGGTTTAGAGCACCGCTGTGAATTTGTCAAAGAAGTGCACGGGGTTCGTTATTATAATGACTCTAAAGGCACCAACATTGGCGCAACCTTGGCGGCTATTGATGGTCTGGGTGCAGCGATTGAGCCGCAGGGCGGAAAAGTCGCTATTATTCTAGGTGGTCAAGGTAAAGGGCAGGACTTTAGCGCACTTCGTGAAGCTCTAACTAAATATGCCAAAGTTGCCGTGCTGATTGGTGAAGATCGACCCGTGATTGAAAGCGCAATTGAAGGTACAACCACCTTAATTCATGCCGAATCTTTAAAAGAAGCGGTAGAATTATGCCAGCAACATACTCAAGCCCACGATGTGGTGTTATTGTCACCTGCATGCGCAAGTTTTGATATGTTCAAAGGTTATAGTGAACGTGGACATCAATTTGTCGATTGTGTGAATGCACTGGCTTAAAAGAACGATAAGGAAAGTTGTATGGCTGGGTTAGCTCAGACGACCATAAATAAAATTAATCAGGTTTACAATGAGTGGGGGCCGAAAATCCCCGCTGAAGTTACGCCGCGTAATGTACTGATTTTTTGTGTAATCACCTTGCTGTGTATTGGTTCAATCATGGTGGCATCGGCATCGATGCCCTATGCAGACCGATTACATGAAAATGCATTTCACTATGTGATCCGACACGGCATTTCCATTTTTGTGGCCGCTGTTGCCGCATTTTTGGCTTATAAAGTGTCGCTGAATGTCTGGTTTAATAATACCTTTCCACTGTGGATCATGACCATTCTGTTGCTGGCAGTGGTATTGGTCGCCGGTTCCGAGGTCAATGGTTCCACCCGATGGATTCGTATTGCCGGATTTACCTTGCAGGCTTCCGAAGTCGCCAAGGTGATGATGGCCATCTTCACCGCCGATTATGTGGTGCGAAGGGCGAAAGAGGTGAGAAACAGCGCTTCCGGCCTGTACCGTTTAGTCGGCGTGATGATCATCACTGTAGGCTTAATCCTGCTGGAACCCGATCTGGGCGCGACTGCGGTTATTGTCCTGATGATTTTAGGCATTTTCTTTCTGGCTGGCGCACCGCCGATTCAGTTTATTTTCTTCCTGATCGCGATTGTATTTGCTTTGGCCGCTGCGATTATCTTTGAGCCTTACCGCCTGCAGCGCGCGCTGTCCTTTACCAATCCCTGGGCAGACCCTTTGGGAACCGGTTATCAGTTGTCTAATGCACTGATGGCCTTTGGTCGGGGTGAATGGATGGGGGTAGGACTGGGTCATAGTATTCAGAAAATGTCTTATCTGCCTGAAGCGCATACCGACTTTATGTTGGCTATTTTAGGTGAAGAATTCGGCTTCTTCGGGATCAGTACGGTATTGATCCTGTCCTTTATGATGGTGGTGTGCTGTATCAAAATCGGACACCGTGCCTTGCAGCACCAATACTTGCGTGCAGGTTATCTGGCCTATGGCATCAGTATTATTTTCTTGCTGCAAATCCTGGTGAATGCCGGGATGAATATGGGCATGTTACCGACCAAAGGTTTGACTTTGCCGTTTATTAGTTATGGGGGTTCATCTTTAATTATGTGTGCAGTGATGATCAGCCTGATTTTGAAGATTGATGCCACCACACAAAAGGCCAATCCAAGCAAAGAAGAATCCAGCTTCTAGCCCAAAGCTGGCAATCAATTCGGCTAAGCATGGTTCAGTACTGTGCTTGGCATTTCAGTTCCACAATGCAGACATTTCACAAATTCTCCTTTGGCTTTTGAAAGGGGAATCAGTGGAATAAAAAATAAAGAAAAATAATTGCGTTGCTGTTTCAATTCATAAGCGCTGCGTGTTCTGCAGACTGGACAAAGAAACTGACTTTTCTCCACTACCTTGGTTTTAGGACCAATACCAAATATAAAAAACATCTTCAATCTGCCATTTCTGATGTAGATTTTCTTAGCTTAATCCTAATCTGGATTTTATAAATAGCTGCCTTGTAGCTCGGTTGTATGTGGAATTAAGTCAATATTCCATTGGGAAATAGCCTGTTTCAGCATATTTTCTGGCGTGTCTAAATCAACTTCTGGCTGATGCAAAGCGCGAATGGTCTGCTGTAGTAATTCAGGAGCACGCTTGAGATCAAGCGCTTGCGCCAGATTCTGTTTAGAGAGTTTTTGACCCTGATCATTCATCGCCAAAGGCAGATGCATATATTCAAGTTTGCGATAACCCAGTAGCGAACCGAGCCAGATTTGCCGTTCAGTATTGTCCAGCAGGTCGGCACCGCGAACCACATGGGTCATGCCTTGTAGATAATCATCCACGACGACTGCTAACTGGTAATTGATAATGCCATCACGACGCTTCAGCACAAAGTCACCGAGGTCTTGTTGCAGGTTGCAACAGTGAGATCCTTGTAAACGGTCAGTAAAGCAAATGGCCTGATCCGATACTTTCAGACGGATGGCTTGATGCTCAAAAAGCAGATTTAAATCTCGGCAGGTCCCGGCATAGATATGATTGGAACCGAGCATTTTACGGGTGCACTGGCAAGCATAGACCCAGCCTTGCTGATGCAGCTGCTCAATCACAGATTCATAAATATCGAGGCGGTCTTTTTGGAAAATGATCTCGGCATCAGGTGCGAACTGAAAAGCATCGATTGAGTGCAGGATATGTGCTTCGCTACCGGGGTAAATGCGGGGAATGTCGGTATCTTCAATCCGGACCAGCCATTGACCCTGATGGGCACGTGCATCGCAATAACTGGCCACAGCGGTAATGAGTGAGCCAAAATGCAAAGGGCCGGTTGGCGATGGCGCAAACCGGCCCACATAAGCCATCCTGTTATCCCCCTCCTTTATTAAAGGAGGGGTTAGGGGAGGATTATTGGATAACATAATTAACCGTTATTTTGCTTCTCTTTGATTTCTGCTAGCGTTTTGCAGTCAATACAAAGGGTTGCAGTTGGACGTGCTTCAAGACGACGCAGACCAATTTCAATACCACAAGTTTCACAGAAACCGTAATCATCGTTTTTAATCGCTTCGATGGATTGCTCAATCTTGCGAATCAGCTTACGTTCACGGTCACGAGTACGGAGTTCAATAGCAAACTCTTCTTCTTGTGTCGCACGGTCATTCACATCAGGCAAAGCTGTATTTTCGTCTTGCATGGTGTTTAAGGTGCGGTCTACTTCAGACATCAGTTCAGCTTTCCAGGCCAGTAAAATCTGGCGGAAATGCTCAAGCTGTCCTTCAGACATGTATTCTTCATTTTTTTTAGGCTGATAAGGTGCAATACCAAATAAGCTAGCAGTAGAACCACTTTCTGACGCTTTTGGCTTCGTTTTACGCACGCGTTTGGTAGATTTCTCATCTACCACATCAGTTTGTTCGTCCAAGACTTGATTTTGGTTGTCATTCGCCATATAGGGCATTCCTCATCATATACGTATTATCTATACGCAAAAAATATGGTGATATGCAAGTGTTTTTATCCAACCCTAAGGAGATTTTCCTTCGAGGGTCGTCATCATATAGACTTTTTGTGCTTTTAGATAGTCTTTGATGCTTGGATTCTATCGACCATGCTTCCTTTAGAAGGCATAAAGTAATAGAAAAAAAACAAAATGAAAAGTTAATAACCTGAAATTTCACTATTAATTTGTTGTCGTGCTGTTAGAACCCGGTAAATTTGGGTTTCAAGCTCACCATTGGCTTTCAGATGCAGGACACGAAAACCTGGAGCTTCATTATCCAGGGCAAAATCTTCACTTAAGGGTTTGAACTGAACACAGGTGGATGGGGTAGAAAAAAACTGGATGTGCTGCCATTCATGCCACGAATCCTGATGCACATGACCAAAAATAACCGCTTTGACATTGCTGTGCTTGGCCAGAATATCAGTTAAGTTTTCAGTGTTTTTCAGTATGTGCTGATCAATCCATTTTGATTGCATTTCAAAGGGATGATGATGACATGCCACGATCACGAATTGCTGTTGCAGTTTTGCTAAAAGCCTATCCAGTTGTTGCAGTTGCTCTTGTTCAATCCAGCCATCGGTCCGGTCTCGTACTGCACTGTTTAATAGCACAAAGCTCCATTTACCAAAATGAATGGCCTGCGCCTCATCCTTATTTTGGTAAAAAGGGAAAAAATCCAGGTCGTCATGATTACCCGGAATCTGATAAAACGGGATTCCCAGCGTCTGCATAAAAGATAAATAACGGCTATAGGTCTCTGCGACCGGGACTTGAGCCAAGTCACCGGTATGGATAATGGCATCGGTATTCGGATAGTGCTGCTGAATTTGCTTGATGATTGCATGAAAACTGTGCTCAGGATTCATATGCACAAATTCTAAATCTTCCTGATTCATGAGATGTGTGTCTGAAATCTGAATAATGGTCCAGTCTTGCTGGTCTTGATTATTGTTGGATAAAGTCATGTCTGACTCCTTAGACATTCCTTGTTGTTTTAATATGTTGTTGCAACCATTGCAATGCCATAATGACCGGCGCATTTTTTAAGCGACCATTGCTCATTAAAGTAGCTATTTCCCTATAGTCAATAATGTGCAATTGAATATTTTCCCCTTCATCCGGCATGCCAAAAACTCCGCCTTGTTCAGGAAGATGTGCTTCAGCACTGTATAAATGGAACAGTTCGGAACAGGCACCTGCCGATGGATAAAAGCTGAATAAATGCTGTAACTGATCAATCTTACAGCCCGATTCCTCTAGACTTTCACGGCGTATACAGCTTTCCGCTGACTCATTGCCATCAAGTACACCGGCAATTACTTCCAGTTGCCACGGAGAATCTGCATCATCCATCGCACCGACACGGAATTGTTCAATCAGGGCAAATTTTTGCTGCGCATCATTATAAATCAGCACACCCGCAGCTTCAGGCCGGTGAATCAGTTCACGTTGCATGACCGGAGTGAATTCGCGCTGGTTAAATAAACGATGGCAGAGATTCACTTTTTCAACCTGAATAAAGCCACGAAAAAGATATTCACGGGACTGAATTTTGACTTGGTCGCTGTTATATGTGGCTTGTCTAATAATATTCATATAGCTCAGTCAGGATGAAAAGCATACATTCATCCTAACTGAGAATTTCATGAAAATAAAAGATTTTTTTTTCAGAATTACAGCTTGTGGTACAATTTTTGACCATTTTCATGATAGCTGGTTTTCATGGCATTCAAACCTGCTTCAATCTCTGTATCCTGTTCTTGACTTTGCTCCACATTGCTTTGATTTTTCGCATAATCCCTCACATTCTGGGTGATTTTCATGGAACAGAATTTAGGACCACACATGGAACAGAAATGCGCGGACTTATGTGCTTCCTTCGGCATGGTTTCATCATGCATGCTGCGTGCAGTATCAGGATCCAGACTCAAATTGAACTGATCCTCCCAACGGAATTCGAAACGTGCTTTGGATAGAGCATTATCACGTACTTGTGAACCCGGATGTCCCTTGGCCAAATCGGCTGCGTGGGCAGCAATTTTATAGGTGATGATACCGTCTTTGACATCTTTCTTGTTCGGCAAGCCTAAGTGCTCTTTCGGTGTGACATAGCACAGCATGGCCGTACCGTACCAGCCAATCATGGCAGCACCAATCGCTGAAGTAATATGGTCATAGCCCGGAGCAATATCGGTGGTTAAAGGGCCCAGGGTATAGAAAGGTGCCTCCTTACAGACTTCTAGTTGCAGATCCATATTTTCTTTGATCATGTGCATAGGAACATGGCCCGGACCTTCAATCATTACTTGAACATCATGTTGCCACGCGCGATGGGTCAGTTCACCTAAAGTCCGTAATTCTGAAAATTGTGCTTCATCATTGGCATCCTGAATAGAGCCCGGACGCAAACCATCGCCCAAACTGAAGGACACGTCATAGGCTTTCATGATTTCGCAGATCTCATCGAAATGCGTATAGAGGAAGTTTTCCTGATGATGCGCCAGACACCACTGCGCCATAATGGAACCGCCACGTGACACAATTCCGGTAAGTCGATTTGCGGTCAGCGGCACGTATCGTAAAAGCACGCCGGCATGAATGGTGAAGTAATCCACGCCTTGTTCTGCCTGTTCAATCAGGGTGTCTTTAAAGATTTCCCAGGTTAAATCTTCAGCCACGCCATCGACTTTTTCCAACGCCTGATAGATTGGAACGGTACCAATCGGGACAGGCGAGTTGCGGATAATCCATTCACGGGTTTCATGAATGTTTTTCCCGGTCGATAAATCCATGATGGTGTCGGCACCCCAGCGCGTCGCCCAGGTCATTTTCGCCACTTCTTCATCAATGCTTGAACCGAGCGCCGAGTTGCCGATGTTGGCATTGATTTTCACCAGGAAATTACGTCCGATAATCATCGGCTCAATTTCAGGATGGTTAATGTTGGCCGGAATAATTGCACGGCCTTCCGCTACTTCCTGACGCACAAATTCGGGGGTAATTTCAGTCAGATTTTTGGCCCCGAAGTTTTGACCTACATGCTGGCGTGCATCTACACCTGCCTGCTGGCGCTGGTTTTCACGAATGGCGATATATTCCATTTCCGGGGTAATGATACCCTGACGTGCATAGTGCATCTGGGTGACATTTTTACCTGCTTTGGCACGACGCGGCTTTTGAATATGGGCGAAGCGGATGTCTGCGGTGCGAATATCCTTCAGGCGTTCCTGTCCAAAAGCCGAGCTCAGGGTATCTAAACGTTCAGTATCCTGACGTTCTTCAATCCATGTTTCACGAACATTGGGCAAACCTTTATTCAGGTCAATGGCAACATTCGGGTCGGTATAAACGCCTGAAGTGTCATAGACCATAATGGCAGGATTGTGTTCGCCACCCAGACCTGTCGGGGTCTCGGTCAAGGCAATTTCACGCATGGGAACCTGAATGTCGCTACGTGAACCTTGGACATAGACTTTTTGGGAAGCCGGTAAAATTCGGGTGAGATCTTTAGCATCTTGCTCATGTTGAGCAGAAATATCAGTTGCAGAGAGATTCGTTAATTGGTGCATTGCGGTGATCCTTGTGAATGACATCAACGAATCAAGCACGACCAAAAACGTGGCTGCATTATCCAGGTAAATTCATTGAAAGAATCAACACGAATAAATTGAGGGCTTAGGTTTTTTGATGGCTTGATTCCTACGCAGGTCTTAACCTGATCAGGTTCAACGGTACTCACCCTCAAATGCCATATTTGTATATAGAACTTAGGTGATCTCAGCAAGTTATTACTCGCGCTCCGTCAAGCTATGCGTCAATCTTAACATGTCGTACTAGCAAAAAACATTCACATAAAATATCGCTTTTCAGTGGTTTTATTGATCATGCACAGAAAACAAATGTTTAAAGACAGACTGCATCACTAAAACAGTCGCGTGGGTTGGAAAGACTGAGATTTGCCAGACCCAGATACTGATCCAACTGTTTAACAGCCAGTTGATTTTCAGTTTGGGACTGCTGTTCCTGCGGGCTGAGCTGAACAGGAATATCTTTCAGGCGTTGCTGTTCAGATAATTGTAAAAAATGCAGAAATTTTGTGGCTTGAGTGGCTAAATGCGAGTTTTTGACCTCGGCCAGTTTTTCAATTTCATCTAGCGAACTGCTTTGTACTGCATACTTGTCAATATAACTGTCTGAAACCGGAGAGTCTTTCATGCCTTTAAATAAAAACAGGGTATACATCTGCAACAGATATTCGGCATCTTTACGATAGCTGCTTTTAGGATATTGATGTAAATAGTCTTCCCAAAATAAGGCCCGAGACGCAATCTCATGCGGTTCAACAATTAAGATATGCTCTGACAATACCGGCTGCATATTCTGTGTGGCCAGATTTTCAATAAAGACCTGTTCGGCTGGTGGCATATAAGGGGCAAAAATTCGGGCTAAATATTCGGGACTGCGGCGATAATTGACCCGGCCCTTACCGCGATCAAACAGTTCAATATAAGCTTGTCCCTTATGTTTTAATAAATACTGGTCACGTAAAGTCAGCTGTTCAAAACGGTTTTGTTGAATGGTTGGATGCTGTGACAAATCAAAGGCATAGGCTTCGAATGCAGATTGTTGCGCAGCTGTTCTATCGACTGTTAAGAAATTGTTATACATTTGGGTGGATAGGGCCAATAAATGTTGCTGTTCGGCTAAGGTAGACAGCGGCAAGCATAACTTTAAATCCTGATTGATCTGTTCCAAGGCAAAAGTGGTACGTTCCGCATTAATGGCCAGCATGTTTTTTTCAAGATTTTTGCATAATAACGATAAATCTACCGGTTCATCTTGTTGTGATTGTTTTTGTACCTGTTCTGGGATAGGTTGAGGCTCGGGTTTTTGACACCCGAACAGAAGGATAAAAATAAAAAAGGGAAAGCATTGCTTAACAGAAAAATTTGTTTTTAAAGGCACAGTCATTCTATATCGGGGTACATGCGGCAATGATTTGTAGGGTGTCTGGATATTTTATAACTGAAAAAGTCTTTGTCTGTGTAGTATTGTGCAGGGTTTTGGTTACGTGCTGTGATCATTGACGAGTATGATGGAGATGGATCGAAATCGCATGTGCAGATTGTAAAAATTAATAAAAATCATACGGAAAGTTGAGAAGATCGTTTTAATATTACCTAGCTTTTATTATAAATATGCGTGTCTATGGATGGTCGCTAGTCTAGTAGGGATTTACTATAAAAAATGAATATTAAAGTAGTCATTGGTGCATGTGCATTGCTGTTTAGCACATGGGGTCATGCTTTGGATCTGGTGGAAGCCTATCAACGGGCAAAAAACAGCGATCCAAATTGGCAAGCCAATCTTTTACAATATGAAGCAGATCAACTCAATTTAGGCATTGCCAAAGGGAATTTGCTGCCAACAGTCACTATTTCTGGAAATGTGGCACGTAAAAGTCAGCAGAGCAGTGACAGCAGTATTCCGGGTTTTCCCTCAGATGCATTTACAGCTTCATCTTCCACAACTCGACAAATTGCCATCACAGCACGCCAGCCACTATTTCGCTGGGATGCCTGGGAAGGGTTAAAGCAGATCAAAACTTCCGTTAATCTGAGTGAAATCACTTTACAGTTACAGCGCCAAGAACATATTTTAAATGTCTCTGAAAGTTATTTTAATGTATTGCGTCAGCAGAGTTTAACCCTAGCCAATCTGCAGGAAGAAAAAGCCCTGTTTGAACAGCTCAATGTCATGAATGCCAAACTGAAAGAAGGCCTTGTGGCAAAAAGCGATGTCAGTGAGGCCAATGCGCAATATCAAAGTGCCCGGGCCAACCGGATTGCCACGCATGTACAACTGGTTTTAGCACAGGAACAGCTGGCCCAGTTAATTGGACCCTATCAAGAAAACCTGGCTGTACTCCGAGACGATTTTCAATTTCAGAAACCTTATCCTGCGGATTTGGATGCCTGGACAGCGCTGGCACTGAGCCAGAACCTTTCTGTTCAGCAGGCACGTATCCAGCAGCGTTATGCCGAAGATCAGCGCCGGGTAGAAAAAGCGGCTTTATATCCTCAAATTGAGGCGGTCGGTACCTATGGTTATATCAAACAATCCCCGCAAAATGTGGTTTCCAGTGATGGCCAGTTTGATCAGGTTGGCGTAGAGATGAACTGGAAGGTCTATACCGGTGGAAGAACGCAAAAGTCCATTCAAAAAGCAGCGGTCAATGTGAAAAAAAGTGAATCTCAGCTGGATGCCATGATTCGCAAGGCCAATACCGATGTGAAAAAATCTTATATGCAGGTGGAAACCGATCAAGCCAAATTACAGGCACGAAAAGCCGCAATGGACTCTTCAGAAGTAGTTTCCCGGGCTTCTCAAGCACAGTATCGGGAAGGCTTAAAAACCATGGTCGATGTGCTGTTAGCCCAGCGCAATGCTTTTTCTGCCAAACAGGATTATTTAAACGCAAAATATGATTATTTAATTAATGTCCTGCGTTTAAAGGCATCGGTCGGTAAATTGACCGAAAAAGACCTGGAAGAAATGAATGCCTGGTTGATTGACAAGTCGTTCAAGCCAGCCAGTTAATCTTGCGGTTTTTGTCATGAAAGCTTCATATTAGATATGTTTTAATATTAAACAAGATCATTCATTTTAAAATCGCTGTTGTGGAGTATGCCCCTTGCCAAATAATCCGGTGTTAAATCACCATATTTCTTCGCAATTTAATGAAGATTTGCAAGATGTAAATACCAAGTTCATGACTATGGGTGGCTTGGTGGAACAGCAAGTGGCCAATGGTATTCATGCCTTGTTGGATACCGATGCCACTTTAGCGATTGATGTGCAGTTTCAGGACAATGTGGTCAATCGTCTGGAAACTGAAATTGATGAAGCCTTGACTCTGATTCTGGCACGCCGTCATCCAGCAGCGATTGATTTGCGTATGGTGATTGCCATGTCTAAAGCCAATACCGACCTGGAGCGTATTGGTGATGAGGCGGCTAAAATTGCCCGAATTGCCCAGAATTTATGTGAAGAGGGCAGTTCACCGCGCGGCTATATGGAAACCCGTCATATTGGCAATCAGGTGCGGGTCATGATTCATGATGCACTGGATGCCTTTGCCCGTCTGGATGTCGATCAGGCCTTGCGTGTTCTGCTGGCCGATGCCGACATTGACCGTGAATATCAGTCTGCGACCCGTACCTTAATGACTTATATGATTGAAGACCCGCGCCATATTTCACGGGTCATCAATGTGATGTGGGTACTGCGTTCTTTGGAGCGGATTGGTGACCATGCGCGCAATATTTCCGAACAAGTCATCTATATGGTCAAAGGTTTGGATGTACGCCATACCAGTGTGGAAGAGATTGAACAAAAAGTTCAACGTTAATTACTAAATTAATCACAATAAAAAGCCTGCGATTTGCAGGCTTTTTTGTTTCAAAAATTTTTTTATCAGGGGGTCGGCTTAATAGCCCATTCATTTAAAAACTTCTATGACTAAAATGCATAAAAAACAACTTGAAATAAGCAATACAAATTATCTCAAAAAAGTGTGACTTATTTATCAAAAAATATACAAAATGATATATTATTATACGAAATGCAGATTGTTTTTAACAAAAAGCAAAGTTTGCTTTTGGCGAAATAATGATTTTCATGGGTTTATAAAAATCTATTTATGTAAATAAAGTCATGATCTGTTGCAACACTCCCAGACTTTACGAAAAATAATTCTGCACAAATTTTTATTACGTGAAATATTTAGAGAACATTCATGATCATTGATGACAGTAAAAGAGAAGTCTCTCAAATTTACTTTTCTGTGCATTTAAAGTTTATTGTCGCTCTCATCGGTGCCTGTTTCTGGACAGTATTTTCCATATGGATTGCCCAGAACTGGATGCATGATCTCAGCAGCTATATCGGTTATTTTTGGGCTATTTTCCTGATTTATGGGATTGCCATTATTCCGGGATTTATGAATTCATTTGCGGCATTAAGCCTAATGATGGACAGAAGGCCTAAGCGCCAACCATTGCCTTCTTATCCTGGCATTACCATGCTGGTGGCTGCCTATAATGAAGCTGCCTCAATACGAGACACTTTGGTCAGTATCGGTCTGCAAAAATATCCAGGTCCCCTACAAGTCATTGTGATTAATGACGGTTCTCAGGATGAAACTGCAGATATTGTTCGAAAAGCACAAGCAAAATTTCCTTGGCTGACTTTACTGGATTTAAAACAAAATGCAGGTAAGGCGCACGCATTAAATGAAGGGCTGAAACTTGCTCAGCATGATTTGGTGATTACAGTCGATGCAGACTCTTATTTACATCGTGTTGCATTAATCAATATTGTGGAACGCTATGTAGCGGATCCACCCAACACACGTGCGGTTGCGGGTAAGATTCTGGTGCGGAACTCTCGTACCAATTTGCTGACCAAAACTCAGGAATGGGACTATTTTCTGGGGATTTCAGCAACCAAGCGTATGCAGTCCCTATATCAGGGAACCTTGGTGGCCCAAGGTGCTTTCTCTATTTATGATCGCAATGCCTTGATTGAAGTTGGTGGATGGCCTGAATGCGTTGGTGAAGATATTGTACTCACTTGGGCATTGTTGAAAGCAGGCTATCGTGTGGGACATTGTGAGGATGCTTGTCTGTTTACCAATGCACCCACAACGCTTAAAGTGTTTGTTAAACAGCGTCAGCGTTGGGCACGCGGTATGATCGAAGCATTTATCAAACATCCCACTATTTTAATTAAACCGAGATTATCTACGTTTTTTATTTACTGGAACCTGGTTTTCCCTTGGTTAGACATCGCATTCACCTTTGGCTTTATACCAGGAATCATTCTGGCATGTTTTGGACACTACTGGATTGTCGGTATTATGACCCTGGCATTGTTACCTATGGCATTTTTGCTCGGTCTATTAAATTACTCGATTGAACGTAGAATGTTTGATGATCTGGAACTTAAGGTACGAAAAAACTTCAGCGGCTTTTTATTGTATGTTCTCGCGTACAGTTTCTTATTACAGCCTGCCAGTATTTTAGGGTACTTGGATGAATTATTGAGAACACGAAAAACATGGGGAACAAAATGAAAAACAAGAAAACCAGTATGTATGTTGTTGTTCCCTTGCTCATCGGCATGAGTACCAGCAGTTTGGCAAATGCATTACAGGATGATCAAGTTCAAAATGAACGTGCAGCTGGAACGGAATTCTTTTTCAGTGATGATGGCGAAGGCTTCCAAACCCGTAAGTTATCTGCAGAATTTTTGCCTCAATATGAAAATGCTGATCATTACTTAGGGGTACGTGCCAGCGCTTATCAGTATAAAGCTGATGATTGGCGTCGAGATGGTCAAAAGATCTCATTTATTGGACGTAATATTGATTCCGCTACAGCGAATGGTTGGTCTGTAGATGCCGGTATTTTCACGCAAGATGATCATAGCTTATTTACCTTTGATGGTAGTTATCGAACTGCATTAGCCAAAAAGACAGCTATAGAGCTGTTTGCCAATCGTGACTGGGTCGAAACCCAACCCGCACTGGATGCAGGAACGAATTTTACCTTTGTTGGTGCGGCAGTGGATCAGGGCTTAGGTGAGCATGTCACCGTGGTAGGGCTTGCAGGATCACAATTTTTTTCAGATGATAATCGCCGTGACCATGGACGCGTTAAAGTGATTTACCAGCCTTCACTAGACTTGGGGCTTACCCTTCAGGCTCGATACAGAACTTATCAAAGCAGCAAAGTTGATGTGGCCGGTTATTATTTTAATCCTCACGATTATGAAGAGGGGATGTTGGCCATGGGTTGGCGTCAGCGTTTTGCGGGTTGGACAGCCGGTTTAACCGCAGGCTTTGGGCGTGAAACAATTAACGATGACCCGAGCCAAGGAACTCGACTGTTTGAACTGAATCTGCAAAGTCCCGTTCACGGATCGCAATTTATTCGTATGAATGCTGGCTATAATCGTAGTGCGTCCTACTCGGGACCAGATTACAATTATCGCTATATCAGAGGTGAATGGATTATCAGTTTTTAATCTGTGCCCAATATGGGAATCTCATCGATTTATCAGCTTCCATTCTTTTGATTGGATGCAAGTTATTTTTGCATAAGACCTTTCTATATGGATCATGCTTAGGATGAAAAATGCTTTTCGTCCTAGGTATTTAACTATGGGTTTCTTCTTCAGCATCTTCTTCAAAGGTCTTGGCAATCTTTTCAATATTCAGGCTTTTGGCCATGGCATCAAAAATTTCCTTATACACTCCGCCCTGATGATAAAGCGCATCGTGTTCGCCATGCTCGGCGATGCAACCTTCTTTCATCACATAGGTGTAATCGGCATCAATAATCTGCGACAAACTGTGTGAAATAATAATCACGGTACGGCCTTGCTTGATTTGATCCAGACTGTGCTTGATTTGCTCCGAAGCAATCGCATCCAGACTGGCAGTCGGTTCATCCAGAAAAATAATCGGCGGATTTTTCAGGAACATTCGGGCAATGGCAATCCGTTGTTGCTGGCCGCCAGAAAGTTGCAGGGCATCGGCATCATAGCCTTGCGGAAGCTGTAAAATTTGCTCGTGAATAGAAGCCTTTTTGGCAGCATTCATGACATCTTCAAGACTGGCATTGGTTTTGCCATAACGGATATTGTCAAAAATAGTGCCTTGGAAAATGTGGTTTTTTTGCAATACCAAACCAATGTGATCGCGTAGATATTGGGTGTCGATGTCTTCCAGATTGATGTCATCCAGTTGCACCTGTCCCGACGCCGGTTGATAGAATTTATCGAGTAAGCTAATCAATGTCGATTTTCCTGCACCGGATAAACCTACCAGCGCGGTGATTTTATTCGGCTGAATCAGCATATTGATATTCTTTAAGGCATGATGACCATTCGGATAATAGAATTCGACATTTTTCAGTTCAAAGCTGCCGTTAATCACCGGTTTTTGGCTGCCACTAGGCTCGATTTCATGATCGGCTTCCAGAATCCTGAAGAAGCTTTCCGAATAAATCATCGCATCATTGACTTCATCATAAATGCGATGCAAGGAACGAATCGGGGCAGAGACGTTATTGAATAACAGCACGTGATACATGATCATGCCGATACTCATCTGTCCATCCAGTACAAAATAAGCGGTCAGGATGATGATCAGTACGATGCCAATCTGTTCAATAAAGGTTTTTAAACCATCAAACAAAAAACTGGTTTGACGGGTTTGCATCTGGTTGTCGGTCAGTTCTTTTTGCAGTTTGAGCTGTTTGTCCGATTCGATCGACTCGCGGTTAAAGGATTTAATCACGGTAATTGAGTTAATAATACTAAGAATACCCTGGCTTTTTTTCTCACGGCCATCACGTAACTTACGCCGCCATCCTCCCAGTTTTTGTGCCTGGATATAGGTCAGCCAGAAATAGATCGGCACAATACACAGCGCGACCAGCCCCACATAGAGATTGGCATAGAACATCAGTCCCAGTGCCACAAATGCGCTGGTAAATAACGGTAAAATATCAATAAAAAAGATTTGAACCAGCCGGGTGAGGGAGCCAATGCCACGGTCGATACGGGTTTGTAATTTACCGGCCTGATTGTTGTCTTCATTAAAAAAAGCCAGTCGATAGGTCAGAAATTTTTCAATGATGCCTTGGGCTAAATCCTGCGAGACAAAAATACGCAGCTTTTCACCATAAAATTTTTGTCCGAATTGCACAAAGGCATTGACCACTTCTTTACCCAGTAAAATGGCAGAGATGGTGAGCAGAATATGCCAGCCTTGAGCCAGTCCGAGACCAGATTCAATCAGCCGGTTAATGCTGTCGACTGCATAGCGCAAGGTCAGTGCATTGACCTGAGCCGTGAGGGAACCAATCAGGGTTAAAATGAGGGTGGCGATGACCAGCAAGCGATATGGTCGTACAAAGGGGCGCAATTTTTGAAATAAGTGCCATAAATTCATATGCAATTTTTTTATTTTCAAGTCTGATTTGAGTCTAAGCCCGATCAGGCCATGTCACAAGCGCATACAATGTTTTCTATTGTGAACAGAAATCATCCGCTAAAATAAAAGTGAATTTTACATTTATTTTAGGCGATGCATTTTTGCCGATGAACTTTGAATTGTTTGAGCCGGAAGCCCGAGCCAATCTGTTGCCCTGTGATGGGGTAGTAGAAGACTATGGCCTGATTTTAACGCCTCAGCAGAGCGAGCAATATTTGCAGTATTTTTTGGCTCATCTGGTTTGGCAACATGATGAAGTGCTGTTGTATGGACAACATTATAAAACGGCACGCAAAGTGGCCTGGTATGGCGATGAAAATTATCAATATCATTATTCTGGTACATTCAAGCAAGCCCATGTGTGGACACCGGGATTATTTCGTTTAAAACAACATATCGAAAATTTGGTCGGGCATTCGTTTAATTCTTGCTTAGCCAATTTATATGAAGATGGTATTCAGGGTGTGGGCTGGCATAGTGATGATGAGCCTGCATTATACTCTGAGGCAGGTCAGGAAACCGTTATTGCTTCTTTAAGCTTTGGCGCTACCCGAAAATTCAGTTTTAAGCATAAACACAAAACAGAAAAAGTCGATGTATTGCTACATAGCGGGCAACTGATTGTGATGCGTGGCAAGACCCAGCAGTACTGGAAACATACTTTAAGGAAATCGACGAAGATTATCGAGCCACGGGTGAATCTGACTTTCCGTTATTTTTATCCGTATGAGCAACATTAAAGGTCAATAATGAGCGCATTAAAAAGCCCATCCAGTGATGGGCTTTTTTAATTTGAGGAAGAGCTTTTTACATCGCATCACGTTATCATGGAACAATGAGAGCTGAAGAACAATAATCATATTATGAGAATATATTGTTAAATTCAATATAATTTACATTAAAATAGATCACATTTCCTTAAATTATAATGTGTCTTCCTGATGGGTCAAGGCCATAAATTTCTTTTCAATCAAGCTGGCATTGTCTTGTAAAATTTCAATCAACTTCTGGAAGTTGGTAAATTCAAAGCGGTTTTTAGAACCCAATAAGGTCAAGGCCAAAGGCGGTTCCTTGCTGGAGAATTTCACCGGAATAGAAAGACTGGCCAGATTTGGATCAACTTCTCCACTCGAGAAATAATAGCCCTGCTTTTTAATCTGCTTCATCTGCAACAGAAACTCTTCTTCGTTATGGGCAAATCCAACTTCAGACAGCTCGGTGGCAAAGCGCTGGTAGTAATCCAAAATACACTGTTTCGGCAAATGTGCCAAAATCACTTTGGCAGAGGAACCTTTATAGATCGGGCGAGGACAACCACGGCCATAAATCAGTGTGGTCAGATCTTTATACAGTTCGTGATGAATATCGATACATGAATCGTAATTTAAATGTGTGAGCAGACAGCCGAATTCAGTACGCTCTACAATTTGCTGCATAAATGGACTACTGATTTGCACCAAGGGATCGGTAGTGCGGGAAATATAATCCAAGACTGCAATCTTAGAACCCAGAGTGTAGTCACCTGAGGTACCACTTAAGCGCTGCAATAATTCTGCTGAAACCAATTCTTTTAAATAACGGTAGCTTGTGGGTTTAGAGAGTCCTAATTCCTCACTAATGATATCGACATTAATGATAGGACGAGACACCGAAAAAAGATCTAAAACGGTGAGAATCTTACCAAAACTAGAAAGTGCCATAAGTACCTGCTTGGTCAAAGCATATAAAAAAGAAATCAATGAGTATTACTTTATAACAAATAAATAGGCAAAGCAGGGCTTTTGTTAAGCTAATGCTGGATTTGTTGGCAGCTAAAAATATTTTTCATTTAAGCTGAGAAAATAAGGCAATATCTATTTAATAGATCTTATTAATTTAAGTCTTATTATCATAATAAGATATTATTATTGACTTAATATATTTTTTTTGAAAAAATAATCAAGTTAAATATCTAATGATGAATTTTTAATCTTTCTGGTTTGGCTGTTTTCCTGTTTTATTCCGCATCAACAGGATGATGTGAAATCTCCTCCATTCGTTTTGAATGACCCTCATCTCTGATGACATGTTGAAACATGCCTATTTTTACACGACCCATCTTTCAGGTAGATCGTGCCTTGTAGTCGTCATTTAAAAATTAGGAAGAAGGCATAAACCCTAATTTGAGATCAACCCATGTTGCTTACCAAACAAATACTCGCATTTCGTCCCAGCAAGATGGACTGGATTTTTGCGACTAAAACGTTTCTGGCAGGCATGCTTGCGCTGTATGTGGCTTTTGCACTGAACTTGGCTTATCCCATCTGGGCGATTGGGACAGTCTTTGTCATCGCCAATCCTTTTTCCGGGATGACTTCTTCGAAAAGTGTGTATCGTGCACTGGGTACTTTATTGGGTGCTGTGGTTTCGGTGCTGGTGACTCCGCTACTCATCAACACGCCGTGGCTGTTTACTTTGTTTTTGGCAGCTTGGGTAGGTGGCTGCTTATATATCTCGATGCTCGACCGGACTCCGCGTAGCTATGTATTTATGCTTGCGGGATATACCACCGTGATTATCAGCTACAACATTATTTATAACATCGACACGGCATCGATGTTTGATATGGCGGTGGGGCGTTTTTTAGAGATTATGGTCGGGGTGGTCTGTAGCGCCATCGTGACTACGACGATCTTTCCGCTGCACATTGGACCAGCCGTGGCCTCAAAGGTGTCTAAAACGTTTAAAGATACCAAAGACTTGTTTGACCAGATTTTGCTGAACCCATCCAAACTGGAAAATTACAGTAGCGTACTGAGTCAGATTGCCCGTGATATTGCCGAAATTCATGTCATGGCGGTGCATTTGGCTTATGAAAAATCCACCTTGCAGGGCATGACCAAGCCGTTACAGGAAATGTTGCATCAACTGAGCATGCTGGTGGCCAACCTGGTGGCGATGGCGGAACGGGTCAAGCAATTGGATGTAATCGACAGCCAATATCGTGCTCAGCTTCAGGCCATACATGATCATAGTGCGGCATTTTTAAAAGATGATCAGGATATTCAGGAACAGACTTTAAATCTGTTACCTGACAATTTTGAGCAGGATTTTGCTGACTTGATGGCTGCTGCACCTGCTGAACAGCAGGTGATTTTGGCCAGCCTGAAAATGGATATTCGTCATTTCATTCAAAATATCAGAGCCATTAAGCTGATTTGGCAACGCATTCAACAAGGCGATGCTTCACTGCCTGAAAGCGTAACGCCACTGACCACGACTTATCCCAATTTACACCGTGACCATGGGGTTGCGGTACGGGGCGGGATTTCCGCTTTTATGGTCGTGATCATTGCTACAGGATTCTGGATTTTAAGTGGCTGGAAAGCCGGATTTATGATGGCTGAAATGGCGGCCATCAGTGCCTGTATTTTGACGGCCATGGATAATCCGGTACCGGCATTGAAGATGTTTGTGCGCGGCAATATTTATGCAGGGGTGCTGGTGTTTATTTATGCCTATGGCATTTTTCCGCATGTCAGCTCGTTTTGGGAATTGGCACTGGTACTGGCACCTTTTGTGATTTATTGCCTGATGATGTTTCCGCATCCACCATTGACCGGAATTGCCTTGCCTGCATTGATGGGAACCATCATGGGCTTGAACTTGCAGAACAGTTATACGCTGGATCAGGTGTTTTTCTTTGATGCCACCATCGGTTCTGTGCTGGGGCCGATCATTTCAATTTATATCATTCATCTGGTTCGGGCGATGTCCCCTGAAATCACGGTACAGCGGATTTTGTCGCTGCATTACAAGGCGATTCGCCAAGCTTTATATATTCCTTACGGTGTGCAGTTCCGGATTCATCTGCGCAGCATGCTAGACCGGATTGGGGTATTGAATACCAAGATGGTGCAGTCAGAAAAATTAAAGACCCAGATTAATTTGGCGCTGGTGGAAACCAGTGCAGTGATTGATCTGACCCGTCTGCAAGAGTTGATGCATCGACTTGATTCGGATCAGGCCATTTTGGCTAGTCTGGAAGATCTGCAACAAGGTCTGGATGATTATTTTCGTGCCAAAGAAAATGCACAAACGCAGCTGATTCCAGATTTACATCAGCAGGTCATGTTAAAAATCGGCCAATTAAAAAACCAGACACAGCAACTGGAGCATGCTGAAACTGCTCAAAGGATTCAGATGTCTTTAAACAATATTCGCAGCAGTTTGTGTCATGAGCCAAAACAGCCCAAACAAGATATAGAACTTGGAGAAGTAGCCCATGGGTGAGTTAAATGTCTATGGGGTATATGTCCCGATTCTGCTGATTCAGGCAGTGCTGGCCTACGCTTTAGTGCGTGTATTGATGCGCTTGCTCGACCGTTTTGTGGAACAGGGCTGGATTCCGCTGCCGCATATTTTTTATCTCTGTGTTTATCTGGTATTGCTGTGGTTAGTGCATTGGGGTTTTATTGTCTGCTTGGGCTAAGCAGCTATCTTTTGAAGTGAATGAGGTTTTCCATGACATCTTTAGACTTGCGTAAAGTCGTCCGACCGGTGCTCTTTGCTGTGGTCGCTGTCGTTGCAATTTTGGCGGTAAAACATATCTGGGATTATTACAATTCTGAACCCTGGACCCGTGATGGACGGGTACGTGGCGATGTGATTCAAGTCTCTTCAGATGTTTCCGGTTTGGTAACGAAAGTGTTGGTGCAGGATAACCAGACTGTGAAAAAAGGTCAGGTGCTGTTTAAAATTGATGTTGCCCGTCAAGCTCTGGATGTCGAGCAAGCCCGATCAGACTTATCTAAAGCTAAAGCCGGTTTGGCTGCTGCTGAAGCAGAATTGGCACAGGCCAAATCCAATCTGGTGAAGTCCCAAGCCAATAGCAATCTGGCGGATAAAAATGCCAACCGCTATGCCAATTTAATGGACGGTGCGATTTCAAAACAGGAACAGGATCAGATGTTTGCAACGCGTGATCAGTCACATGCCGAACATGAGCAAATGCTTGCCGCGATTGATCAGGCCAAAGCCAATATTGTGCAGCAAAAGGCCTTGATTGAAGTCGCGACCAGTAATCTGCACCTGTCCGAACTGAACTTAAACCGTTCCGAAGTCGTGGCACCGGCAGATGGCACCTTGTCTAACTTTGAATTGCAGGAAGGTAATTATGTCAAAGTAGGGCAGGCGGTGGCTGCACTGTTAAACCGTCAGCAGCTGTATGTGGTGGGTTATTTTGAAGAAACCAAACTGGACAAAATTTATGTCGGTGCTCCGGCAACTATCCAGCTCATGGGAGATTCACAAAAACTAAAAGGTCATGTTCAGGGCATTGCTTCCGGGATTGAGGACCGCGAACGTACTACTACCACCGGCCTGCTTGCAAATGTAAATCCAACCTTTAGCTGGGTGCGTCTGGCACAACGTATTCCGGTGAAAATCATGATTGATGAATTGCCGAAGAACCAGTTGGCCTTTGTGGCAGGACGTACTGCAACGATTCATATTGAGAAAAAATCCCAATAACATCCAGCAATAACTTCGAATAGATTCGACCTGGTTCATTTCAATAAAAAAGCATCCGACCAGATGCTTTTTTATTGTTTGTTCATTCGATTTTAAGGGGTTAAGCCTACCGGATTGCGATACCAGCTTTCTATAAACAGCGCTGCTGCAATACTGTCTGCAGCCAGTTTTTTGCCACGACCTTGAGCTTGATACTGGTCCAGTTCATCGCGTGCTTCACGGGTAGTTAGACGCTCATCGACCATCAAGGTTTCAATATTGGTTTGATGACGCAAGCGACGGGCAAATTTGCGTGAACGTGTTGAAAGTTCAGACTCGCTATCATCCATATTCAGCGGTAAACCGACCAGAAATAAGGTGGGTTGATACTGTTTGACGATTTTCAGCAAAGCATCCCAATTCGGAATGCCATCTTTCATGGGAAACAGGGCAAGCGGATTGGCACTTTCAATCATGGATTGACCCACTGCCATGCCCATTTTTTGGGTACCAAAATCAAATGCCATAATCATGTGCGGTTGTGATAAATCAGGCATGTCCAATCTCTGATGACAACCAGATCCGGTCGACGCCCATCTTTTTATAGGCAGCATCCCAGCGGTCGTCATAAGGTAAGTTAAATATTAAATCCATATCTGAATCGCAGATCAGCCAGTCGCCACGTGCCAATTCTGCTTCCAGCTGGTTTTTGCCCCAGCTGGCATAGCCCAAGGCAATCTGATAACGCCCCACACCTTCATTATGTGCAATAGCATCCAGAATGTCTTTAGAGGTGGTGATACAGACATTTTCACCCACCGCAATGGATGAGTGCCAGGTTGGCTGACCGGTATGCAGCACAAAACCGGCTTCAGGGCGCAGCGGTCCACCTTGCAACACTGCATGGGGATTGACATTGTCTGCTTCAATTTCCAGGTCATTCAACAATTCCTTGATTGAAAGACCGGATGGGCGGTTAATGATAATGCCTTGTGCACCATCTTCATCATGGCGTGCCAAATAAATTACCGTATTGGCAAAAAAGTCATCGGCTAAATCAGGAGGTGCAATGAGACAGCGATGTGTCAGATATTGTTTAGTCATCTAAGCATCTCCGAGTTTTAGTCTATCATTTGAAAAATATTTTTAAATTTGCTGTAGCTGTCACTCTATCTAGAGCTTTCTTGACTATAACATTGAGCTTACAAATTTCTATAAAGAATTATGAGCTGAATATATAAATTTAAGTTTTTCTCACGCTTAAGATTTTATTTTGCGACTAAAGTCACATTAAAATAGTGGTCTTGATTTATTAAAACTTAAATATTTTTTTGATTTATTGTGTATTTTTACTTTTTTTGTGATCAATATTTAAATTATCTTAATTTAGTCAAAATAATTATAAGTTTTATAGAAAAATATTGATTTGATCCATATTGTTTTGATTTGTATGATATATGTAATAAAAAGTAAGTTGAATATTATTATGTCGGTTCAAATAAACAAGAAAGTTATCACTTTATGCTTTACTTCATTGTTTGCTGTACAAACACATGCAGCGGTATTTGGAACTTATGAAGAAGAGGGATCACTTTTTAGAAGTTCTTTAAATGCAGAACTCAGTTCATCTGTAGCAGCGAAGTTTGACAGCAAGAAAAATTCTAAAGATGCAGTTTTATATTATTTAGAACAGGCACGAGTTTTACAGGTCAATCAACAATATCAAGAAAGCCTGGATATTTATAAAAAGGCATTTGAGCTGATCGATCAGCAAAACAACAGAAGTAAAGTGAGTGTGACCCGGATGGGGTTCAAAGCCCTTTCGATGGTGAGTAATGAGTCTGTTGTACCTTATTTGGTTCCTCCCTATGAGCAGGTTTTAGCGCATATTTCTCAGGCAAAAAATTATATTCTGCTGAATAATGCTGAAGCTGCAGGGGTAGAAATGCGTGTTGCACAACAAATTCAGCGAGAAATTGAACTGGCGCATGAGAAAGAGTTTGCTCAGAAAAAAGATAAGCAGAAGAATGCAGATAAACAAATTGATTATTCAACTTTAGATGAAGCTTTTGCCGGTTTGGATCCAATTGCAGGCCGAATTAAAAATACCTATCAAAATGGTTATGCTTTTTACATGGCGGCGAATTTGTGGGAAGCCACAGGTGACTATAACAATGCTTTGGTAGACTTTAAAAAAGCTTATGAATTGCAAGGTGATTCCAATGTTGCCCAAGATGTAACCCGGGTTGATAAAGTATCAAGTAACAATGCGAAAACAGTACCTGTCATTGTATTTATTGAACAGGGTACAGTACCGAAAAAGATTGAAAATAAACTTGCTTTTCCCATGCCCAATGGACTGATTAATATTGCATTTGCCACCTATGAGCCGAGTACTTACGTGCCACCGAAAAGCTTGAAAATTAAGCTGGGTGATCGACAAGTACAGCAAAGTACACTGGTCAGTGATATTGGGGCATTGGCGGTAAAAAACCTGAAAGAACAAACCATCAGTACCGTTACCAGTCAGATTGTACGGGCAACGACAAAATATGTGGTGCAACAACAATTGGGCCAGCAATTGGGATCTTTAGGGCAGCTGGCTGGAAACTTAATGAATGTTGCCACTGAACGTGCCGATTTAAGAGCATGGTCGACACTGCCAAGTAATACACAGGTGGCACGTTTTGAGGTGAGTCCAGGAAAACATAATCTGCAAATTATGGGATCACAATCCTCTAGTCCAACACTGAATGTTGAAGCAAATCCAAACCAAACCGTTTTTGTTTATGTCAGTGATATAAATAATAAAATTTCAGCCAGTGTAAGTGCTGTAACTCGTTAATTCTAAAAGAGTGTAATTGATGAAAATATATTTAAAACTGGGGATGGCCAGCCTTTTGGCTGCTGCACTTATTGGTTGTACTGCACCCAATTCACTATCTACCCAAACTGCAGCCGACGGCAACTATAGCGTAAAAACCGTTAGCAATAACCCAAAACTGGTCACGCAAATTGCGGTTGATCGAATCAGTATGGCATACGCTGGCGATTTGAAAAAAGCTTCGATTGCAATTAAGGACCGCTGGTTTGTGAGCCGTAATTTTGAATACAAAATTGTTTGGGTAGATGCAAATGGCTTTGAAGTGAATCCAGAAGGTTCACGCTGGAAGCCTATTCAGTTAACAGGCCGCGAAATAAAAACCGTTCAATCCATTGCACCTAACCCATCTGCTGTTGATGTTGTTGTCTATTTGAGAAAAGATTAAGGATAAGTTTTCCATGAAATTAAAATTAACTTTGGCTACTACTGTTTTGGCTACTTTGGTCTTGGGCGGCTGTGCATCGAATAACGTCAGTTATGGAGATGCCCAGTCAGTTGAAACCCTGACTAAAGATTTCGGCTCTACCGATTTGCAGATGATTGCAGACAAAATGGTGGATGATATGTTGACCTTCCCGGTGATTGTTCAATTGACTCAAAACCGCCGCCCAGTGATGTTTGTAGACCGCATCCGCAATAAAACGCAAGAACATATTGATACCGAGTCAATCACTGACACCATTCAAAACAAACTCATCAATTCAGGCAAATTCCGTTTTGTAGATATGACTTCTGCCAACGCATTAGCTCAACAGTTGGCATACCAAAAGCAAAGTGGATTGGTGAACCAAGCGACTTCGGTAAAAGCCGGTGGTCATATTGGCGCTGAATATATGTTAAACGGTAACCTGTCGAGCATTGTTAAAAATGCAGGGGGTAAAAGTGATGTGTATTACAAGTTCACTTTAAAACTTCAAAATGTACAAACCGGCATTGTGGAATGGACCAGCGAGAAAGAAATTCGTAAATCATCGAAACGTTCGACCTTCGGTTTATAATTTAAATATGCAACTGTGCGATTGCACAGTTGCTTAAGAAGATAATAATGATGAATAAAATATTTTTAGCCTTATTGCTTGCTGGTTGTGCGACCAGCTCTGCATTTGCAGCATTAAAAGAAGTGGTTAAAGAAGCGTCGGGTAGTGGAGCTACCCAGCATCAAGCTATTTCAGAAGCATTGCTGGTTGCGGTTCAATCGGTGAATGGTGCGACTGTTTCCTCACGTGTAGATTATGAAACAACTGTCAATATGTCAGTTTCAAATAATAAATGGAGTTATTCTGGTAAAGTTTCTCCAGTATTTAGCGTAGATAATACTGGCTCAGGATCTGTCACCAAATTCCAAGTGCTCAGCGTGACCGGATCAAAAAACAACTATCGTGCGAAAGTGCGTGCGCATGTGGTGCAGTATCAGTCATCTGTTCAAGATCAGCATTTACGCCGCATTGCTGTGCTGCCATTTCAGTTTTATGAAAAAAATAACCGTTCTGCCAAAGTGGATTCTGCGGAAGATTTTGCATCAGAATTGTCTGATCAATTAGGTATCTATTTGGCTCAAACGGGTCAATTGAGTTTGGTGGATCGTCATTATTTAAATGAAATGCAGTCCGAGAATGAGTTTCTATACTGGGATGGTGCACCGCAAGAATTGGCACGTATAGGTCAGAAAGTGGGTGCAGACTATTTGTTGGTGGGCCGTATCAACAATGTCTCGGTTGCCAATGGTCAACAGATGTATGGTCTGAATCAAGGTTCGGATCAGGTGCGTTTAACCTGGCGTGTGATTGAGGCAAATACCAGTAAAGTTGTTGCAGCGGGTACCTTCAACCGCGTTATTGCAGACAATGCAATTCAAAACATGCTGAATAATTCATTGAATGATTCAAGTACAGATAAAATTGCGCAAAGCTTGAGCCGAGAGATATTGGTCGGGATGAAACTACAACCTGCCTCCTATCAGAATCAAGATGCCAGTTTTACCCCAACCTATGATATGACCCCAGGATCGAGTGAAAAACCGATCAAATGGTAAGTCGTCCTCAAAGCAATGTTATTTGCTTTGAAGTTCAAAACCAGTACATGCTGTACTGGTTTTTTTATACCTGTTGAAACTTAAGCTGACGTAATTGCTTGGCATGTTGCAGGGTCGTATCATTAATCTCGACTCCACCGGTCATACGCGCCAGTTCATCAATACGCTGTTCTTCGGAAAGATTGAGAATGGCACTGCTAGCTGGATCAGTTTGACGTTTCTTCACCAGAAGATGCTGATCCGATTGTGCCGCAACCTGAGCCTGATGGGTGATACATAGAATCTGAACATGCTGGGCTAGGTCTGCCAGCAAACGGCCGACCATTTCTGCCGTACCGCCACTAATCCCGACGTCAATTTCGTCAAACACCAAAACTTCCGATTCGGTTTTTTCCGCATTCATGACTTGCATGACCAAGGCAATACGTGACAGTTCACCCCCGGAAGCGACACGTGCCAAAGGCTGCGGCGGAATACCCTTGTTCGCAGTAAACAGCAGTTGAATAAAACTGAGACCTTCAGCACCTGGCTGTTCTAAAGGCTCAAACTTGAATTCAAAATAGGCTTCCGGTAAAGCCAGCTGTTTTACCTGTTCAGTCAGATGTTTGGCTAAAGGAACCGCTGCAGTACGACGAATCTCATCTAAATGTTGTGCTTTGGCTAAAAAGTCCTGATGCGACAATTCTACCTGTTCGGCCAATGTTTCAGGGTCTTCAAGCTGATGCAACTGCTCAAGTTCAGCCTGCCAGGCCTGATATTCTTGCTTCAAGTTTTCTGGCTGGCTGCGATATTTACGGGCCAAACGGTGGAAAACTTCCAGTTGTGTATTCAGTTCTTCCATCCGTTCCGGATCGAAGCTTTGACGATCTATAAACTGATGTAAATTTGCCGTTGCATCCTCAATTTCACTTTGTGCATTGATGAGTGAATTATAGATTTCAGCAAGCTGTTCACTACGTCCAGAATGTGATTCCAGACGGCGAATAATGGAAGACAGTTCCTGGGTAATATTCTGTTCCGCTTCATCCAGCACATTTAAACTGCTGCCACAGTCCAGCATGATATGTTCATGATGGCTTAAGCGGTCAAATTCCTGTTCAATCTCTTTATAGTCAATCTGGGTAATCTCTTCGAGTTCTTCCAGTTGCAACTCTAAAGTTTCAATACGCTGTTTGCGGGTGGCTTGAGCATCTAAAGCTGCCTGATGCTGGCGAATATCTTTTTGCCATGTGCTGTAGGCATCACGTACCTCTTGAGCCGGTTGATAAAAATTGCTGTAACGGTCGAGCCAGTGTTTAGGATAAGGCGGTTCGAGCAGTTGTTGCTGGCTATGCTGACTATAAAGCTGCACCAGTAAACGGCCAATTTCTTTTAGTTCAGACAGGCTGCTTGGACGGCCATTAATCCATGCCTTACTGCGACCAGTGGCAAAAATCACCCGACGTAAATGAATTTCACCCGATTCATCATCCAACTCATGTGCTTTTAGCCACTCGGCTTCAGGACTCTGTTCCTGATAACTAAAAATGGCCGTCACATCGGCTTTATCCGAACCGAAACGTACGTAATTGGTGTCGGTACGTTCACCCAGACAGGCCGAGAGCGCATCCAGCAATAGCGATTTACCGGCACCTGTTTCACCAGTCAAGACATTGAAACCTTGTTCAATATCAATGGCTAGATGATCGGCTAAAGCAAAATTGATCAGAGTTAAATGTGTCAGCATAAACGCATCCAAGCTGCGAAAAGTTTTAGTCTAAGATAGTGAAATTTTGTTTTGGTCACAAGACAGCTTTTATTTTAAAAGGACTTAAAACATCAATATCTTACCCTATATTGGCTGTGAACATGAAACTCGCTGTTCAAGATAGCCGATCATTTTTCTGCTCTGCCAATTCATGCTATTAAAAAAGATAGGTGTTTGAGTCACTAATCTATCTAAATCAGCAAAACTTGAAACTGTTCAAAACTTCAATCGGGCGACATTTGAAGATCTAAGACAGAATCACAACCCCCCTATTAGCCTTTGGTCGGGGAAACATTATCCATCATTTGTGCTTATAATTTCATGGTTATCACTATTCATGTACACGGCATTCATTTTTCATGGATACAGAAACAACAATATTTGTAAAAATTTGAAAAATATTGATTTAGCTGTATGAAACAGCGATTGATTAGTTTAATGCTCAGCTTTAAACTAGCTCGAGCAAAAATTATAAATGCGCATTATCTGGAGAATACGCATGTCAAATCAGTTTGATCACGTTTCGGTTGTCAAAAAGTCGAATGTTTATTTCGATGGCTTATGTATCAGTCATACCGTGCAGTTTGAAGATGGCACTAAAAAAACCTTAGGGGTGATTTTGCCAACAGAACAGGCATTGACCTTTCAAACTCATGTGCCTGAACGTATGGAAATTATTTCAGGTGAGTGTCGTGTACAAATTGGCGACAAAATTGAAAGTGAATTGTTCCGTGCCGGTCAATCTTTTTATGTACCCGGCAATAGCCGCTTTAAAATCGAGACCGATGAAGTCCTCGATTATGTTTGTCATTTTGAAGGCTAAGCATTAGCCCCAGATAAGACAAAGAAATTTTAACTTGAATCGGTTAAACTAGATTCAAGCGTCAATCCTGTAAAGCCTGCTTTGCAGGATTTTTCTTTTTTGTATTGTTACCATAGATTTTAGAGGCCGTTCATGGCAAAACCAGAATATTATTATGGCGTTCACTCAGTGGAGTCATTATTAGAACTCGAGCCTGAGCGCGTACTGACTTTATTTACCTTGAAAGGTCGTGATGACCAGCGTTTGAAAAATGTGCTGGCTCTGGCTGAACCTTTTGGCATTAGTGTGCAGCAAGCCAGTCGTGACAAGCTGGAAAAACTGGCAGGCCAGCCTTTTCATCAGGGCGTAGTGGCAGCAGTACGTCCACATCCAGTGCTGAATGAACAGGACCTGGATGAAGTGCTCAAGCAAAATCCTCAGGCACTTTTGCTGGCACTGGATCAGGTCACCGATCCTCATAATTTGGGCGCATGTATTCGTACAGCTGCTGCCATGGGTGTTGAAGCGGTGGTGGTTTCGCGTGATCGTTCTGCCAGCTTGACGCCAACTGCACGTAAGGTTGCTGCCGGCGGCGCAGAAAAGGTGAAGTTTATTCAGGTGACCAATCTGGCGCGTACTTTGGCTAACATCAAAGATGAATTTAATGTACGTGTAGTCGGAACCATGCTGGATGAAAAAGCTTTACCAGTGGATAAATTTGATTTTACCGGTACGGCGGTTTGTGTGGTGATGGGGGCTGAAGATACAGGTTTACGCCCGATTACCCAGTCGCAATGTGATCAGACCGTCTACATTCCAATGGCAGGAAACTTACAGAGTTTAAATGTCAGTGTTGCCACAGGGATGGCACTGTATGAAGCTTGTCGTCAACGTAACGTGTAATTTTTTCTCTTTCAAATTTAAAAGTTGTTTGCTATGTCTCCCCGGTCTCAAGGTTATCTTTATGTCGCCATTACCATGTGTATTTGGGGGGGATTTACCATTACTTCCCGTCTGAATGCCCAGTGGGGGATTAGTGCCTGGGACATCACCGCCTTACGTTTTGCCTTGGCATTTTGTATTTTGATGCCCATTTTGCTCTATAAAAAAGATACTGCTTTTTTATGGAAAAAACAGCCTTTTATTTTGGCGATGATCGGTGGGGTAGCGTATTGCCTGACCTCTTATAGTGCCTTTCATTATGTACCAGCAGCGCATGCAGCCATTTTCCTGAATGGTTGTCTCCCACTGTGTACAGCAGTCGCTGCATTTGTGCTATTTAAACAGCCTTTAGATAAACACATCTGGATTAGTTTGGTGATTATGCTGAGCGCGATCACTGCCATGAGTTTCTTAATGTATCAGGAAACTGGTGTGGCTTTTGGCTTTGGCGACATGCTATTTTTCCTGAGTGCGATCTGGTGGGGGGTGTTTACAGTATTATTGCGACAATGGCAGCTCTCCGCTTGGCATTCCATGGCAGGGGTCGCCATCTGGTCGGCGATTGTGTATGTGCCGATTTATCTGCTGTTTTTACCGAAAAATTTAACCGTACCTGAACCTATGCATTTACTGTTACAGGTGGTTTTTCACGGCATCTTTGTGGTGATTGTAGCTACACTGACTTATGTAGAAGCCATTAAACGTTTAGGGGCATTCAAGGCGGGAAGTATCGTGACTTTGGCGCCATTTATGGCTGCAATTTTAGCAGTACCGTTATTGGGGGAGCCTTTAAGTCTGGCCATTATTTGTGGCTTGATCGGGATGGCAGTCGGTGCTTTGCAGCCTTGGCGCTGGATCAGTCATCAAGACAGTTTGCAGCGGCAACTTGATCAGCAAAAAAAGCAGTCCTGATCGACTGCTTTTTTAATTTCAGCGTTTTAAATAAGCTTCATGTAATGGCTTTAAATGACTGTATAAATGGTCAAGATGGCCATCATTCAGCACAATATCATCTGCCAGACTACGCTTTTGCTCACGTGGCATCTGAGCCTGAATAATCTTTTTAATTTGCTCGATCGACTGATGATCACGCATGGCAGCTCGCTGAATCTGTAAATCAATCGATGCATCGATGAGCAAGGTGTGATCGGTCAGTTCATGCTGGTTAGTTTCAAACAGCAGGGGAGAAACCAATATCACATAGGGACTGGTTGCGGCTTGCAGCTGTTGAATAATGGATTGGCGAATCGCAGGATGGGTAATGCTTTCTAGGGTTTTACGGGCTTCAGGATCTTTAAAGATCTGTTCGCGTAAAGCCCGACGATTCAGTTCGCCATTCGCTAAAAGTACCCAATCTCCAAATGCAGCGTGAATTTGCTGTAAAGCAGGTTGTCCTTTTTCAACGATCTCTCGCGCGACAATATCGGCATCTACTACAGTAATGCCCTGGGTTTCAAACCATGTACTTGCGGCAGATTTTCCACTGCCAATTCCTCCAGTTAAACCCAAGATAAAAGTCATACATATCCCTAAAAATTACTGTCCCAAATAGATTTTCATAATCTGCTCACCCCAAATGAACGCAATCCAGCCGGCAATGGCAATATAAGGGCCGAATGCAAAAGGTTGGTTCTCTTTGCGTATTTTCAGCAGAATAATACCAATCACTGCACCAACGAAGGAAGAGAGTAATACGATCAGCGGCAGCAAAAATGGACCCATCCAGGCGCCTAAAGCAGCCAGGAGTTTAAAGTCTCCATAGCCCATACCTTCTTTGCCGGTAATGATCTTAAACAGATAATACACAATCCAGAGACAGAGAAAGCCAATAATGTAGCCCCAGATGGCAGAACTTGGACTGGTATAGATACTATAGCTATTCACTGCTAAACCCAGAGCTGCCAGGGGCAAAGTATAACGGTCAGGTAACAGTTGGGTATCGAAGTCAATAAAGGTGAGGGCGATCAGTGTCCAGGTGAGCAGCAGGCCAAACAGCATTTGTAAGGTGGGGCCAAATACGGCCACAATGATCAGGGAGCATATTGCAGTCAATAGTTCAATTAAAGGATAACGACTACTGATCGGATTTTTGCAAGAACCACATTTGCCGCCTAAGGCCAGCCAGCTGATGACGGGAATATTTTGATACCAGCGAATTTCAGTTTGGCATTTCGGACAGGTAGATGGCGGTTGACTTAGGGTCAGTTTGGATTCATCAATAATGGCTTGTTCAGGATGCAGCAATATTTGACAATCCTGGCGCCACTCTTGCTCCATCATCTTGGGAGTTCGATAGATGACGACATTTAAAAAACTGCCGATACACAGACTAAAAAGCCCAACCGCAAGATAAAGTGCAGTTGGATTGGTAATAAAATAAGCGATTAATTCTTGCATTAAACCACAGAACCCATTTGGAAGATTGGAAGATACATGGCAATCACCAGACCACCGACCAGTACACCTAGCACGGCCATAATTAGGGGTTCCATCATGGAGGTTAAGCCATCTACAGCATTGTCGACTTCGTTTTCAAAGTGTGTTGCGACTTTATCCAGCATACTGTCAAGAGCACCTGATTCTTCACCAATCGCTACCATTTGCACGGCCATAGAGGGAAATTTATTGGTGACTCGCATGGCAAATTGTAACTGTTGTCCGGTGGCAACATCATCACGAATTTTCATTACAGCAGCTTCATAGACACAGTTATTGGTTGCCCCTGCTGTAGATTCCAATGCATCAATCAAGGGAACCCCGGCGGCAAAGGTAGTCGCTAGAGTACGACTGTAACGCGCAATAATAGCTTTATATACCAAGTCACCAAAAATAGGGGCTTTAAGAGCCGCTTTATCCAGAAAGTCACGAAATTTTTTACTACGTTTTTTGGCTTCAAGAAATCCGGCAATCATCGCACCAATGGCAATAATCAGAATAAACCAATAGTGCTGCATCCAGTCAGACATATTCACCACCATTTGGGTAAAGGCAGGTAAATCGGCACCAAATGACATAAATAGCTCTTGAAACACCGGAACGACTTTAACCATCAAAATAATGGTCACGATAAGTGCAACAACAATAACAGTTGCTGGATATTTCATGGCTTTTTTGATTTTCTGTTTTAAAAGTTCACTTTTTTCTTTATAGATGGCGACACGATCCAGCATGGTCTCCAAGGCACCAGACTGTTCACCGGATTCCACCAAGGAGCAAAATAAATTATCAAAATATTGCGGATATTTTTTAAGGGCACCGGCAAAAGTATTCCCGCCCTCTACTTCGCCTTTAATCCCTAATACCACTTCACGCATGGATGGATTTTCTAGACCTTCTGCTACAATTTCAAAGCTTTGGACCAGAGGTACACCTGCTTTCATCATGGTCGCCAATTGACGGGTGAAAATGGTGATATCGAGTGTAGATACCTTTTTTTTCATTAAGCCTTCGAGAATATTTTTTCTCTTTTCCCGAATCGTCTTAATGGTAATGCCTTGCTTACGTAAGGTCACTTTAGCAAGTGCCATATTACGAGCAGGTAATTCCCCTTTAAGTTTTTCCCCTTTACGATCAATGCCTTCATAACTGAAGGTGGGCATCATCTGTGCTTTTTTGACAGCCATGCGTTTATCCTTATTTTAAATTTTCATTTATTCACTGGTTACACGATTGACTTCCTGAAGCGAAGTCACCCCCTGCATAACCTTAATTAATCCTGAACGTCTTAAATTATTAAACCCCGATCTTTCAGAAGCTGCTGCAATTTCCAGTGCATTACCTTCTTCCATAATAATTTTTGAAATTTCAGGTGTTACTTTCATGACCTCATAAATACCGACACGACCTTTATAACCTTCACGACATTCGGGACAGCCTACAGGCTGATATACTTGAAAATCTGGATGCTTAAGATCTTCTTCTGTAAAGCCCATTTCTAGTAAGCTAGGTTCAGGAATATCTGTCGCAACTTTACATTGTGAGCATAAACGACGTGCTAAACGTTGTGCAATCACCAAGTTTACAGAGGTCGCGATATTGAAAGACGGAACCCCCATATTCCTTAAGCGGGTTAAGGTTTCTGGTGCACTGTTGGTATGCAGGGTAGACATCACCATATGACCCGTCTGCGCGGCTTTTACGGCAATTTCGGCGGTTTCCAGATCTCGAATCTCACCCACCATAACAATATCTGGATCTTGACGTAGAAAAGACTTTAGCGCTGCAGAGAAGGTCAAGCCTACTTTGGCGTTGACGTTGACCTGATTAATTCCTTCCAGGTTAATTTCTACTGGATCTTCGGCAGTTGAAATATTGGTGTCTTCACGATTCAGAATATTCAAGCCAGTATAAAGTGATACGGTTTTACCTGAACCAGTGGGGCCGGTAATTAATAGCATGCCCTGAGGTTTATCTAAGGCCTGCATAAACAGCTCTTTCTGCTCTGGTTCATAACCCAATGCATCAATACCGAGCATGGCACTGGATGGATCGAGAATACGCAGTACCAGTTTTTCCCCAAACAGGGTTGGTAAAGAGTTGACACGAAAGTCGATAGCTTTGCTTTTTGAAAGCTTAAGTTTAATCCGTCCATCTTGAGGTAAGCGTTTTTCAGAGATATCCATTTGCGACATGACTTTTAAACGCGATGCCAAACGTGTAGCCAGTTGCAAAGGGGGATTAGCAATTTGACGTAATACACCGTCAATACGGTAACGTACCCGATAAGATTTTTCATAAGGTTCAAAATGCAAATCTGAAGCGCCCATGCGAATGGCATCAATCAGTAGTTTATTAATATATTTAACAATCGGTGCTTCATCTTCTTTTTGATCATGATCATCATCATCTTTTTGACTTAAGTCTTCTTGCTCGAGATTTAAGTCGATATCATCATCGGAGAATTCAAAGCTATCTGCTTGAGTAAAATTTTGTTCAATCAGTTTGTGTAATTTCTGGTGTTCTACAATAATCGCTTCAATATTCATTTTACTGCTGAAGCGGATCGCATCCATTGCATCTATATTGGTTGGATTGCTGGTTGCCACATACAGTAAATTGCCACGTTTAAAAATCGGTAGAATGCAATGTTTACTGATGAGTTTTTCATCCACACCTTCGCGGATAATTTGAGCTGAATCATATGCACTCAAGTCAAAAAGAGGTTCGCCAAATTCTTGAGAAATTTTTACTGCAATTTCTAAAGATGAAATTTTCAACTGATCAATTAAAAAAGGCACAATATCCTGATTGGCTTTTTTTGCATTCAATATTGCACTCTGCATATTTTCAGCAGAAACTAAGCCATCTTCGACTAAACGCCGAATAAAACCTGTAAATCTTGGTGATCCTTGTAATGCTGCCATGCTTTAATATGCCTGCTTAATCAATCTGTTTATAATTGGTATCATTAAATTATACTTTTGTTATATAAAAATACCATATCTGAAAGTGTTGTCATCTACTTAATATCAGATAAAACTTTGAACCAGTCGTAATTACAAGACCAAGTTTTTTTTTGTAGCAATTTTGAAAAACAACAAACTTATAAAAAAGGCTGGTGAAAATTATCTAAAAAATGCTGAATTCCGTGTAGAATGTGCGCGGTTTAATGAATTGTTTTTAATAGGTTACTGTATGTCGGGTTCGACTATTACTCCTTGGGTTGTCGGCAATTGGAAAATGAACCCAATGCAAGCAGATGCCAAAGTATGGGTAAATGATTTTAAAAAATTATTGCAAAATAATGAAATTAAAGAACAAGATTGTTATTTAGGTGTTGCACCTACCATGCTTGCTTTGGCTGGAGTGACGAGTGAATTAGCAGATTCAATTCGCCCCATCTATAGCGTTGCCCAAGATGTTTCCCGTATTTCTGGAACAGGGGCATATACCGGTGAGGTGAGTGCTGAACTACTCAAAGATCAGCAAATTGATTTTGTACTGATCGGTCATTCAGAACGTCGTGAAATTTTTACTGAAACTGCCCAGATTCTGAATGAAAAGGTTAAGAATGCTCTAAATGCCGGATTAACCATTCTTTACTGTGTGGGTGAAAGCCTGGAACAGCGTGAAAATGGTCAGGCAGAGCAGGTGGTCTTGCAACAAATTTGTGATATTGCGACTGTTGTAACAGCAGAGCAATGGAAGAATATTGTGGTGGCTTATGAACCCATTTGGGCGATTGGTACCGGCAAAACAGCTTCACCTGAAGATGCACAGGCAATGCACGCTAAAATTCGTGAAGGTTTAACTCAAATTACACCTTTAGGTGCAAGCATGGCGATTCTGTATGGTGGTAGTGTTAAGCCAGAAAATGCAGTAGAGTTGGCTGCCTGTCCAGATATTAATGGTGCGCTGGTTGGTGGTGCATCTTTAAATGCAGAGTCTTTCTATAAAATTGCTCAGGCTTTTGCAAATACAAAATAATTAGGAGTTCAGCATGCATGCATTTGTGCTGGTAGTACATATTATCTTAGCCCTTTTAATGATTGTATTGATTCTGGTACAACATGGTAAGGGTGCCGATGCGGGTGCATCATTTGGTGGTGGCGGTGCAGCAACCGTATTTGGTGCTTCGGGTTCTGGTAATTTTTTAACCCGTGTAACCGCAATTTTAACCGCCTTATTTTTTGTCACCAGCTTAAGTTTAGCGGTGTTTGCAAAAAAACAAACCACCGATGCTTACAGCTTAAAATCGGTACAAACCCCAGTTCCTGCACAAACTCAATCGCCTGAAACTTCGCCAGTTGCACCAAAAACTGGTGAATAATCTGATTTAGTTCTTTCTTTTTTGGTTTGATCCGACTAGAATGCGACACAGCTGCGGTGGTGGTGGAATTGGTAGACACGCTACCTTGAGGTGGTAGTGCCTTCGGGCGTGGGGGTTCAAGTCCCCCCTTCCGCACCAACTTGTAATCCAGAACATAAGTTGGTGTTGTGCAGCAAATCTGTTGATGCGGGATGGAGCAGTCTGGTAGCTCGTCGGGCTCATAACCCGAAGGTCGTTGGTTCAAATCCAGCTCCCGCTACCAATCAATCTTATTTTAGATGCAAACTGAAATAGGCACCTTGAGTATTAAGGTGAGATAAAATTTTTGCAATGTTGATGCGGGATGGAGCAGTCTGGTAGCTCGTCGGGCTCATAACCCGAAGGTCGTTGGTTCAAATCCAGCTCCCGCTACCACTTTTGATTAGGGTGCAACTTAATCAAGTAATCACTGAATAGTTTTTGATTGAAAATGTTCGGTAGATTGTATATAATTTTTGCACGTTGATGCGGGATGGAGCAGTCTGGTAGCTCGTCGGGCTCATAACCCGAAGGTCGTTGGTTCAAATCCAGCTCCCGCTACCAAGTTTCTAAAAGGCTCACAAAAGGTGGGCCTTTTTGCACAGTGGACTTTGGTTTTTCTGTGTAAATAGGGGCGATTACGCCCTTTTTTATTGGCTATCGTGTAGTGTCCGACATTTATTGGTCAAATCGTCATGTTTCACTACTAATATAGTTGAGTTAGTCTGAACCGGTCACCGTGACCATTAAATCGCACCATATTGACGAGAGTAAATGAAGCTATCAAATAAAACTCAAGCACTCCAAGATCTAATCGCTCCTGCAGTGCAAGCATGCAATGTAGATCTTTGGGGAATCGAATTTCTTCCTCAAGGAAAGCGTTCTTTATTGCGTATCTATATTGATAAAGCAAATGAAACCGATGCCCAGCCTGTTTTGAATGAAGAAGGCGAGCTAGAGCAGGGCCGTGGCATAGGCGTACAAGACTGTGTTCGCGTAACACAGCAAGTCGGTGCCATGCTTGACGTGCATGATCCAATTTCTGGTGAATATTCACTTGAAGTATCTTCGCCAGGTTGGGATCGTCCATTTTTTCAACTCGAACAAATGCCAGCCTATATTGGACATCAAATTGCATTACGTCTGATTAGTGCGGTAGATAACCGTCGTAAATTTCAAGCAAAACTGGTTGCTGTTGATCTTGAAAATGAACTCATTCAAGTGGAAGTTGAAAAACAACAAATTCTTGAAATTGATAGTCATAATATCGACAAAGCAAATTTGATTTACCAAGATTAATTTATCTAATAAATAAGAATCTGAACGAATAGGTGACTTATGGCACGTGAAATTCTTACCGTAGTAGAAACGGTTAGTAACGAAAAAGGTGTACCTCGTGAAGCGATCTTTGAAGCGCTAGAACAAGCGCTTGTAGCTGCGACTAAAAAGAAATTTTATGAAGGCACACACTCGGAAGAAGCACGTTTACGTGTGGAAATCGATCGTAAAACAGGTGATTACCGTACTTTCCGTCAATGGGAAGTAGTAGCTGATGAAGATCACGAGATGCCTGCATGTCAGGATGCCATTTCTGATGTTGATCCTGCTCAATGGTCAATTGGTGACATTCGTGAACTCGAAGTGGAATCGATTGATTTCGGTCGAATTGCTGCACAAATTGCCAAACAGGTAATTGTACAAAAAATTCGTGAAGCTGAACGTGCTTTAGTTGCTGATGCCTATGAGTCTAAAGTCGGTGAACTTATCTATGGTGAAGTGAAAAAACAAACCAAAGATGGCTTTATTATTGACTTGGGTGACAATGCGGAAGCTTATCTTGCCCGTGAAGAAATGATTCCTAAGGAAATTCTTCGTCCCAAACAACGTGTAAACGCGATTTTATATAGCGTGAATCGTGAAGGCCGTGGTGCACAATTATTATTGTCACGTGCACGTCCTGAAATGCTGATTGCGTTGATGAAGAAAGAAATTCCTGAAATTTCTGAAGAAATTATCGAAATCAAAGCAGCTGCACGTCAACCGGGCGTTCGTGCTAAAATTGCTGTGAAAACCAACGATCACCGTATTGATCCTGTAGGTGCTTGTATTGGTATGCGTGGTACACGTATCCAGGCAGTACAATCAGAGCTCAATGGCGAACGTATTGATGTCGTTGTATGGTCTGACGATCCAGCACAGTACATCGCAAGCGCTTTAGAGCCTGCAGATGTATCGAGTATTGTGATTGATGAAGATGTTCACAGCGCAGACATCATTTTTGCAGCAAGCGATCAGTTGGCACGTGCTATTGGTTCACAAGGTCAAAATGTCCGTTTAGCCTCTGAATTGACAGGCTACAAACTGGATATGATGCTCGAAGATGAATTCTACGCACGTCAACAAAATGAAGCTCAACAATATCTAGACATGTTTGTCACCCGTCTGGATATTGAAGAAGACTTGGCAATGGCTTTGGTTGATATGGGCTTTACTTCACTAGAAGAAATTGCTTATGTTCCAGCTGAAACATTTGATGAAATTGAGTTGGATGCTGAAACTGTTGAATTATTGCAAAGCCGTGCGAAAGAAATTACATTGGCAGACGCGTTAAAACAACAAGAAAACATTCAAGATCCAAGTGCAGAACTTGTTGCAATGCAAGGAATGACACAGGAAATCGCATATGCCCTTGCGGCCCGCGGTGTGGTGACTGTAGATGATTTAGCTGACCAAGCGACTGACGATATTGAAGATATTGAAGGTTTAGGTGCGGAAAAAGCGGGTCAACTTATTATGAAAGCGCGCGAATCATGGTTTAACTAGGAGGAAATATATGACGGACAAGTCGATTAAAGAGTTGGCTCTCAGCGTGGATCGCCCCGTTGAGAAGCTCCTAGAGCAGGTTCGTGACGCAGGTTTACCGCAACGTAAGGCTGAAGATATTATTTCCACTGAACAACAAAATACCCTCGTTAACCATTTGAAGAAAGTTCATGGTCAAGACGATGGGCATGCAGGAAAAATCACGTTGAAACGTAAAACAACCAGTACTGCTAAAGTGGCAAGTACATCAGGTAAGGCGAAAACGATTAATGTAGAAGTTCGTAAGAAACATACATTTGTTAAGCCAGATCCTGAACAAATCAAAGCTGAAGCACTTGCTAAAGCACAGGCAGACAAGAATGCGACTGCATCTGCTGCTAATACTGAACAAAAAGCTGAAGCACTTCAACCAGGCGTATCTAAGGCGAAACAAGCTTTAGAAGCAATGCGTGCTGCTGCTAAGCAAGAAACGGCTAAGCAGGAAGTACCAAAAGCTGCTGTTGTTGTGAAGCGTAAGTCGAACAATAAACCAATTGTAAAACAAACGGTTAAACAGGTTGAGACGGCTGAACAGAAAAAAGCACGTGAAGCACAAGCTGCGCAATTAAAAGCAGTTGAAGAAGCAGCACGTCGTAAATCGGCTGAAGAAGCTCAACAACGTACGCTTGAACAAATGCGTCAAATGGCTTCTAAGTACACCTCTGAAGATACTACGGCAACGATTCGTGTTGTTGATGATTCTCCATTGGCGGCTGGCCTTGTTGGTCAGGCTTATGAAGATTCATTTGCGAAAGAAGACCGTGAAATTAAACGCGGTGGTAACACCACAACTGCACGTGCACCGAAAAAAGGTGGACGTCGTGGTCAGGAAGAGCAATCTTTCAGCCATAACCAGCATAAACGTGGTTTGAAAACCAGCCAAGGCAACAAGCATGGTTTTGAAAAACCTGTTAAAAAGCAAGTTTATGATGTTGAAATTGGTGAAACCATTGTTGTTGCTGACTTAGCTGCAAAAATGGCGATCAAGGTTCGCGAAGTCATCAAATCACTTATGAAAATGGGTGAGCTTGTTACTCAGAACCAGGCGATTGAGCAAGAAATTGCGGCACTTGTAGTTGAGGAAATGGGTCATAACCCAGTTCTAGTATCTGATACTCAAGCTGAAGATAACTTACTTGAAGCAGCTGAAGAAGCACGTGGTGTTCAAACGACTCGTGCTCCTGTAGTCACTATTATGGGTCACGTTGACCATGGTAAAACATCGCTTCTTGACCGTATCCGTCGTACCAAAGTAGCTGCGGGCGAAGCGGGCGGTATTACACAGCATATCGGTGCATATCACGTTAAAACCGATAAAGGCATTATCACTTTCTTAGACACACCGGGACACGCAGCGTTTACTTCAATGCGTTCACGTGGTGCGAAAGCGACTGATATCGTGGTTCTGGTTGTTGCGGCTGATGATGGTGTAATGCCACAAACTGCAGAAGCAATTGATCATGCACGTGCTGCAGGTACGCCAATCATTGTTGCAATCAACAAGATGGATAAAGAATCTGCCGATCCAGATCGCGTATTGAACGAATTGACCACCAAAGAAATCGTGCCTGAACAATGGGGCGGTGACGTACCTGTAGCAATGGTTTCTGCACATTCTGGTCAAGGTATTGATGAACTTCTAGACTTGATTTTGATTCAGTCTGAATTGCTTGAATTGAAAGCATCTGAAGAAGGTGCTGCGCAAGGTGTGGTAATTGAAGCACGTGTAGATAAAGACCGTGGTGCTGTTGCTTCTATTCTTGTACAAAACGGTACATTGAATGTGGGTGATTTAGTGCTTGCTGGTGCATCTTATGGTCGCGTTCGTGCGATGGTAGATGAAAACGGTAAACGTATTAAATCGGCAGGTCCTTCGATTCCTGTCGAAATCCTGGGTCTTCCTGAAGCGCCAATGGCGGGTGACGAAGTTCTTGTTGTTAACGATGAGAAGAAAGCACGTGAAGTCGCTGATGCACGGATGTCTCGTGAACGTGAAAAACGTCTTGAGCGTCAAAGTGCAATGCGTCTTGAAAACATCATGGCATCTATGGGCAAAAAAGATGTTCCTTATGTGAACGTTGTGCTTAAAACTGATGTACGCGGTACATTGGAAGCATTGACGGTAGCCTTGCAAGCATTGGCCACTGATGAAGTTCGTGTACGTGTGATCGGTTCAGGTGTAGGTGCAATTACCGAGTCTGACGTTACCCTTGCTGAATCGTCTGAAGCTGTACTTCTAGGCTTTAACGTACGTGCTGATAATACTGCACGTCAAAAAGCGGATGCAGATGGTATCGACATTCGTTACTACAGCATCATTTATGAATTGATTGATGATGTGAAAGCGGCAATGAGCGGTAAGCTTGCGCCTGAGCATCGTGAAACGATTCTAGGTGTAGCTCAAGTACGTGAAGTGTTCCACTCAAGTAAGTTTGGTGCGGCTGCGGGCTGTATGGTTCTTGAAGGCATGTTACACCGTAATAAACCGATTCGCGTATTACGCGATGACGTGGTGGTATTCCAAGGTGAGCTTGAATCTCTTCGTCGCTATAAAGAAGTGGTTGAAGAAGTTCGTGCTGGTATGGAATGTGGTCTTGCGGTGAAAGGTTATAAAGACATTAAAGTACTCGATAAAATCGAAGTCTATGATGTTCAATTGATTAAACGGAGTCTTTAATGGCGGGTAGTCAACGTCTGAAGCGTATGGGAGACTCAGTTCAGCGAGAATTGTCTGAACTGATTCGCCAAGAGCTGAAAGATCCACGCTTAGGTGGTCTAGTGACCATCTCTGCGGTTAAAGTTAGCCCAGATTTAGGATATGCCGAAGTTTATGTAACCGTGATGGGTCGTGAGCTGGGCGATGAGCAAAGTGAAGTAGCGAACAAAGAGACCTTAGAAGTTTTAAATAAGGCTTCTGGTTTCTTGCGTCACGAACTCAGTCGTCGTATCAAGACACGTGTAACGCCTCGCTTGCGTTTCCATTACGACAAAACCAACGCATATGGTAACTATATGTTTGGTCTGATTGCTGAAGCAGTGAAGGATTTACCGCCTGCTGAAGCAAAGCAAGATGATGAATAATTGCTAAAAAAGAAAAGCCACCTTAGGGTGGCTTTTTTTATGGCAGTCAATTCTACTCAAAATGAGCCGATTTCAGGCCAGATCATCATGTGAGTCTTTTTCTGCTTTTGGATTACGGCGTCGGGTACGTTGCCAGGGTAAGGGACGATCTAGCGCTTCCGGCACTTCACCACTGGTTGAACGTAAACGTAAATGCAGTGCGGCCTGTGCCATCAGGTTTGCAGATACGGGCGCAGTAATGAACGCCAGTAAAGTCAGCAACAGTTCGGCAAAACCAAAACGTCCCTGAAAGGCTGAAAAAATCATGGCGGCAATTAAGAAGCTGCCAAGTCCCAAGGTACTGGACTTGGTCGGTGCATGTAGGCGCATGAATAAATCGGGCAGGCGCACCATACCAATACCACCCACCAGCATGAAGAAGGAGCCAATCAATAAAAAAATCGAGACCAGAATTTCCATGACAAGTTGCATTGCTGTAGCTCCTAATCGATCACATGACCAGTGGTAAAGTAGCGTGCCAGGGCTGCGGTAGAAACGAATCCCAGCATGGCCACCAGAAGCGCGCCTTCAAATAAGGAGGTACTGGCCCAATAAAGGCCCAGAATGACCACCAGACAGGTTGCATTCAGAAACAGGGTATCCAGTGCTAAAAGCCGATCTACGATGGATGGCCCCATCACCATACGAACCAGGCAAAGAAACATAGAAACAGTGATTGCGACCATACACAGACCAAGTGCATAAGGCAAAATACTCATGAATCTTCTCCTAATTCCACATCAAAGATTTCGATCAGTGCTTTTTCATAACGGGTTTTAATTTCGAGAATATCAATTTCGGCATTATCGGTACTTAAAGCATGCACCAGAATATCGCCACGATCATCATCAATCCCTGCAGTTACCGTACCCGGGGTGGTGGTAATAATCAGTGCCAGCAGAACATTAACCTGTTCATGCTGAGTTTCCAAAGGCACACGAAACCATTTGGGATGTAGTTTATGGGGGGGGCCAAGTACCAATTTGGCCACTTTAATATTACAGACAATAATATCCCATAACACCACAAAGAATAATTTTACGGCCAAAATCCAGTGAATATTAGGGGTATGACTAATAAAAGGTTTGACTAAACGTGGAATGGCAATTCCCAGCAATAAGGCCATGAGCAAGGTTGCCGGATCAAGGCTATGTGACAGCATGACCCAGCTTAAGGCCACAATTACCGAAACAAAGGGATGAGGCAGCCAGTTTTCCCAAAACGATGTTTTTCGCATGCTTAAGGCTCCATAGGCTTGAGTTTGGCATCATCCGGATCAGCGGCTTGCTGGTCTTGCTGCTGCCTGATCTGGCGTTGCTTATATTCTGAAATGTGCTCACCTTCGAGCGTATCTTCAGAGATAATGTAAGGAATCAGATGGGCATTAGGATCAACCGTTTCACCACCATATTTGGTTTCAGGTAAATTATCAGGATGATAAGGCTGCACGCTAATCACTTGATGCAGATTATCTCTATGTAAAATAACCTGTTCATATAAGCCATTGTTCTGGATTTGTTCAGCCGTTTTGAACATATATTGCTGAATTGGATTTGCGCCAACCATATACAGCACCAAGCCTGACAACAGCAGATAAATGGTTTTGTCATTGCGTGCAGGGGCTCGATCGGGTAGGGCCTGATAAGCTTTAAATTCTTCAGTTTCCGGGTGATCTTCAGGTTTGCTGGCGCGCCAGAACAGAATGAAGCCAACCCGGGTAAAGGCAATGATACTGAGCAAACTCACCAATAACACGACTGCAATAATAATGCCCTGATAAGAGGAATGCGAAGTCGCCTGCAAGATAAAAACCTTGCCTAAAAAGCCACTAAAAGGTGGTAAACCCGCCATCATTAAAGCAATCAAAAAGAAGGTCAATGACACCGCTTTTTGCTGTTTTATTTTCGGAGCAATATTGAAATGATCTTTGAATTCACCGCGTTGTGAAGTAATCCAGCCCGAGAGCAGATAAAACGCAGCGCCAATAATGGTGCTATGAACCAGATAGTACAGTCCTGCAGCCCAAGCCAAAGTATTAAACAGTGAAATGGCAATCAGCAGGGTACCGATGGAGGATAAAATCATAAAGCCGACAAAACGGCGTAAACGTTCGGCTCCAATGGCGCCAATCACGCCATAGACTGAGGTGGCTAAACCGATTGGAAGTAACCAGTTTGCCAGAATACTCTGACTTAATTGGTCATCAAAAATCGTGCCATTGACTCGAAGAATGGCATAAATGCCGACTTTGGTCATGATGGTGAAAATAGCAGCCACGGGAGTGGTGGCAACGGCATAGGTTTTTGGCAGCCAGAAGCCTACCGGCAACATGGCAGCCTTGATGCCAAAGACCACAAAGAGCAGCAAGCCACCTGCAACCGCCAGTGTATGCTGATCTGGTTCTAACAGCGGGATTAAACGGGCGACATCGGCCATATTTAAACTGCCGACACTGCCGTAGATCATGCCCAGACCAATCAGGAATAGTGCAGAGGCCAGGAGGTTGATGGTGACATAATGAATGCCGAGCTGAAAACGTGCCTTGCCTTGTCCATGGAGCAGCAAGACATAAGAGGCCATCAACAGGATTTCAAAGAATACAAATAAGTTAAATAAATCGCCTGTCAGAAATGCGCCACATAAGCCCATGAGTAAAAAATGGAACATGGCATGGAAATAACGCCCTTTTGCATCCCATGCATGACTGGCAAACCATAAGATCGGTGTAGCCAGGGCATAGGTCAGCACCAGCATCAGGGCAGAAAGCTGATCCAGAACCAGCACAATTCCGAATGGTGCAGACCACTCACTGAGATTGTAGGTGCTAATTTGCCCGCTGCTAGCGAATATTAAATATACTATCGCAGTGCTTAATCCCAGTATTGACGAGACATAACTAATGCCGCGACGCCAAGGCTGTCGCCAATCACGGGATAATGAACCTGGCCCGGGATTGCCTAAAAGAACCAGCAAAAAGCCGGTAAATGCCGGAATTAAAATGCTAAAGATCGGGGTATGTTCAGTCCAGAACTGGAGGATCGCATTCATTAAGGCTCATCCTCACGCGAGTCAATCGGGTTGATTTCTTCTTTTGCATCGACGTGATCGGTTCCGGTTTCATAACGGCTGCGCAAAGCCAGTTGTACAATAAAGGCGGTGGTAGCAAAGCCAATCACAATGGCAGTCAACACCAGAGCTTGAGGTAGAGGATCGGTAGCCTTGCTGGTTTCAGTCAGGACAGCTGGTGCATTGACCTGAATGCGTCCCATGGCAAACAGGAATAAATTGACCGCATAACCAATCATCGCCAATCCTAAAACCACAGGAAAAGTACGGGCACGCAAGATCAGGTAAATGCCTGTTGCAGTGAGTAAGCCAATGGCAGAGGCCAGTAAAAATTCGAGACTAATCATTTTATTCCCCTTTCAATACCGGACCAGACATGCTGGAGTGGCGCGAGTCACCCAAGACTGAAATCATCAACATGGTGGCACCCACCACGGTGACATAGACACCGACATCAAATAATGCCGCAGATGCTAGATGGATATCTCCCAACAGGGGCGGAGCGATATACACATGGGCGCTGGTCAGGAATGGACGTCCCCAGAACCAGGCAGCGAGTCCGGTCAGTCCTGCAATGCTTAGACCTGAACCAATCCAGATTTCATATAAGCGGCCTGATTTGGCTTTTAGCATCTGTTCAGCCTGGTCCTGGCCTAAGGCAATGTATTGAATCACCAGCGCCAAAGCGGTAATGAGACCGGCAATAAATCCACCACCCGGCAGGTTATGTCCGCGCAGGAAGATATACAGGCTCACTACCAGTGCCAAAGGCAATACCCACGATGCGGTAATACGGAACATCAACGGAGAAGGATTAAAGCGGTAAGTCAGTCCCTGTGTGATGGTGGTACCGTGTGCACGCATGCCATCCATGAGACAAAGTGCTCCTACAGCAGCAATACCGAGTACGGTAATTTCGCCGAAGGTATCGAAACCACGGAAGTCGACCAGAATCACGTTGACCACATTGGAGCCGCCACCGAGGGGGAGCGACTGTTGCATAAAGAACCATGAAATTGAATTGTGGTCACGGGTCAAGATCAGCCAGCTAATCCAGCCTATGCCCAGACCACCGCCAATGGCAATCAGTGCGTCGCGCCAGCGCTGCGAAACGCTGGATTCATAAGGCGTGAGCTGTGGCAGCAAGGAGAGGCTCATCAGTAGCAGTACAGTAGTAACCACGTCGACCGTGATTTGGGTTAAGGCCAGATCAGGGGCAGAAAGGGTCACAAAAACCAGTGTAACGACAAGACCTACTGCGCCGCTAATCAGTACCGCCTTGATCCGTTCATGATGGAACCACAGCATCATCCAGCAGGCCGAGAACAAGAGCAGCCATAGTACAATGGCAATTGCAGGGGCGTGGGTAAGTTCACGTGTGCCAGTGGTCAGACCTTGATGGATAAAAGGCATGCTCAGCAAAGCGGCACTGAACAGTACAATCCACATCAGGTAGCTTTGCAGTGAGCCATTTTCAGTTTGACGCTTGAACTTACGTGAACTGAGTAACAGGTGCTTGAGAAATAAATCAAACAGCACTTTGCCCTGAAATTTGCCCAAGATAGGATCAAGATCAATTTCCCGAATGCGACCGCTTTTGGCCAAAGCAAAATAGAAAATGATTCCGCCGAATAACGCAATGGCACTCATCAGCAAAGGCAGGTTAAAACCATGCCAGATGGCTAAATGGGTACCGGTAAAGTCAGGCATCTGAGTGCTGGCACGTGCAGTTGAATTAACAATGTTTTCCACCAGCAGGGCAGGTGCAAAACCGACCAAAATACATAAAACTGCCAGCAGTATTGCAGGTAAGCGCATGCCGAAAGGGGGTTCATGAACTTTGTGGTTGGGTACCTGCGAGCCTACAGGTCCATCAAAAAATACCCCATGTACCAAACGTACTGAATAGGTCACTGCGAAAATTCCGGCCAGCGTTGCGGCAATCGCAGAAAAAATCAGTGCTGGGCCGGACAGGTTGGCCAAAAGTTCAGTAAAGAACATTTCCTTGGATAGGAAACCATTGGTCAAGGGTACACCGGCCATAGAGGCAGCCGTGATCATGGTCAGGGTCGCAGTAAAGGGCAGCAACTGCCAGATACCGCTGAGTTTACGCAAATCACGGGTTCCGGTTTCATGGTCAATGATCCCGGCAATCATGAATAGGGCAGCTTTAAAGGTGGCATGGTTAATAATATGGAAAATGGCGGCAGCAATCGCTAGGGGTGAGCCAATCCCCAACAAGCACACAATCAGACCTAAATGACTGATGGTGGAATAGGCCAGCAAGCCTTTTAAGTCTTCCTTGAAAATGGCAAAAAAGGCAGCCATACATAAGGTGAACAAGCCCACGAAAGTCACAATATTGTGATACAGCGCGGCACCGACAAAAATCGGGATAAAACGGGCCAGCAGGAAAATTCCGGCTTTGACCATGGTGGCAGAGTGTAAATAGGCAGAAACCGGGGTCGGTGCTGCCATGGCATTCGGTAGCCAGAAATGGAACGGAAACTGGGCACTTTTGGTAAAGGCTCCAGTTAAAATCAGCAATAAAGCTGGAACAAATAATGAATGATTCTGAATTTGATCTTTCATCGTAAGGATCTGGTCAATCTGGTAGGTTCCGGTCATTTGACCTAACAGAATGAAACCGCCTAGCATAGCCAAACCACCCATGCCGGTAATGGTGAGCGCCATACGTGAACCACGTTGTGCCGCTTCATAATTATTCCAGTAACCGACCAGCAGGAAGGAGGAAATACTGGTGAGCTCCCAGAAAATAAGCAGTAAAATTAAATTATTAGAAAGTGATATGCCGAGCATGGAGGCCATGAACAGCATTAGCAAAAGATACAGTTTGCTCAGGGAGTTTCTAGGGTTTAAATAATAATAGGCATAGATATAAATTAGCGTTCCGATACCGCTAATCAGCAAGCAAAATAACAGGCCTAAGGCATCCAGACGAAAACTTAAATCGATACCGAGTTGGGGTAGCCAGGCCCAAGTTTGTGTGACTGTTCCGCCATTAAACACATCTTTAGCTTGCATCAGTAACAGGGTCAGACTACTGAGGCTGACCCCTATAGCGGCTAAGGCCGTCACCCCGCGTGAAAATTTCAGCCACGAGACAAGGGTTGTGCCTAGTATTAACGGTAACAAGATAATAATCGGTAGCACACTCATATCCAAAGTCGTGAGTTAGGTGATAAAAACCTAAGCGTGAATCTTATCTTTCAAGGATTACAGGACTGCAAAGAGCCATCCAAACTTCTCAATCTTGAAAGCCGGTTTGAGTTAAAAAATGAAAAACAAGCTGTGTTGCGCAACCTGTAAAAAGTCATAGTAAAATCGGATTTTACTATTAAACTTTAAATATACATGATCTTTTGACATGAGTAAAACAACATCAATTATTTTTGCGCACACACAAGGGTTGGTCGACATTTCATAAATGGCTTGTGCTGCAGGCTAAAATTGAGCATGAGACGTATATGTTGCAAACATAGACGAAGTGTCAACAAACCCTGTTTATTATACGCCTGTCCATGCAAAAGGGGCGCAGCGTGTTAAGCCAGACCATGCCCCAGAACGGAGTGTTTTTAAGATTGAAAATTTTTTGAATTAAATTCAATCTTTTCAGTCAAGGCAAAGGATGGGGAGAAGATGTATCATCCTGTTGTTGAATTAAACGCAGCAATTCGGTTTGCTGTTCACCATTTAAATGCTGTTGAATCTGTTCTAACAGGCTTTGTGGAGTGATACTTTCCAATTCAGGTTCAGTTAAAGTGTCGGTTTCAATCACTTCTTCATTAAACACCAGGTTCTCATAAATGGTGTCAAACTTTTCCTGCAAAGGCTGTAGCTGCATATCAAACAGCTGTTTATTTTCCAGTTTTAAGCATTGATATTCAGTGGCATGTTCCAGTAATTCGGTACGGTTGCCGGTGGCAATAATTTGCAGACGCGGAAAAGCCTGATGCAGGCGCTGTAAAATCACTTGCGAAGTATTTTGATCCAGCTGGTGATCAATCGCATCAATCAGTAAAATGCCATCGCCTTCCAGACAGGGATATAAACTGTTGGGATTGAGCAGGCACAAGCGCCGTACGATATCTCCCACCAAGGCGATCCAGTTTTTGACACTGTTGGAAAGCTGCTGATAGAGCATGGTTTTTTCTGCATAACTCACCATCAGTTGTAATTTGGGCTGATATTGCAAATAAATATCTTCAAAATCAGGAAGAACGGTGCTTAAGGCCTGTTTTAAAGCGTCCAGACTGGGCGCATTCATTTGTTTTTGTGCATTCACCAGATGTTGCAAAAAATCATTTTCTTTATTCTTCTGAATGGAAGGGTTTGATACTAGTTGCTGAAACAGCTGCGCAATCTGGGCATTTTCAATATCGCTAATTTCACGAAACCATTCAAAGAAACGGCTAAAGGTGGTATAGGGAATGGTGGAAATTTCATAGGCATGTGAAGTTTGAAAAACCACCGGATTATTCTTGTTTTGAATGTTCATTTCATTGACAAAGCGTTCTGCCGGGTAATAGGCAATCAAGGGCAAACCTTGTAGCTGATCGTGTTTGAGCGCGTTATGATACAGTTCTACCAGATTGTCTAATTGTTGGGTTTCGGCCTTGCTGGTGCCAATGCCATGACTATTTAAGGTTTTATAAATTTGCCAGTCACACACAGTGAGTGTTTTGTCTCCAGCTTCGCTAGAGGCATTTAAAGTACCAATATCGGGCGGAATATGAACCCGAATATCAATTTTGGATTGCAGGCGGGTAAACATGATGTCCTGATCCAGCATCACCACACCGGTCGCACGCAAATCTTTATAGCGAGCCGCAAACCAGGTCAGTGCCTGATAGGTAAATTTTAAAATGCCGGTTTTGCCAGAGCTTTGATCGCCTAGAATCAGGGTGATGGGCTTGTCGTTAAATTTCAGCTTGAGATCGGCAAAATGAAGCGCGTGTTTGAGTTGAATAGAATCGATTTTCATAAAACACCTGCCTTGCAGCTAAAGCTAAAATTATTCTCCCACAGCTTTACGCAGTGATACCGGCATTTGCTTTTTCAGTTGTTGCAGCAAATCGTAAATGTGGTGAATATTTAAACTTACTTTAGCACGTGTGCAGGCCACGTAAAGCAATCTTAACTCTTCGTCACTAATTTTATGGTCTTTTTCATTGACCTTGAATTGATAGTCATCTTCGATATGCACACGATCCCATTCCAAACCTTTGGCTTTATGTGCGGTCGAAATAATGTAATCAGCCTGTTCAATCGGGGTGATTTTGGCCAAGGCTCTTTTGAGTGGATCTGTACCGTGATCATCCACCAGTTTCACCAAAGGCTTAATGTCACTGCCATCATTGGTTTCACAGTATTCATGCACATCATGCCATGAATTAAACCAGGCCAGTTCCGGCACATCGGTGACCCGGCGGCCCTGTTTCAGCATGCTGGCGGCATCGACAAAACGGTTCAGTTTGGCATGATCGGCCTGCAAGCTGACTTTGTCGCCATGCACCAGTCCGGAAAGCAGCAGTTCCATAGCCCGTGCATTGGTACGGCATAAAATCGCATCACGCTGTTTGGTATGCGGTTTATTCATCACTTTAGAATTCATGTGCGGATTGCCGAGCAAAGGCACGGTTTCGTTTAAGGCACCTAAAATGGCATTGGCATTCAAGGCAATTTCTTCACCAAAACGGAATGATGTGGTCAAGCGCGATTCAGGCAGCGGCAGCTGCTGCATGGCATTGACCGCACCACGCCAGGCATAAATCTGTTGATGGGCATCACCGACATAAATCACCTGGGTATTTCTTTGACGCAGTAAAATTCCCAGCATCAGGGGATCGGCATCTTGTGCTTCATCAAATAACACATAACCTGCCGGGATATTCGGTTCGGACAAGGCCCAAAGTTTTAGATAAATATCATGTCCAATACCGGCTTGATGATTGGGATCAATCGACTCGAGCCAGCGCCGTTCAATGGCCGGATATAAATGTTTCTGCAATTCGTCAATATCGTCTGGATGTAACCAGCTCGGCGCTTGCAGATGGCGCGGTGCAGGATATTGCGAACTGGTCGAGCAGAAATAACTGACCGCATTGGCCACTAGACTAGCGAGACGCGATGGCATCATCACATATTTTTCATAACGCCCGCCCATCATCCGGCGCAGGGTAATCGGTTGTAGTCGATATTCTTTGGCAATAAAACTCGGGCTTAAACGTGGCAGCCGCAGTTTGTCAGTCACGCCACGCGGCGCACTACGAAAAGCCAGCGAGTGAAAGGTGCGACAGTCGACGTTGCGATGAAATTTACTTTGCGCCTCGCTAGCAATGGCTTTGTTAAACGCCAGATACATACCACGCCGCTCGGGCATGGCATCACTGATCATTTGTAAAGTCGTGGTTTTACCTGTGCCTGCATAGGCAATCACTTTAAAGGATTTGCCTAAACGCGCATTATCTATGGCAATCGCTTGCTCATAAGTGGCGCTCGGTTTTTTCGGATCAGACACAGGCATGGGCTTAATGTTGACGACTGGCTTTTTCAACCAGGCCGGACAAGCCTTGGCGACGTGCCAATTCGTTTAATACCAATTGTGGTTCAAGATCGAAATAGCCTAACATGACAATAGTATGGAACCATAAATCTGCCACTTCATAAATTAGATCGTTTTTATTGTCTTCATTGACCTCGGCTTTAAAGTCTTTCGCTGCAATGATGGTTTCAATGCTTTCTTCACCGACTTTTTCTAAAATTTTGTTTAAGCCTTTATGATACAGCTTGGCCACATAAGAGGAATCTGGATCGGCTTTCTTGCGTTCCGCCATCATTTGACCCAAATAATCTAAAACTTCAACCTGTTCAGATTGGGCAGTCGAAGCATTCATGGCAAGGGTGTGTTGATTGGTCGATTTTTCAGCATAAATTTGCTTTGGATCTTTCAATTGTGCATCGACAATTTCCCAGCCATTTGCAGTGAGTTTGCGATAGAAACAAGATTCACGACCGGTATGGCAAGCAATACCGCCGTGTTGTTCGATCTGCAATACAATTACGTCGGCATCACAGTCTAAACGAATTTCATGTACGGTCTGGAAATGACCAGATTCTTCGCCTTTATGCCACAATTTTTGACGCGAGCGAGAGAAATACACCGCTTGGTTTTTTTCCGCAGTTAAGGCTAAAGCTTCACGGTTCATCCATGCGACCATCAACACACGGCCGCTTTGGTGATGCTGTGCAATGGCAGGGATTAGACCTTGTTCGTTAAATTTTACTTCATCGAGCCATTGCAAGTTGTTCATGAGAATTTCACCAAAATATATGTTCAAAATTAAAAAGAGCGAATGAAAATCGCCACTGCATAGTGTACGTGATTAGCGCTGCTTTGAGAAAAAAATATACGCATCATCATTTCGTTTCCTCATCGCTTGTAGCGGAGCTTAAAGCTTGAAAAGAGCGTGGTCTATTTTTTATCGATCAAAACAAGTGAAAAAACAGGGGATTTATGTATAAGGTACAGTTCATCTGATAAATGAACCTGTATTTAAAATGGGTTTATAAATCCTGCATAAACTGTGGGAAGTTTTGCTTTTCGACCATTTCTAAAAATTCATCGCCCAAACGCTGGCTTTCTGCGACTGATTGATTCCACATCTGAATCCGTTTTTTCTGATCCAGGCCTTTTAAAGTGAAATCTTTACGATCAGGCAAGCGTCCCAGTGGTAAAGATTGCAAATAGTCCTGTGAAGGTGAAAGCAGTAAAGTTCGCGCCTGATTTTCAGGATTGGCCTGGCGTTTCTTTAACAGCATCTTGTCGAACCAACCCGGGGTGATGCTGTCGCTAAAGTGCGGATACAACACAATGCCCTGACTTTCAAAGGGCAGGTCAAGGTGATAATCAATTAAACCCCCATCACGGTAGCTGCCTTTGGGCGCATCTGGAATATCACGAATAGCTGCCATGACTCCGGGGATGGACGCAGATGCCATCAGCCAAGGTGTGACATTGTCCTGGGTTAAAGCCTGATAATGCGTGACAAAATCATCTTGTACCTTAAACTGCTTGCCCGTTTCAGGTTGGCTGATGACCCGCTGCATAAATAAACGGTTATGCTTGCGTGCCAAGGCATTGCTGCTGACGATACCTGCTACCGATGCCAGTAAAGGCAGGGATCTGTCACTCTGGAAAATGTGCTGGGCTTTGACCGAGATGACGGCCAGATGATAGTCCGGGTGCTTAACCAGTTGCTGTTCTTTGCCTTGCACCAGATTAACCAGCATCTCGCGGCAAATATTTCCTACCTGCTGACGCGTCATTTTTTTATGGAAATACAGGTTGGTATAAAGTTCTGAAAGGCGTTCAGTTCCTTCTTTCGCCCCCCAAGCAGCCATACTGGCAAAGCGCCAGCTGCCAATAGATGAGCCAATCAGGGTTCTGCGCTGTGGTGCCTGAGCCAAGAAATCACCGAAAATGGCCTGATCTAAACCTTGAATACCAATCCCTTTGGGACCACCTGCAGCGCCAGGGATAATATCGACTTGCTGGGCAAGTAAACCATCTTTTTCAATCAATTGACGTGCCAAGTGACCCGCACGGATGTTTAATGCTGGGGGACGTTTTTGCAGGATTTGCGTCATGATCTATTATTAAATATATAAGGATATGCTTATTTTAAGTAGCTAGCTCAGGGCAACAATGGCGAGATGATTCAGTTGGTGACTCATGAGTCAATACAAATAATAAAAATCCGCAGCTTCTATAAAGCTGCGGATCGATAAATGGTTTTTTAACTTAGATCAAGGATTTTAAGCCTAGAACATACGAATATTGAGCCCTAAAGAAGCCAGTCCATAACGTTTATCCAAGCGTGATGCCGTTACGCCGTTATAGAGAAAGGGAATGTTGCCGACAAAGTTGTTCTGGTAGATTTCACCCTGCATAAAACCGGTGATATGTGGAGTGAAATCGTAGCTGAATTTTGCGCCAAGGGTATGATTGTCTTTAATCGCCGCGTTGCCAAAATTGCTGATGCGGTCATCAATTTTATCGCGCCATAAACGCTGATATTGATAGGCAATTTGGCTTTCAAATTGTTTATAGCGCCAGTTCCATGAACCGCCTAAGCCGGCATAGTAACTTTCATAGTTTAAATCTTGCTGTACATCCAGTCCAAACTCATTGGCGTTGCCGCTGATTTGAAGGTTGGTGAGTGTAATTCCACCCTTAGTACAGGGTTGGGCCAGATTTCCTGAATATTGGTTGCTGCTATTGATATTGACATTCATTAAACAGCCTTGCTGCATCGCTTGAAGGTACAGGTTACTGACTTCTACTTTGCTGTAGCCGATACTGGCAAAAGCATTCAGCTGATTCATAACATCAAGTTTTCGTGAGAAAATACCATCAAACTGAACTTGAAAGTCTTGAGGATCTTCCACATTGACCTGTTGAAAAGTTCGTTGATTAACTGTGGTCGGTGTCGATTTGGTTAATGTATCTGCAGTATTTCCCCAAATGCTGGTGCGGAAACTTAAAGCATCATTCTTTTTTAGATTCAGTTCGGGCGTAAAGCGGGCTGCGAGAAGCGCACTTTGAATTTTGTTGGTATCTTGAGAGTAATCAATTGAACGGTGCCAATATGCCCCTTCAATTGACCATTGTGGATTCAAATCGTATTTTGCAGAGAGGTGAAAGCCTTGATAATCTCCTGCAGATTTATCCGTAATCCCTTCACTCTCACGCATATTAAAGATATCAATGCTGTCATTGACTGCGTCCACTGCAAGATCTATTTGCAGTGTAGAAGCAGGAGCATTAAAGTTTTTTGCATGTAGGTACGGATCATTCGGGGCAGCGTAGGCAACAGCAGTACCACCTAAAAATAATCCCAGAATGGTGGATATATTTTTCATATTTTTTCCAGATGATAAAAAAGAGCTGCTTTGCAGCAGCTCTTTGTTCACACTTATTGCGTTACTTTAAATTTAGCTGATAAACCAAATCCATCCGTTGTGCCTAAAGTGTATTTAGGGGCAACAGCAGGATTACCATTGTTAATAGCAATAACAGGTGTTGCCTTAATGACTGCAGTTACGGTAACAGTGTCACCTTTCAAACTAAAACTGTTGAGCTGAGTTGCTAAAGAAGCTGACAATGAACCTAAAGTTGTTGTATTCAGGGCAATCTTACCGTTACTCAGTACATTTTGCTCAGCGTTTACAGTGAAAGTAGTTTTTAAGCTATTGATTGTTGAATCAACCTTAATCTCTGTACCTGCTGGAATGGTAGCTGCAGTTAATGTACCTGCACTAAAGTTAAGATTTAACTTATTTGCAGAGATTGTTAATGTTTTAGTGCCAGTACTAATGTGTAATGCAGCAGCAGCAGCAATTGGGTTAGCCGTTGTTGCATATGTACCTTGAGAAGTAATACCCACCAAAAGGTTATTTAAACTTGGTACTTGAATCGGGTTAATGAGTGAAGCGTTTAGTGCTGTAATCGGTTGGCTTGTACCCTGTACACTAAAGCCATTCAATTCTAAATAGTCTGTATAGAATGAATTTGCATTTTGAACAGCATCGGTAACTGTAGGAGTAATAGTTCCGGCAGGTACAACAGTTTCAATCTGCGTAATTGCATTTGTAATTGCTGTGCCAGATGTTGGTGCCTCTGGGTTAGCAACAGCTGTACTGATTGCCTTCAGTGATTCTTCAACTTGAGCAGGTGCTTGAGTCAGGACAGGTGCCAAAGCAGTGACAATTTTTTCAGCAGCAATAGACTCTTTGGCTTCAACCACTGCAGTTTGCGTCACTGTTTTAATACTCTCGGTACCTTGACTGAATGTTGCAGCAGGTACATTTTGAATCGCAGTTTCTACAGATTGAACATTGGTTGCAATCACCTCTGCACTTAAAGCTGCGAGGTTGGTTTGTACATTTGCCAAGTTTGCCGCAGTCTCGGCTGGTAAATCTTCTTTTACTGCTTCTACAGTTGCCGAAATTGCAGCTGTGATGGTCGCGGTACTGGTCAATGTGTTTTCTGAAGCCGGAGCTGTAGACAATGCAGCTTGTAATGCAGAAAATGCTACAGTATTTAAGTCCGCTTGAGTGGTGCTACCGCCTAGAGATGCGACAACAGTTTGAATTTGTTCAACCATTTGTTGCACTGCAACAGTTTTGGCATAGACTTCCTGATCTTTCATTGGATCAATTGACAGTAAATCTTTACCTGTTAAATTTAAAGCTGTTGCAATTTGTTGCGTTGCTTGTTCAGGTGTAGCACCCGCTGCGATACTTGCCTGAATGAGTGTAGTAATTGGCGAAACTACAATGGTGTTTTGCTCATTTGATGTACGTTTTGGCGCTTTAATTTCTCCAGTAAACGGTAAATCAGTCGCTGTATCGATACCACCAGTGATGGTTACAGGGCTTGATGTACAGCCCTGAGGGAAGGTGAATGTACCGTCACTTTTTGTTGTTGTGGTCGCATTATTACATTCAGTGAAAGTTACTGTAGCACCTGCTAGTGGACCATCTACAGCCAGACCGTTAATAGTGGGTGCAGCAGGCGTAGACGAACTACTTCCCCCACCACCACAAGCCGCTAATAATGAAGTTGCAATTGCTAATGTTGTTAGTTTAAAAGTCCGATTGAACATAGTATCCCCTAAAGCCTAAGTTTTAGTTATGAGTGATGCTTTACTTTATAACAAAAAAATGGTTAAAAAATAAGTGAAAAAAACACCTAAATTGAACTAAATGCAACAAATCATTAAAAATAATAATTGAATAATAACTTTAGATATTATGAATAATATTAGCCCGCCATAAGCGGGCTAATATTATTTTTGAATATGAAATCTTATTTCGCAATTCGCCAAACGGCAAGCAAGCTGGAAAGCAGGATTAAAATAATGGATACATACCACGGTGCAATAATCGCAATCGATAACAAGATCGCTATCAAGCTACCGAAAATCCAGCTACGTTTTTGCTGATGTTCCATTTGCAGACGCATGCTTTGCAGTTCATGCAACTGTTTGGAATGCCAGGCCGACTGATTTTTTAAACCGTTCAGACTATCGATCATCAGGCTTGGTAAATCCTGTGCACCCAGAATAAGGTCTGGAATTTTTTGCCCCAATTCCTTCAGGTTCTTCTGAGGATTCATTTGCGCTTTAATCCAATCGGTGAGGATTGGTTTTGCCAGTTTCCAGATATCCAGTTCAGGATAAAGGTCTGTTCCCAAGCCTTCTACATGCACTAAGGTTTTTAGCAATAGCATCAATTGCGGCGGAATTTCCAGATGGAAACGACGGGCAATATCCATGACCTGAATCAGGATGCCGGCAAAGTCCAGCTCATGCATCGGCTTCGATACCATTGGCCCCACCGTGCGACGCATTTCACGCGCTAAAGCATCTTGGTCTGTACCCGGTGGAATCCAGCCGGCTTGATGCACTACAAGAATCAACTGCATAAAGTCACTGTTCATTACTGCCAGTAACATGCGTGCCACAGTCATTTGATCATGTTTGGACAGCTCACCCATAATCGCGCAGTCGAGCGCAATAAAGCGTGGATTACTCGGATTAATAGTTTCGACAAACACATTTCCTGGGTGCATGTCGGCATGGAAGAAGTTGTCGCGGAACACCTGAGTAAAAAAGATGGTTAAACCTTTTTCTGCCAAGTCTGCGCGATTCATCCCCATACGGTCAAAAGTGGCAATGTCGGAAATAGGCACACCGGTGATGCGTTCAGCGACCATCACGTCTTTGCTGTCCATATATACTTCAGGCACATACATCATGCCTGAGCCGGTGAAGTAATGACGCATACGACGAGTGTTGTCAGCTTCTAAAGTCAGATCCAGTTCATTCAGAATGATCTGACGATAGTCCTGAATAATTTCAGAAAGATGCAAAGCGCGGGCAGCCTCTAAACGTTTTTCTAAGGCAGCACCGAGCCAGTCTAAAATCTCGAAATCCTGTAAAATTTGACTGCGAATATTGGGACGAGTGACTTTCACCACCACTTCACGACCATCATGCAGGGCAGCGGTATGCACTTGAGCAATGGAAGCTGCGGCAAGCGGTTGTTCATCGAAACGGGCAAACAAGGTATTCACATCGGCTTTTAGCGATTCCTGAATACGCATTTTGGCAAGGTTATTGTCAAAGGGTTTAACACGGTCTTGCAGTAATACCAACTGTTGTAGAACTTCGGGTGGAATCAAATCTCGGCGGGTTGAAAGCAGTTGCCCAAGTTTAATCGCCAGCGGCCCCATTTCCTCCAAAGCTTGTTTCAGCTTCAGCGGATTTTTACGTTCACGACTGGACCATGCCGCAGGGTGCATGCGAATCAGGCTTAAAGCATGACGGGCTTTTTCAGGTAATTCTTCAGCAGGAAACAACGTGTCGAGTCTATAGTGCGCGGCGATGCGCCAAAGTTCGAGTAAACGTGAAACGTGCGGAATCATAAATGCTTATACCTAGTTTTGAGTTGAATCAATCTGTGCCTGAAGCTGTTGAATTTTGGCTTCAGCCCGATCTAAATTTTGCTTGAAAATTCGGGTATCTTGTTGCAAATCATCCATTTGCCAACGTGAGGCAAACAGACCGGTATCTTCTTTTAACGCCTCTTCAGCAAAGAATAAATAACTTTCTAATGAACGCTTTAAATGTTTGGGTGCCAGCTGGATTTTTCCCAGTTCATGGGCCAAGGCAGGACCAATCCACGGACTTAAATGCGCAGCTAAATCCGGTTCGGCCTGTTGCATGATGCGTTGAATATCCTGCAACAGGTGATAGTCCCCTTGCAGCGGAATATTGCCAACATCATCTGCCAGCAGCAATTTGATCAGCTCGACTACATTTTTAACTTGTAAGGTCGCAGTCGCTTCCGAAATCTGCTGGTTTTTATCGAATGGACGTTGTTCAAAAATGGAAGGTGATTCGCTTTGACCGGTAACGGTTGGTTCCAGGCGCACCTTGTTGTCGTCAAAAAACACATTGACAGACAGCTGCGGTGACTCAATCACCACACGCAACATTTTGCCTTGCAATTGATTGAGCTGGATACGGGTAATCGCATCCAAATCAATTACATGATGAATTAATCGTTCAACTGCACCGAGTGCAAGAATCGACCACATAGCATAAAACCTTAAAGTTTAAAGCCGCGGTGAACCGCCACAATACCACCAGTTAAGTTGTGGTAATCACAGTTTTGGAATCCGGCATTTTCCATCATACCTTTGAGGGTGCGCTGGTCTGGGTGCATACGAATAGATTCGGCTAAATATTTATAACTTTCCGAGTCATTGGCAATAATTTTGCCCATGATTGGTAAAGCGGTAAACGAATACAAGTCATACAGTTTAGAGAAGGGCTCAAACACCGGTTTAGAGAATTCAAGCACCAATAAACGACCGCCTGGCTTAAGTACACGGTACATTGCCGCGAGTGCCGCATCTTTATCGGTAACGTTACGTAAACCGAAGCTGATGGTGAGTAAGTCAAAGCTGTTGTCTGCAAAAGGTTCCAGGGTTTCGGCATTGGCCAAAACAAAATCGACATTGGTGCAGCCCGCATCAATCAAACGGTCACGACCGACATTCAACATCGATTCGTTGATGTCTGAAAGTACCACATGACCGGTAGGACCGACTTCACGGCTGAATACTTTAGCCAGGTCACCTGTACCGCCTGCAATATCCAGTACATGCTGGCCACGGCGTACGCCTGACATGTTAATGGCAAAACGTTTCCATAAACGGTGAATACCGAATGACATCAGGTCATTCATGATGTCGTATTTACTTGCGACCGAGTGGAACACTTCTGCCACTTTCTGGGCTTTATCTTCACTACTTACTGTCTGGTAACCGAAATGGGTGGTTGCACCGACATTACCGGTGTTGGCACCACGTGGAAGATTGTATTTCGGTACTGAACCGGTTACTGGAGTATCGGTCAACTGTTGTTGTAGTGATTGTTGCTGACCTTGTGCAGTCCCTTGCGGAAGGGGCTCAGTTAAGAAAGGACTCACTTTGTCTGTTTTTTGTGCCGGCTCTGGTGTCGAGGTAGGCGTTTGATTTTCGTTAGACATTAGAGTCACTCCTAACATAAAAATAGGGTTAATGTTGCAGTGCTTGCATGATGACAGATTCTAGGACGTTGTACAGCAATCCGCATGCAATTGTTATGAATAATATACAGAAATCTGTTCTGTGTTTTTATTCACTGCGCAAATTTGTTATTTCCATCACCATAATAAAGTTACTGAAATGGATCAGGATCACCTGCATGAACCTTATGGATAATTTGACGTTCAACCGCAGTGAAATCTTTCACGAACTTCTCTGCCGACTTTAACGGTTTCATTGCTAAAAAGCCATCCTGCATAAACTCATACATCACGTCGAAGTTATATTTGCTGGCTGTGCCTTTGCACATTTTAAAGGCGGTATAAACCACAAATGAGCGCATGTATTTATCTAAACTTAAGCCCAGCTGATCGAGTAAATCCAGCTGCTGCAAGCGCTGTTGGCCCTGATCCAGTTTTAGATAGGTCAGTCGCATCATCTCATCATTTAAGCTTTCATGCGGATGATAGTCCTCAAGCAACTGCATTGCCACCTGCTCATCCAGCTGGACTGCAAAAATGGCCAAAGATACGCCTGATGTACCTGTTTTAACGGCATTTTCAGGAATCAATTTTTCTGCCTTATGGGCATATTTCATTAAACGCGCGATTTGCTCAGCCAGTGCATCAAAATCCGGACCGCCATACAGGCGATTTAGAAAATACTCCGACATCAACACATTATGCTTTTCCGCAAACGGCTTGCTATGGGTAGCTTGCATACGTTGTTTTTGCCAGGCCTGTACATCTTGCAGGCGCCGAAAAATGTCAGGATTTTGATGATAATTTAATTGATAATACAACTCTAAAAGATCATCTAATGCAGCCAGTTTAGACATTCTGTGTCTCTATTATTTTTTAGATGGCTAAATCTTAGAGCGAGATGGGCAAAGTCGCTATGACAAACTGCAAGAAAAATGATTTAAATTAAGTCAGTTTGCTGGAAAACGAAGCAATTATACGCAATATAAACACTATGGGTTTAAATTCAGTATTGTACTATGCTTGAATAGACTGAAATCTAGAAGAAAAGAAGGGGAAAACATGACACTCAAAAAAACAAAAAATCCGCTGCTGGATGAAGATGAGCTTTCCCTGAATCTGATTGAAGCACAATATTTTTTAAAAGATACCCGCGATCAGAACAATGCCAAAAGCGTACTGGTGCTGGTCAATGGCATTGAGCTGGCAGGAAAGGGCGAGGCGGTGAAGCAGCTGCGCGAATGGGTCGATCCACGTTATTTGCTGGTCAAGGCCGATGCACCGATCATGTTTAATCAGAAACAGCCGTTCTGGCAACCGTATGCACGCTTTATTCCTGCCGAAGGGCAGATCATGGTGCTGTTTGATAACTGGTATAGCGATTTGCTGGCCACAGCCTTGCATGTGTCGAAACCTCTCGATGAAACCCAGTTTGATGCCTATATTGAAGATATGCAGGCTTTTGAGCAGGACTTAAGAAATAACCATGTCGATGTGGTTAAGGTCTGGTTTGACCTGTCCTGGAAATCCTTGCAGAAGCGGCTGGATAATCTGGATCCCAGCGAAATACGCTGGCATAAATTGCATGGTCTGGACTGGCGCAATAAGAAGCAATATGACAATTTGCAAAATCTCAGTCAGCGTTTTATCAAGGATTGGAACATCATTGATTGTGAAGATGAAAAAGCGCGTAATCAGCAATTTGCACAGATCATTTTGGCGGCTTTGAAAGATTGTCCCAAGCACCCGACCGAAGCAAAAACCACATGGAAACAGGCAGCTATTCCAGAGCTGCTGCTGCACCCGGAAAAGCAGCCCACGACTAAAGAAGACTACAAAAAAGAGCTGAAAGAGCTATCGGTAAAAGTGGCAGAGGCGCTACGTTTTGATGACCGTAAAGCCATTGTTGTTTTTGAAGGTATGGATGCGGCAGGAAAGGGCGGCGCCATTAAACGTCTGGTGAAAAATCTGGATCCGCGAGAATATGACATTCACAGTATTTCAGCCCCTGAACGATATGAGATGCGTCATCCGTATTTGTGGCGTTTCTGGACCAAGTTGCAAACCGATGAAGACATCCGGATTTTTGACCGTTCCTGGTATGGGCGGGTGCTGGTAGAGCGCGTGGAGGGACTGGTCAGTGAGCATGCGTGGCAGCGGGCGTATGAGGAAATTAACCGCTTTGAAAGGGATTTGGCCAATAGTCAAACTGTGGTGATCAAATTCTGGCTGGCGATTAGCAAGGATGAGCAGGCCGCCCGTTTTAAAGCCCGTGAAGAGACGCCAAACAAACGCTTTAAAATCACTCCAGAGGATTGGCGCAATCGGGAAAAATGGGATGCCTATCTGGATGCTGCCGCTGATATGTTCGAAAAAACCAGTACTTCCTATGCACCGTGGCATATCATTGCTGGCAATGATAAAAATACCGGGCGTTTAGCCATATTAAGAGCCATTTTAAAACAGCTGAGAGCGGATTAAGCTCTCAGCAGCGAGATTTATCTATCTGATTATTGACATGCTGAACAAAAATTTTTAGCTCACCGGCTGCTTTTGCTGAATACTTTTAGCAATTTTGTAACAATCTTCTACATGGGCATCGGCTACTTTTTTCATGACCATATAGCCCAGACTTGCGGCAATAATTTGTCCGCCTAAGGGAATAAATTTGGTCACCTGTTTGGTGATGACCTTGGCTAACACATTGTTAAGGGACTTTTTGACTGCCGTACGCGCAACCACCAAACCGGAAAATTCTACGCCACGTTTGCGCAGTTCCTTCCAATGCACTTGTTTGGTTTGCGGATCATAGACACTGATTTGTTCAGGAGCCAAACCAAAACGTGCATTCACATCCGGAATGAGTTGTGACAAAATTCCGACATCGATGACCACATCGAGAAATGGAACAGGAATGACGGCTGCACCTGCAGAACAGTAAGCCCGTTTTTTGACAAGTTCGAGGCATTCTTCCCGAATGCTTTCCAAGTTTAGTTGGGGATCGATTGCGTCTGGGATTTTATCTATTTTCATCATGTAAATACCTTAAATTTCGTGTTATTTGTTCTATTCAACCATCATTAAGGTGTGAATTTCAAAGCATTTTTAAATTCAATGTCCAATTAAAAGTGACATAGACAGATGCAGATGTATAGTAAATAATCTTTATGCTTTTGTAGGCATTTCATTTTGCAAAAAAAAACTGGAGAAAGTAAGTAATGGCCATTCATGTGATTCAAAGTCAGCGTATAGACGTGCTTGTGCACGCCATGCTGACGACCGTGAATAAGCCTGCCACTACACCTTTTCAGGTTCTGCAAAGCCAGCATTTTATTGTACCGTCGCATGCGGTAGAAGCTTGGTTAACGCAAAAATTAGCCGAACAAAAAGGCATCAGTGCCAATACCCAGTTCCATCACCGTATTCGTGGTTTGCAGTGGTCAGCCTATCAATGGGTGCTGACTGAGCACAAAGAGCAGGTTCGTAAAGCCAACATCCCCCGTATTATTATTAAGTGGCGCGTGTTTCAGGCACTGAAAGCCTTTATTCAGGCTGAACAGAATCCTCTGGCGCAGGATCATCCACTCCATCCCATCGTGCAGCGAATTTATGACAGTGCCGACCGCTTGGAACAGGGTATAGAGAAACAGCTGAAAAAGCAGGGCATGCTGTACTGGGTTGCGGAACAGGTATCGCGCCTGTTCACCCATTACATGGAATATCGTGGACATTGCCAGAAAAATTGTCCACCTCATAGCTGTAACTGTCAGACTAACTGGTTGCAGGCTTGGGGGCAGAACAGGGAACTGGCTATTGAGGACATGTTCTTTAAGACCAATAGCGAGATTTCCGAATTTACCTTAAATCAGGCCCGTGAGCTGGAAGCCTGGCAGCGCTGGTTGTGGCAGGAAGTGTTTCATCAGGACTTTGAACAGATGCAAAGTATTGATGCCATGTTCTGGGAGATTCTGGACAATCCAGAAACACGCAAAGCTGCATTAAAAAAATTGCCACGACAACTGGTGATTTTTACCTTGCTGGATTTACCGCCGATGCAGCTGGAGTTTGTCCGTCGTTTGGGGCAATACATCGATATTTATATTCTGCATTACAACCCTTCACAGGAATATTGGGCAGACAGTGTCGATCCGAACTGGAAAGCACGTTATGACGTGCGGGTCAAAGAACGCTTTATTGCCAAATATGAACAGCAGAACAAGAGTAAAGCCAGTGATGCCGATATTGAAAAATTCTTTCAGGAATTTACTTTAAATTTCAATGCGGAACAGCGCGAGTCACGTCATCCTTTGCTGACCCGTTTCGGTAAGCAGGCACGGGATCATTTCTCTTTATTATCCAACTTGTCTTCAGGCGAAGATGGGGTCTGGGCAGATGCCTTTGTGGATGAGTATAAGGAAAATTTACTCGGTAAAATCCAGTCCGATATTCTCTATCTGGTCGAACCGGAACAGCATCAATATGTGCTGGATGAACAGGATGATTCGATTCAGATTCATGTCTGTCATTCCAGTTTGCGCCAGCTGGAAGTTTTAAAAGAGCAACTGATTCATTGGCTGGCACAAGGCACAAAAGATGCACCACGCCGGCCGAGTGACATTCTGGTACTTAGCCCAAGTTTAAGCGAACTGGAACCGCTGATCCGTAGCGTATTTGCACCACCGCCGAGTGAACGCGATCTGATCCAGCAAAAAACGGGCAGCAGTCATCAACTGTCCAAAGACAGTATTTATTTACCGATTCAGATTGCCGGGGTGACCCAGCTGGATGCGCTGAATGCCTGGCGTGCAGTGTTGGGACGCATTGAACTGATTCAAGGGCGTTTCAGCATTGAGGATTTTGCTGACTGGCTCAGCCTAAGTGCAACCCAGCAGCTCTATAGTTTAGAAGTCAATTCAATTGAACGCATCACAGCATTACTGATTGATGCCGGCTTTAAGCGGGGGCTGGATGCGCAGCATTTAAAACGCAGCCTGTGCGAGGGCGATGAAGATTACCGTTTCAGTTTTAAATTTGCACTCGACCGGCTGGCACTGGGTATTGCCATTCCTGAACATACCCTGTTCAATAACACGCTTAGTTTTGCCCAGGTCTTGCCGAGTGATTTTGAGCTGATTGGCAAACTGATCCAAATTTATCAGGATTTTGATGCTCGCCGTGACTGGATGATTGCCCATGAGCAAGGCAAAACTGTGCCAGTGGAGCAGTGGTTAAAATGCCTGATGCAGGACATTGCCGAATTTGAGCAAGCCGGTGTCGAATCTTTAACAACTGTTTATAAAATTATTAAAAAGCAAGAGCGTATGTTGACGCTGGCCAGCTTTTACGATGAGCATGACCATCATGCCTTGCGCAGTTTAAGCCTGCCTTTGCCTTATTTGCTGGCAGAAATTAACAATACCCTGGAAGCTCAGCTGGAACATGCCGAACCGACTGGACAGATTACCTTTAGCCAGATTGGGCAGATTCGTCCTGTACCCTACAAATTGATAGTGATGCTGGGATTGGATAGCGGCAAGTTTCCAAACCGAACCCAGCATTTGCCGTTTGACTTGATGGATTTGCTCAAGCCGCAACTGGGCGACCGTTCCCGTCTGGAGGATGATCAGGGCGCATTTTTAGATCACCTGCTGTTGGCTCAGGACAACCTGTGGCTGTTTTATAATGGTTTCGACATTAACGATGGTGAAGTGCGTGATCCTTCTACCGTGTTGCAGGAACTGGTGCAGCATCTGGCCTTTATTGTGCAGTCCAAACAGCCCGAAACCCAAGCCGATGCAACGGTGAACATCAACGGTGTGGAGGTGCCTGAACAGCTGCGATCACTTTATCATGTTCATCCCTTATTGCCGTTTGATCCGGTAGGTTTTGAAAGCAACAGACCGGTACGCTATCAGGACCAGTGGTTTTGTGTGGCCGGGCAGATTCGGCATGCCACTGGCAAGCGGACGTCCTGGGTGAATACGCCTTATCAGCTGCTGCAACAGGATATTCAGGTGCTGGACAGCCATCAGTGGATTCAGGATGTGACTTTCCCTGCACGTTTATATTTAAAGACTCTGGGGGTAGAAAACCTGCGTCCGGAAGATTTGCCTGCCGTGGATGAGCCTTTGTTATTAGATGGTTTGGGGCGCTATGCCGTGCGCCAGTTCCTGCAAAAGCAGGAAGGGCAAAGCAAGCCGGAATTACTGATGGATCAGCTTCCCATTGGCAAGCTAAAACACAGTAGCTGGGAAATCAGCCTGGTAGAACAGCAGCGCCTGAAAGACCGTTTGCTGAAATATGCGACCGAAGTGACGCCCACTACACAGCAGGTCTGGAAGGTCAATGATCATGTTTATATGAACATCAGCCTACCCAAGCATGGTGCAGAAAAATGGGTCAGTCTGGATGCTTCCAGTGCACGTGCCAAGCGTCGTGCCAAAGTCTGGCTGGAGTATTTGCTCTGGCTGGCTTATTTGAACATGGGCGAGGGTGGTGAAAAACTGGCGCGAATAGTCGTATTTAGTGACCGGACTATCTTGTGTCATGGGGTAACTTCCAACAAGGCACGCGAGTGGCTGGATCACTGGCTGGCTGCCTGGAAATATGGACAGACCCAGCCGCTGGTTTTACCTGCGGCCTTGCTGCTGAAAATTGCTGAAAAAGACAAACAACATGACTGGCAGCCGAATGAACAGAATCAGATGTGTATTGACGACATGGACGTGATCTATAAAGACTGGCATGAAGATGGCAAGTTCAGCGGCTTTTCGGTGGCGGATAATGAAGCGACCAAAATGCATCGGGACTGGCAGTTTATTTTACAGGAACAGGATGCCACTGCATTGCTGGAAGATGCCTGTGCGCAATTTTCCTATCAGCTCTATCAACCGGTGTTTTTGCATCAACAGGTTATTGAAGAATAAAAAATAACATGAATCATCCTCAAACATTAACGCCCATTTCCTTTCACCCGATTGTCGATATGCAATTCAAGGGCTTGCACTGGATTGAAGCTTCCGCAGGTACAGGCAAAACCTTCACCTTATCCAGTCTGATGGTACGGATTTTTCTTGGGCCGTATTTGCCCAATCAGGTGATTGCCACCACCTTTACCCGTAAAGCTGCAGCAGAACTGAAAAACCGGATTCGGCTACGTCTGGTGGAAACCTTACGTTATTTTGAACACTGTCAAACCCTGACTGAAGCTGAAATTCAGGCCAAAATCGCGGCTGAAACCGATCCTTTGTTTCAGAAAGTTTTAAGCGATTATGCCACGCGGGTGGATTTTTCCCGTGAACGGTTAAAGCTGGTACTCGATCAGCTGGATGAGTTGTTTGTGGGGACGCTGGACAGTTTCAGCCAGAAGTTGCTGCGCGAGTTTTCCTTTGAAAGTGGCAAGATTGAACGTGCCGATATTACCGATGATGCCAAAAGTTATACCTATCAGCTAATTCATGATGTGCTGCGTGAATGGATTCAGTCCCAACCGCAAAATGTGGTGGATTATCTGCTGCTCAATCAAAAGCTGAAATCACAGGATGCCTATGTGCCGGTGGTGGAAAATAGCCTGAATTTTGCTTCGGCGCAGTTTCAGGAAGTCCCTGCACCAGAGCTGGATTTAAACCAGTTTGAGCAACTGGTGGATGAGTTTATTCAGCTGGATTTATGCCTGATTGCCGGGTTGAGCGAATACTATTCCGCAGATGGACAACACCATGCCATTATCGGAAAAAAATGGCGCACCGATGGCTTGATGCAACGCACCTTGTGTGATGATTTACCGGCCTTTATTCAGGCGCTGGCTGAGCAGCGTTGCTATGCCTTGTTTGCGCCGCATTTTGAAACGACCCTGAAAAATCTCAGTGATCTGGCCACCAAAAAAGTCCTGAATAAATGTGCTGTAGAGGTGCTGAATCAGTTTGAGCAGCATGGGGTAATTCAAAAACTAAAAAGTTTTTGCGAGGCCTTGGCCAAACTTAATCTGGATCTGGACTTGCTGGATGCCTATCTGAAATTTTATCTCAGCCGTGAAGTGAAAAAGCGCCTGCCGCAAGTGTTGCAGCAGAAAAGCGAAACCACCTTTGCCCAGCAAATCCGAACCTTGTCTGAAGCCTTGCAGGGTGAACAGGGGCTGCGTTTTGCCAAATTTGTCCAGACCAATTATCCGCTTATTTTAGTCGATGAATTTCAGGATACCAACCAGGATCAGGACAACATGCTGGCGCGGATCTGGCGGGATGGCAAGCGTTATCATCAGGGCTGCATGATCATGGTCGGCGATCCGAAGCAGGCTATTTACGGCTTTCGCGGTGGCGACATGCTGACCTATAACAAGGCCCGTGCCGATGTGCTGTCCAAACAGGGCCGGGAATACAGCCTGCGGCATAATCACCGTTCGGTGAAGGTGCTGGTGGAGGCGGTCGATGCCCTGTTTCAGCGGCAGATGGATTTTGGGGAACAGGTCAGTTACAGCCCGGTTCAGGCCGGCTCCCGTCCTCATCCTGCACTTATAGATGTGCATGGTGAGAATCACCAACCGCTGCGCTGGATTATGCTGCAAGATAAAAAACATGAACCGATTCAGGTGGCCTGGAAAATTCAGGATTTACTTAATCAGGGCATTGAGGAAAAGCTTTATCTGGCAGAAAAGACCGGGCCCAAATATCTGCAGGAAAATGATATTGCGATTTTATCGAAAAACCATGACGGTCTGGATAAAGCCCAATATGAACTGGAGCGTTTGGGGATTCGGGTCAATCGTCCTTCCAAGCGCAGCGTGTTCGATCATCAGGTGGCCAAAGATGTCGGTGCTGTGCTCAGCGCCATCATGCATCCTTATGACGAAGGCAAGATTAAACGTGCCTTGCTGAGCCGGTTATTGGGCTTTAATTTACAACAGCTGATTCAGCTGGAAGCTCAGGCAGATGGCTTAAGCCAGTTTATTTATGACTTCGACTGCATTCGCGAAATGTGGCTGCAAAAAGGCTTTTTAACTGCCTGGCAGTATTGCCTGAACCTGTTTCAGGTCTGGAAAAATCTGGTCGCGACCCAGAGCCGCGATAATGAACGTTGTGTGGTCAATTTGCGCCATCTGACTGAATTACTGAGTCAGCACAGCGAACAATATCAGGGTGCGCAAAAGCTTTATCACTGGTATTTAAAACAGCTGCAATCTCCGGCAGAACGGGAGTGGGAACTGGAACGCAAACTGTCGAATGAGGCAGGGGTGCAGCTGATGACCATCCACCAGTCCAAAGGGCTGGAATTTAAAATCGTCTTTTTGCTTGGGGCAGATAAAGATTTTCGGGAAATGAACAAGACCCTGAATTTTTCCACCGTGGATCATATTCATCCGGTCACCGGCAAAGTTGAAGTCCAGCGTGTGGTAGCAGTCAATGACAAAAATCTGCTCGATCAAAATGCGATAGATCAGCACAATGCCCGTGCTGTGGCTGAACAACACCGGCTCTGGTATGTGGCACTGACCCGGGCTAGCCATCGGGTCTATGCCATGTTGCAGGATCAGGAAGCTAAGTCCAGTCATGGTCTGGCTTTCTGGCGTGGGACAGACTTTGCCCATCCTGCCAGTGCCGATGAAACCTTAATCAATGAAAGACCGGTCAAGCTGCAAGCCAAGCAGCAGGAACCTTTGCCTTTACAGGCATTGCAATTTCCGAGTCAGCGCTTTTATCCGCGTTCCAAAACCAGTTTCAGTGCCTTGGCCCAGCATTTAAGCCGTAAACAGGCTATGGATGCCTTGGCTGTCAATATAGAACAGTTGTCTAGCGCCGCCGATGAAATCCATGTGCTTGAAAAGATTGAAATTGCATCAACCACACAGCCGCTTTCATGGATTAAGCGTAATTTCCCAATGGGGACGGTAGCCGGAACATTCCTGCATGAAATTTTTGAACATATCGATTTCCATGATCCGCAGGATTGGCCTTTAGAAATTCGCCGTCGTTTTAAAAATAAGTATGAAAATTTATGGGATGAATTATTCAAAAAATATGAAAAAGAATTTATTGAGGGAACAGAAGATCATTTAATTGGGTTGATTGCAGATTGGTTGAATGATGTTTTACAAACACCTTTGCATTCGGACTTTCAGTTGAACCAGCTGGATGAAAATGAGCATTTAGCCGAATTTCCTTTTTATCTGTCCTTGTCGGATCATGTCTTGGCGATTCAGCGTATTCATCAACTGTATGCAGAACATGGCATAGATATGCTGGATTTTAATCAGGCCAATTCTGCCCGTTACTTAACCGGTTCCATCGATCTGGTTTATTTTGATGGTCAGCAATATCATATTGCCGATTACAAAAGTAATTTTTTAGGCACCGATCAAGCTCATTATCTTGCGCAGGAAATCAGACAAAGTATGTCACAAGCCAGTTACTGGTTACAGGCAGGTTTATATTTGGTAGCCTTGCACCGTTATTTAAGCGTGCAGATGCAGGATTATGACATCGAAAAGCATTTGGGCGGCGCGAGCTATCTGTATTTGCGTGGCATGAACGGGCAAGCCGAACAGGGTTTTTATCACTGGAAGCCGGAGGCAGAATTTATTCTGCGTCTCGATGCAATTTTGGGCTATTTTGCTGAAGATAAAAGCAGCAAAATCGCCTGATGTAGCGAAATTAATGGCTTTTAAACAATAGATTGAGTTGTGGATAACTTTGAGGATAACTGTGTGGAAAATAAACAATATAAAGATGACCAAAGCGCTGCATGGATCAGCACTTGGAGTCAGTTTATTTGCCAGCAGCCTTTTAGTGATGTGGCGCAGGACGAAAATAGCAGCCACATTATCGGGCAGGTTCTGGAGGCTATTCAACAAGGGGATAGTTGTATTTCGGCAACAGTGCAACAGATTCAAACCTTGCATGATCTGGTGATTTCGGCTGAAAATATTGAAAATAATATACAAGATCAGGTCGCACCCTTTGTTTTCGATCAGCAGCATTTGTATTTATATCGTTACTGGGCACTGGAGCAGTCTTTGGCCCGGCAAGTCGCACGTTTAAAACAGCAATCCATAGCAGCGGTGGATCTTTCTGCTTATCCAGACTTACTCAGCGATAAATACCAAATTGAAGCCTTGAGTATGGTGGCGAAGCAAGCCTTGAATATCATTACCGGTGGACCGGGAACGGGGAAGACCTATACCTTGGCCCGAATTATTGCCGTGCTGAATCAAGCCATGCCAAATATCCGCATTGCCATGGCTGCACCGACCGGTAAGGCTGCGCAGCGAATGAAAGAGGCACTACAAAACTCGCTAAATGATGAAAAACTTCAGAATTTAGTCAGTGATGAGTTAAAACAACTTAACCCGATTACCATTCACCGCTTATTGGGTCTGGGAAGCAGCCAGCAACCGCGCTTTCATGCCAAGCAGCCTTTGCCCTATGACGTGATTGTGGTGGATGAAGCATCCATGCTGGATCTCAGTCTGGCCAATATGCTGCTGTCAGCGGTGCCGGATCATGCTCGCCTGATTTTACTAGGCGATGCCAACCAGCTCGCTGCAGTCGATGTCGGCTCGGTATTGGCAGACTTACAACAGGTGCCGGCTTTGGTTGAAAATCGGGTCAATTTAGTCAATAGTCGCCGTTTTAAAGCCGGGGCGCTGATTGGACAGATGGCCGAATTTATTCAACTGCAACAGCCGGGGCAAAATAATGCAGCGCTATTAGCGCATTTTGCCCAGCAAATTGTGCAACCTGCTGAAATAAAAGCGATTGCCTTAAAGGCCGAAATGCAAGATCAAATTCAACTGGAATATCTTCCTGCCCACATGTCCATACAATTCGACCGTACGGCCTATTACGACAAACTGATGCTGGGTTATCAGAATTATATTGCGGTGCTGAAAAGCTATTTAACTGCAGATGAACCTGAACTTTGGGTAACACAGGTGGTCAAGGTTTTTGATGATTACCGTATTTTGGCGGCTATCCGGCATGGTGCCTTGGGTTTGCGCCAGCTGAATGTGCAAATGGAACAGCGTCTGCTGGAAGCTTTGGCATTACATATGAGCAAACAGGGCGACTGGTATGTCGGCCGTCCGGTGATGATGACCTATAACGATTACCAGCTGGGTCTGTCGAATGGAGATATCGGAATTTGTTTTAAGCGTAGTCGAGATGCGCAGTCCCAGTTTGAAGTTTATTTCCCTAGCCTGGAAAAATGGGTACCTGCCACCCGCTTACCCAAAAGTATTGAAACGGCATTTGTGCTGACCATTCATAAATCGCAAGGTTCGGAATTTACCCATACGGCAGTGGTTTTAGATGAAGCTGCAAAAAATTTATTGAGTAAAGAATTACTGTATACGGCCATTACCCGGGCCAAGAAAGTAGTGAGTCTTTTGGTGGATCAAGAGGCTTTCATCCAGTCTTTAACCATTAAAACCATAAGAAAAAGCGGACTGTTAGGCAAAGTAAACAATGCATTAAATGATTAACAATAAATAAATAATTTCTAATTTTGTACGAAATTGCTTACAGTGATTCGAGAAATTGCCGCATAGAGCTTTATGAATGTTTTTGAGATGATAGCTGCACATAAAAAGCTCGATACGGAAAATTGAGCAAAATCGCCATAATATAATAATAATGTCGAAAGACAGCGAACTTACAGTGAAGTAAGGAAAAAGAGGAAACTTACAGCCGCTAAGCCTTGTAGTTTTGGGAGAGACTACAGGGCTTTTTTATATGCAAAAATGGACGATTTATTACAAAAATGATTGGCTGAAACCGCCACTATTCAGACCCAGTTATATAAGTAAAAATTAAATGGGGAGGAATATGACGGCTTTTGTATAAGTTAGATATTTTATTTAACCTTAAGTAATTAATTTTTAATAAATAGTACTTATTTGATTGGTTACATGAAACATAAGAAATATTAATTAATGTACGAAAATGCTTACAAAGAGATACGAGAAAGCCCACTTTTTTACAGAATGCTTTGTGGCAGAATCTACCACATAGGGAAGTAAAATTTCACACACGGAATGTTTATAATAATAAACGCGAACAGCGTAAATTATGACTATAAATAAAAGAATAATAACTAAAATAGAAGAAACTACAGCGCAAAAAAAGCCCAAGCCCAGCTTGGGCTTTTTTTTATCTTACATGGATGAGAATAAAATAAAAATAAGTGCTTTTTAAATCTGGGAAAACAATTTGCACCACGCCTTTTTCAGGGGAAGATTTAACCGGCAATCAATAAATTCAAAGCTCAAACGATAAAATGAAGCTTTTTCAATGAATTGATATTAAAAGATGAAAAGCAGTTTCTCTTTTTGCAATCCCCTGACTTTTCCCTTAAAATAACGCACTTGCTGTAGTGATGCACGGCAGTCAATTGAGAAATCAATTGATTTCTATCAAATGTAATTTTTAAGCATCTCGGAGAAATCGAATGGCTTTAACAAACGCAGATCGCGCAGAGATCGTTGCTAAATTTGCTCGCGCTGAAAACGACACTGGTTCACCTGAAGTTCAAGTAGCTCTTTTAACTGCCCAAATCAATGATTTGCAAGGTCACTTTAAAGAACACAAACACGACCACCATAGCCGTCGCGGTCTTATCCGTATGGTTAACCAACGTCGTAAGCTTCTTGACTACCTTAAAGGTAAAGATGCTACTCGTTACAGCGCTTTGATCGCTGCTTTAGGTTTACGTCGTTAATTCGATTAAACTTATTTTTTCGGACTATTGCATGTTAAATGCTGTATTACTGAAAATTAAAGTATACCTGGCCTTGGTTAGGTAATGGGGAAGGGGCGATTGTTTCGCTCCTTCTTTGTGTTTAAAAATAGTGTATTCATACATTTTTATAGTCTAGTGAGGTCGGCTTCTAAGCTTTGTCATTTATGCAGTTGATGTGAATGCCAAACCTTAGGGGTCTCCACTAGAATAACTGTTCAAAAGAACTAGGAAAGAAAAATACATGTCAATGTTTAATATTGTTCGTAAAGAATTCCAATTTGGTCAACATCAAGTTGTCCTAGAAACAGGTCGTGTTGCTCGTCAGGCAAACACAGTAGTGATTACTATGGGCGGCGTAACAGTACTTGTTGCTGTTGTTGCGCAACCAAAAGCAAAAGCAGGTCAGGATTTCTTCCCCTTAACTGTTAACTATCAAGAAAAACAATATGCTGCAGGTCGTATCCCGGGTGGTTACGGTAAACGTGAAGGCCGTGCTTCTGAAGCTGAAACTTTAATTTCACGCTTGATCGACCGTCCAATTCGTCCCTTGTTCCCAGAAGGTTACTTCAACGAAATTCAAGTAACAGCAACTGTTATTTCTTCTGACAAAACGATGGATGCTGACATTGCTGCAATGCTCGGTACTTCAGCAGCACTTGCTATCGCTGGTACGCCTTTCCGTGGTCCAATCGGTGGTGCGCGCGTTGGTTTAATCAATGGTGAATACGTTCTTAACCCGAACAATGAACAGTTAAAAGAAAGTGATCTTGACCTTGTGGTTGCAGGTACAGAATCAGCAGTATTGATGGTTGAATCTGAAGCTAAAGAACTTTCAGAAGACCAAATGCTCGGCGCTGTGCTTTTTGGTCATGACGAAATGCAAATTGCGATCCAGGCAATTAAAGAATTTGCTGCAGCAGCTGGTGCAACTGAGTCTACTTGGACTGCTCCTGAGAAAAACGAAGACCTTCTTGGCAAACTGAAAGAAGCTTTCGAAGCTAAAATCTCTGAAGCCTACACAATCGCTGTTAAACATGAACGTTATGCAGCGCTTGATGCACTTCAAGAAGAAGCATTGGCTCAATTCGTTCCTGAAAATGACGAAACTGGCATTGCTGACGAAGTAAACGAATTATTCGAAGACTTAAAATACCGCACAGTACGTGACAACATCTTGTCTGGTAAACCACGTATTGATGGTCGTGACACGAAAACTGTTCGTGCAATCGACGTACAAGTGGGCGTATTGGGTCGTGCTCACGGTTCTGCATTGTTCACACGTGGTGAAACTCAAGCCTTGGTAACAACGACTTTGGGTAATACACGTGATGCGTTAATGGTTGATACCCTTGCAGGTACTAAAACTGATAACTTCATGTTGCACTACAACTTCCCTGCATACTCTGTAGGTGAAACTGGTCGTGAATCTGGTCCTAAACGTCGTGAAATCGGTCACGGTCGTCTAGCGCGTCGTGGTGTTCAAGCAGTTCTTCCTGCAGCTGACCGCTTCCCGTACGTGATCCGTATCGTATCTGACATCACTGAATCTAACGGTTCATCTTCAATGGCTTCTGTATGTGGTGCTTCTCTATCACTTATGGACGCAGGTGTTCCACTTAAAGCACCAGTTGCGGGTATCGCGATGGGTCTTGTGAAAGAAGGCGAGCGTTTCGCAGTTCTTTCTGACATCTTGGGTGACGAAGACCACCTTGGCGACATGGACTTTAAAGTAGCAGGTTCTGCAAACGGTATTACTGCACTTCAAATGGACATCAAGATCGAAGGTATTACTGAAGAGATCATGGAGTCTGCATTGAACCAAGCTTATGCTGGTCGTATGCACATCTTGAATGAAATGAACCAAGTAATTTCACGCGCTCGTCCTGAAATTTCTATGCACGCTCCTACATTCCAAGTGATCACTATCAACCCTGACAAGATCCGTGATGTCATTGGTAAAGGCGGCGCAACTATTCGTGCAATCACTGAAGAAACTAAAGCTGCAATCGATATCGAAGATAACGGTACAGTTCGCGTATTTGGTGAAACTAAAGCTGCTGCGATGGCTGCTGTTGCAAAAATCCAGGCGCTTACTGCTGAAATCGAACCAGGTACAATCTACACTGGTAAAGTCATTCGTATCGTTGAATTCGGTGCGTTCGTAAACATCCTTCCTGGTACTGATGGTTTACTTCACATCTCTCAAATCTCTAACGAACGCATTGCGAACGTTGCAGACGTATTGAAAGAAGGTCAAGAAATCAAGGTTCAAGTTGCTGATGTCGACAACCGTGGTCGTATCAAATTGACTATGAAAGACATCGAACAAGTTTAATGGTTTGAGTATTCACATGGCTGAGTCCATGTGAATATCTATAAAGAAAGCCCTGTGCTTGGCTAAAGTTTTGACTTTGGCTTGCTCAGGGCTTTTTTATGGGCAGAGAGAAAATTTGATTTAAAATTTGCAAATCCAGTTGTATGTTATTGCTTAACGCTTGCGCGCAGCTCATAATTTTATGCCAGATCGCAGCTTTGAATTATTGAAACTTCAATCAATCCAACAATAAGAAAGTGCACCAGAGAATTGTTTATATGCAGGTTTATTATTTCTACCAACATCCCACTGAACAGCATATTTTTGTACAAAAAGACCAAAATACTGAAGCTGAACCAGTCTTTGTATGGGTGGATTGCACCCGGGAGGATGTAGTGAACCGTGCGGATGAGTGGCAAAAAGAAATTTATCAATATACTCAGCTGATATTAAACGAGTTTCATTTGAAAGATGTTTTGAACCTGGAGCATCCTTGTACCTTCGATACCATGGAAAATTATGATTTACTGATTTTTCGTAAACTGATTACACCTGATGATGATATTAAGACCGGGGCACAAGCACTGGAACAGCATGAAAAGATGTTTGGTTTAGCCACCACACCGGTTAGCTTTATCATGACGCCTCAGGTGCTCATTACAGTGCGTGAACAAGGCAATAGGGCGGTTGAGAATTATATCTCACGGATTGAAATGAATTTTATCCGTCCTGTTCAAGATCAAAACAAATCACGCAAAGTTTCCACTACCCCCTTAGACCTGGCTTTACGATTATTGAATAGCATTGTAGATGGTTATTTAGATTTACGTGTCCCCCTGACCCGGCGTGTAGAGTTTTGGCAGCAAGAATTACTGCAAGGTCATCGCAGATTTACCAAATGGAATCAGTTATTTCAGGAAAGCATGACTTTTCAGCAAGTAGAGAATCTTTGCGAAGAACAGATTGATGCCTTACAAGAACTACGCGATGAAATTGTAGATAATTACCCCCATTTAAAAGGCAAGAAAAAGTCTGAACGGCAAGATATTATGCTGGTGCGGATGGATGATCTGGTTAGCCATGTGGGCCGGATTCAAAAGCATATGGTTCGTCTTCGTGCCTCCATTCAGGCAGCTATAGATTTGCATTTTTCTGCAATTGCCAACCAGACCAATGAAAATATGCGTATTCTGGCTATTATCACCGCAATTTTTGCCCCTCTGACTTTATTGACCGGGGTGTATGGGATGAACTTTGAATTTATTCCAGGTTTAAAATCTCCAACCGGGTTTTGGAGCATGCTGATGGTAATGCTGATCACTACGATACTGTTGGTTTATTATTTTTATCGTCGGCATCTGGTGGGGCGCGGGGAAAAGAGTGTGATTGATTTATTGGCCCAACAACATCAAGATCAACACGTGAACCTGTTCTGGTTTTTAAACTATGAGCCGATTAAGCAATCGGTCAAAGAAACCATGAAAGAAGTTGAAAAACTGACCAAGTTAAAATAAAAGGTCAGTTTTTATTCCCGCTCGCTATGTGTGATGCACAATCCTGTCAGTTTATTCAAACCCCAAAATGGTCTTTGCCATTTTTAGTCTGCTGGAAGATTAGCTCACTTGAACACTCTGCGACAAAATTTTATAAATTTCATCTTTCATTTTGAGCTTCTTGCGTTTTAATGAATCAATATCATCATTAATTAAATTGATCGGATTGAGCTCAAGCTGGGTAATCTCCTTATCGAGTTCCTGATGGCTCTCAAATATTTTTGCGAAATGAGGATCATCATGTCGTAGTTTATGGATCAATTCCTGATATTCAGGAAACATTCTCTTCACTTTTTTATTGCATTCTTTGGTTTTCATAAGCCTAGATTATTCTCCAGCGTTGAATTTCAGAACAAAATAACCACCACGTACCTGTTATATAAACGGTACGCTGGAGGCAGAAAAGTAGCCTTAAGCATCTTTTACATTGAAGTGTTTCACCTGCTTGCGTAATCGTTGCACTTCATCAATCAAGTCGAGCATCATTGCCACAGCAGAAAAGCTGGCATCAAAGTCGCGTTGTAAACGGTAGGCCCGACGTGCACGCGACACATCGTCACCAAAAAATTGATGAATTCTTTCTTCTGGACGCGTGTCTAAAATATCGTATTCAAGTAGCTGTAAAACCCATTCCGGACTTTGTCCACACGCATCAGCAAAATGCTTTAAATCAAAACTGTAATGTTCATCAATGACATCTGTAGGATTAAATTCATCAGATATTATTTCACGATAATGAATAGTCGCCATGATGTTCTCCTTAAGCATTGCGAGGCTTAAATGTTGCAAAAGCTTCGGCAAAAGCTTGATAAGCCTGCTGTTCATGTTCAGTTTGTGCAGTTGGATACACGACATTTAAAACCAGATAGAGATGACCTGGCACTTTGCTCGGAATCCCTTTGTCCTTGAGTCGTAACTGTTGACCGGTTTTGGCATTTTTAGGCACATTCACCTGAATTTTTTTACCGTCAGGGGTTGATATTTCAATGCCTTGACCTAATGCTGCTTCCCAAGGTGCGATATCAACGTGGTAATAAATATCGGCACCTTCAACCCGGATCCGTGCAGTGTGCTTATAGTGAATCTCGATATACAGATCGCCATTTTGTCCGCCATTGATACCATTTTGACCTTGGCCACTGAGGCGAATATGCTGGCCTTCTTTCATGCCTTTGGGAATTTTTATCTGCAAGGTCTTGCGCTGGACTTCAGGCTCTCCATAGGCATTTAAGGTTGGAATTTGCAAGGTAATTTGTTGGGTGGCACCGTGGTAAGCAATTTCAGGATCAATTTCTAGACTGGCATGCTGATCTTCGCCTTTATAACTGCGCTGTTGCTGTCTTTGCTGATTTTGATATTGATAGTTGCCGCCACCAAAACCCGAACCAAAGCGTCCAAAAAGATCTTCAAAATCACTAAAATTGGAATGCTGCTGATTAAATCCCTGCCGGTAAAAGTGTGCGTTATCAAAACCGTCGGTTCCTGTCTGCGCCCCAGATTGATAAAAAGCTTCAGGATGATCAAGCTGAAAATCATATTCAGCTTTTTTCTCTTCGTTGCTTAAGGTGTCATAGGCAACATTAATGGTTTGCATCTTTTCTTCGGCATCGCTCTCTTTGCTGACATCAGGATGATATTTTCGAGCCAGTTTGCGGTAGGCTTTCTTTATTTGATCCTGCGTGGCATTGCGGTTAATACCAAGAACTTCGTAATGACTTTTAGGCATAAACTGAGAAGCTAAAATTGATTATGTTTTAATCATTATTATGTTTTTCATAAATCTGCAACAGTGTAGATCTGTACCATATTGTTTCAAATCATGACAAAAAAAGGCCCCTTAACAGGAGCCTTCGCAAATCATGAATAAAATCAATATTTAATCCATGTCACACTGCGGCCAATCACCGATACACCGACATAACCACGCAGGTTTAAGTGTTTGCCACTGGCACTAATGCGTGCTTTGCCCTTGTAAACTTTGCCGCCAATCGGATCAAGTACGCGACCATGATTAAATTCACGTGGATTGTCCGGATTTTGTGTAAATCCCCAAATAAAAGGTAGGCCAATAAACGGTTTATTTTTTAAGTTGCCTGGGCAGTTTGAGCAGAGGACCATTTTTTCTGTACCAGGTACATTACGGGTCGCGACGATGACCCCTTCGTAGGTGCCATCCGGCTTTTTGCTGATTTCTACATCAGCACGAGAATAACCGGTCCGGTCATCAATGGTTTTCCATTTGCCCACCAAGGGATCATTTTCAGCAAAACTGAAAGATGAAACAGCAGCTAAAATTACTCCGGTCAAAATCCCTTTATATAAATTCTTCACTAATTTCCCCTGTTGAATGAACTATTTTTTAATTTTAGAGTAAAACGCCTAATTTATAGCGGCAAACAGGTATAAAATCAAATGATTAAATTGTTATATAAATCACATAAATAATAAGTTATGCGCTGAAATCCAGTTTTTTAGCAATCCGTATTCAAAAAATGTCCGGGTAAGGGCTGAAATATTGAACTTTTCTTTCATTTATATTTTATCCCACAGTAAGTAAGACCATAAATTAAAAAAGAATATAAGATTTTCTGTGATTGCTCGCTGGCCTATGTGCAACACAGCGAGTTGTCTGCTGCTTGCTTTTTAGGTCAGGGTGATCGAGTTATGAAATGGGTGAGCAGGAGGAATGCCAGCAAGATCGTAGGGTGCTAAAGAGGGAGATCACAAGTTCTGAATCATTTGCCAGATCAAAACTTGTGATGACCTTCTTCCAGATTTTATTCCGTTTTAATCCAGGATACGGCTCGGCCGAGCAAACTGGTCCCAATAAAACCACGTAAGGTCAGTACATTGCCTCGGGTATTCAGATGTCCTTTGCTCTGATAGCTATGACCAGAAAGTGGATCAAGAATATGCCCCTCAATGAATTCATTTTTATTTTTCGGGTTTTGCTTAAATCCGGTCAAAATGGCTAAGCCAATTAAAGGGGCATTTTTCAAGCTGCCTTTGCATTTTTCGCAATGATCAATTGCAGTCTGGTTTGGAACACCATGTACTTTGACAATTTTCCCCAGATAAGTCCCATTTTGTTGTTGACTAATCAAGACTTCAGCACGGGCATAGCCGGTCTTGTCATCAATCGTTTTCCATGTCCCCACTAAGTCAGGTACTTGGGCCTGAATAAAAGGACAAGCAAGAAGCAAGAGGGTAGTCACAATTATTTTTGTGTTCATGTGGTGGTTCCAATAATTCATTTATTTTTTTTAAGTAAAAATAAAGCCTTAAAAAATGAGCTGCTTTATTTTGCTGTGGAATTTTACTTTAAAATATTTAGATTACAAGTAGATAAAACTTGTATAAAAAGAACAGAAAAAGTCGCTACTCAATCTGGTGATAAAAAAAAGAGCAGTAATTATTATTGCTGCTCTGATTTTGTTTACTTGATCAAATTAACTGAGATGTTTGCCAAATAAACCAAAGGCTTCTTCCGCAGTAAAAGTATAGCGGGTACTACAGAACTGACAATCCATGGTAATTGGGTTCTGGAATTCTAAAGTTTCACGTACTGCTTCCACACCAATTTGAATGAGCGCATTGGCACAACGCTCTTTAGAACAGGTACAGCCAAAGCTTAATTGTTCAGCTGCGGGTAAACGCACATCTTCTTCATTATACAAACGGTAAAGAATTTCAGTCGGTTCAAGCTCTGTAAGTTCTTCCGCTTTCAGGGTTTCGGTCAACATGGTCAGGCGTGGCCAAAGGTCTTCATCGACACGCTGCTGCTCTTCTTCACTATTACGTGGCAATAGTTGGATCAGCAGACCGCCAGAGCGTTCGGCCGTGCTGGCCAAAACAATTTTTGTCGGAATCTGTGCAGATAAATCATAATACTGCATTAAACAACCGGCCAAGGTATCGTGCTCAAGGGCAATAATGCCCTGATAGCGTTCACCAAACTCAGGTTCAATGTTAATAAACAGTACCGGACTGACCAGTGCATTCAACACTGTACTGCTGTTTTCTGCCTGAAAGAAACGCGGATCTTCTTCATAATCGGCCGATGCACGTAACTCACCGCGATGGTTACATTCTGCCATAGCCCATTTGAATGTGCCGGCTGCCTGAATTTGCAGGCTGATCCGGCCTTTAATTTTCAGGGTGCTGGCCAGTAATGCCGTGGCACTCAGCATTTCTCCCAAAAGAATTTGAATGGCTTGCGGATAATCACGCTGCGCGAGGATCGTTTGCAAAACGCTTTCAAGATGGACCACTTCACCACGAATCGGGCAATTCTCAATATAAAAGCGTTGACGTAATTCAGACATAAATTTCTCCAATAGCCCGTGTTAATGGTGTCTATATTGTAAAACACAAGCTAGTTACTATCATCTCTTGTGACATCAATACGCTGATGTGCTAAGCCACGTTGTAAATTGACGCCAGTAGGTTCTTGACGAATCTGTGCATCACTTTCAAATAAATGTTCTAGCTCGGCCAAAGCATTACGATGGGTTTCATAAATCTTTTGTTCATCGGTATACACCCGTTGTTGCTGAAGCAATAATTTTTCATCGTAATCGCGGAACAGTTCAATACTTTTATAAGCATCTTCTTCACTGATATCCAATTCACGCAAGGCTCGATAGGCCATACCCATAGACGATAAATAGGTTTCACGCCAGATATGTTCTACGCCTAAATCCCGCAGTAAATGCACATGATGACGATCGCGTGCACGAACCAAAAGTTTCAGATTAGGATAGTTTAGGCGAATATGACGTGCCACATTCATCGAGTCTTCAATATCATCAATCGCGAGAACAAAAACCTTGGCGTGTTCAACACCTGCAGAACGTAGGATATCCGGTTGTGTTGCATCACCATAGTATACAGTACCGCCATAATTCCGCACGAAATCAACTTTTTCCAGATTACTGTCAATGGCAGTAAAGGACTGATGCTGTAAATGCGCAATACGGGCAATGATCTGTCCAAAACGGCCAAATCCGGCAATGATCATTGGGTTATGGCGATCTGGAATTTCATCATAAACCGGCGCTTTTTCTTTATCGATAAGCAGAATAATCCAGTTGCTGATGATCCAGTACAGCATTGGGGTGAGCACCATGGAAAGGGTCACAATCAAGGTCAAAGGCTCAAGCATGGCTTGGGTGAGTACTTTTTCGCTACTCGCGACTTTCAGTACCACAAAGGCAAACTCACCGCCTTGGGCCAGACAGGTGGCAAGCAGCAAGCTGTTGCGCCATGAATAGTTTAAATAACGGGCAATGGCCGTCAGGGTCATGCTTTTGACCAGCATTAAAACCAGCGCACCGCCAATGATCAGCCACGGCATATCTACCAGTAAGGATAATTGTGTGGTCATGCCGACGGTCATAAAGAATAGACCGAGTAATAAGCCTTTAAAGGGCGCGATACTGGCTTCCAGTTCATGCCTGAATTCCGAGTCGGCCAACAATACCCCGGTTAAGAAAGCCCCCAGAGTGGTGCTGATCCCGAGCACATCCATCAGCACCACGACACCGAGTACAATAAACAAGCCGACAGCGGTAATCAGTTCATGCGCCCCGCTTTTGGCCACAAAGCGGAAAAATGGCCGCATCATATAACGGCTAAACAGGAACAAACCGCTAAAGGTGGCAATGATTGCAGCAAAATAGGCAATGCCATGATGGGTCGATTCGGTGCCGGCCAATAGCGGAATAATGGCCAGTAGCGGAATGGCTGCAATATCCTGAAACAGTAAAATAGAAAAAGATTGCTGCCCGAAGGTGGTGTTCAGTTGTTGCTTTTCCGCCAGCAGCTGTAACACAAAGGCCGTAGAGGACAGAGCCAGCGCCATACCAATCACAAAGCTGGCAGAAAGGCTCTGGTTTAAGGCAAAAAAGGTCAGGATGGCCAGAATCACCCCGGTAATCCCGACCTGCAAGCTGCCCATCAGGAAGATGGACTTACGCATTTCCCAGAGCCGTTGGGGGCGCAGCTCCAGGCCAATAATAAACATCAACAAAATCACGCCAAATTCGGCCAGTTCCTGAATGGCTTCCGGGTCACTGGCCATATTCAATACGCCGGGACCGAGCAAAATACCTGTAAACAAATACCCGAGTACCGTGGCAATACCAAAACGCTTGGCAAGTGGCACCAAGAGTAGTGAAGCACCGAGGAAAATCGTGATTTGTAACAGTAACGACATCAGTTCATCCTGGAATTGATTTGAATGGCAAAAAAATGAAAACCAAACATGAGTTCGGATTTAGCTTAATTCTTGAGGATCTATATCGAGTGTCAGTTTCATGCTTGAGGGCTTTTGATGCAACATATTTTGCCACCAGGTACGGATATAAAAATGTAATCGGGCACGATCCTGTGACAGCAGCACCATATGTGCCTGATAACGCCCAGCCTTACGTTCCATCGGTGCGGGAATTGGCCCCCAGATATCAATCAGGTTTTCCGAAACCTGTCTGAGCGCCTGGGCATGCTGCTGCAAGAACTCCTGATTCTGTTCCTGACTTTTCGATTCACAGCGAATCAGGGCAGCATAACGAAAAGGCGGCAGCAATGCAGCTTGGCGTTCTTTTAGCGTCTGTTTGACAAAATGACGGTAGTCATCCTGGATTAAGGTATTCAGCAGGGGATGGTCGGGGCGTAATGTCTGTAAATAAACTTCACCTTTACGTTCCCCGCGTCCGGCACGTCCTGCCACCTGTACAATCAGTTGCGCCGTGCGTTCGGTGGCACGGAAATCAACACTGAGCAGACCTGAATCAATATCCAGAATCGCCACCAAAGTGACATAAGGAAAGTGATGTCCCTTGGCCAGCATCTGGGTGCCGAGCAAGATCACCGGTTCGCTTTTTTGAATCTTGTCATAGATTTTCTGCCAGCTGCCGACCCGACTGGTGGAATCACGATCGACCCGAATCACGTCAAAGTTGGGGAACAGTTGTTGTAAATGTTCTTCCACTTTGGCTGTGCCCATGCCAATCGACTTGAGTTCGCTATGATTACACTGCGGGCACTGCTCGGGCATGCGGTGAATGCTGCCACAGTGATGGCAGTGCAGATGCTGATAAGGCTGGCGATGCACGGTAAAGTTGGCATCACAATGCGGGCATTTGGCCTGCCAGGCACAGCTTTCGCAAATCAGTACCGGAGCATAACCACGGCGGTTTAAAAACACCAACACCTGTTCTTTTTTATCCAGCCGCTTTTGAATTTCATCAATCAGACTTTGGCTAATACCATTTTGCTTTTGGGCAATTTTCAGATCAATCAGATGAATCTTTGGCATTAGTGCCACACCCGCACGCTGATTCAGCTCTAAACGGGTCATTTTTCCTGAGTCAGCCAGTGCATAACTTTCAATACTCGGGGTAGCTGAACCCAAAATAATCGGACAGCTTTCTAAATGAGCCCGATACATCGCGACATCACGGGCGTGATAGCGAAAACCCTCCTGCTGTTTAAAAGAAAGGTCGTGTTCTTCATCCAGAATGATCAAGCCCAAATTTGGCAGCGGGGTATAAATGGCCGAACGGGTTCCCAGAATAATCGAGGCTTTGCCGGTTTGTGCCGCTTGCCAGGCCTGTAGACGTTTGGAATCGTTTAGTCCTGAATGTAGCAATACGATATTGCCGTGAAAACGTGACTGGAAACGGCTAATGGTTTGTGGGGTAAGCCCAATTTCAGGGACTAAAACCAAGACTTGCTTGCCCTGTTTCAGCACCTCTTGCATGATCTGTAAATAGACTTCAGTTTTACCGCTACCGGTCAGACCATCGAGTAAAAAAGCCTGATATTTTTTCTGTGCTTTCAATACCTGTTGAATGGCTTTCTTCTGATCTTCATTTGCTGTTAATGGCATTTGCGCCAGCGTGACCGGTTGCGGGCGAAAATCCTGATGTTCCAGAATGCATGCCACAATGGCTTTTTTTTCCAGAGCTTTGAGTGTCGCTGTCTCAATTCCGGCCAAATTTAAAATATTTTCTGTGGTGCCTTGAGGATGCAGTTTTAAAACTTTATATGCTTGTTGCTGTTTTTCAGAGCGCGTCAGCTTGTCTTCGGCATGCAAATCCAGCACTTTCCATAGCCGTGCCAATAAATTATACGGTTTGCCCTGACGCAAGAATGTCGGTAAGGCGCTCTGAAAAACTTCGCCAATCGGAAATTGATAATATTGAGCGGACCAGGTCAATAAATTTAAAACTTTGGCATCTAAAAGGGTATGTTCATCTAACAGCTCGGTGATGGCTTTAAGCTTAAAACGCGGATCAATTGGGGTGCCGGTCGTTAATTTTTCAACAATGATCCCGACCAGATTTTGCCGTCCAAATGATACCGCAACACGTGCTCCCACTTCGGCTTGCTGGTATTGTTCAGCAGTCAATGTATAGTCAAAGCAGTCATAGATATGTACGGGTACGGCAACACGAATGCGATAAATGTCGGCTGGAGTCGATGGTGTATTTGGCATAAATAAGGGTCAAATGGTCCTGATCAAATTTCGTCGTGCTAAAGGTCGAGTTATGTTAGAGTGAGCAAATCATGAATATCTAAGAATATGAATGATTTTGGTGGTCAGACGCAACAGCGCTGAAGCAAATTTTAGAAAATTAGAGCATCACAATGCCTGCATATCAATTTACTGCCATTGATGCTTCAGGGAAGCAGCAAAAAGGCGTGTTAGAGGGTGATTCGGCACGTCAAATCCGTCAACAGCTCAGAGACAAAGCGCTTATTCCTGTGACGGTTGATCCTGTCGAGCAAAAAGACAAGCAAAATTCCACCCGCTGGTTTCAGAAAAAAATTACCGCTTATGATTTGGCCTTGTTTACCCGGCAGCTTTCGGTTCTGGTGGCAGCTGCAATTCCTTTAGAAGAAGCGCTGCGGGCTGTGGGCAAACAAAGTGAAAAAGCGCATGTACAGAACCTGTTGATGTCAGTGCGCTCAAAAGTCATGGAAGGGCATTCACTGGCCAATGCCTTGCAGCAAGCAGGGCGCTTGCCTGAGCTATATATTGCCACCATCGCAGCGGGTGAACGCTCAGGACATCTGGATTTAATTCTGGATCAGTTAGCAGATTACACCGAAAACCGCTTTGCCATGCAAAAGAAAGTGCAGGGCGCGATGATTTATCCCATTATCTTGATGCTGATGTCCTTTGCGATTGTGATGGGGCTGATGACCTATGTCGTTCCCGACATCGTCAAGACTTTCGATCAGAGTAAAGATGCCTTGCCGTGGATCACGGTTGCCTTAATGAAAGCCAGTGCCTTTATTCGGGTGGCCTGGCCATTTTTACTGGTTGCGGGCGTAGTCGGTTTTACTGTGCTGCTACGCTTTTTAAGAACCACAGCCGGACATTATGCATTTGACCGCTTAACCCTGAAATTGCCATTATTGGGTAAATTGTCACGTGGTATCAATGCCGCCCGCTTTGCCAGTACTTTATCCATTTTGACCCAATCTGGCGTGCCTTTGGTAGATGCACTTAAAATTGGTGCCGCGGTAAGTAATAACTGGGTCATTCGCGATTCGGTTAATCTGGCAGCCGAACGCGTTACCGAAGGCGGCAACCTGGCCACGCAACTGGAGCGTAGTGGTTATTTCCCACCGATGATGGTACAAATGATCAAAAGTGGTGAAGCCTCTGGGGAACTGGACCGTATGCTGGCACGTGCCTCGACCATGCAGGATCGGGAAGTGACCACCCTCATTTCAACTTTGCTGGCTCTGCTTGAACCGCTCATGTTGGTATTGATGGCCAGTATCGTGCTGGTAATCGTTATTGCGGTGATGCTGCCAATCGTGAATATGAATAATATGATTTAAATAGAACTAGGGTAAATTCTTCGAATAGTTGAAAGCGAATTAGACTTTCTAAAGTATCAAGATGAATGAGAGAAATTGAATGAAACGGAATCAACTTAATAAGCAGACTGGTTTTACTTTGATTGAAGTCATGGTGGTGATTGTGATTTTAGGAGTATTGGCTGCCCTCATTGTGCCTAATGTTATGGGGCGTGGTGAAAAAGCCAAGGTGGATACATCAGCCATTACCTTAAAAGGGGTAGCCGGAGCGTTAGATCAATATAAACTGGATAACGGTAAATACCCGTCCATGCAGGATGGTGGTTTAGATGCTTTGGTCAATCAGCCGGCTTCGGCAAAAAACTGGATGCAGGGTGGTTATGTTAAAGGTGGTTATCCAAAAGACAGTTGGGATAATGATATTCAATATGTGATTCCCGGTGCTGAAGGTCGTCCATTCGATTTATATTCTTTTGGTGCCGATGGTAAAGAAGGCGGTGAAGGTACAGATGCCGATATTTATTATCAGCCTTAATTAAAAATCCTTAATTATTTTAAGGATATAAAATATATCACTTCACTTTATCTGGCTATTCAATACTAAGTGAAGTGATAATAAATCCTAATTATAAATATATATTAAGTTATTGAATTTAATTAAAATTATATAATATTGGCTGTTTGATAGTTATAATAAGAATTATTCCCATATTTGATAGTTACAATAATGATTGTATGTGAATGGAAATAGACTTTCTATTTATTCAAAAGCTTGCATAATGTTCTGAATGGCAAAGGTTTTGTCGGAGAGAATGGAATGAAAGCATTCATAATATCGGATGAAATTAACCAATTTCATTGGGCAATGCTCAAGTCTGTTCTTTTAATTTTGAGTTTGCTTCCCATGAGTCAGGGCATTTTAACATTATGGAATGCAACCGAAGGAAGTAGCCAGATTATGGTGGGCTTTTTTGCAATCAATGTATGGAGTGCATTATTTATATTGTGCTTTTGGTCTGCCTTAAAAGCGACGGTACTCAACTTAAAACAACAACAGACTTCAGCTTTAGAACACATGGTAGTAAAAATTTATCGCTATATTCCTATGTTGTTTTTAACTGTCATGGTGTCCTATCTGGTCACCCAGTTATAAAACCAATTGAATAAAAAAACCGAGGTTAATGCCTCGGTTTTTTATTTCATTAAGCATATGCAGAATTTAATCTCTCGCCTTGCGTAAAGTAGTATTCATCTTTTAAAAAGAGAAAATCTTTCTCTTTAATTTATTATTGAAGAAATGATCAAAAAAACAAGTTAGATATTTATTGAAAGTTCCTTCTCTTGCGCCATATATGGCTCAGGGAGAAGGTTAGGATGAGGGGAGTTTAAAAGAAATTACTTTGTATAGTCGTGCAATTCATTTCTAAGAAAATAATCTCTCCCTTGCGAACTCGAAATTCTAAAAGGAGAGAGAATTTAAAGTTTAACGTCGTGATTTAAACGATACATCTACCTTACGCGGACGGAAGCGCCAACCCAGCAGTAATAACAAGATCGACACAATCAGTACTGGCCAGTCGCTTAAGCGCATATACAGGGTTTCACCTTGCATGGCAGGCAATTCGCCCCGAAGAATCGCTGTTTGATCGGTCGGCGCCTGTTTCACAATATGCCCGTTGTGATCGATAAATGCAGTGACACCGGTATTGGTGGCACGAATAAACCAGCGGCCATTTTCTTTGGCGCGCATTTGCACCATTTGTAAATGTTGCCAAGGGCCAGCAGTGCCGGTAAACCAGGCATCATTAGAGACAGTCACCAGATAATCGCTTTGACTCGCATTACGACGGGTCAGGTTCGGATAAGCCACTTCATAACAGATGGCTGCACCCAGTGCATGATTTTTTACGTCTAATGGTTTTTGGTCACGGGCACCACGAGAAAAACCACTCATGGAAGGGTCATTTTGCAATGCTGGCAGTACCCAACTGAGCCAGCCAGATAAAGGCACATATTCACCAAAAGGAACCAGACGTTGCTTTTTATACAAGCCTTCCGATTCATCACCGATTGCCATAATGCTGTTGTAATACATCGGGTGTTGTTCATTTTTGGATTCTTTCAAATCCCAATAAGGAAGGCCGGTGACCCAAGCCGTTCCAGATTTTTCTGCCTGAACTTTCATGGCATCAAGGAAAGGTTCGATATCGGTCTGGAACATGGGAATTGAAGATTCCGGCCAGACAATCAGATCGCGTCCCCATTCAGTCCGGCTTAAATTGGCATAGATCATCAAGGTTTTGACTTGATACTCTGTTAGCCATTTCAGGTCTTGTGGAATGTTGCCCTGAATTAATGAAACGGAAAGCGGCTTCTCATTTTTTTGTTCCACAAACTGAAGGTAGGAAGCACCCCAAGCGCCCAGCAGTATCAGGGCAGAAGGAATAATCCAGAACATGCGTTTATTCAGGATTTCCACCAGCGCACAGGCTAAGATAATCACTACAAACGAGACACCGAAGATCCCAAACAGTGGCGCATAGTTATCTAGGAAGCGCTCGGTAAAAGCATACCCTGCAAATAACCAGGGGAAACCGGTAAATACCCAGGTTTTTGCCCATTCAAAAAACACCCAGAGCGGCGCAAAAGTCAGCGGTGTTTCCGGGAAAAAGCGACGATAGATCCAGGTTTGCAAGGCGGTAAACAACCCCATCACCAAGGCCATAAAAGCAATCATCAGTATACTTAGAAAGGCACTGGTATCACCATAAACGTGGATTGAGGTATACAGCCAGAATGCGCCAACAAACCATAAACCAAAGCCATAGGCCCAGCCAATGCCAAAAGCCTGCTTTGCTGAGCGCTTACGTAGTGAAGCATAGAGCAGAGCTGGGGACAGCAGTGCCAACCACCAGTAATAATAAGGTGCCAGCGCAAAACTGAACATGGCACCTGAAAATAACGAAATTAAAAAGGGATAAATAAAAGGGAGCTGCTTTTGTTGTTGAGATGAATTTAACAGCTTATCAAAGTAAGTTCTCATTTACGGACAGCTCGAATCAGATGAATAGTACGTGCATCTGCTTCTACAATGGTAAATTCCCAATTTTCAAGTTCAATCACTTGACCTTGTAAATCGCTGACTAAACCCATTTCTTGAAGCAATAAACCGCCGACAGTTTCTACTTCATCATCGGAAAAATCAGCATCTAAAACATTGTTAAAGTGTTCAATTGGTGTAAGTGCTTGAACAAGCCAGGTATTCGCCGTGTGTGGGTCATTATCGGGAATAATGTACTGGGCTTCTTCATCCACCTTGTCGTGTTCATCTTCAATTTCACCGACAATTTCTTCCAGAATATCTTCCAGCGTGACTAGGCCGGAAGTAGTGCCATATTCATCAATCACGACAGCAATATGGGTCTGGGTGTTTTTCAACATCCGCATGACTTGGTCAGAACGGGCACTTTCCGGCACAAACAGCGGTTGGCGCATGAGTGCGCGAATGTCCACTTTAGATGTCGGCTCGGTCAGAAATGGCAATAGGTCTTTGGCCAATAAAATCCCGACCACATTATCCGGCTGATCAGATGAAAACACAGGAAAACGTGAATGGGCAGATTCAACCAGCACATGCAGAATATCGAACAGTTGATCATCTTCTTGTAAGCTGATCATGGCGGTTCGCGGAGTCATGACCTCACGAATTTTGGTTGCTGGAAGGTCAAGCACGCCTTCAAGCATGGCAACCGTATCGGGTTCTAAAAAACGACGTGAATCTTGTACTAATTTTAGCAGTTCGTCGCGAGTTTCGGGTGCTGTACCCAGCCATTTGCGTAAGCCGCGCATGCCCCACGACGGGCCTGATTCCTCGTGCATGATCTTTCCTAAAGACTCTTAATATCTAAAATACATAATTTTAATCATACCGTAGAAAATACAGTTGTCTATCGCTAATCTTCATCTAAATCACAGGCAATTGAGTCAGAAAACCAGGCTATCTCCTTCATTTTCTTGTATATCACCGGACCTGTATGTTTATGCTAAAATAACTGCAGATTTTAAACCTGAGTTTTCTGATGTCTGAACCCTCTGTCACTCCAAGCATTCAATTAAATACCCGTGGATTACGTTGTCCTGAACCCGTGATGATGCTGCATCAGGCGATTCGTAAATCCAGGTCTGGCGATGTGGTTGAAGTGTTTGCAACAGATAATTCGACTTCTTGGGATATTCCAAAATTCTGTATGCATTTGGGACATGAGCTGTTATTGCAGGAAGAACGTTTAGATGAAAACGGCAATAAAGAATTTCATTATTTGGTCAAGAAAGGTTAGAGGGATTTCGAGTTGGTTTCTTTCTCAAAGCCTAATAAAAATCCCTGCATTAAGCAGGGATTTTTTTAATTTGTTTGAATAGTTCAAGCAAAGCCCAAACCATCCACAATCAAATTACATGTTTGGATATGAGCAGCACTGCTGCGCAAGAATTATCCTAACATTACATGTTAGGGTAATTAGGACCACCACCGCCTTCAGGCGTTACCCAGGTGATGTTCTGAGATGGGTCTTTAATGTCACAGGTCTTGCAGTGTACACAGTTGGCTGCATTGATCTGGAAACGTTTCGAGCCGTCGTTATTTTCCATGATTTCATACACACCCGCCGGGCAGTAACGCTGAGCAGGCTCATCCCATTTTGGTAGGTTGACGTTCACCGGAATCGAGGCATCGGTCAGTTTCAGGTGCGCCGGCTGGTTTTCTTCATGTACCGTATTCGATACAAACACCGAAGACAGGCGGTCAAAGGTCAGCTTGCCATCCGGTTTTGGATAATTCGGCTTAAAGGTTTCTGCTGCCTGTGTTTTTAGTGCTGCATAGTCAAGAACAAGATCATGCAGTGTAAATGGCACTTTAAAGACATTCTGATCGATGAAGTTAAATGCACCACCACCGAATGTACCGAATTTATGCATCGCCGGGCCAAAGTTACGCGAGTTATATAACTCTTCTTTTAGCCAGCTATTGTTGAACTTGTCGGTATAAGCCGTCAATTCTTTAGTGAAGAAATCTTCACCTTCAGTCACACGTGCAACCGCAAGGTCACCACCTTTTTCCACACCGGCAGCAATGGCTTCAAACACTGCTTCACCACAGAGCATGCCGGATTTCATCGCGGTATGTGAGCCTTTGATTTTGGCAAAGTTCAGGAAGCCTGCATCATCACCAATTAAAGAGCCACCCGGGAAGGTGAATTTAGGTAGCGAGTTAAAGCCACCTTTGGTCACGGCACGCGCGCCATAAGAAATACGCTTGCCGCCTTCCAGGTACTGTTTGATCAGCGGGTGGGTTTTCCAACGCTGCATTTCCATAAATGGATACATATGCGGGTTAGTGTAGGAAAGATCGATGATCATACCCAAAGTGACCTGATTGTTTTCAGCGTGGTATAACCACCAGCCACCTGAAGAACCGGTCTCGGCAAGAGGCCAGCCGGCACCGTGCATCACCAGACCGGGCTTGTGTTTAGCAGGATCAATTTCCCACAGCTCTTTAATCCCGATACCGTAATGTTGTGGATCTGAATCTTTATCGAGGTTGTATTTGGCAATTAAACGCTTGCCGAGGTGGCCACGGCAGCCTTCAGCAAACAGGGTATATTTGGCATGCAGTTCATAGCCCGGAGTAAAGTTATGTGTCGGTTCGCCATCCTTGCCAATGCCCATGTCACCGGTTTGAATACCTTTCACCGAACCATCTGCATGGTACAGAATTTCAGCAGCGGCAAAGCCCGGGAAGATCGATACTTCCAGTTCTTCCGCTTTTTGACCCAACCAGCGCACCACGTTGCCGAGCGAGATAACATAGTTGCCATCGTTATGCATGGTTTTAGGCACCATCCAGTGTGGCGCTTCTTGTGATTTTTCATCCGACAGCAGGAAATAGGTCTTGTCTTCGGTCACTGGAACATTTAAAGGTGCACCTTGTTCTTTCCAGTCAGGGAATAATTCATTGATCGCACGTGGCTCTAGTACAGCACCAGAGAGGATATGCGCACCGACTTCAGAGCCTTTTTCCACCACACAAACCGACAGATCGTTCAGGTTGTTTTCAATTGCAAGTTGACGGATCTTGATCGCTGCAGAAAGACCGGCCGGTCCTGCACCTACGATGACGACGTCAAACTCCATCGATTCACGTTCGATGTGTTCCATGTAGGATTCCTCATATCATTAGAAGGTGGCGACCGTCATTATTCCGGTGCTGCCATGAGTGTTCTGTATGCCCAGACACAATTTTAGTATCGTGCCTTTTATATTGTGGGCTAGTATAGTTTTAAACCTTGATCTAGCCAATTGGCTGAATCATATTATTTTTCCGTCAGCAGGGTCTTTAGTCATGATTAATCAAAATAATTCACCAAATCCGACGAAAAAAGTAGCTATTCCCGATGATAAAAATTTAATGCACATTGCACAATACTTAAAAGATGCACAGGCCGGTCACAAAAGGTCAATCCCCCCATTAGACCAATTTAACCCGAAGCATTGTGGTGCAATGGATTTGAAGGTAAAAGCCAATGGAGAATGGTGGCACGAAGGTCAATTGATCAAACGACAAGCCTTGATTGAGCTTTTCTCAACCGTACTTTGGAAAGAACAGGACAAGTTCTACTTAAAAACCCCGGTTGAGCAGATTGAAATTGAAGTAGAAGATGAGCCTTTATTTGTCAATCAGGTTGATCAGGTCGAGATTGATGGAAAGACTTATATTCAATTCATAACGACCACACAGGATGTGGTGATTATGGATCAGGCGCATCCCGTGTTTATGCGTGAATATGAAAGTGAATTGCGTCCTTATGTATATGTGCGTTTTGGCATCAATGCCTTAATTCAACGTTCTGCTTTTTTTCATTTAATTGAAATGGGACAGCTACTTGAAAATGACAAAAATGAAACCATTTTAACGCTACAAAGTGGCGATTTTCACTTGCAATTAGGCACCTGAGGTTTAAGCTTTGATCTTCCGATTTCTTGAACTGCTGAAAGTGGAACTATGACAGCCATTCATCCTATTTATCCTTTAATCGACCCAATGCCCAAGGCCCAAGCTGATGCACCCATCGGGATTTTTGATTCTGGAATAGGTGGTTTGTCTATAGCGCAAGAAATTGCCAGACATTTGCCCAAAGAACGTATTGTTTATTATGCAGATACTGCTCATGTACCTTATGGGCCGCGTAAGGATCAGGAAATTCGTGAGCTTACCGCGCATGCCATTGAATGGCTGTATCGGAAAGGATGTAAAGTAGCAGTCGTAGCATGTAATACCGCTTCTGCATTCAGTCTGGATTATTTACGTGATCATTATGGAGAAAATTTTCCTATTATAGGTTTAGTACCTGCACTGAAACCGGCCGTTCTGCAAACCAAATCCAAAACTGTGGCTGTGCTTGCCACGCCTGCAACCTTTCGTGGTCAGCTGATTAAAGACGTCATACAGCGTTTTGCTCTTCCCGCCAATGTGACGGTTATTCCTGTGACCTGTCTGGATCTGGTGCCTTTTGTAGAAAGTGGCGCACAGATGAGCGAACCATGTTTAACCACCTTAAAAGAAATTTTGCAACCTGTGGTCGATCAGGGTGCCGATTATTTAGTTTTGGGTTGTACACATTATCCCTTCCTAAAACCTGCAATTCAGTCTATATTTGGTCATAAACTGACATTAATTGACTCTGGACTGGCCGTTGCACGACAAACAGCCCGTATTTTGATCAAGAATCAATTATTATTTGAGCAAGATCAAAATCGTGGCTTACGTATCGAGTGCTATGTCAGTGGCAATAATGCAGAAAATTTAAAAACTGTGCTGCAGTACCTGATTCAAGGGGATTTGACTTGGGATATTCGCAATATTGGTGTTGAATAAATAAACAAATGCAGCTAGTCTTTTGAAATATATTAAAAAATATTTATATTGGGGTTGTTGAACTATATCGTGACTGCTTAGCAATATGACGGTCAGGATGTAACAGGCAATTGGAAGAGGATAACCAATGCTCGATAAGCGTTATCAGGTTTTTATTTCTACTTCTGGCAGTGAAATGCAGCCGGAACGGATCATTTTGGCTCAAACTTTAGTGGGCATGGGTTTCTTTTCTTGGGGATTAGAACAGCGCACGCCATTAAGTACAGCATTTGCACGTCGTCAGATTGATGATTGTGACTATGTGATACTACTTCTGGGCAGTCAATATGGTGAACAATCTGTTTCAGGTGTAGGTTATATGCATCTGGAATATATTTATGCAGTCACCAAACAGAAACCGATTATTGTGTTTATGCATGATGATCCTGCATCACGTGATGAATCTTTACATGATCAAAAGCCTGAATTACGTGAAAAATTTTTAGAATTCCGTAAATTATTACAGCAAGAAGTGGATCAGGTTTTTACTTACCGCAGCATCCGTGATTTGGAAATGGCAGTACGTTTGAACATGCCACAAATGCTGGAGCGCTATCCGGTATCGGGATGGGTTCGACCGCAGAACACTCAATCTTTACATGACGAGATTGATCAACTGAAAGCCAAAATCGAACAGCTTGAAACGGAAGTCGGAAAACGGGAAGTAGACCCTTTCCTGTCTTTACCTAAAGTTTCCATGAATGAACTGTTTTCATTTGAATATCGTATGCATGCCTACCAAGATGGTAATTTTAAAGAGCTGAAAATTGAGAAGAAACTGACTTGGGCGCAGTTACTTGCCATTTTAGGCAGCATGTTTAAAAATCCAACGCCAGAAGAATATTTTTCCAAATGCATCAATGACTATTTGAATGATACGGGGCTGGCCGATGCCCGGATGGAAATGCCACGTGCACATGCCGTTGCCCGTGCACAAATCAATATTCGTGCCTTACACAGCATTAAAATGCAAATGCGTCAAAATGACTGGATTGTTCAGTCAGGCCGGGATGACCGTCAACGGATGCTCTGGCAATTGACCCTCAAAGGACAAAAGCTACTTGAGAGCAATTTGCTTGATAATGATCGTGTTTTTCAATTTAAATCTGCGTTTTAATCCATATAGAGAAAGTGCAGAAAGCTGTTAAAGTAAAGCAGTATATTTATATTGGAAAAGGGTTTTGATGTCTTCTGCACCTAAAACGAAAGTCACTATTATTTTGGCCAATTTGGGTACGCCAGACGAACCCACGGCCCCTGCGGTACGTCGTTTTCTGAAACAATTTCTCTCTGACCAGCGTGTCATTGAAATCCCGAAGCCAATTTGGCAAATCATTTTACGTCTGTTTGTTTTACCATTTCGCCCCAAACGTGTGGCACACGCCTATGAAATGGTGTGGCAGAACGATTCTCCAATGCGTGAAGTGCTATTGAATCAAGTCATTGAAGTAAAAAAGGCATTAACGGGACAATATCCTGAATTTGACCTCAATGTAATTCCCGCCATGACCTATGGTAATCCCGGCGTTCAAGCTGCCTTACATCGCTTGTCACAGGATATGCCAGATCACCTTATTTTATTGCCTTTATTTCCGCAGTATTCAGCTACCTCAACCGCACCTTTATATGATGCGGTAGCAAAGTGGATTTTGACGCAACGTAATTTGCCGGGCCTGTCTATCATTCGGGATTATTATCAACATCCCACATTTATTCAGGCTTTGGCACAAAGTGTCCGAGACTATCAGGCAGTCCATGGCCAGCCAGAAAAACTGTTGATGTCATTCCACGGGATTCCTCAGCCCTATGCCGATAAAGGCGACCCTTATGCCGATCGTTGCCGCGTGACTGCACAATTATTGGCACAAACTTTAGGTTTGAAAGAGGATCAATGGGCTATCAGTTTCCAGTCGCGTTTTGGAAAACAGGAGTGGGTAAAACCCTATACCGATGCTTTACTTCAAGAATGGGGCGAGCAAGGGGTGAAATCCGTTCAGGTCCTGAGTCCTGCCTTCTCTGCCGATTGTCTGGAAACCCTGGAGGAACTGGCAATTCAAAATGCCGAATTATTTAAATCGGTTGGTGGGCAAAGTTACAGTTATATTCCCGCCTTAAATGTCCGTGAAGATCATTTGCAATTGCTCAATTTTATGCTTCAGGCTAATCTTGATGGATTAAAGCAAACATTCGCTCACTAATTTCCCTGAGGTTTCACTATCATGCTGCAAGTCAAAATTGTTCCGGTCACGGCATTTCAGCAAAACTGTTCCATTATTTGGGATGCAGAAACCAAAGAAGCCATTTTGATTGATGCAGGCGGTGAGCCTGAAAAATTAAAAGCCGAGGTGGAAGCCTTGGGACTCAACGTGAAAGCCTTATGGTTAACCCATGGACATCTGGATCATGCCGGAGCAGTGGGTAATTTAAGCAAGCTCTGGAATGTTCCGGTGATCGGGCCGCATAAGGAAGATGCCTTTTGGCTCGATATGATTCAAGAAGTATCGGCACGTTATGGTTTCCCGATTCCAGAAAAAGTAGACGTGACTCAATGGCTTGAAGGCGGAGAAGTTTTAAAGTTGGGAGAAGAGGAATTCGAAGTTCGTTTTGCCCCTGGTCATACTCCGGGTCATGTGATGTTCTATAACAAAAATTATGGTCTGTTGTGGACAGGGGATGTGTTGTTCAAGGGATCGATTGGACGTACCGACTTTCCACGAGGCAACCATCAGCAATTATTAGATTCCATCCAGCGTGAATGTTTTAGCTTGCCGGATGAAACCCAGTTTATTTCAGGTCATGGTCCCTTAAGTACCATTGGTTTTGAAAAACAGCATAATCCTTTTGTTGCAGGTAAAGCAGGCTAATGCATTCCTGGTAAGAGATTGATGAATTCATTTCATTAATCTCGGTGAAAGGGGCCACTGCGCAGCTGTTTTAATTCCAGTGCAATGATGATGGCTGCAAGTATGAATAAAATGCCAATTGAAATAATAATGCCATCATGGGTATAAATTCCAAAAACCAAGCCAATAATGCTCAGGCCGACAAACAGAAAAAATAGAATTCTTAAGCACCAAAGACCCATCATGGAATTCTCCTTTTTATAGTTTTTAATATTTATAATTGTTCGTTTTTATCGTTATGAGGCTGTTATAGCCCAACTGTACTGTTTTTAAGTTCAGTTTTAAGTGTTCAATTAAGAAAAATTTTATTGCTATTCTTGTAGAAGGATTATAGTTTAAAAAGTGAGTAGGGGTTATGCTTTTTATCGGCAAACGAGAGAGATTTAACAGTTGTAAAAAAACTGTTTTTTAGTCGTTTTTGTGGGTAAATTTGAATTACGTAATGAAGAAAATAAGAAACAAATTTATAGGCACATTAACTTTTCTCTATAAAAGGCTGACTTGTATCACGTGATTTATAATTTATTATTTTGAGGGATGGATTGTGAAGCGACTATTGATAAAAATAGCACTGTTTATATTTACTATTCTGATGTTGGCATGTTTGGGTTTGGGGATTTATAGTCAGGATTTGCTCATCACGGCGATTGGTATCCTTCTAATTTTTTGTATTATTCTTTTAAGTTTAGAATATAAGAAAATGCTTTCCAATCCATTTGACTAAGGTGGATCAATCCATTTTATCCACCTTTAGACGAGTTTTCCTGCGGATCACGCAAGACGATTAAAATTCATCTTGTTCGCCACTGTTATCTGCTTGGGGTGCATCCTGAGTCGGCAGTTTATATTCATCACTGGCCCAGGCTCCCAGATCAATCATTTTGCAACGTTCTGAGCAAAAAGGACGAAATTCATTGCCTTCCCAGGTGGTCGGTTTGCCACAACGTGGACACGGAAAAGTACGGGGCATGTTATTCTCCGAATAAAAATAAGGATTCAATTAGGCAAATACAGTCGCACTTGCTAGACTTGAGCGGATTTTTGTTAGTTTGATCTGATTATGCCAATTCGTCAATTTCAAGCACAGCGTATGCATGCGCCTCGTGATTTTCAAATGATTCGCCCAGATCCAGTTTGTGTGGAAATTGGTGCCGGCAAAGGTAAGCATGCCTTGCTGTTTTCAGCTCAAAATCCTGAAAAAAAATTGATTGCTATTGAGCGCACACGTGAAAAATATCTGGCCATGCAAAAACAGCATGACCTGGAAGGACAAAGTAATTTACAGGCGATTCATGCCGATGCCATGCCCTGGATTGTGCATTCGTTATTGCCTGCTCAAGTCGAGCAATTTTTTATACTCTATCCGAATCCTGAACCGCATAACCCGGCGCAGCGCTGGTTAAACATGCCATTTTTTGAATTTTTACTGTCACGTTTACAGGTCGGCGGTAGAGTCACGTTGGCCAGCAATATTCCTGAATATATTGATGAAGCACAGCAGCAGTTAGTCGAAGTCTGGAAATTACCTTTTGTTAAAGAAGTGATTCCAGGCACATCGGCACGTACCCATTTTGAAATTAAATATTTGCAGCGTGGTGAATTGTGTCAGCAACTGATCATCAGCAAACCTGAAGGCTACAGCACGCGCTTTGATGATTTTATGCCTTTACAAGGCCAAAATGCTGTTCAAGCTGTAGCATCAGAAACCGATGTTAAAGATGCTGAATGAGTCGCTGATGAAAAAGCGTGTTGCAATTATTGGGGCAGGCCCCGCAGGGTTGATGGCTGCAGAAGTCTTGAGCCAAGATGGCTATGAGATTCATGTCTATGAACAAAAACCGTCTGCTGCACGCAAATTTTTGATGGCGGGTAAAACCGGGCTGAATATTTCCCATGCCGAGCCTATTGAGCAGTTTATTCAGCGTTATGATCAGGCAGAATGGCTGGCACCTTGGGTAAAAAAATGGGATGCCCACTGGATTCAGCAATGGATGAAGGGTTTGGGGATTGAATCCTATATCGGCTCCTCAGGACGGGTGTTCCCGGTAGAAATGAAGGCCGCCCCTTTACTGCGTGCCTGGTTGAAACGTCTAGTCGAAAACGGGGTGATATTTCATTATCGCCATCAATGTTTAAATTTAAATGGCGCAACCCTTAGTATCAAAAACTTGCTTATTCAGGAGATTATCGAGCAAAGCTTTGATGCCATCATCATGGCCTGTGGTGCGGTATCGTGGTCGCAACTGGGCAGCGATGGGGCATGGCAGCAATGGTTAGCTGCGCATGACATTGAAGCCTTTCAGGCCAGTAATGCCGGGGTGGAACATGCCTGGTCCAAGTTTATGCAGCCGGTATTTGGTCAGCCTTTAAAGCGTGTCGAAGCCTGGGTAGAGGGACAAACCAAAACCATGGGTGATATTGTGATTAGCCATTATGGTCTGGAAAGCGGTTTGATCTATAAGCAGGGACGGGCACTACGTCAGCAGCAAAAAAATGGTCAGGCCATGCAGCTGTATCTGGATTTAATCCCTGAGCAAAGCATGGAACAATTGGCGAAAAAATTACAGCCAAGCAAAAAGCAATCCTTAAGCAATGTCTGGCGTAAGGCGGGATTGGATGCGGCAAAGGCCAATCTGCTGCGTGAACTGGTGGCGAAACATCTATGGAACGATCCACTGGCTTTAGCCCGACAGATTAAACATCTACCTATTGCTTTAACAGGATTCCGTCCGATCGAAGAAGCGATTAGCTGTGCGGGTGGGGTAAAACGTGATGTGTTGTCCGAGCAGTTGCAATTAAAGTCTAATCCGCATGTGTTTTGTTGTGGAGAAATGCTGGACTGGGATGCACCGACAGGGGGTTATTTGCTCACTGCCTGTTTTGCCACAGGTCGTGCTGCAGGTGAGGGCGTGCATACTTATTTGGCTGCACAAAAATAGCAGCGCATGATTGGGCAGGTTTTGAACTGTGATGGGAAGCATGTTAATTTGCATACTCAGTCATTATAAAAAAATGCATCGCTATGTCAGAAGTAAAACAATATACCGGAAGCTGTTTGTGTGGCGGTTTACGCTATGAAATTCGGGGTGAAATTGGCGACATCATAGAATGTCATTGCCAACGTTGCCGTAAAGCCAATGGCAGCGCTTTTGCCAGCAATGCACCGATTCGAAAAGCCGATTTTAAAATTGTGCAAGGGGAACATTTACTGAAAAAGTTTCAGTCCACCGAAACCACGCAGCGCTGTTTCTGTGCCGATTGTGGCTCACCGATTATCAGTATTAAAACCGAAACACCTGATCTGTATCGCCTGAGAATAGGCACGCTGGATACACCGCTGCAGCAAAAGCCGACCCAGCATATTTTTGTGGCGTCCAAGGCAGAGTGGGAGACCATCTGTGATGGCCTGCCACAATATGATGAGCGGCCGTAGTCATTGCGAAACCTGTGATTAAAAGACTTTTTTATGCACTCAATTCTAGTAGCTAGATTGAGTGGTTTCGGATTTAGCTACTTCAGCTTTTTTTGTTTCGGCTTTGTTCATTTGTGGATATTGAGATTGCCAATGTTCCAGCTGTTCCTGAGCATGTAAAAATTCGCCCAGGTCTTTGACTTGATCTGCTGAATTTTTAATTGGTTCTGCTTTTTTATCTTTGTGCTCATCATAAAGTTTGGCTTGAGATTGCCAGTATTCGGCCATCAGACCTTGAATATAGCGTCCTTGTTCAGTTTTTAAATCCAGTTCTTTAAGCATGTATAAAGCCGAGCGGATGTTGTCGCGTTTACGGTTATGCGCAAATTCATCAGTCAGGGAACCTTGCTCCTCCATTTTGACCAGTTCGTCTTCCATCTGGTCACTCATTTGGGTAAAACGTTGGTCAAAGTCAGTCAGCAAGGCAATATCATGTGGGTCATCTGGAGTTTTTTTAAATTCTTTAACCGGTTCTGTAACCAGCTCCTGCATCACCTTATCTTCAGGCTGAATTTTATCGTCTTGAGATACGGTATCTTGATGACGATCACAGGCACTCAGCAATACACTTGAGCACAATAAAACAGGAAGAGCAAAATGTTTGAATTGACGTTGCATCATGATGGTTCCTTTATTTCTAATCAATTTTTTTAAAGTCATAGGCATAGGTCACATAGGGGAATGCAATTTCATCTTGTGGGCGTTTGCCTGTGTACGCTAAAACAATCTGTTCAAATTCAGCTTTTAACTGCCGCTGTTCATGTTCTGACATTGCTGCAATAAAGCTGGTGGAGAGCAAGCGTTTAGAGACCACCTGTTCTACAGTGCCGACATGTTGCTGCTGAAACGTTTCGGTATTTTCTAATTGAAACAAGGCTTGCTGTTCAAAGACCTTTTTCCATTGACCGCTATGATAGCGCGGTGTGTTACCCTCTAAGGGTTGAATGCGTTCTGCCAAAGCGTTGACCCAGTCGACCTGAACATCGCGCTGGTTCCAGATCAGTGCCAGATGTCCGGACGGTTTGAGCACTTGATGAATTTGTGTTAATGATTCAAGATTGGCAAACCAGTGAAAGGATTGTGCACAGACCACAGCATCTATACTATGGGCGGTTAAAGGCAGAGACTCACTCGACGCCTGTAGCGTTGCAATGTCGGGATAGGCCTGTTGCAACTGTGTCAGCATGGCCTGAATCGGCTCAATGGCAATGATGTGTGAGGTCAGCTGTTTTAAGTAAGGTAAGAATTTGCCAGTACCTGCACCCAGATCAACCACCTGCGACTGTTCACCCAGTTGGAGCTGATCACGTAGCCAATTGACGATGTCTTGTGGATAGCTCGGACGAACTTGTTGATAAAGTTCAGCGGCAGAACTGAAGCCTTTTTGAGCAGCAGGATGAAGTGATTGTGTCATATTTTGCGCTTTTTAATCTTCATGGCATCTATAAAATACCATAGTCGCTTTTCGTAAATAGGCAAGGTGTCTATTTGTAGCATTGATTCTGATAAAGGGCCGATTTGCTTCGGTGTGGAAATGGATAAACACATTATTTTTGAAGACGAACAAATTCGTGCAATCTTTCTGAAAGGCTCATCGGATGAACTGATTTTTTCTTTTGGTGATTTAATTACTCGCGCCAAAGGTCTGTCGATTAATGCGGAAAAATCGCTGCATAAGTATAATTTTAACGTGATTGGCATTATGCCGAAGCAGAAATCCTGGTTTCCTGAAAGTTCGATGCGTGAGATGTTTGCCCAGATTCAGGAACTGATTGCGCCGTTTAAAACCCGGATTGGTTATGGCGGTTCCATGGGTGGATATGCGGTCATCAAGTATTCCAACCTGCTGGATTTAAAGCGCGTAGTGGCGCTGGTGCCGCAGTATTCCATCAATCCTGAAGAAGTCGAAGACCCACGCTATAACATGTTCTTTGATCCTGAACAGAATGCCCATATGTGCATTCAGCCACAGGATGTTGCGGCTGAACGTGAGTATATCGTGGTCTATGATCCTTATTGTCCGGAAGACCGTGCGCATTATTTAAAACTTGAACAGATACTGCCAAAAATTCAGACCCTGAATCTGCCTTTTACCGGGCACGATGCTATTGCGGTACTGGCCAGTTCAGAATTGCTGCATGACTTCTTACTGCATGAGTTTGATGCCAGCTATTTTTATCGCAAAATTCGTCAGGTGAAAAAGAACAGCAAGTTTTATTATCGCAAAGTCATTGAGAACCTGTTGCCCCGACACCGCAATGCCTTGGGTTCCATTCTGGTCAATAATGATTTGCAGCTGGACAGCCAGTTTTTTGATGCCAAGTTAAAGAATAATTTACTCAGGGAATTACTGCGCAATAAACAGGTCAGTCAGCAAGATTTACTGAAACTGGGCATCCAGGTCAATTTGCCACAGGAAAATCGTAGCCAGTTAATGGACTGTTTTGGGCATGGCTTGGTCTTTAATGTGATTAGCCAGAAGATTGAAAGCTATGCCGCCAGTGCCATTGCCTTGAACCATAAATTTTTGATTCCGATCTTTGCCAAAGGCAATGGATTGGTACAAATTTCATTGAATGATGAACGTTATATTGTGGCCATGAATGACCGGCAAGTGATGAAGCTGTTCAAGGAACAGGAAACTTTGACCCTAGGCATGCATCCATTGGTGATTAAAAAGTATAGTGATTTCTACCTGCTCAGTTATAAGCATTTAAACTTGAGCAATAACGAATATGGTAGTCATGAGTTTGTCGAAGATGCTCCTGAAACTGCGCAATTTGTGACCCAGCCTGACCCGGTATCTGCCCTATAGCCTATCATTCAGGGTTGAGTATGTACCTCAATTTGTTTTAATTTTGATCACTTGCTTTATCTTTAAATCGGTCTAAGATAGAACGGTAAGGCAAGTTCTCATGACTCAAAATTAAACAATAAACAAATAACGGGTGCTTCAGGATGAAACGTGATTTTATACCGGCTGTACTTTTAACCCTCATCTCTATATCGATACCTTGCTATGCTTTCGCAGACAGTCTAGATCCGACTCATATCATTATGGGCGGGGGAATGCTTGTGGTGTTTGCCCTGGCAATTTATGTATTTTATCAAATCTACAAGTCGATTCAGCTGCATATCAACAAACCCACTAAATAGTGGGTTTTGTATTTTTAAGCTCTAAATTTGGTTGAAAAAGAATATAAAACTGGCTTTTAATGTCTGGGCAATAATTTTTAGATATTCATCAAACTCAGCCAAGGAAAGTAGCATGAAAGCCGTATTTTTAGATTATGAATCACTGGATAAAAATGATCTGGATTTCAGTCAGCTTGAAGCTGGATTTGATGAGCTGACACTTTTTCCAACGACGACCCAGGCACAGCTGCTCGAACGTGTGCAAGAGGCAGAGGTCATTATCAGTAATAAAGTCGTGGTCGATGCAGCGACCATGCAGCAATGTCCTCATTTGAAACTGATTTTAATTTCTGCAACCGGCACCAATAATATTGATCTGGTTCAGGCAGCTAAGCAGGGCATTGTGGTGTGCAACTGTCAGGGTTATGGCACTGCCGCAGTGGCGCAGCACACCTTAAGCTTGATGCTGGCTTTAGCAACCTCCTTAATTCAATATGATCGGGCAGTGAAACAGGGACAATGGAATAAAGCTTCGCAATTTTGTCTGCTGGATTTCCCAATCATTGAACTGGCCGGCAAAACATTGGGCATTATAGGTTATGGTGAACTGGGGCAGGCGGTAGCCAAACTGGCTGAGGCTTTTGGGATGAAAGTTTTGGTCGGCTCACTGCCGAACCGTCCAACTGATGCCAGCCGTATTCCTTTTGCGGATTTATTACCACAAGTCGATTTCCTTAGTCTGCATTGTCCTTTAACTGACGATACCCGAGACCTGATAGATCGCCAGGCCTTCGAGGCCATGAAATCGAGCGCATTTTTAATTAACTGCGCACGTGGTGGAATAGTCAATGAAGTCGCGCTTGCCGATGCTTTACGCCAAGGCAAAATTGCAGGCGCTGCAACCGATGTGCTCACGGTTGAACCACCTAAATCGGGCAATGTGCTGTTAGCTGATGATATTCCTAATCTGATTATTACTCCGCATAGTGCATGGGGCAGTGTAGATGCACGGCAACGTATTGTGCAGCAGATGGTGGAAAATGTAGAAGCGTTTAAGGCTGGACAGCCGATTCGACAGGTCAATTAATCTGTATTAAAAAAGCCTCTCTATGAGAGTAATGTTGATCAGTTAAGGAGTTTAGAAATAAACTCTTTAATTTTTTAGTAATTCATGGCGGAGTCTTACCATTTTAAATCAAACTCTTGCAGCTAATTTGTTACTTTGGTTTCGCCCAAAGTAACCAAAGGCATTTGTCATCCGCAAAACTCGTCAACCATTATCAACTAGCAAATTTATCGCAGAAACAATCATTTTTTTATGTAGTCCTGCCTCAAACAATTGCGGATGACTTTTCCACATATCAAATACAATAATGAATTTAAAAAAGGAAATGCCAGTCAATTTCTGAACTGACTGGCATTTTCTCTATGATAGACCGATTGCTTATAATCAACTTGATTTATAAAAATCGGCGTTGGTTTTCCTCTACAGCTTGTACTTGAGCAGCTAGTCATATGTAGGTGCAAATTAATTACTGGTTGAAGACTCGCTTAGCAGACGAGAAACAATCGGTGCAGGCTGGTCATTTGGACTGCCAATAATATTATCTTTGGTTTGATTCAACTTTCGGTTAACTGTTGTTGCAGCTCGCTCAGTTTTTTCTTTGGCTATTTCTGATTTTTCAGTGGCAAAATCCTTGGTATCTTCCCAGACATTTTCTACTTTTGGTTTGACTTTGGCGATGCCTTTTTGTACCCCATAATCGACTTTTTCCGCCGTATGCTGAACCTTCTGCTGTGCCTTATGGCCTAGTACTTTAAAGATACTGGGATTATCACCATAGGGCACTGGTTGAGTATGAGTTGAAGTGTTGGCTGGAGCGGTTGTGGCTGTTTGAGCCAAAAGGGGAGTAGAGGCCAAAATTGCACTGGTTATTAATACCGTTTTCATCATTTTCATTGTGGGTTTTATTCCTGTTTTAGCGATGGCTTTAATTCGTTTCAATATGATCTGTTTGATTTTATTCTAAGAGTGAATTGGGTTTAAAATGTGAAATGTGGCTAAATTAATACAGATTTATTACATTTGAGATATATCTACAATTCATCCAGCAAGAAAAAAGCCCATAGAGATGGGCTTTTCCAAGAGGGCTGAACTAGGGATTTACTCGTCCTCATTACTTGGTGTTTCGATCGTAAGTCCTGAATGCATTTTTCCTGAGTAAGTATCCAGCTCTGCATGAGTTTTACCATTAATATCCATATTGCTTGGGTGTGAATTGTTAATATTTTTGCTTTGTTGGGCGTTTTTACTGGCAAAGTTTTGAGTATTCTCTCGGGAGTTTTTGCTCGAAGTCCGAGTTTTATTCATCCCTTTTTTAACGTTATCCACTTTGTCAGCAGTATTTTGATCACTGGGTTGGGCTTTTAGCTCTGAAGTTGCTTTGGTGCTGGGGTTGGCAAAAAGAGAGGTACAAGCTAAAAGTGCAGTGCTAATCACTATTGTTCTGATTGTTTTCATAGCTCGATTTATCCTTGCATGATAAAACCCGAGTATTTACCGAGTTATACGATCATTATCTTAATGGGTTAAATCTTAAAATTCCGAATTTAAGAATAAATTCCAACGTTTTAGCAACACCGAATTAACAATTTGGACAAATATGTGAATGTGATTTTCAGCTGTCTTTTTTTAGTTTTTGAATTTTAAATTTTTTTTCAAAAATCAGGAGTGAGCTTGGATACAAAGTATTGATATGTAACATCTTAAGATGAATAACGATAAACGGTATTTGAATGGAAATGGAACTAATGAATGGCTTTGTATTGTAGGGAAGAGAAGAATCACCGAGTCGAAGTAGTATCAGTGATTCTGGGTGTTTTAGTTACATTGTGCTAAAGCATCTTTATGAAAATGATGGCGTAGTGCAAGGAAGTTTTTTTGTACAGCTGCATCATTCAGGTCAAAGTTTTGAGCGGTACTTGTTCCATCTTGAGCAAAGACTGCCGAACCGCCAGTAATTAAGGTATTGCCCTTAAATGACCAGTGTTCTATAGCTTTGCCAGCTTGCAGGTTGCCGGTAAATTCAATCACGCATTTGTCGATGAATTTGGTCAGTTTAGCTTTGTTGTCGGTGGTGTTTGGATAGACTTCCAGATTTTGAACTTCTTGTAAGACACCTGTTTCAAGTGTGGGAATAGTAGGAGTAGTTGTACACGCCGTAACAGCAATACCCGCAAGACCAGTCAAAATAAGTGTTTTAAATTTCATATGATTCTTTCTTGTTGAGTGTTGTTAGTTTGAGTATAGGGAATTCAGAAAGTCTTGACTATAAGTTATATAGACTAGTGATAAAAAATATAATAAATTCAAAATTAAAAAATATTCATAAATTATTTATAAATGGGGGAAAGTTTTGAAAATTCAGAAACTCGTAATTCAAAATTACAAAAGTTTTAAAGACCGTACGGTCATAGAGTTTAATGATGGCTTGAATATTCTTGTTGGAGACAATGAGGCAGGAAAATCTACAATCTTAGAAGCTATACATTTATGCCTTTCAGGTTATTTGAATGGAAAGCCATTAAAGAAGGAATTTCATCAATATTTATTCAATTTTGAAATTGTGAAGAATTATTTAGATACAGTTGTTACAGATCCTAAAATACCTTTACCTGAAATGTTAATAGAAGTTTATTTTCAAAATAGTGACGAATTAGCAGAATTTGAAGGGTCTCTAAATTCAGATCGTAATCCAAAAGCACAAGGTGTGCGTTTCGAATTTAAACTTGATGATACTTATTCTGATCTATATCAAGATTTAATTTCTTTACAGGAGCCTCAAACTTCAATACCAATTGAGTACTTTCATGTTGAGTGGCAATCTTTTGCTAGAAAAACAGTGATTAATAGGACTATACCTATTAAATCAGTCTTAATTGATTCTTCTAATTCAAATTTTAAAAATGGTTCAGATATATATTTATCAAAAATTATTAAAGATGGCTTGGAGCAACAAGAAAAAATTGGTTTAGCTCAAGCTTATAGAAAATTAAAGCAAAGCTTTAATGAGGATAACAGTATTATTGCTTTAAATAGCAAAATTACAGAGAGTATTCCTATATCTGATAAGCAACTTTCTATTACAGTAGATCTTAGCTCAAATAATTCATGGGATAGTCAACTCACTACTAATTTTAATAATATTCCGTTTAATCAAATTGGAAAAGGCGAGCAGTGTATAGTTAAGACAAATTTAGCTTTAGCACATTCACATGTAAAAGATAAAAATTTAATTCTGATAGAAGAGCCAGAAAATCATCTTTCACATACTAAATTGAACGCACTTATTAAACAAATTAAAGAAAATGGTACTGATAAGCAAATTATTATTTCTACACATAGTAGTTTTGTATCAAATAAATTAGGCTTAGAAAATTTAATTTTAGTTGATAACAAGCAGACGAGATTCTTTAGGGATTTACCGCAAGATACGTATCAATATTTTCAAAAATTGGCTGGGTATAATACACTGAGATTAATTCTAAGTAAAAAAGCTGTTTTAGTTGAAGGACCATCAGATGAGTTGGTGTTTCAAAAGATATATATGCACCAAAATGCAAGAAGATTGCCTATTGAGGATAGTATTGATGTAATTAGTGTCGCAGGATTAGCTTTTAAGCGATTTTTAGAAATAGCTAAATTAGTAAACAAGCCTGTAGCTGTAATTACTGATAATGACGGTAAATACCAAGAGAAAATTTTAAATAAGTATAGAGATTATTTAAACATTCCATATATCAAAATCAGTGCCGATGTTAGAGAAGAATTCAATACACTAGAGCCACAATTTGTTGATGCTAATCGTTCAGATCTTGCTAAATTAGCCCGCGTCATAGGATTTAATGGAGATCACAATTTCGATGCTATAAAAGATTTTATGATAGGTGCAAAGACAGATTGGGCATTAAAATTGTTTGAATCAGAAGAAGAACTACAGTATCCAAATTATATTAAAGATGTGGTTGAATGGTGTCGATCATGAAAAAATTAATGATTGCAGCAGCAGGGGCAGGTAAGACAACATATCTAATAAATCAGACAAAACATATAAGTAATGAAAAAATATTGATCACTACATTTACTATTGAAAATAGTGTTGAGATTAAGAAAAAAATCATTAGAGAATATGGTTTTATACCTTTTAATATAGTTATTAAAACATGGTTTGATTTTCTTTTGAATGATTGTTTTAGACCATACCAATGTGTATTAGCTGAAAGTTTATATAATTCGAAAATTGGATTTATGTATATAGAAGGTGGTCAATCAGCGCTTAAAACAAAAGAGAATTCTTTAAGTCACTATTTTACAAAAGACAGGAAAATTTATTCCGACAAACTTGCTAAAATTATTGCTAAAACTCATGAATCTAGACCTAATTTAATTTTCGATAGGCTATCTAGAATTTATAAGCATATTTATATTGATGAAGTTCAAGATCTATCAGGATATGATTTCGATGTGGTTACTAATATTTTGAATTCTGTTGATAATGTTCTACTTGTTGGTGATCCAAGACAATGTACATATTCTACAAATAATTTACCTAAATATAGACCTTACAATAATGGTGGTATAAAACTCTTCTACGAGAAATTTTGGACTGATTTGTGTGACCTAGATGAAGAGATACTGAATTGTTCTCATCGGAATGAAAAAGTAATTTGTGATTTATCTTCTCTTCTTTATACAGCTTATAAACCTACATTACCTTGTGATTGTTGCATAGAAAATGACGAACATTTAGGAGTTTATATTATTCCCAAAAGTAAAGCAGAAGATTATTTAAAACAATATTCACCTGTTCAATTACGTTTGACGGCGGCAACTAAAGTGAATACTAATTACTCTTTTATGAATATGGGTGTAGCAAAAGGTTTAACTTTGGATAGGGTTTTATTGTATCCGACTCAAGAAATGATTCAATGGCTATTGAACCATAATCATAAACTTGCTGATGCAACAAGAGCTAAATTGTATGTAGGTCTTACTCGTCCTAAGTTAAGTTTGGGTATATTAGTTGCTGATAAATCTTTAAATAATTACAGTGACAAATTTCCAATATATTAAAAACCCGCTTTAAAGCGGGTTTTTTATTTCAATCAGAGCTTAATGCTGAAGCACAGAAATATCCGCAACTGCTGTAAACAAGCCACGTAACTGAGCAAGTAAACGTAAACGGTTTGCTTTCAATTCAACATCATCTGCCATTACCATTACACCGTCAAAGAATGCATCAACTGGTGCACGAAGTGCAGCTAAAGCAGAAAGCGCAGCTGTGTAGTCTTTGGCAGCAAATAATGGCTCAACCACAGGTGTAATTTTCGCAAGTTCAGCGAATAATGCTTTTTCAGCATCTTCAACCAGGTTCGTTTCAACTACCGCACCTGTAGGCTCAGCTTCTTTAGCCAAGATATTCGCAACACGCTTATTTGCAGCAGCTAAAGCAGCAGCTTCAGGCAATGCACGGAAGTGATTTACCGCATTTACACGCTTGTCAAAATCAAGCGGTGATTTTGGTGACAAGGCTTGAACAGCTTGAATGACATCTACAGCCACGCCTTGGTCTTCGTATTTCGCACGGTAACGACCTTCAAGGAATGCAACCGCATCATTTAAAGTCTTAGCATGATCTTTTAATACATCGCCATAGGCAGCTAAAGCAAGTTTGATCAAATCTTCAATTGAAACATCAAGCTCATTTTCAGTCACTAAACGCAGAATACCAATTGCAGAACGACGCAGTGCAAACGGGTCTTTAGAACCTGTAGGTGCTTGACCAATACCAAAAATACCGGTCAAGGTATCTAAACGGTCGGCAAGGGCAATGGTTGTACCTGTTTTGGTTTTAGGTAAAACGTCACCTGCGAATTTAGGAAGATATTGCTCGCCTAGCGCTTCTGCAACTTCATCATTTTCGCCTTCAATGCGTGCGTAGTAAGTACCCGCGATGCCTTGAAGTTCTGGGAATTCACCAACCAGTTCAGAAGTTAAGTCGCATTTTGCAAGAAGGGCAGCTTTTTCAGCATCGGAAGCCGAAGCACCTGTAATTGGTGCAAGCGCAACAGCCAATTTTGCAATACGTTCAGACTTGTTCCACAAAGTACCCAATTCAGCCTGGAATACCATGTTCGCCAGTTTTTCTTTACGTGATGCAAGCAGTTGCTTTTGGTCTTGCAAGAAGAAGAATTCAGCATCAGACAAACGTGGACGAACCACTTTCTCATTACCTTCAATAATTTGAGCCGGATCTTTAGACTCAATATTTGAAACAGTAATGAAGTACGGTTGAAGTTTGTTGTCAGCATTTACCAAACAGAAATACTTCTGGTTGTCCTGCATCGTTGTAATAAGCGCTTCTTGCGGTACAGCAAGGAAACGTTCTTCAAAGCTTGCACGAAGTGCAACAGGCCATTCTACAAGTGCTGTTACTTCGTCACGAAGATCTGCTGGCACAATGGCAATGGCATTCACTTCATCAGCCAATGCTTTTACTTGACCGTCGATGATTGCTTGACGCTCTTCAAAAGAAGCCACAACGTGAGCTGCTTTTAACTTCGCTAAGTATTCATCAGCATGCGTTAAAGTGATTGCTTCAGGTGCATGGAAACGATGACCGAAAGTCACGTTGCCTGCTTTGTGATCCTGAATTGTTGCATCAATCACATCGTTATCTTTAAGCAACACAACCCATTTTACCGGACGTACGAATTCGGTACGGCTTGCCGCTGAACGCATGCGTTTTGCAATTGGCAGGTTATCTAAAGCTGCTTGTAAAATTTGTGGCAGTAAAACGTCAAGGCTTTGACCTTTCACATCTTTCAAGTAGCACACTTTTTCAACTTTACCAGCTTTAAACGTCGATACTTGATCCGCGGTGATGCCTTGACCACGCATAAAGCCTTCAAGTGCACGAGTCGGTTTGCCTTCAGCATCATATGCCGCTTGCACAGCAGGGCCGTCAAAACGTTTTTGCGTATCTGCTTGAGCACCATCAACATTGACAATTTTTAATGCCAAACGACGTGGCGCTGCATAGGCTTCGATTGAGTCGAATGCAAGACCAGCATCTTTTAAGCCTTTAACCGTTTCTGCATGCAGTGCATCACGTAATTTTTTTAAGCTTTTTGGTGGAAGTTCTTCACAGCCAAGTTCAAATAAAACAGTATGTTTAGACATTATTTGTTCTCCGCTGCTTTTTCTGCTTGAGCTGCTTCTGCTTCAACTTGTGCTTTTAACTGCGCCAACACTTCATCACGAAGTTCAGGTTCAGCCATTGGGAAACCAAGCTTCGCACGTGCTGCCACATAACTTGTTGCAATTGAACGTGCCAAAGTACGTACACGTAAAATATAACGCTGACGTTCAGTCACAGAAATCGCACCGCGAGCATCCAGCAAGTTAAAACTATGTGATGCTTTGATTACTTGTTCATATGCAGGAAGTGGAAGTTCAGCTTCGATTAAACGTGTCGCTTCAGCTTCGTAGAAGTCGAACAGTTCAAACATTTTTTCAACGTTGGCATATTCAAAGTTATAAGTTGATTGCTCAACTTCGTTCTGATGGAATACGTCACCGTAAGTTACAGTACCAAACTGACCTTTAGTCCAAACTAAGTCGTACACTGAGTCTACACCTTGAAGGTACATCGCAAGACGTTCAAGACCGTAAGTGATTTCACCTGTTACTGGGTAACATTCAACACCACCGACTTGCTGGAAGTAAGTGAACTGAGTCACTTCCATACCGTTAAGCCAAACTTCCCAGCCCAAGCCCCAAGCGCCAAGTGTTGGTGATTCCCAGTTATCTTCAACAAAACGAATGTCGTGAGTCAGGGTATCAATACCAATGGCTTCTAAGGAATCGAGATAAAGCTGCTGGATATTGTCCGGGTTTGGCTTAAGCACCACCTGGAACTGATAGTAGTGTTGTAAACGGTTCGGGTTTTCACCATAACGGCCATCTTTAGGACGACGTGAAGGTTGTACGTAAGCCGCGTTCCATGTTTCTGGCCCTAAAGCACGAAGGAAAGTTGCAGTGTGGAATGTCCCTGCCCCCATTTCCATATCGTAAGGTTGTAACACCACACAACCTTGTTCAGCCCAGTAGTTTTGTAAGGCAAGAATTAAGCCTTGAAATGTATCAATATGCGATATGGCGCGACTCATGTAGCATCCATTAAAATTAGAGAAAAATTGGCTCTAAGTATAAGGATTTTGTAGGGGAGTGGCAAAGGTCTTATCAAAGGTTATTGATATTTTACTTAAGCTTTGTATTAGGTTGATCTTTTAACTCTAGAAGGAGAATGTGATTTGAATTAATAGTTAATTGCTCATTGGTAGGATGCTTTGGAAGTTCAGTTAATAAACACACCTTTTGGTTTGTGTTTGTAAATTGATTGTCACCTAATAAATGATCTTTTCCTCGATAATGGGTATGGGATAATTTGCCATAATTATCTAAATCAAAAATAATTTCATAGGGTTGTTCATCTAGACCATCAATTTTTTTTAAGTTCTTTTTTTCTGTTTGTATGCCGCAAAAGACTTTATATTCAAAAGGATATTCTTTAGTAATTGGGTCAATTGCTAATGTTGAATCTATTACATTGGGTTTAAGAATATTGAAGCTTGCGTAAATACAAACTTTTTGTTTTTCGTTAAGAGCATTTAAATCTGAATTTCTATAAAAAGGAAATTGTCCTATTTGTGCGATTTTTTCATGATTTGCCCATTGCTCATAAGAACCATAGTTGTCTAAGTTAAAGTGAAAATTATACTGACCTCGTCCTCTACGAGTCGGTTCATAAGAGCTATATTCATATGTCCCACATAGTTTTTTAAAGGTGTATATAGTGGGCGGGCTATTTTTTAATTGGTAATAGAAAATTAAAAGTGGTAAGCAAAGACTTATAAAGATTAAGAACAAACCTAATTTGAGTGTCTTTGATGTCTTTAATAAATTTAAGACAAATAAAATCCATAACGTTGTTAGAACTGCAAAAACTGTAGATTGATGTTCTGTAATAAATTGAGGAAACATTTTGTTGTTTATGAATTTATTTTTAAGTTTAGGAAGGATTTTCAGGTAGTAGTAACCTAGTTGCATAACAAATTCCAAGAAAAACAATTAGGTAACTAAGATCTTAGAACGTTATTAAGATGCGATATGGTGCGACTCATGTAGCATCCATTAAAATTAGAGAAAAATTGGTTATAAGAAATCAGCTGTTAAAAAATGATTCACAGATTAATTGATAAATATAAGATGTAAAATAAATACACCTTCATGTCTCAGCATTTTATAATGCCGAACTTCCACTCCAATACAACAAATAGGCACACTGTGTTTCACTCAAAAGCAGACTGGCTGAATACCCTAAAACCCAATTTCAAAGTGCTTCCCTTAAAAGACCGCCTGCTGTGCGGTGTGGGTGCATTGCTGGGACTGGCACTTTCCTCCGTTATTAGCTGGTGGGTGCTTGGAGATATTAACGCATGGTATATCGCGCCGATGGGTGCATCTTCGGTGTTGCTGTTTGCCGTACCTGCCAGTCCTTTGGCCCAGCCATGGAATATGGTGGTGGGAAATATCATTGCCGGGATTATTGGAGTGACCTGTGCCGCATATATTCCAAACCTGACCGAAGCCTTTAGTGTGGCGGTCGGGCTGTCCATTATGTTGATGATGAGCACCGATTCATTGCATCCGCCGAGTGGGGCGGTGGCCATTACTGCCGTTTTGGGTGGCGAAGCAGTACATGAGTTAGGATATCACTTTATTTTTTATCCGGTTTTATTAAATTCCATGTTGTTGCTGGTCATTGCGATTGTATTTAACCGCTTGCTGGGAAAACAATATCCGCAAGTGGCCCAGATCAACCAGCGTTCTAAAGACCCAACGCCTACCCAGAAAGTCACCATTCAACCGCAGGATATTCAGGCAACGCTGGATCAGCAAACCGAGCTTTTGGATATTAGTGAATATGACTTGCAAAAAATTATTCTGGCAGCGCAAGAGAAAGCCAATGCCCGGGGAGTAAGTCTGTTTAAGTGTCAGGACATCATGACCAAAAACGTGATCAGCTTAAATGAAAATGATGATATCCATTCCGCACTGGATAAATTCAAACACATGAATTTAATGAGCCTGCCTGTGATTGATGCGCAGCAGCAACTGGTGGGAACCCTGGCTTTATATGAAGTGGTGGAATGGTTTAAGCGTGCCACCGATTTAAGAACCACATGGCAGCGTCAGGTTAAGGATATTATGATTCGACAGGTCGTGACCGTAAAACCGGAGCAACCGATTCAGGACTTGGTGCCGTATTTTGTGGAGCGCTCATTTAACTATATTGCCGTGGTGGAAAAACAGAAAATGGTCGGCATTATTAGCCGTGCCGATATGATTGCGGCATTGAATCAGCAGTTGAATGCAGCTGCATAAGCTAAAAATCAGGCAAAAAAAAAGCTACGACCGATTGGGGTATAAGTCGTAGCATAAAACGAACTCATTAGAGTTCAGCGAGGTATTAGCGATTTTGATCCGAATTTACGGTGCGGATCGGGTTGTTATAGGCTTGTGACTGACCAAACATACTATTTTGCTGTTTTGGTATCACCAACCATAAAATTAAATAAACCAAAATCCCCGAGAATGCTGCACTCATCACAGAGACAAGAATAAAAATAACGCGCAGTAAAGTGGCATTCCAACCAAAACGTTCAGCAATACCACCCATTACGCCGGCAATCATGTTCTGGCGCTTAGAGCGATATAAACCAACATTGGCCATCTAGGTCTCCTTAGAATGAGAAAATAAAAGTTAAAACAACATACTCATAATAAAGAGATGGAGATGCCCATACATTTTTAAAGTGGCAGGCCCCAAAAAATGGTTAAGTTATGTAAATAAATAATTACTGCAACCAGACTTGGGATATAAAATACACTTGTCCCAAAAAAAGTTGATTTATATCAATAAAAATCAATGAAATATGAAAATGCATTGCAAGATGATGAAACGCCTCTCATGACCTAAGCAATAAATGATTGAACAGATGAACAAGTCGCCGAAGAAAATAGAGGATTCAGGGAGGAACAGGTGTTTCAAAAAGCAGATTATCAGCTATGTATCTTGATTGCAGTTTCAGCAGCTCTGATTGGTTGTCATAAACCACTGGAGGATTCTGTGGCGAAACAGATCAAAGCAGAAACTTCAGCTAAAGCAGCCAGTGAGCAGGCGAAAAGCCTGACCCAGGTTGCAGGACAGGCGACTGTTCCGGTAGAAAAAGCTGAGCCAGTGCTGAAAAATACCATGCCGCAAAATGCCCAGCCCTATATCGGGCGTTATCAAATTACCATTAGCTGCAAAGACCCTTTTGTGAAGTGTGACCAGGGCACAAGTGACTTTGTCATCAATTTATTGGCTGATGGCACAGCACACCGTACCCTGATTCATCTGGGACAAATTACCTTTGATTCTAATTTTCACTACCGGCAAGATCGTTGGTCTTACGATGCTCAGCATCATCAGGTAATTTTGCATCGCTCAAATGGGGTGGAGTTTTTTTATAGGATTGATAAAGATGAAAATCTGGTGATGGATTTAGACAAAATTGCCCATGCTTCTGCGCAAAACCAGCAATATTTTGCCGAGGGCAATCCTTTTCCACAACAGGCATACCGTTTGCTTAAAGAGAAAGTCAGTTAAAGAAGAGAGGGGGCCGGTTGATTTAACCAGGCTTGCAATTTAAAAGGATGGAAATGCTCTAAATATGGAGCATTTTTTATTATGTATGTGTATAGATATAAAATGAATAATATAAAGAAATCTGGTGGGTTGTGAGGGGCTCGAACCCTCGACCAATAGATTAAGAGTCTACTGCTCTACCAACTGAGCTAACAACCCTGAGTGAGGATTAGTGAACTTAAAGCATCGCTTTAAGGGTTCACCCGAGTGCAAGAAAAAATCGAAGATTTTTTACAGTGATATTAAAGCACTGTGTTTTGCAACATCGGTGTAGCAAAATTTCGAGAATGGCGAATCAACCGAAACGGTGTGGTTTGTCTTGGTCGGAATATTGCAGGTTTCGTTTCTATTGTAGTACAGAAAGTGTAGTACAGAAAGAAGCCCTAAGAAAGAATGGTGGGTCGTCCGCGATTCGAACGCGGGACCAACGGATTAAAAGTCCGCTGCTCTACCAGCTGAGCTAACGACCCATTCAGAAAGAGTGCTTTTAAAAGCTAAAAAAGCTTCATGTCAGAAGCCTTTTAAAAGATGGTGGGTCGTCCGCGATTCGAACGCGGGACCAACGGATTAAAAGTCCGCTGCTCTACCAGCTGAGCTAACGACCCATCTTTAGGTTGATCAAAATAAGTGGTGGGTCGTCCGCGATTCGAACGCGGGACCAACGGATTAAAAGTCCGCTGCTCTACCAGCTGAGCTAACGACCCTGAACCAACATTCAGCGCTTGTCTGAATGTGCAGTGCAAGAAAATAAAGGCTTTCTAAACACCACTTTGTTTTGATGGAGCGTATTGTAGCAAGATATCAAACGAGCGCAAGTAAAAATTAGCAAACTTGTTGATGTTTGATTATAAATACAACAAATTTGCTTAATCTTGTTAAAAAACACCTGTTCTGAAATTAGAAACGGTATTTATAGGCTTGAATATTGCTGAATATTTCCGCAGTTAAATCACAATATTCGGTCGCATTCGGGAGTAATACCAACAGACGTTCATCGGTCTTGTTAGGATCAAAAGCCTGTTCTTTGAGCTTGTTCTTTTGATATTTAAAAGTGCCCGTAGTTTCGACCTGAGCTTGAATGCGTAAAAATACCGGAACAGCATAAGCCGGCAAACATTTTTTAAACTCGCTTGCCATTTGTTTTAAGTCTTGAGCGGTTAATTCTGCGCCATCACTCAAGGTGATGGCTGCCATACCGGCACGACCGTTGGTATGCGGAATTTCCACCCCATAAACCACCGCTTCAGCAATTTTTTCATATTCACTGACCGCATTTTCAACTTCGCTGGTAGAAACATTTTCGCCTTTCCAGCGGAAAGTATCACCCAGACGGTCTACGAACTGGGCATGACGGAAACCAATATCGCGTACCAGATCACCGGTATTAAAGTATGCGTCGCCATGTTTAAACACATCTTTCATAATCACGGCTTTGTTTTTTTCTGGATCGGTATAGCCATCAAAAGGGGAGCGGCGGGTAATTTTACCTACCAGTAAGCCGACTTCGCCTTTTTTCACTTTTTTACACCAGCCTTTGTCATCTTTCACGGGCTGATTGTTTTCTTTATCAAATTCAATAATGGCATAAGGCGTTGGAGAGAAGCCAACCGTGTTGTCAAAGTTAAACACGTTACTAAAACCGACATTACCTTCACTGGACGCATACAGCTCCAGCACTTCTTCAATGCCAAAGCGCTCTTTGAATTTGTCCCAGATATTCGGGCGCATGCCGTTACCAATCATTTTGGTGACACGGTGGCCTTTTTCCAGTTCAGATACTGGCGCATCCATTAAATAACGGCAGAGTTCACCGACATAACCGATGGCAGAAGCATCAAATTTTTGCACATCTTTCCAGAAGGAGGAGGTCGAATATTTACGACGCAGTGCCAAAGTGGCACTGCCGGCAATCACGCCACACCAGCACACCACAATACCGGTGGCATGATACAGCGGCAGTGTGCAGTACATCACATCATCAGATTTTAAATCCAGCACATGTCCATAGGTACCATAGGCCAGTGTCCAGCGGCTATGCGTGAAAATGACCGCTTTAGGCAAGCCCGTAGTGCCCGAGGTGTAGATGTAAAATAGACCATCTTTACCTTGAATAGTGTTCGTGGTTGGGGTGTTGAATTTGGGAAATTGATCTACTTTTTCTGCAAGATTGGCCCAGGCTTCAGGAGTTTTGCCTGCATCCTTTTGTGTGGCTTGGTCGGCGAACCAATGAAAACGGTCTGCTTGAAGCTGTAAATCCTGACGGACTTCTTCGACAGCATTACGGCATTCTTCACCGACAATGATGGCAATCGGTTTAACCAGATTGATACTGTGGGTCAGGGCTTTGCCTGTTTGTGAGGTGTTGACCAATGCAGCTGTCACCCCAATTTTTGCCAGGGCAATAACTGTGGCCACCAGTTCAGGACGGTTTTCCACCATCACCGCAATCACATCACCTCTACAGGCACCGATGGATAGATAAAAGTGTCCAATCTGGTTGGCCCATGCATTCAGTTCTTGATAGCTGAATTTCTGGTCTTCAAATAATAAAGCCATGCCGTGCGGATTGCGTTTTACCGCTTTTTCAAAGGCAATCCCTAAGCCTGCAGGAGTATTGGAGGTACGCAAATAGGCTTGTTTGAGACCACTCAACAGGTGAGGGACTTTACTCATAAATTTAGGTAATTTTGCTGCGACATCCGCAATACCAATAAGATCGCTCGGTGTGGTATGGTTCATATGAATCCTATTTATTTTTCGTAATCCAATACAGTTTATTTGTTCGCAATACGCTTGCAGTCATTTGTACTCTTGTCTTTTAGCCGTTTCAATCTAGTGCAATCAACCTAATCCGATAAAAGTATCAAAAAAAACCTAGTCACCGGAATGACTAGGTTTTTTTATTTCGCTGCATTAGAGCTAATTATGTGACTAATTATGACTCATTTGCAGGCGTTGCTTTCTTTGGTGGACGACCGCGAGGGCGACGAGGACGGACAGGTTTGTCAGCATCTTCACCTTCGGTTTTTTCAGCTTCTGCTTTAGGCTCAAGCTCAGTAGGTACATCCTGAGCAGCTTCTACCGCTAATTCAGCTTGTACCGGTTCTGCTGCCTGTTCAGTTTCTACTGGAGAAGCTATTGTTTCTGCAGCAGTTTCAGCAACCGCTTCAGTCACTACAGGCTCAGCCACTTCGGCTGTCACTGTTTCTGCTTCTGTGACAGGAGTAACTTCGGCTGGAACAGCTTCCGCAGGAGTCACTTCAGGTTCGCTATGTGCCTGCTTTACTTGCTCTAAAGCTTGTTCTGCAGCCTGTTTTGCCAAACGGCGACGTTCACGTGGATCATTTGCCACACGCTTGTCAGATACCGGTGTTGGCGGCGTTAAGTCCAGCACGGGTGCGGGTTCTGCTTCAGGTGCTGCTTTGGTTAATGCCACATCACGAGTCACAGGCTGTGCTGGTGCTTGCGCTTCAGTTGCCTGATGGCTGATGGTCTCGGCATATTGCTCGGTAAATTTTACCAAGGCACGGTTGAAAGTTGGAATTAAACCAAACTGTTCAATCAATACCGAGCAATCTTCACCATACACATGGCGAATGAGGCTGCCCACCGTGTATTGACCCAAAGTTGGAACCTGAGAAGGGCTTAACTTCGGTGCCTGAGCTTGTTTTGCCTGAGCTTCACGTTTTTGGCGACGATGCATACGCGGATCGTTGCTGGCACGTTTTTCTGCAGAACGTGGTTTGTGTTGCTCATGAGTTTCAGTTGCAGCAGCAGGTTTTTCTTCCTTCGCGGCCACTGCTTTCTCGATAACAGGTGCTGGGGCTTCAACAGCTACAGGCTCAGATGGGGCAATTGGCGCTTCAACTACAGAAGTTGAATTTAACGCAACAATTTCACTTTTTGCCTGATCGATATTGATCACCAATGCGGTTGGAAGAACATCCTGGCGAGGTGTATCAATTACTTCGACTTTAGGTTGCTGTTCATTCACTACCGCAGCAGGTGCAGCTTGTTGTGCTGGCTGTTCGTTCAATACGCTTTGATCGCGCTGGCGATTTGGGCGTTCAGGACGTTGCTGGTTACGACGGTCACGGCGTGGCACAGCATTTTGCTCTGCTTGTTGATCAGCGTTTTGCTGTTCAGCGTGTTGACGTCGAGTCGGGCGCTTGTTTTCACGTGAATCCTGGCGCTGTTCTGGACGTTGCTCTTGACGCTGCTCATGACGAGAAACCTGAACAATTTCTTCATGCACTTGGTTTTGCTGATTGTCGTGCTGAGTTTGTTCCCGTTGCTCTTTAGGCTTATTACGCTTTTTGTTGTGACGTTGCGATTTTTCTTCTTTATCAGAATATTTATCTGCAACTTCATGCTGTTCCTGTTTTTGTGTTACAGGCGCAGTTGGCGATAAGTAAGCATTGTTGTTTGCAGTGGCAACCGGTGGTGCGCTCTGAGTAGGCGCAGATGTTACAACCTGACCGAATTGACCACGGCTGACCGCACCACCATTGACCATTTGTTCAATGGCAGCAGCAGCATTGTTTGCAGTACGTGCTTGATCAACTGTTTTAGCTTGCTTTTGCACAAACAGGTTTTCTAGCCATGCACATGGGCTTGATGAAGCTTGAGCAACAGGCGCAACTTGAGCTGGTTGTGATTGCTGTACTTCTTGAGCTACTTGTTGTGGACGACGTTGTGGCTTGTTGTTTTGGTTTTTAGCCTGTTGCTGAGCAGGTGCCTGCGCAGCAGCTTGAGCTTGTTGCTCACCTTCCAAATGCCATTCAGAAGATTCATAACCCAACTCTTTTTCGCTTGAACGTGTTGCTTCGGTACGTTCATAGCTGGTTGGTGCAAAACCTTCAGCATTATAAGTGATTTCGTAATGCGGTGTTTCCAGGTGCGGATGTGGCAACACGGTTACACGGACATTTGAAGTTTGTTCTAAATACACCAAAGTATGACGCTTTTCATTCAACATGAATGCTGCGATTTCAACCGGAACTTCGACCTGAACTTCACCATGACGTTCGCGAAGTGCAATTTCTTCCACTTTACGCATAATCGAAAGGGAAAGAGAACGTAAATCACGCACCATACCTGTACCATGACAGCGTGGGCATACGTAACCGGTTGCTTCTTCAAGCGATGGGCGTAAGCGTTGACGGCTCATTTCCATTAAACCAAAACGGGACAATTGACCGAATTGAATACGGGCGCGGTCGCTTTGGGTCGCTTCACGAAGTTTGGCTTCAACCATGCGCTGGTTGCGGTCTTTAGTCATGTCGATGAAGTCGATTACTACCAGGCCACCGATATCACGTAAACGCAGTTGACGTGCAATTTCTTCGGCTGCTTCCAGGTTGGTATTTAAAGCGGTGTCTTCAACGTCGTGACCACGAGTCGATTTAGCCGAGTTAATGTCGATAGACACCAAAGCTTCAGTCTGGTCAATCACGATTGAACCGCCAGAAGGAAGTTTTACTTCACGTTCATAGGCAGTCTGGATTTGACTTTCAATACCGAAATGAGCAAATAAAGGCTCATTTAAAGTATAGGTTTTTAACTTGTCGATTTGACGTGGCATAACCGCTTTTACGAAGTTATACGCTTCGTTATAGGCTTGTTCAGAGTCAATCAGGATTTCTGCAACATCATCACGTAAGTAGTCACGAATTGCACGTGTTACCACACCGGCTTCTTGATGTACCAGCATTGGTGATGGACCAGAACCAGCCGTGTTTTGGATTTGTGCCCAAAGGTCCATCAAGTGTTGCAAGTCAAGTTGCAATTCTTCTTGAGAGCGACCAATACCCGCAGTACGAACAATCACACTCATACCACGAGGAATATTCAGTGAGGCCAACATTTCTTTCAATTCTTCACGAACTGAACCGGAAATTTGACGACTGATACCGCCACCTTTTGGATTATTTGGCATAAGCACCAAATAACGGCCGGCAAGCGAGATAAATGTAGACAGGGCAGCACCTTTATTGCCACGCTCTTCTTTTTCCACTTGTACTAAAAGTTCGGTACCTTCAGTGATCAATTCGCGGATATTTGAAGTTTGGCGAGGATCTGCCTTGTAGTAAGAGTTTGCGATTTCACGCATAGACAGGAAGCCCTGACGGCCTGCACCATACTCTACAAAAACAGCTTCTAAAGAAGGTTCAACGCGAGTCACGTGACCTTTATAGATATTGGATTTTTTTTGTTCACGGGTACGATTTTCTAGATCGAAATCGTAAAGACGCTGACCAGTGACAAGTGCAACGCGAATCTCTTCGGCATGTGTTGCATTAATCAACATACGTTTCATGGGTGTAACACCTAATAGTGATACACACCAAAACATCGCTATACACGTAGCGAACATCACACATTACGGATCAACACCCAGATCTCAAAATGACGCAATTGTGGTCTGAGCTTTTTTACCGGCCTTTTTTTAGGCTTCGGTTTTTGATTCACGTATTGAAGATGGCAATACGGCTTCAATCTTATAAACGATTAAAGTCACCTGAACGATTCACTGGCGGACTAACGGTGCATTAGATGTGAGTAACTTTCACTGTCACGTAGCTTGAAGACCGTCCCTTCATTAATTCATGATCGGGCGTCTTGATACGGAATTATCATCGTATCGTTGCTTTATGTGCAGATCCAATGCATCAACGTTATAGCCTGAATACAACTTCAGGGTGCGACTAATCTGATGTGTATCAGTTTACGTTTAAAAACCAACTTAACGTTGGCGACATATTTTTTAGGGCAAACTGATTTATGTACGAAGTACAATTAAACGCAACAGTTTGCTTTTTTGCCGATATAATAAGCCTTCGGCGTCGGCATATTCTTTAGGGACCTTTCCGTGTTTAATGTGAATTGTGAAATTTAATTTTGAGCTTCAAAAATATTGAAGGAATTAAATTTTTTCACACTAACGGTGGTATCCGTGCGCTGACTATATCAAACCTTGCATCATCTGCCTATGGGCTAAGCTTATGTTTCTTGTGTAAAGCATAGCCTAAGTGATCAGTTTTTAATCAATTTTAGTATTTTTTGGGTCATCGTAACTGTATGAATTCTACGCAAGAATGGCAAAGTGTCACCTGGTTTGAAGTGGACGAGCATCAATTAGGTCAACGTATCGATAATTTTTTATTTTCCAGACTCAAAGGTGTGCCTAAAAGTCGGATTTATCGTTTAATCCGTGAAGGACAGGTTCGGGTCAATAAAAAGCGCATTAAAGCGGAAACCAAACTCAATATTGGCGACCAGATTCGCGTTGCGCCGATTCGTTATGAGCAAAAAGATGAAACGGCGGCACCAGTATCGGACAAAGTGGCGCAAAGCCTGCTCAGTCGAGTGGTGTATGAAGATGAAGGCCTGATGGTGATAAACAAACCTTCAGGGATTGCCGTGCATGGCGGTAGCGGTGTGGCTTATGGCCTGATTGAAGGTCTGCGTGCTGCAACGGGCAAGAAATATCTGGAACTGATTCACCGTATTGACCGTGACACTTCTGGCCTGGTGATGATCAGTAAAAAACGCAGCACCTTAAAAACACTGCAAGATTTACTGCGTGAACACAAAATTAAAAAGACCTATGCTGCAATTGTTAAAGGGCAGGTCAGTCTGGATAAACAGCTGATTGATGCACCTTTGCATCGCTATGAGCTGGCCAATGGCGAGCGTCGGGTTCGTGTGTCGAAAGAAGGTAAAGACAGTAAAACCCAATGGAATGTGGCAGAGCGTTTCATGCATGGCACACTGGTGTATGCTTCACCGCTTTCTGGCCGTACCCATCAGATTCGTGTTCATGGTTTAAGTATTGGTCACCCTTTAATTGGTGATGAAAAATATGGTCATGAAACCGAATATAACGGGCCGAAGCCACGTCGTTTGTGTTTGCATGCGATGCGACTGGAAATTCCGGGTTATCCTACCATTGAAGCGCCATTACCTGAAGATATGCAGAGTTTGGTGGCGCAGTTAAGAGCACAGAAGAAAGATAAAGAGTCTTCTTGATTGATCTCTAATTTCCTGTAATTGGAAATTCTCCTCTTTAAGAAAGAGGGGTTAGGGGAGATTAAAATTCGCTATACAAAATGTGGATTATGACTTTTCAAAGAATCCTCTCCCTAACCCTCTCCTTTAAGAAAGGAGAGGGGGACGTTACGATATCGAATGAGAGGAATGAATTAAATTTTGGTAAATTTATCTCAAGATATCCAATTCATTATCCTCTGAACTTGAAAAATAATAGAATCTCCTTCTTCTTTTAGGAGATGAGCATCCTCGAAATATATTTCGAGTTCGCAAGGGAGAGGTCAATTTCAGTTATTATTGACCCCGAATCAAATATTGGACTCAAACATGAACACACCTGTAGAACTCATCATTTTTGACTGGGATGGAACGCTATTTAATTCAGTCGGTCAGATTGTTGCGAGCCTACAGTTTGCGGCACAGCAGTTCGAGCAGCCGCTGACAGAAGCTGCTGCAAAAAGCATTATTGGTCTGGGTTTGCCGGAAGTGGCGCAAGTCTTGTTTCCAGAAGTGCCTGAATTACATCATGAGATTTTGCAGTGTTATGCCACTCACTATGTGGAAAACTCCAAAGGAGATGCATGGTTTGAAGGGGTTTCGGTTATGTTGCAGGATCTAAAGGCACAAGAGGTGAAACTTGCTGTGGCGACAGGAAAAAGCCGTAAAGGTTTAGACCGTGTGCTTCATCAAACAGCCAGTGATGACCTGTTTGATGTGACCCGTGCAGCCAGTGAAACCAAATCCAAGCCTGATCCTTTAATGCTGACTGAAATTTTACAAGTCACCGGCATTAGTGTTGAAAATGCCATTATGGTGGGTGATACCTCTTATGATCTGGAAATGGCACAAAATATTGCCATGCCGCGTATAGGGGTGAGTTATGGTGTACATACGCCTGAAGTCCTTGCCCACTATAATCCGCTAGCCATTGCAGAGGATGTTGCGGATTTGCATCAGCTTTTATTAAAACATGTGAATTTAAAACAGGCGGTTTAATTCCAGGATGATGGGTTAAGAGGAGGATTTTAAATCCTCCCTTTTTTATCTTTATTTCATTTGATCTGCTGATGTCTGGCACTCAAAAGTTTAACTATCATAAAGCTCTATTGATATGTATGCAGATCTACCTTGATATTGAAAAAGTACCGCGATGGAACAGAATTGTGGACTGCGAAGCTAATCAGCCGCATATGAGCTGAAGATAAAACTGATTGATAATTAAAATATAAGATATTGATTTTTAATTGGTGTTTTTAGAACTGATAATTTAATAAAAAAAGGCTTGTACTAAAAACAGGCAAAGCATCTAGTCTTTTAGTCGTAGATCGATGGTTATTCTATGAATCTGACAATTTGTCCTGAAGCACATGAAAGAAAGCATTTTTTAATATCTTGTTCATATGTCTGTTTTTTAAAAATAAAACCAAGTCAATTTATAGGAATTAGCTATTGTCATAAATAAAATAAGTATTGGCATAAAAAGCGCAATTTTCCGATTCTAAAACTGTTTATACATATACGCGTTTGCCAAGATGGGCAGCACCCCTTTGCTGATGGCTTTGATCAGTTCACAGATTTTTTCTCGTTGTTCATTCCATTTCCATCGATAACGGTATAAGTCCAATTTTTGCAGTTTAAGGAAACATTGATGTCGAATTCTGCTGTTGTTGAATCAGTTGCGCAAGCATTACGTGACGCTGAACTATCAAAAACTGCGATTGCACCAGTTCGCCCGCAACTTGGCGGTGAAAATGCTGATGTGGATATTGCCTACGCAGTTCAGGAAGTAAATACCAAACGTGCAGAGGCTGAAGGCCGCCGTTTAACCGGTCGTAAAATCGGTTTAACCTCTAAAGTTGTGCAAGCGCAGCTGGGCGTAGACCAACCGGACTTCGGTATGTTGTTTGCTGACATGGCTTATGGTGATGGCGAAGCTATTCCTGCGGGTCTGTTGATTCAACCGAAAGTTGAAGCAGAAATCGCGTTAATTATCAATAAAGATTTAACTCAAGAAAAACACACTTATGCAGACATTATCAGTGCAACTGAATATGCATTGCCTGCTGTAGAAGTCGTGGATAGCCGTATCGAAAACTGGAAAATTTCATTGATTGATACTGTTGCAGATAACGCATCTTCTGCGGCTTATGTACTCGGTTCACGTCCTGTGAAACTGGAAAATTTAGACCTTGTAAATTGCAAAATGACCATGACCCGTGCTGGCGAAGTTGTATCGACTGGTGTGGGTAAAGCCTGTCTTGCTAATCCATTAAATGCCGCTGTTTGGCTGGCGGATGAAATGGTACGCCGTGGCCGTCCACTTCTTGCCGGCGACATTATTTTAACCGGTGCATTAGGTCCTATGGTTGTCGCCAACCCGGGTGATGAATTCCAGGTTGAAATTGAAGGTTTTGGTTCTGTAACTGCTGCATTCGCTGCTGAATAAGTCCAGATTTTAAGAGCGTTTTTAAGAGAAATTGTTCATGAAAAAGATTAAATGTGCATTGATCGGTCCAGGCAACATCGGTACTGACTTGCTGTATAAATTACAACGCAGTGAATTTTTAGAGCCAGTTTGGATGGTGGGTATTGATCCGACTTCTGAAGGTTTGGCACGTGCTGCGAAAATGGGTTTGAAAACCACAAGTGAAGGTGTAGACGGTTTACTGCCTCACGTTCTAGAAGATGACATCAAAATTGCATTCGATGCAACTTCTGCATACGTTCATGCAGAAAACAGCCGCAAGTTAAATGAACTTGGCGTGTTGATGATTGACTTAACCCCAGCGGCAATTGGTCCTTACTGCGTACCACCAGTAAATCTTGAAGCTTTGCTTGAAGCGGGTGAATTACCAAACGTGAACATGGTGACTTGTGGCGGTCAGGCAACTATTCCGATGGTTGCAGCAATTTCACGTGTTCAACCGGTTGAATATGGTGAAATCATCGCGACTGTGTCGACTAAATCAGTTGGTCCGGGTACACGTAAAAACATCGACGAATTCACCCGTACCACTGCTGGTGCAATTGAAAAAGTCGGTGGTGCAAAAGCGGGTAAAGCGATCATCATTATTAACCCGGCTGAGCCACCATTGATGATGCGTGACACTGTGCACTGTCTTGTTGAAGGCGAGCCAGATCAAGCAGCGATCACTGAATCAGTGCATGCGATGATCAAAGAAGTTCAAAAATACGTTCCAGGTTACAAACTGGTCAATGGTCCTGTATTTGACGGAAACCGTGTATCTATCTTCCTGGAAGTTGAAGGTCTGGGTGATTACCTGCCTAAATATGCCGGCAACCTCGACATTATGACTGCAGCTGCTGCACGTACTGCAGAAATGTTTGCAGAACGCGTATTAAACACTGCTGAAGCTTAAGGAATACCAAAATGTCTAAGATTATTATTAATGATATGACTTTACGTGATGGTATGCATCCTATGCGCCATCAAACTACACCTGAACAAATGGTTGCCATTGCAACTGCTTTGGATGATGCAGGTGTACCTTTAATCGAAGTTACACATGGTGACGGCTTAGGCGGTAATTCTGTGAACTACGGTTTTGCAGCAGCAACCGATGAAGAATACCTAAAAGCGGTAATTCCAAACCTGAAACAGGCGAAAGTATCTGCGCTTTTACTTCCTGGTATTGGTACGGTTGACCATTTGAAAATGGCGCATGACGTTGGTGTAGCAACCATTCGTGTGGCAACGCACTCAACTGAAGCTGACGTTTCTGAACAGCACATTACTGCTGCACGTAAACTTGGCATGGACACTGTGGGCTTCTTGATGATGGCGCACATGGCAACTCCTGAAAAACTTTTGGAAGAAGCCAATAAAATGGTGTCATACGGTGCAAACTGTATCTATGTAACTGACTCTGCTGGTTATATGTTGCCTCAAGACGTGACTGACCGTGTAGGTATTTTACGTGCCAACCTGGCTTCAGAGATCGAAATCGGTTTCCACGGTCACCATAACCTGGGTATGGGTGTTGCGAACTCTGTTTCAGCGGTTCAAGCTGGTGCAACGCGTGTCGATTTAGCTTCTGCAGGTTTAGGTGCAGGTGCAGGTAATACTCCACTTGAATTGTTTGTTGCGGTTGCCAACCGTATGCAAATGGAAACAGGTGTGGACTTGTTTAAAGTTCAAGATGTTGCGGAAGATTTAATCATTCCAATGATGACACATCAGATCCGTGCTGACCGTGATGCAGCAACTTTAGGTTATGCCGGTGTTTACTCTTCGTTCCTGTTATTTGCTAAACGTGCTGAAGCGAAATATGGCGTGTCTGCGCGTGAAATTCTGATGGAATTGGGTCGCCGTGGTACTGTCGGTGGTCAGGAAGACATGATTGAAGATTTGGCATTGACCATGTCTAAAGCCAAAGAAGCCAATGCTTAATTTATTTTAAGTTGAAGCTGAAAAAGCGTCCGAAAGGGCGCTTTTTTTTATGGCTAGACCTTGATTTTACACTTGAGTTTATAGATAAAAAATATCATATCATAGGATGGTTATATTAATATAATCAATTATTTAAGTAGCTTTAGCTCTGGGTTAAACTTAAAAGCGATTAATCAATTTTTTTTTGCGCTCCAAAAGCCTAAATTTTTTTAAAATAAACACTGAAACAAAGGTTTAACAAAAATGAAATGAAAGGAAGATAAAATGACTTATTGTTTAAAGTTCTTAACGTGAGCTGAATCTTTAAAATAAAAACAAGCAGAAATAGCAATAAAGGCAATAAATCTTAATACTCTGGTCGGATTTCGTTTTTTGTGATTGTTTAGCATGATGGCGCCATAGCTTAATTTGATTACTAGGGAATTCAGCCATGCGTCGTCAAAACTTATGGATAGCAATGCTTGCTGCGACAGCAACTTTAGGAACAACTGCATCGAATGCAGATTTTGTTGACGACAGTAATGTCCAATTAAAATTTAAAAACTTTTATTTAGACCGTCAGTATGCAGATCTTCCGCAAAACAACTGGGGTTCTTGGTCTCAGGGCATCACACTAGATGCAAAATCTGGTTATCAGGACATCGGTGGCGGTATTCAAGTGGGTGCAGACCTTTTGGTGCAGCACGCATTTAAATTGAATGGCCGTGATAAAAATCCGGACTGGGTTTTGCCACATGATGGTCAAGAGTCGAAAGATAATTTTGGTAAAGTCGGTGCGACCTTAAAAGCCAAAGTTTCACAAACTGAATTAAAAGTGGGTGAGTTATTACCGGTATCTCCAGTACTGGTATTTGATCCATCGCGTCAGTTGTTGACGACTTATAGCGGTGCATGGTTGGAATCTAAAGACATTAAAGATACCAAGTTAACACTCGCTTATATTGATGGCATTAACAACCGTTATGACAACCAGTTCCGTGATTTAACCAAGTTCAATCCGGGTGCGGGTCAGTTTAATACTGGTAAAACTGCAGATGGCATGTATATCGCGGGTGTAGATCACCAATTCACTCCAGAAATTGGCGGTAGCTACTGGTATGCCGATGTTAAAGATATTTATCAGCAGCATTATGTCGGTGCAAGCTACAAAACCAAGCTGGGTGAAAAAGCCAAATTAGACAGCCATATCCGTTACTTTGATAACTCGGAGTCTGGTGACAAGCTGTATGGTAATATTGATAACCAGGCATTGTCTGTAGGCGCTAAAGTCAATTATGGTGCACATACCGTTGGTTTAGGCTACCAGCAAATGTTTGGTGATAAAGCATTCCCGACATTGGGTGGCTGGGTGCCGCAGCCGTACCTGGTCAACTGGGGGGTAGCAACATTTACTTACCCTGATGAAAAATCAATTGGTTTAACATATGGCTATGATTTCTCTGAACTTGGTGCTAAAGGTTTATCAGCGACAGCTGTGTATATGATGGGGCAGGATGCAACTGTTGGTGCACTGAAAAATCAAGACTCTGAAGAGTTTAATGCAATTGTAAACTACACTGTTCCAGAAGGTAAGTTGAAAGGTTTAGGCTTCCAGGCGATGTATATCGATACAGATTTCGACTGGAAATCAGACTTGCAAGAGTACCGTGTAGCAACGACTTATACTTATAAGTTCTAATTCAGCGGTATAATCAAAAAGCGACTTGAGATAAGTCGCTTTTTTTTGCTGTATGGAAAGCTATTTTTTTATTAAATGTCTTAATAAAAATAAGGGTTTGGTCTTTAATAAAGTTTTAAAAAACAAATAGTTAAATTATCGTTTTTTTATAGTATTTGATCGTAAATTTGTATCAGTTTGACCTGTTTGAACAGGTAATATAAGGCAGTAAAAAAGTAAATTTCATCGAGTCAACTTGACGTTAAATTCTGAATCAAGATGGAAACGCAAGCTAAAGACTGTACGAGGAGTATGTATGAGCACTGTTCAAATCCCTGAATATACAACAGATCCATTCTTTGGCTTAGAAGACAAATGGATTGAAACTGCAGAAGGTGAGTTGACTCACTATCACGAAGTGGGTGAAGGTACGCCTATCCTGTTCTTGCATGGTTCAGGTACTGGTGTATCTGCTGCGGCTAACTGGTGGTTAAACCTGCCACAAATTGGTGAGCAGGCACGTTGTATCGCCATCGATACCATTGGTTATGGTCAAACTGTAGTAGCGCCAGGTACAGCTTACGGTATTCGTGCCTGGGTAGACCATGCGGTGCGTACTTTAGATGCACTTGGCATTGAAAAAACCTGGTTGGTCGGTAACTCATTGGGCGGCTGGTTGGCATTCCAAATGGTACTTGATTACCCTGAACGTGTATTGGGTATTGTGTCTATGGGTACTGGTGGTGCTAAACAGACTGCCGCACTTAAAGCACATGCCAACCCGGTATTGACTGAAGAAGGCATCAAGAAAACATTGTCTATGTTCGTGGTGAACAAAGACCTGATCACCGACGAACTGGTGAAAGTACGTTATGCTTCTGCTGCAAATGACTATGCATCGAATCGTTTGATGGACGTAGTGGGCGCACGTGACCGTGACCGTTTCGAATTCCCGCTTGATTTCGAAAAAATGAAAGACATCACTGTACCAGTATTGTTAATTCACGGTGTACAGGACGTGGTCATTCCGGTTTCACGTACTTGGGACATTTTAAACACTGTACCCCATGCTGATGCGCACATTTTCAGCCAATGTGGTCACTGGTCTCAAGTGGAAAAAGCTGAAGAGTTCAATACCGTAATTAAAGACTACTTAACTGCTCGTGGTGTTTAATCATAGCTGTTAAAGATAAAAAAGGATGACTTCGGTCATCCTTTTTTATGAGCATATTTTTATGAATATATTTAGGGGCTAATAAAGTTCGCTGCCACATTGATAATGATGGCCAGAATAGTCGTGTTAAATCCGTAAGCCAAAAGTAAGTGCAATGTATTTAGTACCCGCATTTTGGAGTGAGTAACGGATACATCCGCAGTTTGCGCAGAAGTACCCACGATATAACTAAAATATAAAAAGTCGGGATAAGTCGGCTTAGGGGTTTTCGGAAAATCCAGTCCACCTTCATTATTCTGGTCTAATGCCAAATAAAAGTCATGTGCATAATGAATCGCAAAAATGGTATGCATCAGGAACCAGGCTGAAGTAATGGTCAGCATGGATAAAATTAAATGACCCGTTCGAATGGCAGTATTGCTAGGCAAATTATTCACTTCAATAATAATCGCGATGAAACAAATAATTAAAGTGAGGATCACCAGAAACAGGATGAGCCATTTGCTGGCGTCCTGTTGCATGGCACGTTGCAGGATATGAGCATGGTCAACATGCCAGAGTTTTTTGAGAGTAAGCAATAAATAAGTATAAACAGCAAGATTCCAGCTCATTAAAAGGCAGGTCGACCAGCTCCATGCGGTCATGAACTGAAAAGCGGCATAAAGTACCGCAATAAAAGGAAAGATCAGAAAGAAATGAAGATGGTGCTGAATCCCTGTTTTTATACGGAGCAGTAGCTGCATGGTTATCATCTCCTTTATGGTTGTTTTTGTTTTGTAAATTTTAAAAAGCCTGTGAAGAATTTATTAGACTTAAGTTGTAATTTTTTGCTGATGAAATATTGATTATAAGTCATTAAAAAAAAAGTTATGAGTTATTTCCTATTAATACCGTGTTGATGATATGAAAAATGAGTAAGACTTAAGTCTAAGCGGGTTTAAAAATACACAAATTGAAATAAAAAAAAGCCCCATTATTTATTAGCAAAATAATGGTGGCTTTAATTCAGCGCAAAAGTGTAAAAAATTAATTAACCGCGATTAATGTTCAGATAAAACACATGAGTCAGTAATTCAATAAATTTTTTCACTGCCCCAGAACTGCTGTTTTTATGGTAACTCACATACAGGTCGAGGTAGGGCAGTTCCACATCTAAGGCACGAATCACGGTATTGTTCATGGTGAGCGGAGCGACATAACCCGGCAGAATGGTACAGCCTAGGCCCATCCCTACAGAGTTGATGTTAAACAGGATATTATCGGCTTTTTGCACAATATTGAATTCAATGCCATTAGTATGGGCAAAATCCATAATGGCATTATGCAGCGTTAAAGACTGTTCCGCAGCGGGAATAATAAAATCTATACCATTCAATTCTTTAACTGGAATACGCTCATATTTAGCCAAAGGATGATTTTCTGGCAAAATAAAGATCAATGGCTCGCGCAGTACAAATAGACTTTCAATTTCATCGCTATTAAAGTTGTGTCGGGTAAAGGTGATATCGAGCTCGCCTTTTTTAAGCAACTTCATTTGTTCATTGTTGTTTAAACTGAGCAAATCAATTTTTAAATCAGGGTTTTGCACGCGCAAATTCGGCAATACATAAGGGAAAATTTTCATTTCCGCCACCGGAACGAAGCCTATACGCAGCATTTGCTGTTTGGCCTGAGACACCTGGCGTGCCATGGCAACGGCTTTATCTGCCTGTGCCAGGGTTAAACGGGCCTGTTCGAGAAATACGGCACCTTCTTCAGTCAGCTCAACCTTGCGTTTGGTACGATAAAGCAGTTTTACTCCGACATCTTCTTCCAGGTCTTTAATTTGCTGGCTTAAAGAGGGTTGAGCGGTATAAAGCTTTAGTGCAGCCTTACTGAAGTTAAGTTCTTCTGCAACGGTGATAAAATAGCGTAGGTGTCGTAATTCCATATAACTCGTCCAAAAGAGTAATCCAAAAAATGTCTTACTATATTTTTGTAGCAGTATAATCTATAAACAACTATGAGGTGAAGATTATTCTGCCATTTAGAAAATAAATGATCTTGCATTTTCTATTAGTGTTTAAATATATAAAGCACAGTTTTAAATAATCCATAAAATATCTTAATTGAAACAAAAAAAATATTTCACCAAAACTGGCTAAAAATCCATTATCGCTGAAAAGTTGAGTCTATTTACTTTGTGCCGTTACTGGTCACAGGAGAGCTTTTCATGAGTGGAAAAATTGATGTGCGCGAAATCGACGCTTTAGTCGATGCACAAAATGGACGTATCTCGCCGTCGATCTATACAGATCCAGATCTATACGAACTAGAACTTGAACGTGTCTTCGGTCGTACCTGGTTGTTCCTTTGCCATGAAAGCCAGATTCCTAAGGCTGGTGACTTCTTCAACACCTACATGGGTGAAGATCCAATTATTGTGGCACGTCAAAAAGACGGTTCAATCAAAGCATTCTTAAACCAATGCCGTCACCGCTCTATGCGTGTGAGTTTCGCAGATTGTGGTAATACGCGTGCATTCACTTGCCCATACCACGGCTGGTCTTACGGTATTGATGGTTCTTTAAAAGACATCCCGCTTGAAGAGCGTGCTTTCCCGCAAGGCGCATGCAAAGAGCAATGGGGTCTGGTAGAAGTTAACCGTGTTAAATCTTACAAAGGCCTGGTATTTGGCTGCTGGGATGAAACGACTCCAGATCTAGAAGAATACATGGGTGATATCGCCTGGTACCTCGATGGCGTATTAGACCGTCGTCCGGGTGGTACTGAAATCATCGGTGGTGTGCACAAATGGGAAATCGAGTGTAACTGGAAATTTGCAGCTGAACAGTTCGCATCTGACCAATATCATGCATTGTTCTCTCACGCATCTGCAATTCAGGTGTTGGGTGCAAAACCAGATGATGACTCAACCAAGAAATTAGGTGCTGCTCAAACGGCCCGCCCAGTTTGGGAAACTGCCAAAGACGCGATCCAGTATGGTTCACGCGGTCACGGTTCAGGCTTCTTCTTCACAGAAAAACCAGACGCTAACGTATGGGTGGATGGTGAAGTGGCGAATTACTTCCGTGAAACTTATGAAGAAGTAAAAGAACGTCTTGGTGAAGTTCGTGCGCTGCGTCTTGCAGGTCACAATACCATGTTCCCGACATTGTCTTGGTTGAATGGTACTGCAACACTTCGCGTATGGCACCCACGTGGTCCAAACAAAACTGAAGTTTGGGCATTCTGTATTGCCGATGCTGAAGCTTCTCAAGAAGTGAAAGAAGCATTTGAACGTTCTGCAACGCGTGCCTTCGGTCCTGCTGGTTTCCTAGAGCAAGATGACTCTGAAAACTGGATCGAAATCCAAAAAGTTTTACGTGGCTATAAAGCGCGTAAGAACCAGTTGATCATGGAAATGGGTAAAGGCAACGAGAAAGTTCGTGAAGATGGTATCCCGGGTATCACCAACTATATTTTCTCTGAAACTGCAGCACGTGGCATGTATCGCCGCTGGGCAGATTTATTGATCCATGAAAAATGGGAAGACGTGGAAAAAGCAGCTGACGAATATGAGAAGGAGCTTATGAAATGAGTCAGATCAGTTTAGAACTTCAACATCAAATTAGTCAGTTTCTTTATCGTGAAGCAAAATTGCTTGACGACTGGAAATTCCGCGATTGGTTAGCTGTGCTGTCAGAAGATATTTCTTACACACTGCGTACCACACCAAACGCTCAAACACGTGACCGTCGCCGTTCGATCGAGCCACCTACAACTTGGGTATTTAACGATACCAAAGATTTGCTGGAACGCCGTGTTGCCCGTCTTGAGACAGGTATGGCATGGGCCGAAGAACCTCCTTCACGTACCACTCACATGGTGTCTAACATCATTGTTGAGGCAACGGAAGTTGAAGGCGAATACGACGTTTACGTGACTTATCTGTTGTACCGCACCCAGAAAGAAAAAGATGTCACCATCTACTGTGGTAAGCGTCATGACAAAATCCGTAAAGTCGATACTGAACAAGGCTTTGAGATCTTCAATCGTAAGATCACCCTTGATCAGGTGACTTATAACTCACATAACCTGAGCGTGTTCTTCTAATGAATAAGATTTTTGTTTGCCAAGTTGACGAATTAGACGAAGGCGAAGCATTGAAAGTGGATTGCGGCGTAAACGGTATCGAAGCGCTTGCAGTCTTCAACAATGGCGGTGAGTTCTTCGCAATGAACGACCGTTGTTCACATGGTAATGCTTCTATGTCAGAAGGTTATCTTGAAGACGACGGTACTGTAGAGTGCCCACTTCATTCAGCACGTTTCTGTTTGAAAACTGGTCAAGCATTATGTTTACCAGCAACCGATCCAATCCAGACTTTCCCGGTGATTGTTGAAGATGGTCAGTTATTTGTAGAGATGGCAGGAGAGTAATCATGGGTTGGCTACAAGGCGAAGTTGCACTTATTACCGGTGGTGGTTCAGGCTTAGGCTGGGCACTGGTTGAACGTTTCCTGGAAGAGGGCGCGCAAGTTGCCGTACTTCAGCGTTCACAGGCGAAAGTTGATGCATTGAAAGAACACTTCGGTGACAAGATTCTTGCGATCGCTGGTGATGTTGCCAACTATGAAGACAATGTCCGCGCTGTTAATGCGACCGTTGAGCGTTTTGGTAAGCTCGATTGTTTTGTTGGAAATGCAGGTATCTGGGATCACTACGCAGATATCGTCAATACATCTGGTGAGCAGCTGGAAAAAGCCTTTGATGAAATCATGGGCATTAATACCAAGTCGCTGATCTTGGGTGCCAAGGCTGCACTGGATGCATTGATAGCTTCTGAAGGTTCTATCATATTTACTTTGTCTAACTCTGCACTGTACTCCGCAGGCGGAGGCCCTATCTACACTGCATCTAAGCATGCTGGCGTGGGCGTGATGAAAGAACTGGCTTATGAGCTTGCACCTAAAGTACGAGTGAACGCAGTTGCACCCTCAGGTATGAATGTAAATATCAAAGGTGCAGCATCTTTAGGCCAGGAAAACCTTGGTTTATTGGATGCCCGCGATCCTGAAAAAATTGGACGTGGTATGCCGCTTGGCTTCTTACCAGAACCTGAAGATATGACTGGTTCATATGTATTACTGGCTTCTCGTCAAAACAACCGCCCATTGACCGGCGTTTTAATTAACGCGGAATGTGGCTTAGGTATTCGTGGTTTACGTCAGCCACGTGCCGGCTTCTTTGATGAGATCTAATCAGCCTAAATCGTAATGGACTTACTCGGCAGCCTGATCAGGCTGCCTTCCGTTTAGGAGTCACTCATGGCCGTTAAACTCATTTGTGCATCGCACAGCCCGTTAATGGAATTCGCTTCACCGCAAGAAAAGCATAAAGAACAAGCCGTTCGTGAAGCTTTTGCCAAACTTGCCCAAGAAGTTGAAGACTACAATCCAACTTTAATCATTACTTTTGGTCCAGACCATTTCAATGGTTTCTTTTATGACCTGATGCCAAGCTTCTGCGTGGGTATTCGTGCCAAAGCAGCAGGGGACTGGGATTACGGTAAAGACAATGACCACATTAATGTGCCTGAAGAAACAGCCATTAATCTAGTGCGTCGTATGTTGGATGAAGGTGTGGATGTTGCGTACTCATATCGTATGCAAGCCGATCATGGCGTGACTCAGCCATTGCATTTCTTGTGTGGCGGTCAGCTTGATCGTTACCCAACCATTCCAGTTTTCATCAATGGTGCAGCTGCGCCAATGCCAACCACCAAGCGTACCGTGGCGTTGGGTCGTGCAGTAGGTCAGTTCATCAAGTCATTGAACCTTGAAAACGAACGTGTACTGGTACTCGGTACTGGCGGTCTTTCTCATGATCCACCAACGCCGCAAATGGGTTCGGTTCCGCCTGAAGTGGAAGAGTTCCTGATTTGTGGCCGTAACCCGTCTGAAGAATCACGTAATAACCGCCAGGCCAAAGTGATTTCAGTAGGTCAGCGTCTTGCTGCTGGCGATAAATCAGTCTCAGTGCCGCTCAACCCTGAGTGGGATCGCGCATTGCTGGAAATTTTTGCCAAAGCAGACTTTGCTGCAATTGAGGCAATGACCGAAGCTGAAATTCGTGTCGAGGGTGGTCGTGGCGGTCAGGAAGTTCGTTCCTGGATGGCTGCGTTTGCTGCATTACATGAAGTTGGTGAGTATGAAATGACAACTCACTGCTACGAAGATATTAGTGAGTGGATTGCGGGCTTCGGCATCGTATCTGCAGAATTGAAATAAGGATTGAACCCATGAGCCAAAATGCTATCGAAACCATCGTTATCGTCGGTGCTGGTCAAGCTGGTGCTAGCGCCATTTTAGAACTCCGTGCCAACAAATACGAAGGCAAAATCATTTTGGTGGGTGATGAAACACATCTGCCGTATGAACGTCCGCCTTTGTCTAAAGATGTGATCTTAAAGCCAGAGGAAACCAAAATCGAAATTCTGTCAGAACAAAAACTGGCAGATTTGGGTGTGGAAACCATTCGTGGCAATGGCGTGGTGAAAATCAACAGTGAAGCAAAAACCATTGAACTTAAAAATGGTGATGTGGTTGCTTATGACAAGTTGCTGCTTGCCACTGGCGGTGCAGCGCGCCGTTTACCCAACTTCGATGCTTTGGGTAAACATGTTTATACGCTACGTAACCTTGAAGATTCACAAGCACTGGTTCCTGTACTTCAAGCCGGTCGCCGTTTGATCTTGATCGGCGGTGGTGTAATCGGTTTGGAACTTGCATCATCAGCACGTTACAAAGACTGTCAAGTGACCGTAATCGAAATGGGTCCTATGGTGATGGGCCGTTGTTCACCACGTATCTTGAGTGAATTCCTGCTTGAACAGCATCGTCAAAATGGTGTGGATGTGCGTCTTGAAACCAAGATTGCAGACTGTCGTCTAGAGGGTGAAGAAGTTGTCGTGACTCTTGAAGGTGGCGAAGAACTTCGTGCCGATGCGGTGGTTTACGGGATTGGTATTGTGCCGAATGCACAGCTTGCAGTAGATGCCGGTCTGGATGTTGATGTTGCCATCAAAGTCAATGAAAACTGCCAGACTTCAAATGCTGACATTTATGCAGCAGGTGACGTAGCCACTCAGCTTCGTGAAGATGGTCTGCACCGTCGTGTAGAAACCTGGGAAAATGCCAACCTTCAGGCAGGTATTTTCGCGCGTCACGTGATGGGTGTAGAGCATCCAAAAGCCAATCCGGCCTGGTTCTGGACTGATCAGCTCAACATTAACTTCCAGTTTGTGGGTGATATGGCAGCAGCTGAATGGCAGATCCGTGGTGAAATGGATGCAGCCAAAGGTGCAGAAAATTCATTTGTGATGTACGGCGTGACTGACGGTCAGATCGTTGCCGGTATTACCGTGAATGCAGCCAAAGAAATGCGTCATTTGAAAAAAATGATCAGCAAAAACACCGCTTTTGAAGCAGGAAAACATCTTGATTTAAGCCTGGATTTACGCAAAGTTGCTTAAGTTTTATTGAGATATTTTTGGACAGACCTAAGGTTGACCTTAGGTCTGTTTTTTATGAGCATTAAAAATTTTCTGCTATTTACAGAATATATTTTAAAAACACTCACAACCTCAAAATTCGCACTATATATTGATGGTAGTGCGTAGGCAATTTCTCACTTTTGAGGGATGAGCCCAATTAGGCGCAAGGTAACACAAATCCCTTACTGAACTTGAGAAGTGTACTTCGCAAGATATCCTTATACCCCAGTTCAGTAAGCGGCATCCATGCCGCTGTCACGGTGGCGAACGAAGATAGCTAAAATTTAAAATTTTGGCTGGCTAAATTTGTTTGAATTCATTTGAGAAAATTATGAAGTCTTCGCTGCCTGTCACGGCAAGTATTTACGCTTTATTGGTACTGATCTGGGCCACCACGCCACTGGCGATTGTCTGGAGTGTGCAGGAAGTGCACCCGATGTGGGTGCTGATTATCCGGTATTTTGGCGCTTCAATCATTGCCTTATTCCTTTTAAAGCTGATGCGTGATCCGCTGCCTTTTGATCAGACTTCGTTAAAAAGTTATGTGGCGGGAAGTTTGAACCTGATCGGTGCGCAGCTTTTTATTTACCTTGCCGCGAACTATTTAACTTCAGGTTTAATGGCGCTGATCTTCGGTTTTTCACCGCTGATCGCCGGTCTGATCGGGCATGTGATTTTAAAAACCCAAAGACTGATCTGGCTACAATGGCTGGGTATGGCGATTGCGGTTTCAGGTTTGACCTTCGTCTTTGCCGATTCTGCCGACAGTAAAATCAATCCGATTGGTGTGGTACTGATGCTGATTAGCATAGTGTCTTATATCAGTTCGATTTTCTGGGTGAAACAGATTAATGCGCCACTCAGCCCGATGTCACAGGCGGCAGGTTCACTGCTGGTTTCTGCCTTGGGTTCGGTATTGATGATTCCATTTATCTGGCAGCATATGCCGACCCGTCTTCCAGGCACCGAGGCCATGATTGGTTTTGTCTTTACCATGATCATGTCTTCGATTGTGGCGATGCTATGTTACTTCTGGCTGATTCGCCGTTTGGCTGCATCGACTGTATCACTGAGTAATGTCATGACTCCGGTGATTGCACTGGTACTGGGTGCGACACTGAATCATGAGCATATCAGCCCAAATGCCTTTTTCGGTATTGTGGTGGTGATGTTCGGGATTGTGATGTATTTCTGGAAAGAGTGGCGTGAACAGTATTTTTCTAAACTGCATTAATACAATGGGGTAGATAAAACTGAAAAAGGAAGCTTCGACGCACTACTGTCCCATAGTTGAATTCCAGGTGTTAGATTTGTGAGTGTGGCAAGGATGCCACACATTCCCCATCCTTGCGCTGCGTTTTAAAGCAGTGCTTAAAACTGGCTCAGGATGTCGTGTATGGGGAATAAAGACTTTTGCCTACTTTTGGTCTGTCAAAAGTAGGGTTCAGCCTACACAAAGTTACTTAAACTTTTAAAGAAAAGACAGGGCTGTGAAAAAATTAAATATAAATAAATATCAAATACTTAAATTTAAAATATTATCATGTTAATTCGGTGCTGAAATAAAATTAAATTATGGGACAGCAGTGGCTTCGGTCTCTTTTTTGAATCGTTTACAATCTGTGAATCGTGAAAATGCATCATATTTCACCACAGCGTTTCAAATGAAACATCAACATACTCACTGGTGAAATAACCAGCAGTTGCGCTAAAAACAACAAAAGAATAAACCACCAGAACAATAACATTCAGTACTATGCAAAGAGCTATAAAAATCAAATAGATCTATTTGATAACAATAACGCTTAGCAAAAAATGCTTAGGACAAATTTGAATGTCTGATTCGAACAAGATTGTGGTTTATGCTGCACTGGCAGGTAATCTGGCGATTGCGCTGGTCAAGTTTGTGGCGGCATATATCACCAACAGTTCAGCCATGCTCAGTGAAGCCATTCACTCGGTGGTGGATACCCTGAATGAAATTCTGCTGCTCTATGGCATGAAAAAATCCCAGCAGCCAGCAAACTACAAGCATCCTTTTGGTTATGGCCGTGAACTGTATTTTTGGGCCTTTATTGTGGCACTGATGGTGTTTGCACTGGGTGCCATTGTGTCCATCTATCAGGGCATACAACACGTATTACATCCCGAAGAAATGCTCAATCCCAGCATCAATTATATTGTTTTAGTGATTGCGATTGTATGTGAAGGCACCTCATGGTTTGTGGCCTTGAAAGCGTTCCGTAAGGTGAAAGGCAAGCAAGGCTATTTCGAGGCGTTTCGACGCAGTAAAGATCCCACCACATTTACCGTGTTGTTTGAAGATACCGCTGCTTTATGCGGGCTGTTGATTGCCTTGATCGGCATTTATTTGGCGCATGCCTTGAATATTCCTGAACTGGATGGCGTGGCTTCAATCCTGATTGGTATTGTGTTGGCAGTTTCTGCTATTTTATTGGCTCGCGAAACTAAGGGTTTATTGCTGGGTGAGACGGCCGATCCAAAACTGCGTAATGACATCTTACTGATTGCGCAGCAAGATGAGGCGGTACAGTCGGCCAATGGCGTGCTGACAGAACAGATGGGGGCACATCAAGTACTGGCTTCCTTAAGTCTGGAATTTGAAGATAACTTGAGTTCGGATGATATTGAGGCTTGCGTCAACAGAATTGAAGCGAAAATCAAACAGATTCATCCGGAAATTGTGGCATTGTTTATCAAACCGCAGACTAAGCAGGTGTGGTTGGAACGTATGCAAGGACGTTTGGAATAAAACGTGATATATATGGCATGGCATTCAGAATATCGGATTCTGGATGTTGCGGTCACACTAAGAAATTAAATGTACATGAAGCAAAAGCCTGAGCAATTACACTTTCAACTCCCGACCAAAGCATGCTGGTCACATACCTGGCGTCAGCCTTCATTTCAGTTTATGTATTCGAATCACCATAATGGTGAGCGATTCGTCAATGTCTTACCACGGCCAGCAGGGCGTGGTCGCGCCGACTTGATAAAATGGCTGTTAACCCGCAAGTCATCCACATGGAATGTCGATAGCGCTAAGGAACATGCCGAATTCCATGCAAACAAACGTGCCATTCCCCAGGATCGTCCTCAGGCAAATATGGATGATTGGCAGGTTTGGTTTGTCGGACATGCCACGGTGCTGTTACAGATCGGGCCATATAATTTATTAACCGATCCGGTCTGGGGTGAATATGCCGGCCCTGCGCCGGGCAAAGGTTCAAAACGGGTTATTCCTGCGGGCATTGCCCTGGAAGAATTGCCGACCATTCATGCCGTGCTGCTCAGTCACAATCATTATGACCATATGGACCTGGCCAGCTTGCAGTGGCTACATGATAAATTTGCCATGCCGATTTATACCGGACTGGGCAACTCCTGGTATTTGCCTAAAAGTTTCCATGTGCTGGAAATGGACTGGTGGCAATCGTCTTTATTGCATGAGTTAAAAATTATCTATACCCCGGCGCAGCATTTTTCCGGTCGTGGCTTGCGCGATCATAGCCGGGCACTCTGGGGCGGATTTTCGGTGCTGACTGGAAAAGATCACTGTTTCTTTGCTGGGGATACCGGCTATTCGCCGCATTTTAAAGAAATTCACAGCCGTTTGGGCGCACCACGTGTAGCCCTGTTGCCGATAGGCGCCTATGAACCGCGCGAGCTGATGGGTTATATGCACATGAACCCGCAAGAGGCTTTTCAGGCGCATCAGGATTTACATTGCAAATGTTCGCTGGCCATTCATTACCGAACCTTTCAACTGACCGATGAAAGTCGGGAACAGCCGGAAATCGACTTAAAGATCGCGATGAAAAACACTTCTAAACTGATGACACCTTTTATCTGTATACGGGAAGGGCGGCGTTTGGTGGTCTGATCTTTTTTAAGGTTGCTGGTTTTTGAGCTTTAAAATTTGAATGGCAAGCATTGAAATGACGATCATGGCCATATTCATCACCACTGGATTAAATGCAGGGGTGAGTTGTAAGGGATTCGTGAGCATAATCAGCAGTAATAATCCGGCTAAACCCAGAATATTCAGCTGATGCAAAATGATGGCTCTTGGCCAAATCACAAAAGTACAGCCAAACATCATTTCAATCATGCCCGATAGCGCAACACAGATTTTTGCCAAAGCCAGTTCTAAACCCATGCTCTGCCAAATTGCAATTTCCGCAGTCGATTGAAACAGGATTTTGGGTATTAATCCCTGATAAATCCAAAGTACCGCAAGCGTGATCTGAATAAGTCGAAGGGGTCTTTCTAATTACAGCTTATGATTCACGAATGGCAGGTTCCAGAAAATACGGTCTGTTCTTAGCAGTAGCGATTATGCTTGATCGACATGATGGGAGGTATTCTTGTGTGTTATGACTTCACTATAGCACATTATTTTTAATCAGAAATATTGTCCAAAATCTCAAATCCTGATTGTCTTTATCACTAAATGTAGTTCTAAAAATTTGACCTGTTGTTATGAAGGTTGATAAATCCTGTTTTTAATCCCGTTTTAAAATAGGCTTTTTCGATGGTTTTCATTCATATAACTTGCTTTCTATTGTCATAAAAAACAGCTATTTTGATGATGAGTCAGAAATTTTTAACGGTTCATGACAATCGTCATTTTATGATTAATTTGGAGCTCAGATATGAATAAGGATATGCAAAATATAGCCAAATGCCCGTTCCACCAAGAGGGTGGCAATACCAATGCCGCCAGCTCAAATGCGGCTTGGTGGCCGAATGCTCTAAATCTTGACATTCTTTCTCAACACGACAAAAAAACCAATCCGCTAGATCCAGATTTTGATTATGCCACAGCATTCAATTCACTGGATTTAGAAGCAGTGAAACAAGATCTGCGTGAACTGATTAACAGCAGCCAAGAGTGGTGGCCATCAGATTATGGCAGCTACATTGGAATGTTTGTGCGTACTGCCTGGCATTTGGCCGGTTCTTACCGTAAGCAGGATGGTCGTGGTGGTGCCAATACCGGTAACCAGCGTTTTGCGCCACTCAACAGCTGGCCAGACAACGTCAACACCGATAAAGGCCGCCGTCTGCTTTGGCCGATTAAACGTAAATATGGCAATAAAATCTCTTGGGGCGATCTGATCATCCTGGCCGGTACGGTGGCGTATGAAGAAGCCGGTCTGAAAACCTTTGGTTTCGGTGGCGGTCGTCAAGACATCTGGCACCCTGAAAAAGATATCAATTGGGGTTCTGAAAAAAAATGGCTGGATGCCACTAAAAACCGTTATGAAAATGACCAGGACCGTAAGTCATTAGACAATTCGCTTGCTGCCGTGCAGATGGGTTTGATTTACGTGAACCCTGAAGGCGTGGATGGTGTGCAGGATCCGCTGCGTACAGCACAGGATATGCGTGTGACCTTCGACCGTATGGGCATGAATGACGAAGAAACTGTGGCATTGACTGCAGGTGGCCACACTATTGGTAAAGCACACGGTAACGGCAAAGCCGAATTACTGGGTAAAGACGTTGAAGGTGCAGATGTTGAATTCCAGGGTCTAGGCTGGCATAACCCTGAAGGTACCGGTAATGGGGGCAATACCATGGTCAGTGGTCTGGAAGGTGCCTGGACTACGCATCCAACCCAATGGGACAACGAATTCTTCCATTTATTGTTCACCTACGAGTGGGAAAAAACCATCAGCCCGGCAGGCGCGAAACAATGGGAACCGATCAACATCAAAGAGGAAGACAAACCTGTTGATGCGCACAACCCGAATATTCGTCGTAACCCGATGATGACAGATGCCGATATGGCACTGAAAATTGACCCTGAATATCGTAAAATTTCAGAGCGTTTCTACCAAGATCCTGCTTACTTCTCGGAAGTGTTTGCACGTGCATGGTATAAGCTGACTCACCGTGATATGGGGCCAAAATCGCGCTATTTAGGTGCCGATGTTCCTGCTGAAGATTTAATCTGGCAAGACCCGATTCCATCAGTGAACTATGTCTTGCCTGAAGCAGAAATTGAAGAACTCAAAGCGAAATTGTTAAACAGCGGTTTAAGCACTGCCGAGTTAATCAATACCGCTTGGGACAGCGCGCGTACTTTCCGTGGTTCAGACTACCGTGGTGGTGCAAACGGTGCACGTATCCGCTTGGCACCGCAAAAAGACTGGGTAGGTAACGAACCTGAACGTCTGGCGAAAGTATTAGAGAAACTTGAAGAAATTCAAGCTGGTCTGGAGAAGAAAGTCAGTATTGCAGACTTGATCGTACTTGGTGGTACGGCTGCGGTTGAAAAAGCGGCTCAAGCTGCGGGTGTGGACATTAAAGCTCTATTCACTCCGGGACGAGGGGATGCAACTGAAGAGCAAACTGATGCCTATTCATTTGAAGACTTGTTGCCTAAACACGACGGTTTCCGTAACTGGTTAAAAGAAGACTACACTGCACAACCTGAAGAACTGCTGTTAGACCGTGCTCAGTTACTGGGTTTAACTGCACCGGAAATGACTGTGCTGATTGGTGGTATGCGTGTACTGGGAACCAACTATGCGGGTGCGAAAGAAGGTGTGTTCACAGACCGTGAAGGCGTATTAAGCAACGACTTCTTTGTGAACCTGACTGATATGGCCTACAACTGGAAACCAGTCGGCAAAAACCGTTATGAGATTGTAGACCGTGCGACTGGGGCAGCAAAATGGACGGCAACACGTGTAGATTTGGTGTTTGGTTCGAACTCGATTCTGCGCTCTTATGCAGAAGTGTATGCACAAGATGACAACAAAGAAAAATTCGTGAAGGACTTTGTTGCCGCTTGGACGAAAGTGATGAATGCAGACCGTTTTGATGTGAAAAAATAATTTCACTTATTCAGTTTGGAAAAACCGCCTTTAGGGGCGGTTTTTTATTTTTAATAGACTTGATAATCTAAATATTCCCATTTCTGAAATAGGCTTCTATCGCGGGCTTTAGAAATGAGTTCGGGAAATATTTTTTCCAAACTCAGAGTGCTTACTATTTTTTCGGCAAGCTCAATTTGTTGTAAAAAGAATAAGCTACGAATAATTTTTCTTAAAAAATTAGTTTTAAAGAATACATGATTAAAGGCATCTAAAAGAGAAGATTCATTTTTAACCTCTAGTAGATAAGACTCATATAACCAAAGGTAACTTTCAGAATATTTATAATTGTCTCGGGATAAGTAAAATAAACTCCATAAATCTGCAACTAAGTCTATATTTATTTTTTCTTTAAAGGTTTTGTAAACAACTTTTTTTTGTTCTGAATATTCCAATATTTCATCAAATGTTGGAGGGTTAAATGAATCTGATTCATTTGTTAATATAGCGCCTTCTATATTTAAAGAATTTAAATCAGCATGAAAAAATGATACCCATGCAGAACATATATCTAGAATAAAATCATCTGGTAGCGTAATTAAATTCTTTTTAATTCCAATCTTAGAACTGATTTCATAATTGTTTTGAACAAAGGTCAAGATTTTTGATAACTCACTACTACTTAAAGTATATTTCTCTTGAAGAGCTGATTTATTTAAATTAGTTTTCCAGCTTTTATGTAATGGTAGCTCTTGCACCAAATTGAAAATTTGAGAGCGTGAAAATTTGCTTGTAAATGTACCTTCTCTGTACTCTTCAATTAACATTTCATTTAGGTAGTGAAGGTTATCAAGATTTTCTTCAAGTTCTTTAAATTTACATTTCAATACTAAGCAATTAATGATGCTTTGTTCAGTTAAGTGCTTTACATTTTCTGTATCAAATGGATATCTAAAAGTTTGCCCCGTAGAATCTATTTCAGCAATATCTAAAATAGTTGTTTTTATAGCATCATTAATTATTTGATAGCGTTGATCTAAATTTTCAGAATTAATTTTAAAGTAATCCCAAATATTTCTAATATTATGTGATCCTGCTAAATTAAAGTCATCTAATTTTAATTTTTGGATCTTAGCTAAGTTATTAATCTCTTCAATAGCATCTTTCAATCGTAATTCAATAGAGTGGCGCATGTTGAAACAAATGGGATAGATAAAGGAATCTACATCATTTCCATTGGTATGAATTACTTGATCTAAAATTAGATTGGCAGCTTTCGAAAAACCTTTAGCATAGGTTAAATAATTAACAATACCATTATTTCCTACACAAGCGTTAAATTCTATGGGGTCAGCTCCTTTGAATGTTGAGTTTTCCATGTTTATTACTCTGCAAGTTTGTATATTAAAAAATTATGGAGGTATTTGAAATTTATTTAATAAATTTCAAAAAGTTATTCTATTTATTTTTGATACTCAGTAGAAATTGAAATATATCAAATTCTAATTGTTCCCACTCCCCAAACTCAGGCTTTATCAACAAAGTCTGCGAAATAAAACCATAACACACTCGTTGCACATTTAAACTCATCTGTTTGAGCTGTTCAGTATTCTGAATAAACGGTGCAAGAATACTTTGCCACATCTGCAGCATCATCTCGTAACTTTTACGGTAACTCTCAATATTGGAAATTTGCCGTTCCAGTAAAAATATCTGCGCCCATAAAAACTGCTGTGCCTGAATCTGCTCAAGCTGAAAATGAATCACTTGCTTTAAATAATCCTGCAAAGCCAAATCTGTGGATAACTTTATCAGACTTTGTGCATAGGTTTTTAAGTCTTCGGCATTGTTTTTGACATGTCTGTGAATGGTCAGCGCAACCAAATCTTCCTTTTTGGAAAAATATTCATAGAAGGTGCCGAGACCGACACCGGCCAAATCGGTAATCTCCCGAATGGGAATGTCATGTGCAGCACGCTCATGCAAAAGCCGAACAAAACTGTCCTGCAAGGCTTCCTGAGTCAGCTTGGCTCTGGACTGACGTGGCTTACGCCGTACTTGAATATCTGGATTTTTCATAAAAAATTAGACTCAATAAAGCTGAACATGCTGCGGCTATTTTTTCTCTATACTGGAATGAAAAGCCCAGAACAACAAGCAGGAAATATAGACGATGAATACATCGAACCAGTTATCGAATCAGACATGGATGACCCATCAAATCAGCAACCAGTTTGATGAACTGCAAGATTACAATTTATTTTCATCAGATATGGTTTTACATGAAATATTGAAGCGTTATGGCAGCCATGATCAAGCAACCTTGTGTGATATGGGCAAAGTGGTGGGATCATCTGAATATTATCAATATGCCGATTTAGCCAATAAACACACGCCCATTCTGCATGCCTTCGATGCGCGTGGCCGCCGTAAAGATTACATTGAGTTTCATCCTGCCTGGCACAAATGGATGGCTTTAAATCGTAAGTTTGAAAGCCATGCCTATCCATTTAATCATGCGGCTTCATCTTCGAAATGGGTGGAATGGGCAGCACGTTTTTACTTAAGCGGACAGGTTGAATGCGGCAGTTTGTGTCCCACTTCAATGACGCTTGGCAGTATCCCACTCATACAACGTGCACCAGAACTGTGGGCCAAAATTGGCGAAAAATTGCTGTCCACCGAATATGATGAACGTGACCTGCCGATAGCCCAGAAAAAATCAATCTGGCTGGGTATGGGCATGACCGAAAAGCAGGGTGGTTCCGATGTGCGGGCTAATGAAACAATGGCTGTTCCTGTCGCCGAGTCAGGTCGCGGCAAGGCCTATTTGCTGACTGGACATAAATGGTTTTTCTCGGCCCCAATGTGTGATGCGCATCTGGTCGTAGCGAAGACAGAGCAAGATGGTTTGGCCTGTTTCTTTGTTCCGCGCTGGCTGGAAGATGGCACGAAGAATAATATTCATGTGCAACGTCTGAAAGAGAAAGTTGGCAACCGCAGCAACTCCAGTTCTGAAGTCGAATTTAAGGAAGCTTGGGGCATCATGATCGGTGAAGCAGGGCGTGGCATTCCGACCATTATTGAAATGGCCAATTACACTCGTCTGACCTGTTCCGTTGGCAGTACAGCGATGCTGCGTCAGGCCTTGGTGCAATGTATTGCCTATACCCGTCAGCGCAAGGCATTTGGTAAAAATTTAGCCGAACAGCCTTTGATGCGTGCTGTGTTGGCAGATTTAGCCTTGGAAACCGAAGCGGCGATGCACTTAAGTTTCCATTTGGCACATTGCTATGAATCTGATGATGCTTTGTCTCTGGCGTGGAAAAGAGTTATGACACCTGCTTCCAAGTTCTGGATCTGCAAGCGTGCTGTTGAATTAACTGGCGAGATGATGGAAGTCTTTGGCGGTAATGGCTATGTCGATAACGGCATCATGGCACGTATTTTTAAAGAAGCTCCGGTGAATACCATTTGGGAAGGTTCGGGCAATGTCATGTGTCTGGATGTGCTGCGCGCGATTGGGCGTGAACCTGAATCCATCGATCTTCTGTTTAAAGATTTGGCATCCACAGCGATGCAGCATGAAAGCTTAAAAAATGAATTACAAAGTCTGTTTAAGCTATTCCAGCAATCTGCCGATGACTTGCAGTTTATGGGGCGCAGTCTGGTCAGCCGTCTGGTGATTTTGGCGCAAGCTGTTTTACTGAAACGTTATGCACCGGACTATGTGGCAGAAGGTTTTATTCAAACGCGTTATAGCGAATTTCATGGTCGAGTGGTGGGCATGATTGAAGCGAAGCAGGTGGATGTGGATCGCTTGTTGGAAAGGGCTTTAGCTAAAGATAAATAATTTTATAATGAAAGTTTCTTCTCTTGCGCCATATATGGTTCAGGGAGAAGGCGGGGATAATGCCAATATAATTTAAAAGCACCTCTCCCTTCACCTGAATTTTACTTTGGTTGATACTTACACAAAAATAATCCTGAAACTGCAAAATTTATATTTATTTAAGAAAACTTATCTAACATATCATTGATAAAGTTTTGATTTTCAGTACCGGTATGTATCAAAAAATTAAACAATGGGCTAAAAGCATTAAAAAAGATGTGGTGGTCGTTTGGCTGGTGGCTAAAGATGAGCGAACGCCTGTTTGGATCAAACTACTGGCGCTGATTGTTGCGGCATATGCTTTATCACCCATTGATTTGATTCCTGATTTTATTCCAGTACTGGGCTATCTGGATGATATTATTATTGTGCCCTTAGGACTGTTATTGGTGATTCGGCTTACGCCTAAAGAAATTATAGAAGATTGCAGAAACCGTGCCTCACTATTAGCGGAGCGACCTGTAAACCGTTGGGCCGCAGGCGTGATTATTTTAATTTGGTCGCTGTTTCTGGGCTATTTGGCCCTGCATTTTTTGAATATGCAGAAATTGTAATAATTGATTTGTATAAAGACTTTAAATCTGAATTTAAGTATATGAAATAAATAAGTTTTATTTAGGTTAAATTGATCTTTTACCCGAAATGTATCTGATCAGAAAAATCGCTTGAATTCTGTACAAAAAGGCGTATTATCACCATCCCATCGATAAGATGGCGAACATCAAACAGGTGAAAAAACATGGCAAAGAAAAAGCAAATGCCAGAGGTTGTGATTAACAACTTTGTGGCAAAACACATGCATGAGGTCAACAAAAGCCAGGTATTTGTAGACCGAAAGAAAAATGCAAAACGTGGCTATGACAAGCACAAAAAAGGGAGATACTCAAATGACTATCTCCCTTTTAATTTCTGCTGTTTTGCTTTGATTTAAGCCTTTAAGCACCCACGATACGGGTTGCAGATTTCACCATATCCCCCAGACCATGGGTCTTGAAGTAATACTCCATCCAGCTCTTAATGATCAGCGGATTACTCATTTTCAATACTCGTTCCAGCTGTTCTTGTGCATCGCTCATCGGTACATGGCAAATGGTTTTACGCACGCGCAGAATATTACTGGAACTCATTGACAGCGTATTAAAGCCCATCGCCATCAGCAGCACAGCTGCCAAGGGATCTCCGGCCATTTCTCCACAAATACTGACCGGTTTATCGTATTTATGACATTCGATCACCAAGCGTGACAACGCCCGTAATACGGCAGGGTGGAAGTGGGAATATACGTTGGCAACCCGTGGATTGTTACGGTCTACCGCCAGTAAATACTGGGTCAAGTCATTGGAACCGACCGAGAAAAAATCCACCAGTTCAGAAAATTCTTCAATCTGCAACAGCACACTGGGTACTTCCACCATGATGCCAATTTTGGGCTTGGTAATTTTGACCTGTTCCTCTTCTTGCACCACTTGCCAGTCCCGATCCAGCAGATATAAGGCTTCTTCCACTTCGCTGACACTGGTCACCATTGGCAGCAAGATGTGCAGGTTATTCAGACCAATACTGGCTTTGAGCATGGCGCGAATCTGGGCAGAGAAAATTTCAGGATGATCCAGGGTAAAACGGATACCGCGCCAGCCCAGCGCCGAGTTTTCTTCTTCAATCGAGAAATAGGGCAGGTCTTTGTCCGCACCAATGTCGAGGGTTCGCATCACCACCGGTTTATTGGCGAAGTGGCTCAATTGCTGGCGATAAATCGCACGCTGTTCTTCTTCACCCGGGAAGCGGTCACGCAGCATAAACGGAATTTCGGAGCGGTATAGACCTACACCTTTGGCTCCACGCTGTACCCCGCGTACCACATCAATCATTAAGCCGGTATTCACATACAGTTTGACCGCAACACCATCAGGGGTGATGGCATCCTTGGTTTCGTACTGTTTTAAATCCTTGGCAATCTGTTCTTCTTCTTTTTGAATTTCTTTATAGCGGCTACGCAAACGACGTGGCGGATTAATAAACACCCGACCCTGATGGGCATCGACAATCATTTCGACATCATCCAGGGTATTGATCGGCAGTTCAGTGACACCCACCACGGTTGGAATACCCAAAGCACGTGCCACAATCACCATATGTGAATTCATGGCACCTTCAGTGGTGACAATGGCGGCAATTTTATCTACCGGTAATTCCACCAGTGCCGCAGTCGAAATTTCTTCCCCAATCAGGATGCTTTCATCGGTCAGTTCACGATGGCTGGCGTCTGCTTCCTGCAAGAATGCCAAAATACGGCGCCCCAGATCTTTCAGATCAGAAACACGTTCGCGTAAATAGTCATCTTCCATTTGTGCAAACAGGGCAATATGACTGTCGATGACATTACGCACTGCACCTTGCGCCCAGTTACCATCACGAATTTCCGCCTTAATTTCAGCAGGCAGCGCATTTTCATCTAGCATGCGCAAGAACACGCTAAACAGTGCCCGCTCTTCTGCCATTAAGGCATCTTGCATTTTCTCATCCAGCGACAGGATTTCCTGGCGTACTGCATTTAAGGCATTATCCAGCAGTTGCAGTTCTTCACTGATATCGTCGGCTTCACGATCCGGTACTGCAGCCAGATCGGCAGGTGGATAGAGAATCACTGCACGGCCTAAGGCAATACCACCCGAACCCGAAATCCCCTGAAAAGTTTTATAAGCCGGCAAGGTGCTGGGCTTGCGGAACACATCAATATTGCCTACCGCATGTGCATGAGCAATTACACCGGAAAGCTGCGCACACAGGGTGACCAGAAAGGATTCAGCTGCTTCGCTAAAATCTTGGGATTCTTTATTTTGAACGACCAGTACACCCATCACCTTGCGGCGGTACATCACCGGAACACCGAGGAAGGAATTGTAAATTTCTTCACCGGTTTCAGGCAGGTACATAAAGCGTTCGTGCTTAGGTGCATTGTCCAGATTGACAATTTCTTCGCGTTGTCCAACCAGTCCTACCAGGCCCTCGCTGGTGTGCAAAGAAACATGTCCCACAGCTTCAGGATTTAATCCTTTAGAAGCCATGAGCAGATAACGCTGGTTGCGCTCATCCAGCAGATAGATGGAGCAGACATCTACATGCATGGCTTCGGCCACCTGATTGACCATGATGTCGAGTGACTCGTGCAAACTGGTGGACGCATTGATTTCTTGCACAATGCGTCTTAAGGTATCCAGTTGCATATTCGACATAAAATCTGCTCCAAAAAAGATTTAAAACTATTTTTAGTTATAACAACATGTCACTAAAAAATCTGCATTTTCATACGATTTTTTAGCTTTAGATGGACGGTAACTGGTTACACAGTTCCACCATCGCTTTACGGTATACATCGCGTTTAAAATTCACGACCTGGCCTAATGGATACCAGTAACTTACCCATTGCCACTGGTCAAACTCGGGTGGGTCAGACAAATCCAGCTGAATATTACGGACTGGAGCTGTCAGTTTGAGTAAAAACCACTTTTGTTTTTGACCAATACACACTGGATCTGAATCCGCGCGTATATACCGTTGCGGCAAACGATAACGCAGCCAACCTTTTGTTTGCGCTATAACTTGTACATGTTCGGGCAATAAGCCAACTTCTTCTCTCAGCTCACGGTAAAGTGCCTGTTCGGGGGATTCTCCATACTGGATACCTCCTTGTGGAAATTGCCAAGCATTGTGTCCAATGCGTTTTGCCCATAAAACTTGTCCAATGTCGTTTGCCAAAATGATCCCGACATTCGGTCGGAAACCTTCTGAGTCGATCATTTGGCTACCTAAATCTTCTGTAATGTATGACTTTTTGTTCGGGGATTGTTATTTCTATATCCATCTCGAAAAAAAGCACAGCTTAAATGTTAAAAATTGCTATGATCTTAACGAATTTCTATCGACTAGCGGAGATAGATTTACAATTTTTTTCTTAAATTTCAGTTTTTACGAGTATTTTCATGAAATTGGCTTTATTTGACCTCGACCACACCCTCCTTAATACCGATTCAGATTATTCATGGGGTGAGTTTTTAGTAACCGAGGGTTTAGTCGATCCAATCCGACATCGTCAGATGAATGACAAGTTTTATGAAGACTATAAAGCAGGGCAACTTGACCCAATTGCCTATAACGAGTTTGTATTTGAGTTTTTAACCCAGCATGACAATGATTATTTAAGCGAATTACATGAATTGTTCATGAAAAAAGTGATTCGTCCACAAATGCGTCCAGCAGGTTTTGCTGCAATTCAAAAACACAAAGATGCAGGGCATGAACTGGTCGGTATTACCGCGACTTCTGATTTTATTACTGCACCGATTTTTCATGAGTTTGGCATTACTGAAATTATTGCCACCAATGCAGAAGTGATTGAGGGTAAATATACCGGTAAAGTCATCAATACCGCGTGCTACCAAAAAGGCAAGCTGATCCGTTTGGAACAATGGCTTGCAGGACGCAATGTAGAAGAATCGTGGGCTTATTCGGATTCAATCAATGACCGGTTCTTGCTGGAACATGCCGACCATGCGATTGTGGTCAATCCAGATGATCGTTTAGCCCTTTTAGCCAAAGAGCAAAACTGGGAAATTCAGGACTGGTCAATTTAGGTCTTTTTTTCTGAGTGAGGGCAGAGTCGTGAGGAATATCGTGGCTCTGCTTATTTTAAAAGTTAAAAATAAGAAAAATAAAAAAAATAAAAATGTGTCGAAATCCTTGCATGTTTGAAGATGGTTTCTACCGATCTGCTGAACCGGGTTGAATGTTTTATATCGACTAAGGGACGATAAAATAGTCCTTACTATCATTATGCAGTTACCGTATATTAGACATGAAGATGATGATCAGTACTGATAAAAAATTAAACTTTAGCTTGAAGAATGGGAGATTAAAATGAGCCAAACACGTCCAAGAATGACCAATCTTTTTGAGCAGTTGGGACTCGACTCTAGCGAAGAGGCGATCACCCTGTTTATTGCTACCCATCAACTGAATGCTCAGACTAAAATTACTGAAGCAGAATATTGGACTGAAGCACAGCGCCAGTTTTTAGCAGAAAAAATCAAGTCGGATGGTTCATGGGCGATTATTGTCGACCAGCTGAATGAATCGCTGCATGAAGATTCAGTGATTCAATAAAGATCAAAGAGAAAAAAGCCAATCAGTAGATTGGCTTTTTTTAACGATGGGATTATCTGATCCGTTTCCATAAGGTCACTTGGGACAGCGTATGTTGATACTTACGTGTGGTTTCACGAATGACAAATGCGACATCCTGCGGTTCGGCCAGCATTTCAAAATGCTCTTGTAACAGTTCGGCAATACCATCTAGCGTACTAAAGTTTTCCCCATCTTTTTTAAAACCCCCGAGCCATTCAGCACGTGCGGTATGTTCCTCTAGCCAGGTATAGGGTGAGGCTAGCATTAAAATCCCGCCCATGCTTAAACGCTGATGAATAGAGGCTAAAAAATCTTTGGGATGGTGCAGACGGTCAATTAGATTCGCAGCCAGGATAAAATTGTAATCGCTAAAATGTGGCTTTAAATTGCAGGCATCGGCCTGGAAAAAATTGACCCGGTCTGCATGGGCATCCAGACCCAATTCTTTTAAGTTACAAGCTTTATATTCCATCAGTTCACCCTCAATTGGCAGGGTATAACGTAGCGTTTCACCTTGTGCCAGCTGTACCGCCTGCTGAATAAAACGTGCAGAAAAGTCCAGTCCTGTAACCTGATCAAAATAAGCTGCCAGTTCAAAGCTGGCGCGACCTGTGGCACAACCGATATCTAATGCCTGATGTGTTGCCAGATCCTTGAAATAAGGCCGTGCAATATTGATCAGGCTTTGGGCAAAATTGGGCACGTTAAAATATTCTGCACCGTACTGAAATTCCAGATATTGCGAGATCATCTGGTCAGTTTCATACTGCGATTGAAACTGCTGCAGCGTTTGTGAGGCGGCAACATAACGGAATCCGGCATGCTGAAAGAAATGCCGGCGGAAGGCATAACGTGAGCTATGCAAAGCCTCATTGCCGGCAGAAATCCAGGAGCCACCTTTGATTAAATTATGCTGTCCGTCAAAGGTGGGGGTGCTGAAATCATCATAAATTGGATGCACCTGAAAACCGTCAAAAGGATAAATCGGGGTTTCAGTCCATTGCCAGACATTGCCCTGAATATCAAAAAAATCGCCTTGCTGGAAATAATTTACCGGACAGCAACTGGTTCCGTATTTCAGTTCGATGTTGGCATGATCCGGACAGGGCAGCTCAGGATCCAAACCTGCTACCTCATAGAGCCGATACCACTCATCTTCTGTGGGCAAGCGAATGTTTTGACCGGTTTTCTCGGCTTTCCAGTGACAAAAAGCTTTGGCCTCAAGATAATTCACTTCTACCGGCCAGTCCCAAGGCATAGGAATTTCTTCCAGCATAATACGTAGTGACCAGCCTTCAGGTGTTTCTCGCCAAAAGCAGGGATGTGCTGCTTGAGAAAATTTCAGCCAGGCCTGTCCTTCTGCGGTCCAGTGGCGATCATTTGTATAACCGCCATCCTCCACAAAACTCAAAAACTCCTGATTGGAGACCAGATATTGTGAAGCCTCAAAAGCGGGAACATCCGCCTGATGCTGACCAAACTCATTGTCCCAGCCATAAAAAGCAGCATTGAAGGTTTTGTGCAGTGACACTTTGCCTTCAGGAACCGCAATTAATGTATTTTCAGGGGCAACCCCGGTCATGACCTGGGCACGCCACTGCGGATGATTGTGCACATAGTCCAGCTGCTGCTGACGAATCAGTACCGAGGATGTTTCAAGATGAATTCGTTCATGTTCAATGCCCATGATGATGGACCACCACGGATGATTCCAGTTCAGCGGTAATGTCAGAGGAGCATGCTCAATCAGATTCAGCACCAGATTGCGTACCTGATGACGATAAACCCGGACTTCTGCAATGCTTGGCCATTCATAATGCTGGTCATTCAGGTCATCCCAGCTCATTTCATCGACCCCGACAGCAAAAATACTTTCCAGTTGCGGGTTCAGGCGTTCGCCAATCAGTTTGCTTAGCAACAATTTATTGATAAAAAAAGTGGCGGTATGGCCAAAATAAAAAATCAGCGGATGACGTAAAGAAATGGGTTTAAGGTAATAGCCTTCCGGGTTTTTCAGACATTCAAACAGCAGCTCATAGCTATCGAAAGTATTCAGGAAATAATCACGCAAGCCATGCCGTGCAGTGGCTTCATCGGCAAAGTTTAAATTGGGAGTGGGCAGCAGAGAAATTTTTGCACCTTGCCACACGCAGGAATTATGAGGATGGATTACAGATTGGTCTTTTTTAGCTCGCGCAGATAATAAATCCCTCAACATGTGCTCACACTCCGTCGAATTCTTTTACACATTTAAAACATCTTGTTTTATGTGTTTTATTTAAAAGTACTCGAAAGCTCGGCCACTGTGCTGAGGATTTAGGTAACAAAATGCTGCATCCGGACCGATGCAGCCTTTAAAGCAAATTTTAGCTGAGATGGGAGTTTTGCATCATCGCAACCAGTTCCTGTACTGCACGTGACTGGGTACGGCCAGGATGCCAGACCATGCCCAGTTGACGGTTCATTTGCAAATCAATATCCAGCATTTGCAGGTCCTGATTCAGCAAAGTTTTCGGTAATACCGACCATCCCAAACCAATGGAAACCAGCATGCGGATGGATTCAAGCGGATTGTTGCTCATGGTGATTTTCGGTTTAACCCCTTGCTTTTCAAACTCTGCCAAGGTGATTTGAGTGGTATAGGTTTGCGATGCTGGCAGTAAGCTCGGGTACTGGATCAGATCTTCCAGGCTCAAATGCTTTTTTTGCGCCAGCGGATGAAAAGGTGCAGCTACAAACACCAGCGGATCATTCCAGATGGTCACATAACTGAGGCGTTCATCGCCTTGCGGTGGAAGGGTTAAGAAAGCCAGCTCCAGATCACCGGCCAATACCTGTTCATGCGCCTGTTCCGAATCAACAAAATGTACATCTAAAGTCACATCCGGGAATTTTTGTACATAATTGCGCAGATGCTGAGGCAGATGATGCAAACCAATATGGTGACTGGTGCCAATTTTCAGCTTGCCTTGCACCTGTTCCTGTTCGTGACTTAAGGTGTGGTGAATATCGCCCAGTTCATTGAGCCAGTTTTTTACTTTCGGCAATAAAGAGTGTGCTGCATGGGTGGCCTGAACACCACGACCGGCAGACTCAAACAGTTTCACGCCAAAGTATTCTTCCAGGCTATGAATTCGTTTGGTCACAGCAGGTTGAGTAATAAACAATAACTCGGCGGCCATAGAAATAGAGCCTGTTTCCATGACTTTAATGAACGCTTCAAAGGCAGCAAGATTCATAAGGATAATCTGGTTATGAAATATTAAAATAATTATAAAATATTTTTATATTAAAGAGAGAGTTTAATCTGAAAAAAAGACAGTGAAAAATGTATGCAGATGTGAATTTAAAGAGTAAAAATAAAAAAAGCACTGCATATGAATGGAGTGCTTATAAAGCGGAAGCGGGCAAGCCATGATCTCTAGTTTGGGTCGATGTACCCTTTAGATGACTATATTATTGCTGTTCTGTCTTTGAGCTGGCTTGGCTTCCCAGATTTTTTCGTGAAAGAAGAAGGCAATCGCCTGAATGGTCGGTTCAAGCAAGCTCAGCGTAAGTGCCATCCAGATATTTCCTGTCACGAAATAACCGACCAACATGGCAATGGTGATGTGCATAATGTAATAGCTAAAGGTTTTTTTAAACATACGCTGGTTGTTATCTACAAATTTTTGAATGTGAGCCATGGGTTGTTCCTCAATCTTTGCCTCGGGATATGGCTAAATGATAATCAGTCTTATTTAATTTGTAAAAACGAATATTTCTTACTTTTTAATCGGTTTTATGGATAATTAACTGATCAAACTTAACAATCAATAAACAACAGGGCAAAGGTATCGGACAGTGATACTTTTTTAGAGGATGAAAGAAATGGATATAAAACACATCAAATACCTGCTTGATATTTTTGAGGGAGCGGTGGAAAAGCGAAGTCAGGTTTATGAGATTGCCGATGATGAAGATGACGAAAATCAGGCTGCGGCGCAGTGCGGTGCAGCGAAAGCAGAACTCATCCGCGCGATTGAACAGCTGATCGAAACCAAAGACAGTTCGTCGCACTAAATTCAAAGTCAGTTACTCATTCACTCATTGCTTGATTGATAAAGTACCCTGGATGGGTTGAGTTTCAACATCAGGAGATAGCGACTTGGTTTAAAAACTGAGAGATGAAATTTTGCCAAAATTCAGGGTTTTAATCAGGTTAAAATTAATTCCAAAAAGTTTTTAAACTAATAAAAATGATAAATTAGATTTATGTGAATACGTGGTTATAATCGAAGTTAACGAAAGCATTACCCAGTTCTATGGAGCGCGTCGACATGGCAGGCAATACCCAAAAAGCAAAGACTTTATATGATAAATTGTGGGATGACCATTTAGTAAAACAACGCGATGATGGCTCAGCCTTACTTTATATCGACCGTCATTTATTACATGAAGTAACTTCACCACAAGCTTTTGAGGGTTTGCAGCTTGCAGGTCGTAAACCTTGGCGTTTAAGTGCCAATATAGCCACACCAGACCATAACGTACCCACCTCAAAAACTGAGCGTGAACAGGGTATTGCCGGTATTGAAGATGAAACTTCGCGTATCCAGGTGCAAACCTTGGATGACAACTGTAAAACTTTCGATATTGTTGAATTTGACATTAATGATATTCGCCAAGGGATTGCACACGTGGTAGGGCCTGAACAAGGTTTAACCTTACCGGGCATGACGGTGGTGTGTGGTGACTCGCATACCGCAACTCACGGTGCATTCGGTTGCTTGGCTCACGGGATTGGGACTTCAGAAGTTGAACATGTATTGGCTACCCAGTGCCTGGTTCAAAAGAAAATGAAGAACATGTTGGTACGTGTTGACGGAAAATTGGGTCAAGGCGTGACTTCAAAAGATGTCGTGTTAGCAATCATTGGCAAAATTGGTACTGCGGGCGGTACAGGTCACGCGATTGAATTCGGTGGTCAAGTATTCCGTGACATGTCGATTGAAGGTCGTATGACCGTGTGCAACATGGCGATTGAAGCCGGTGCGCGCGTGGGCATGGTCGCTGTGGATGACAAGACCATTGAATATGTAAAAGGCCGTAACTACGCACCGAAAGGTCAAGATTGGGATAAAGCAGTAGAGTACTGGAATACCTTACATTCTGATGAAGGCGCACACTTTGACACCGTAGTAGTGTTGCAAGGTGAAGAGATTGAACCGCAAGTGTCTTGGGGTACTTCTCCTGAAATGGTGATTCCGGTTTCTGAAGCGGTGCCGACTTTGGAACAGGCCAAAGATGACGTGCAACGTAATGACTGGACTCGTGCTTATCAATACATGGGCTTAAATGCCGGTCAGGCATTGGCAGACATTCAATTGGACCGTGTATTTATTGGTTCTTGCACCAATTCGCGTATTGAAGATATTCGTGCTGCTGCCGAAGTGATTAAAGGCCGTAAAGTTGCCGCTTCAATTAAACAGGCCATGGTGGTTCCAGGTTCTGGTTTGGTGAAACAGCAGGCTGAAGCTGAAGGCTTGGACAAAGTCTTTTTGGAAGCTGGTTTTGAATGGCGTGAACCGGGCTGCTCAATGTGCTTGGCCATGAATGCTGACAAATTACAACCGGGCGAGCACTGTGCATCAACCTCTAACCGTAACTTCGAAGGTCGTCAGGGCAATGGCGGTCGTACGCATTTGGTGAGTCCTGCAATGGCAGCAGCTGCGGCCATTGCCGGTCATTTCGTTGACGTGCGTACTTTCTAATTTCGGCTAATAGGAGCAAAGACAATGAAAAAATATACCGTTGAACAAGGTATCGTTGCACCATTAGACCGTGCCAATGTCGATACAGATTTAATTATTCCAAAACAGTTTTTGAAATCGATCAAACGTACCGGTTTTGGCGAAAACCTGTTTGATGAATTACGTTACTTGGATGAAGGCTATCCAGGTCAGGACAATTCAATTCGTCCGAAAAACCCTGACTTCATTTTGAACCAGCCACGTTATCAGGGTGCAACTGTATTGATTTCACGTGCCAACTTTGGTTGTGGTTCAAGCCGTGAGCATGCGCCATGGGCGTTGAACGAATATGGTTTCCGTACCGTAATTGCACCAAGCTATGCCGACATTTTCTTTAACAACAGCTTTAAAAACGGCATGTTGCCGGTGATTCTGTCTGAAGAAATTGTGGATCAGTTATTCAAAGAATGTGCTGCGACAGAAGGCTATCAGTTAACCATCGACTTGGAAGCACAAGAAGTACGTACGCCAACGGGTGAAGCCTTCAAGTTTGAAGTCGATCCGTTCCGTAAACACTGCTTGTTGAATGGTTTGGATGATATTGGCTTAACCTTACAAGCTGCAGATGATATTCGTGCCTATGAAGAAAAAACCAAGCAATCACGTCCTTGGGTATTTCAGGAAATTCGTGGTTAATTACTTGAATTTTCAGCGCTAGTAGTATCGGGGCTTAACTCTTGCTAATATCGAATCCATAAAAATATTTAGTTGGCTTTAATTGGTGAGGGTTGGGCTCGAATAATGACAAAAGTTTACGGTCAGCTTGCTGTACTTGGTCTTATGGTCGCATCCTTAAGTGCATGCCAAGGCATTGATACAGTACGCATTAAACATGTAAAAGAAACTGAAAGCACAAAAACAAATGCCTTAATTTACTGTGCTGGTACTGCAAACTGTGAATTTGAACGTTTAGATAAAATTCAAATTATTGATGCAGCACAGCGTCGTGTGAATAGCGCTGCAGTTGAATCGGGTGTTTTACGTTTACAGGCGAACTCTTTAAGTCAGCCGAATGCGTTATATCTTTCAGTCCCCCCGGGGCAACATGAACTGGTGATCCGCTTTTATCCGATTTCCAAAGATCGAGCAGAAACCCTTCATGTTTTTCATCAGTTTAAGCCGAAACACCATTACATTTTTAAAATGTATCGTGATCGCAACAAACAGCAGGGCAGCTTGCTGAATGTATCTGCACCTGAACCCTTGTGTGTCGATCTCATACAAGAACACAAGACAATCCGACGTTTCTGCAGACCCTATAATGCCTTAACCGGTCTGGGCGAATTTGTAGAAAAGAAAATTTAAAATCCCGTCGATTTAATCCATCGACTTCATAAATGGAAACACTCATGTCAAAACATATTTTGATTTTACCAGGTGATGGTATTGGTCCTGAAATCGTAAAAGCAGCTGAACAAGTACTTACACGAGTAAATGAAAAATTCAATCTGGGTTTGACTTGGGAACAGGGTTTATTGGGTGGTGCAGCTATTGATGCACATGGCGAACCCTACCCTGCAGTGACAGCAGAACAGGCAAAAGGCGCAGATGCGATCCTGTTAGGTGCTGTTGGTGGTCCAAAATGGGATAGCATTGAACGCTCAATTCGTCCTGAACGTGGCTTATTGAAAATCCGTTCTGAATTGAATTTATTTGCCAACTTGCGTCCTGCAATTCTTTATCCGCAACTTGCTGGTGCTTCGAGCTTGAAACCTGAAATCGTATCAGGCCTCGATATCTTGATCGTGCGTGAACTCACTGGCGGGATCTACTTCGGTCAACCGCGTGGTATCCGTGAACTGGAAAATGGTGAGAAGCAAGGTTTCAATACTGACGTTTATAAAGAGTCTGAAATTCAACGTATTGCCAAAGTTGCCTTTGAAATGGCGAACTTACGTGGCGGTAAAGTATGTTCAGTCGATAAAGCCAACGTCCTTGAAGTGACCGAGCTTTGGAAGCAAACAGTGACTGCACTGAAAGAAGAGCAATATCCAGAAATCAACTTGTCGCATATGTATGTAGATAACGCAGCAATGCAGCTGGTACGTGCGCCTAAGCAGTTTGATGTGATTGTGACGGGTAACCTGTTCGGTGACATCCTGTCTGATGAAGCGGCAATGTTGACAGGTTCTATCGGCATGTTGCCATCTGCCTCGCTGGATGAAAACGGTAAAGGCATGTATGAGCCATGTCATGGTTCAGCACCTGACATCGCAGGTCAAAACATTGCCAATCCATTAGCTACTATTCTTTCAGTTGCCATGATGCTTCGTTATACCTTCCGTGAAGAAGCAGCAGCGAAAGCCATTGAAGATGCAGTAGGCAATGTATTGGATCAAGGTTTACGTACTGGCGACATTATGTCTGAAGGGAATACACAAGTGGGTACCGTGGAAATGGGTCAAGCAGTAGTTGCTGCATTGAACTAAGTTCGCCGGACATCAAAAACGCAGCCATGAGCTGCGTTTTTTATTGTGTTTTTTTGATGATTTAGCAGGTACGGCCGGTGTAATAAACCGATTTGGCAATGTTGTGTTCCAAACGATAGATAATTTTACATTGCAAGTTCACATCATAACTTTGCGCACGAGGCGGGATTTGTATGGGAACACTACCATAATCAATGTCAGCAGGGTTTTGAGCCATGGGCATTGGAATAGTAATAGGACGAATCACGGTATAAGTCAGCGCATGATCATCTAAAGTGGGCGATAGGACTTGCTGGTAACCGATACTACTCAAATCAAGCTTGGCTTGAATACTTTGGCTAGTCTGCCCAATAAATTGTTGTAAATAGGTATCGCGTTGTTGTGCACTGGTTGTTGCTGAGGTTGTGCATCCATACAGCAGGCACAATACAGTCATTAGAGCGAGAGAGTGAAGAAATGACATTGCCTTTTCTCCATAAGATAAAACTTTATTTTATACGGAGAAAATTTACATGAACGTTGTCATTTGATAAACGGTCAGGGAATAAAAAAGCCACTATAAAAAGTGGCTTCTGCTTACGCTAAAACTTAGCGTGCACGATAAGTAATACGACCCTTCGTTAAATCGTAAGGAGTCATTTCTACTTTAACACTGTCGCCAGTTAAAATACGAATATAGTGTTTACGCATTTTACCAGAGATGTGGGCAATCACTTCGTGACCGTTCTCTAAACGTACACGGAACATAGTATTAGGAAGCGTCTCGGTGACAACGCCTTCGAACTCGATGAGTTCCTCTTTATTGGCCATAGCCTACCTGAATGAATAAATTGGAAAGGCGCAAATTATAGTCAATTTTTTTGTATAAAACAAGGCGCAATGCGGCTTTGCTCGTTCATCTGTCAGTTAAATAAGCGAACCCTCCGTATAAATATTTTCTGTAAAAAAGCGCATTGTCATGTTGTCAGTTTGGTCAATCACAGTTAATCTAAAATCAATCTTTTTAAGTATAAATGAACAACATACAAGGAAGGTCTTTGCGTGGGTCAGCTAACTGATGCATCAGTTGTTTTGCGACTAGGCTATCAAGCCATCCGTCGTTCGGGTTTGCCAACTGAAGAAATTTTAATGAAAGCTGGTGTGGCCTTAAATCAGGTTGAGACCAATGATCGAACTCCGCTCAGTGCCCAATATGCGTTTTGGGTGGCTGCAGAAGAAGTGAGTAAAGATCCTGATATTGGTTTGCATTTGGGTGAACATCTGCCTTTATATCGTGGTCAGGTAATTGAGCATCTGTTTATTTCCAGTGAAAACTTTGGTGAAGGGCTGAAGCGTGCTTTGGCCTATCAGCGCCTGATTAGTGATGCCTTTCATGCCACACTGGTGATTGAAGATGACCGTTGCTATTTAACCAATGGTGAGCAGCCGTGGGGAGAAAATATTGTCAATCGTCACTTTTCTGAATGTGCGCTCTCTGGCGTGTTGCGTTTCTTCAAGTTTATTACTGAAGGCCGTTTTCAACCGATTTATATCGATTTTAACTTCAGTCAGGGCGCACCCGATGATGAATATTTCCGGATTTACGAATGTCCGGTGAGTCTAGGACAAAAGGAAACTCGTTTATATTTCGATCCTGCAATTTTAGATTATCAGTTATGGCAAGCAGAACCGGAGCTGTTGCAGTTACATGAGCAATTGGCGATTGAAAAGCTGCAAGAGCTGGCACGTTATGATCTGGTTGGGGAAGTACGCCGTGCGATTGGCTCGACTTTAGAAAGTGGCGAAACCACTTTGGAAACCGTAGCCACCCATTTAAATATTACTCCACGCCGTTTACGTACCCAGCTGAGTGAAGCCAATACCAGTTTTCAGCAAATTCTGTCTGACTACCGCTGTCGTCTGGCGAAGAAATTATTGGCCAATACGGCAGAGAGTGTAGAGCGAATCGTCTATCTAACAGGATTTTCCGAGCCGAGTACTTTTTACCGTGCTTTTAAGCGCTGGACCAACGAAACGCCGGTGGAATATAGAAAACGCAAGCAGCGTTAAGAAATCCCTCCTAGCCTCCCTTTCTTGCACTGCGACTTAAAGCAATGCTTAAGTCTAGATCAGGGAGGAACTTTACCCCTCCTGTTAGGAGGGGTTAGTGAAGGTATTTATTTTTAAATGAACACTTCAAATTTAGATGATACTTTTATTCCAGCATATTTAACCAGTGCGGTCCCAAGGGCTGTTTCGGAAGATCGAACTGTTCCGGATAATCTGCATGGATAAAATACAAGCCATCTGGTGGAGCAGTGATTCCTGCTGCTTTTCGATCTTCAGCAGCAAAAATTGCATCAATGTGGTCGATGTCATACATGCCCTGACCAATTTCCAGTAAACAGCCCATGATGTTGCGTACCATATGGTGCAAGAAGCCATCAGCTTGAATATCCAGAACCAGATAGCAACCATGTTGAATCAGGCGACAATGCTTGACATGACGCACCGGTTGATTGGACTGGCAGGCTGCGGCACGGAAACTTTCAAAGTTGTGGGTACCTTCAAATTTTTTCGCAGCCTCAATCATCTTGTCTGAATCAAGCGGATAATATACATGGGTAACTTGTTTATAAAGTAATGCGGGACGCACTGGATTGTTATACACCACGTAACGATAACGTCGTGCTTGTGCTTTGAAACGGGCATGGAATGCCATATCCATTTCTTTAATCCATTGTATTGAAATATCCTTAGGGAGTTGGCTGTTTGAGCCCATCAGCCAGCCATCAATACTGCGGATGGCTTGAGTATCAAAATGCGCCACCATATTGGTGGCATGCACGCCAGCATCGGTACGACCTGCGCCATGTAGCATGATCGGTTCATTTGCAACTTTGGACAGTACTTTTTCAATGGTTTCCTGTACGCTACGCACGCCAGTTTGCTGAGTTTGCCATCCTCGATACTCAACCCCAGAAAACTCAATACCGACCGCAAAACGTTGCATATTTACCTCTATTTACACTGAATCATGCCAGTGAGCATGCCACTGGTCTACGCTATCGTATTGTAAATACATTTTCAGTGCTTTTGCATAAAGATCTGCATGTCCCAAACAATCACTGATGATGATATTGGCATGCTGAGTCCATTCGCTCACGGCATAGTGTTGGTTAATCGTGCCAAAAGGGACTTGAGTGGTAAGAACAATCGCGCAGCCTTGCGCGTGTATAGCATGAAGCGTAGCAATGAATTCCTGATTGACCGCTAAATTGCCTGTACCGAAGCCTTGTAAAATCAGAACATGAGGAGGATGTTGTTGTAAATTTTTTAAGTTAGCAATTTGCTGTTCTATGGCGATCGGCTGTGCCATTAAACTTAAGCAGTTAAATGTCGCTGCCTTGCTGATATCATTCTCCTGCACAATATGATATTGGCTGGATAGAGTGATTGGCTGTGCTGCATTGACCCCGTTAAAGGCATCCAGTTCTGTGGTATGGATTTTTAATGCCGTCTGGGCATGAACCAAATGATGATGAAAGGCTAAATACACTCCAACAGGATATTTAACTGTACAGTCTAGGGCAAAGTTTAAATTATCAATGGCATCGGTAAATTCACGGGTATTGTCTCCCGCAGCATTTAATAGGGGATACTGGCTTCCAGTCATGACCACATGCGCGGATTGACCCAGAAAGCGTGACAGCACGGCACTGGCATAACTGAGGGTATCGGTACCATGAATAATCACAAAATGCTGAAACTGTTGTAGCTGAAGCTGTTGAATATACTGGATCAGTTTCAGCCAGTCTGTGGCTGTGCAGGCACTGCTGTCCTGAATGACTGGTGCAACAAAACATTCAATCTGCTGATCGAGAGGGAGTATGTGTTGCAGTTTTGGAATAAATTGCTCAGCAGGCATAGGGCTAAGTGGATCACCAATACAGCCAAATGTACCGCCCATATAGATTAACGCTATTTTTTTCATCATAAAAAAAGCAGCCAAGGATGACTGCTTTATAGTAGATCGAAATCGCTTAAGATGCTATTTGATTACGCAAATGATCTGCTTGCTGGCGTTGTTCAGTCGTATATCCGGCTTCTTGCTCTGCCAATAATTCACGTGCCGATTCAAATGCACCCAGTTGAATATATTGCTGTGCCAGTTCCAGATTCAGGCTGATTTCATCTACTTCAATCAGCTCAGGGAAGGATTGAACCAATGGATCATTTTTATCTGCTTTGGATGCAGATGAGCTGACATTGCTAATATCAAAGTTTACGCCTGCAGCTTTCGCTGGCGCTGCTGATACAGCAGGCTCTTCAATTGTGGTAGCAGCTTCTAAATTAAAGTCCAGATCTAAGCTTGGCTTAGTTTCTTCCTGCGCAATTTTGGCTTCAGGTGCTGCAACAGTTTCTGTTTGCGAGAAATCAAAATTAAATTCAGGCTTTTCTTCTAGAACAGGTTCAATATGAGGCGTTTTTTCAATTGCTGGCTGTTCAGTTGCTGCAGTATCTAAACTAAACGAGAAATCTAAAGGTTGAATGTCCTGAACAGGAGCGGTTTCTACTTTGGTTTCTGCTACAGGTGCAGGCTCAAGATTAAAATCACTAAAATTTAAAGGCTTGATTTCTTCAGCAGGTGCTGGCGTTGTGTCTAACTTGGTTGCTGAGCCTAAAGATAAAGTATGGAAATCTAGAGGTGTGACTTCTTCAACAGGAGTCGTTGATGTTTCTACTTTTGGTGCTGTATTGAAAGATACAGAATTGAAATCAAGAGGTGTGATTTCCTTTTCTGGTTGAGCTGAAAGCGATTTTTGTTGTAATCGATCAAATGAAAGATCATTGCCTGATTTGGCTGGTACATCCGCACTCATCAGTGCGTCAAAATCAGAAGTACTTTTCGGTTCTTTGGCTACTGGATCATTAGCACTTGATATGCTGGATGCAGGTTTAAAATCAATCGTATCTGTAGACTTAGAGGATACTTTTTCATTAGCTTCTTTTTCGTAAGCTTCTTTTTTAGCTAGTGCCTGTTCTAGAAAATCATCCAGTTCTAATGAACGCAGATGATTAATCAGTTGATTAATTGCAAATTCGTCTTTCTGCAAGATATGAATATCAAGTAACAGTAAATACAACTCATGCTGTGAATTGTCTTTGTTTAAAGCCTGGTTAATTTGTGCTTCAGCAGAGAAAAAATTGTTTTCGTGAATTAGTTTTTCAATTTTATTGCGTACATCAGCAGCTAAAGGGGTGGTTTCTTTCTTGGTAACCACCGAGCTTTCCACAATTTGAGTTTTTTGCGGTGACTTTTTGGTTGAAGTGACTTTTTTCGCTTTTGACGCTTCTTCTGCCTGTTTATTTGAGTCACGTTTTTTTAATACAAATGCGATCACTAATAACAATATAAACGGAATCACATAAAGCAGCATGTTGTTACCCCTTGCAGGATTGAGTCGTTATCAATGGAACCCATCCTAAAAAATCAAATTGTATAACACCTTAGTGTGTTGGCTTTTTCTCTGCTTGCTGTGCTTTCAATTGTTGTTGCAATTGAGCAAGACGAGTATTTAATAATTGAATTCTGTGATCCTTTTGATGCAGTGCCAAATCTAATTGTGTTACGTTTCTCTGTAATTTAACGGTTTTTTCACGTGATGTCATAACTTTTAATGACAACTCGTTTGAAGTTTGATTTTTTTCCGTGTTCTTTTTGGCAGAACCGCTGGCTGAATCTTGTTCTTTCTCTGCAACCAGGCTCATTTCTGCCTGATTCAAGCGATATTTGGCCTTGGCCGACTGCTTAGACGGGTGGGATGGTGCTTTGGCTAAATGGGTAACTTTGGCTTTTTGCTCTTCTTTAGCGTTTCCTGCGGGATTTAAATTCAAAGCCGCTCCACGGCGTAAACGATTCACATCGCCTTGAATAAAGGCATGTTCGTTGTTGGTTTTGATTTGTTTCATTACTTCGCCAATCGGACGATTTTGCTCAGTCGCCACGCGTGATGCAATCGCCCAGAGCGATTCATTGGATTGCACTACATGCTTTGTGGTTTGTGCGGTAACAGCAGGATGAGGAGATGGAGTTGGCGCTGTTACTGCTGGTTTGGCTTTTACAGCAGCTTGCTGAGCCGGTTTTTCTGCACTTGTATTTGCCGCAAGCTGTTTAGAACGGGATTCGGCATATTGTTTCGCTAATGGATCTGCAGAAAACGGGCTGTTACTGGTACTTTTGATCGGATTTTTTGTGCTGGCAGATTCGGGAGTTGCCGTTTTTTGTGCAGCTGCTGCAGCTTGATTGGGCTGTACTACAGTTTGAGCTGCAGGCATGGCCATAGATGAAACGACTGTCGGTACAGATATGCCAGTATTTAAGCTTGGCGGAGCTGACTTTTGAAGCTTTAATGGTGTGCCAAAAGATGCAGCAGTGTTGGTTTGGACTTGAGCAACCTGATATTGCCTGCTTTCAGGCAGCTGTAAAGCAATATCTTTTTCATTCACAATAGTGATTGGGGTTAAAGGTTTTTCATTGCCAGTAATTCGTGCCTGAGCCTTTGCCGAGCTACGTTGCAGGGGTGTTTTAATATGCTGTAAACGTGTCGCGTTGCCTTCCTGAATTTTAATAATAATATTGAGTTCGGCTTCAGTTAAAGGGCGTGAAGAGGTAATAGTAATCACACCATTCCCCGAGCTATCGCGACGGGTAAAGAAATTGAGATGGCCGGGAGGTTGATAGGCAACCCCTAAAGTTGCAATATCTTCCGCATTTGCCAGGCTGGCTTGTATTTGTGCCTGAGGAGCAGCATTGCGAAAATTCATTTCGGCATACAGTAATTCACCTGGCGCAGATTGAATTTGAATAGGATCAATAGTAATCGCATGAATATTCTGCGAAGCAATAATGGCTAAAATGGCTATCTTTAATTTGTTATATACGGTCATCTTAATCTTTAGCTCGATTTTTTTATGGCATTGCGACGGTTATAGATTAACTAGCTGTTGAAGAATTGTAAAACAATAACATAAAGGATACATAAAAAAAGCCAATCAATTGAGACCGGCTTTTCTTTTTTTCTTGCATCTAGCAATTAAGCATTTTTGTAATCAATCAAAATACGTAACATACGACGTAAAGGTTCCGCAGCACCCCATAGCAGCTGATCGCCGACAGTGAATGCACCAAGGTATTCTTTACCCATGTTCAGCTTGCGTAAACGGCCCACTGGAACAGACAGGGTACCTGTGACTGCTACCGGAGTCAGATCAGTCATAGACGCTTCACGAGTGTTTGGTACTACTTTAGACCAGTCATTTGCATTTGCAATAATGTCTTCGATCTCGTTCAACGGAATGTCTTTTTTCAGTTTCAAGGTAATCGCTTGAGAATGGCAACGCATTGCACCAATACGAACACAGTGACCATCAATAGGTACAATCTGTTGATTGCCTAAGATCTTGTTGGTTTCAACCTGGCCTTTCCATTCTTCTTTCGACTGACCGCTTTCAAGCTGCTTGTCGATATATGGAATTAAAGAACCAGCTAAAGGCACACCGAAGTTTGCCGCAGGGAAACCTTCACCGCGTTGTAGCGCTGCAATTTTAGAGTCGATGTCTAAAATCGGTGATTTAGGATCGTCTAACAAATCTTTAGTGTTGTTATACAAGTAGCCCATACCGTTGATCAGTTCACGCATGTTTTGCGCGCCTGCACCAGAAGCCGCCTGATAAGTCATTGAAGTTGCCCATTCCACCAAGTTGTTTTGGAACAGACCGCCTAAGCCCATCAGCATCAATGAAACTGTGCAGTTACCACCAACGAATGTTTTAGTACCATTCACCAAACCATCTTTGATGACATTCATGTTGACAGGGTCAAGCACGATAATGGCTTCATCATCCATACGTAAGGTAGATGCCGCATCAATCCAGTAACCATTCCAGCCTTCAGCTTTCAGTTTCGGGAAAACTTCAGTGGTGTAATCGCCACCCTGGCAGGTAATAATGACATCCATTTGCTTCAGACAGTTAATGTCTGTTGCATCCATAAGTGCTGGGGCAGTCTTACCGCCAAACGCAGGTGCTTCACCACCTGCATTACTGGTAGAAAAATAGAATGGCTCAAAATGAGCAAAATCATTCTCTTCAACCATACGTTGCATAAGGACGGAACCCACCATCCCGCGCCAACCGACCAGACCTACTTTCATGCCACTTCGCCTCGGTGCGTTAAAAAAAATCAAAAGGGATTCGAGTGTATCAAAAAGGGACGTGACTGCAAGTACTACATAATCAAAACATCAATATTATTGAGAGAAATATCTTGTTTATGTTACATACAAAATTGATAAAGTTTTTCAACTGCAGATCGAATTACCAAGATAAACAGAGTAAAGCTGATGATTTGGGTGGAAATAATTGCAGTTTTAGTGATATGGCTGACATTCTGGTCACTGATTCCACGGGATGAGTGGTGGATTCGAGGTGCCGATTTTCCACGGTTACAAATTCTGGTTTTAGGGTTCATTGCTTTTATTTTATTGTTGGTCTGGGATCGACCCTGGAGTCTGCAGCGTGAAATACTTGTTATTGCCCTGATCGCGGCACTGGCATATCAGCTCAAAATGGTGCTGCCTTATACCTTTCTTTGGAAAAAGCAGGTCAAGCATGTTCGCAAACATCAGCTGAATCCTGACAAGCAAATCTCCCTGATCATTTCCAATGTACTGACGCCGAATAACCAATACCAGTTGCTGATTGAGCAGATTCAAAAGCATCAGCCAGATTTGCTGTTAACTCTAGAATCAGATCGGGTCTGGCAAAAAGCACTTTTCGTCATTGAAAAAGATTATCCCTTTCGTGTGGCTGTACCGTTAGATAATTTATATGGCATGCACCTGTATAGCCGTTTAGAGCTGAAGGATACTGAGGTCAAGTTCATTTTAAGTAATGAGATACCTTCCATTCATACCACAGTCATTTTACGTTCAGGCCAGCCGGTACAGCTTTATTGTCTGCATCCCAAACCACCGAGCCCCACTGAAGCGAAAGATTCGATGCTACGGGATGCGGAACTATTAATTGTAGGTGACCAGATCAAGGATCTGGATGAAAGCTGTATTGTGATGGGAGACTTGAATGATGTGGCTTGGTCGCGAACGACCCGACTGTTTCAGCGCATTAGTGGCTTGCTCGATCCACGGGTGGGGCGTCACTTTGTCAATACCTTCCATGCCGATTATCCCTTATTGCGTTGGTCACTGGATCATATTTTTCACAGTACCGATTTTGCGCTGATTAGCATGAAACGTTTACCGCATATCGGCTCGGATCACTTTCCGGTCTATGTAGTTTTACAGACAGGACGTGTTTTTGAACGGGTGCAAGAAGAACTGGAGCAAACGGATGCCGATGAGCAGCAGGCACAAGAAACAATAAAAGAAGGTATTGAAAAAGCTGAAAAAGAAGAAAAACCAGTCACCGATGAAATTGCCCAGAGCTATAAAAATGCAATCAAGCAAGCTGAGTAAATAATAGAAAAGTGTACGAAATGGCTTACATGAATTTAGGTCAATTGCGAATGGTTCTTTTTTCGAAACTTATTTAATCTAGACTCATCAGCCAAGGAGCCGGGAAAGGAAAATCCCATTATGGAAGATGAAACACATGGCTGATAGAAAGTCATCATGGATATGATGCAGCAATGGATAGCAATAACAGAATAAAAATAACATTTGAAAGCACAACCTCATGTACCCGAGTTTTGCAGGATGCAGAACTCGGGTCTATGCTTTTATATAACCTCTTGAAAATAAAATTTCAGCCATGTATTTATCAATATTTCAAGAACTTAAAATTTATGTCGTAAATTTTACTGAACTATCACGTGATGCTTTATATATTTATGCGGGGCTGGTGCTATTCTTTATCGTGGCGTTTTTCCACCATCCTCAGTTGAAGTCGAAGTGGGCGATTTTGGCTGTGGTTGTTGTTGCAATTGCTGCAGAGCTGTTGGATGCCCGTAATGATTTGATCAAGCATGGTTATTGGCGCGTGGGAGCCAGCATGCACGATATGATCAATACCATTTTCTGGCCTTTGCTGATCTGGTTAATGGCAAGGTTTAGAGTGTGGAAAGGGTATCAGGCTATGACTTTTGCAATATCCATGCATGATGAAGTTGATGAAGAAGAAGTCTTAAAAATTTATCGGGCAAATCATTGGTCATCCGCCCAGAAGCCAGCTCAGCTGATGGCGGTATTACATCACTCACATAGTCTGGTGACAGCCAGGCAGGTGGTGGTGTATTTTCCACATTTGCTGGTACATCCCAATTTTCAAAAATTGGGGGGCGATTAATGATGGAAGCAATGTTATTAAAATATAAAGATTTTCACCAAAAGATACTGGTTGCGGAACATCAAGCCATAAAATTTTATCAAGCAATCGGTTTTGTTCGTGCAGGACAAACTGAACCTATGTGGATTTATGCAGGAACAGAACATTGATGATTTCTAGATTGATTCAATTTTATATTTTGCCCAGTCCGCTTTAATCTGTTACGACAAGATGAAAAGCGGCCGGGATATAAATAGACTTAACTTTATTTCAGAATCTGATTATACAAATTCAGCGTCTGATCGCACATTTCTTTTAAGCTAAATATCGTCACCGGCTTAACCTCTTGAGGTTCATCCATATGATGCTTCACTGTATTGAAAAGCGCAGTTTGATCATTGACTTCAATTAAACCCTGCGGATAAAGCTTCGATAAAATTTCTGCTACACCGCCTCGGTTCCAGCCAATCACGGGCGTACCGACAGATAATGCTTCTAAAGCCGTACGGCCAAAAGTTTCCGCCTGATTGGAAAGCGATAAAACCACATCAGAAAAGGCGAGCCACTCCCGAATATCTGAACGGTGACCGACAAAGGTGATTTTTTCCGTGAGACTTTTGGCTTGAATGTTTTCCTGCATTTCTTTGAGGTAGGCCGCTTTTTTCGGGTCAGCTCCGCCCACCACCACCGCATGTAAATTGGGATAGTGTTGCTGTAATTTTTCAACCAATCCAATCAGGGTTTCATGACCTTTTAAGCGGGTAATCCGTCCGGGAAGACAGACTAAAAACTTGTTTTCCAGTTCAGGAAAATCTTTAAAGGTTTGATTCAGCCATTGCGCAGAAGGCTGATAACCATGCGGAAAAGCGGCAGGGTCAATGCCACGGTAAATCCGGACAATATCCTGTGCTGGGCAATTTTTGTAATTGTCAGTGATGTATTTGACCACGCTGTCCGATACGGCAATCACTTTTTCAGCTTGGATCATGATTGCGCTATAACGGTTAATCGAATAGAAACCATGCACGGTGCTGACCAGATGCGGACGACGCTCTGCAGGAATTCCTTTTAAGGCAAAATGGGTCAGCCATGCAGGTACACGGGAACGCACATGTACAATGTCGGGTTGATGCTGCTCAATCAGCTGACGTAATGGGCGAATTTGCCATAAGCTCGAGAGGGCTTTTTTATGAATGGCCAAAGTCAGATGTTTTGAGCCTTCTACTTCAAGTTGCGCTACCAGCCGGCCACCATTGGAAACCACCAAAGACTCATGACCTTCTGCAACTAGGGCACGGGCAATTTCAAGGGTGCCGCGTTCTACGCCACCGCTATTAAGTTCAGGAAGAAGTTGCATCACTTTCATGTCTTTTGCCTTTAGGATTGTCGCAAAGCGGAGTTTTACCGTTTATTTATCCAATATTTGGAGTTTATTCCTTACTTTTGTTTCGGCAAAAGTAACAAAACCATTTGTTGGACTGACGACACATCCATGATATCGCAGTCAAACGGGCGACATCCTTGTCGCCTTCACACGATAGCGGATTCTATGTGAGCTTTCTTAATTGTCTTATTAATAGATTTCCTCAAAGCCTTCAGGGCGGGTTTTAAAGCGACGGTGGAACCACATATATTGGGTTGGGGCAATACGTAGCTGATTTTCAATAATCCGATTGACGCGTGTGGCATCATCTACTTCATCTTCGCTCGGCAGATTTTCTACGGGAGCTTCAATCAGTACTTTATATCGGGGATTGGCAATATCACCATCACGATAAAAATACAGCGGAATAGCGGCAGCTTTGGTCATTTTAATCAAGCGACGATGTGCGGTCATCGTTGCAGCAGGCACACCAAAAAAGGGTGCCATCACGCCTTGTTTTAGGCCATAGTCCTGATCGGGACTGTACCAAATGGCACGACCATTTTTTAAATGACGAATTAAACCACGCATATCGTCATGATCAATCTGGTGGGTATAAATGGTGGCGCGGCAGCGGTAAATCAGCATATCCAGCAGTGGGTTATTCTGCGGACGATAGACCACATCCGGTTCGAAATACTGGGCGCAAAGGTAGCCACCAGCATCCAGCAAAGTAGAGTGAGTGCCTAACAATAAAACCCCTTTGCCTTCGGCTTGTGCTTTTTGGAGATGTTCCAGACCTTCAATACTGACACGACCCTTAAACCACTGTGGACAGTACCAGGCATTCAGAGTTTCAAAAATACCCATCATCTGGTCAACAAAAACCTGTCGGGTATTTTCCTGAACCTGTTCAGCTGACCATTCAGGAAAACAGAGTTCTAAATTTCGAATCGCGGTTTTACGGCGTGATTTAAGCTGATTAAAGGCAATATTGCCAATAAAGGTTGCCAAGCGGTGCTGAATGGCCCACGGTAAAATCGCCAAAATCATCAGGAACACAATTCCAATCCAGATACCCCAATATTGAGGTAGCAGGAATGACCATTGGAATTTTCCGGGTTGGTAATCTGGCTTTTTACTCATAGTGACCATTTTGAACAAAAGTTTTTTGCAAGTGTAACATGAAGTTATTTTTTAAATAAAAAAGCACCTGTAAGGTTAATTACAGGTGCCCGTATGATCAATCAGATCAGTTGCCGTTAACAAGATTTTCTAATTCTTCCCAACGTTCTAGTTTTTCCAGTAACAGCTCATCAATTTCAGTTAAGCGATTGGAAAGTTTCATGGCTTGATCGGCATCTGAAATAAACAAAGCACCATCTGCAAGTTGAGCGTTAATTTCAGCTTGCTCTTTTTCCAGCGCTTCCATTTCAGCCGGCAGCTGCTCTAAAGCACGCTGATCTTTATAACTGAGTTTCACTTTCTTCGGTGCTGCTGCGGCAGCCGCTGCTTCAGCTTTGGCCAAGGCTTTTTTCACATCACTTTTTTGATCAACAGCAGTTTGATCAGGACGTTGTTCCAGATAATCCTGATAACCACCGATGTATTCATCGATATTGCCTTTACCATCAAACACCCACGTCGATGTGACCACATTGTCCATAAATGCACGGTCATGCGAGATTAAAAGTAATGTGCCGGTATAACCACCCAGCATTTCTTCTAATAGCTCAAGCGTCACCATATCCAGGTCATTGGTTGGCTCATCCATTACGATCAGGTTCGATGGTTTAAGTAACAGTTTTGCCAATAGAATACGGTTACGTTCACCACCAGACAAGGCTTTTACTGGAGTACGCGCACGTTCAGGCGAGAACAGGAAATCTTGTAGATAGCTGTAGATATGACGACGGCCACCGTTGACATCGACAAAGTCCGAACCTTCAGACACGTTATCTTTAACCGATTTTTCCAGATCAAGTGCATTACGCAGTTGGTCGAAATAGGCAATTTCCAGCTGGGTTCCGGTTTTGACCGAACCACCGTGTTCAATTTCACCTAAAATGGCTTTGATTAGCGTGGTTTTACCCACACCATTGTCACCGACTAAACCAATACGGTCACCACGAAGGACCAATGCAGAGAAATCTTTGATGATTGGAGCATTGTCACCGAAGGTCACACTTAAGTGTTCGATATCGAAAACCAATTTACCCGAACGGTTGGCATCTTGCGTTGCCATGCTAACTTTGCCTTGCTGCGAGCGACGTGCTTTTGATTCTTCACGCAATGCTTTTAATGCACGTACACGACCTTCGTTACGGGTACGACGGGCTTTAATCCCTTGGCGAATCCAGACTTCTTCTTCAGCTAAACGTTTGTCGAATAAAGCATTTTGCTTTTCTTCCGCTTCCATTTGCTGCGCTTTAAGGTCAAGGTAACGTGAATAGTTGCCTTCAAAACTGCGCAATTGACCACGGTCCAACTCGACAATACGGGTAGCAATGCTGTCGACAAATGAACGGTCATGCGAAATAAATAATAAGGTTAAATTATTTTGATCGAGCAGGAATTTTTCCAGCCATTCAATGCTTTCAACGTCCAGATGGTTGGTCGGTTCGTCGAGTAGTAAAACATCGGGTTGCATCAGCAATGCACGAGCAAGCAGTACACGACGTTTACGACCACCAGATAAATCGGCTAAATCGGCATCCGGATCTAGACCCATTTTACTTAAAATGGAATTGACTTTATTTTCTAAAGCCCAGCCATCCAGCTGATCCATTTTATGTTGCAAGTGACCCATACGGTCGCAAGCTTCCATATCACCGAGTACACAGGCATTACTGGCTTCATGATATGCTTTTAATACTTCTGCGGCTTCACCTGCACCATCGGCGACAATGTCAGCGACTTTACCGGAATCCATCGGTACATCCTGAGCCAGCATGGAGATGGTGATACCATTTTGTAAAGAAACTTCACCACGGTCGGGTAGCAAGCTTCCCTCAATGAGTTTAAGTAAAGTAGACTTACCCTCACCGTTGCGGCCGATTAAACAGACTCGTTCACCGCGTTCCAAAGTGAAGTTCGCGCCGTCGAGCAGGGAAGGTCCACCAAACGCAAGTTGGACATCCCTTAAAGTAATATAGGCCATACTGTTTCCTGAAATCCCCAATGAGGACTTAAAATGACTAAACAAAAAAATCTTAATGATCAGGCGTCATTTTCCGCACCCATAGAAGATTTGCAAGTCCGAATTACATTTTTAGATGATTTAGTTGAACAATTAAATGAACAAGTGACGCGTCAACATATTGAAATTGAAGATTTAAAGAAACAAATGCGGTTATTGTATCAACGTGTGGAATCGGCAGATTTATCGGAAGGCATTGCTGCGTTTGACCCGATGACCAACCGGCCACCGCATTATTGAGCTTAATCAATCTGTGCATTAAAGCCCGGGTATATACCCGGGCTTTTTGTTTAAAGAAGGATTGAACTTTTTCTACTCTTTGACATTAGCCTTTAAAAGCAAGGCACTCAGGCTGAGTGAGGGTGCTGAATAAAAATTCAAAAGCACAAAAATATTTGACCTTTGCCATGGTTACCGTTCTAATGCACCGCATCTGCCTAGCTGAACTGTCTATTCGAAGATGAATCATAAAGTCGTTCTTCTTGATCTTGAAAATAATATGCCGACTGCACAACTGTTGCGTAATATCATTCAACATTATGCGGTGGTTTATCTATTTAATTGCCAAGGAAAATTTGAATATTCTCTTGAAGATTTAACTGAATTTTCAGGCTGGGTCAGCAGTGGGCAAGTGGTTATTCTGGAAACTGCGGAAGTCGAACACAAAGAGTTTGAATATGCGGTTGTGGTCGGGCAGCTGATAGCGCTGTTAGATGAGGATAGTTCTATTGAACTGATCTCGGCTATGCCAAGTAGTGAAATGCTGCTGGAAATGATGCAGTCTTCAAATCTGAATTGTAGCCTGATTCACATTCAGCCAGAAGAATCCTCGCAAAATTCAAAATATAAAATCCCCAGTACTGAAACCATCAAGCAAAAACCTGATTTGCTCTTGATTAAAAAATACTGTGATACTTTGGGGAAAATGAAGGGTAAGCCGAATACGCTTGAGAAACTGAAAAACTCAATCAGCAACATTTTGCAGGTGGAGGATAATCAGGCACAGCAACTGACTGGTTTATTGATTAATCTCAAGATTGTGAAACGTTACGACGAGCAGATCAGCTTCCGTAAAAAACTGCTGAAACAATGGATGCAACTGGATTTAGATCCGGACACTTCTGTAGAAAAAGCACCCAACCTTTCCTCCATTTTGACGGATTTATCTGCTGAATCTTCCCAGCAGGACGAATCAGCACCGGCAAATAGTCTTTATCAAGCACAAAAAGAGTTATTTAAAAACTTTTCCAAAATTGATCCTGTTCAGGTGATTGTGGCGCAAAAATTACGCGAATTAAAATCCGATAAACCCAAAGACATTTATGCCTTGCGTGATTTACTGGAGCAGATGTTCCCTAAATCGGATGTGCGATTGTTACTTAAAGAATTGATTGAGAAGGGATATATTTACTGGAATGGCAGTGAAATACTGTATAGTCATGAGATGTTCTTGAATTAATTTCATCGCTGTAACTTGCGTTTTGTATTCAGCTTATGCAACTCTAATAAAGGAATAAAAAGGTTGTACTATGGAAAATACCGGAATTTGGATTACAGTCTTCATCGTACTTTTTGTGCTGGGCTCAATTTTTGGACTTCGTGTCAGTCCAAGAGAGAAAGCTTTAGGATTGATGCGTGAAAGAGCGCGTAAGATGGCTTTGCATCCACGATTAGTTGCAGCTCCCGATTGGACTAAAATTCCAATGGCAACTGAGAACCGTGCCAGTATGGTTGCTTATTACAGTGTTTTAATTCCTGATGCCAGACTTCCCCTGATGCGTGCACGTGTAGAAGATCAAAAGCTGAAACTTGTGCAGGGTGATGAGAAGTTTAACGATTTGCCCATTGCATTAAAGGGCATTTATGCTATTGATATGCAGGCAAACTGTGTAGGACTCTATTGGGATGAAGAATCAGACCTTCGAGCAACGCAGTTAGAAGACATCAAAACATATTTACAGTCTCTGGCTGAATTTTAATTTATAGACCTCTTTACAACAGGAATGATGGTTAACTATGGCGAACGCTCCTCGGTCAACATCCAAAAGCACCACAGCAAAATCACCGAGTGCTGCGAAAAAACGTGCCTTAGTGATTGTGGAATCGCCTGCAAAAGCGAAAACAATCAATAAATATCTAGGTTCTGATTACATTGTAAAATCATCGGTGGGTCATGTCCGTGACTTGCCGACAGGTGGATCTAAAAGTACAGAAAAAAAGCCTGTATCACGTGCCAAACTCAGCGATGAGCAAAAGGCTGAAAAAGCCCAAACGGCTTTGGTTAATCGTATGGGGGTTGACCCTGAACACGATTGGAAAGCTCACTATGAAGTGCTTCCTGGCAAAGAACATGTGGTTGCTGAACTGAAAAAACTGGCATCGCAAGTTGATGAAATCTATCTCGCAACGGATATGGACCGTGAAGGGGAAGCCATTGCCTGGCATTTAAAAGAAGTCATTGGTGGCGATGATTCACGTTATCAGCGTGTGGTCTTTAACGAAATTACCAAAAATGCCATTCAGGAAGCCTTTAAACAGCCTTCACGTTTAGATATCGATAAGGTTAATGCCCAACAAGCACGCCGTTTCCTAGACCGCGTGGTCGGTTTTATGATTTCGCCATTGCTATGGGAAAAGATTGCCCGTGGTTTATCGGCAGGTCGAGTGCAATCGGTTGCAGTAAAATTGGTGGTAGAACGTGAACGTGAGATTCGCGCTTTTATTCCTGAAGAATACTGGCAGGTTTTTGCAGATACCAAATCTAAAAAAGATGACATTCGTTTAGAAGCAGTCAAACAAGGTGGCAAAACCTTAAAACTGCAAAATAAGGCACAAACGGATGCTTTATTAAAAGTCTTGAATGATGCCGAATATAAAGTATCGACGCGTGAAGATAAACCGACCAAGGTTAATCCAAGCGCACCTTATATCACATCGACCTTGCAACAGGCCGCAAGTACCCGTTTAGGCTTTTCTGTAAAGAAAACCATGACGATGGCACAGCGCCTGTATGAAGCAGGTTTTATTACTTATATGCGTACTGACTCAACATTCTTAAGTGATGATGCAGTCAATATGGTTCGTAATCACATTGAACTTGAGTTCGGTGAAAAGTACTTACCTGGCAAGCCAAACCGTTATGGTAATAAAGCAGGTGCGCAAGAAGCCCATGAAGCGATTCGTCCATCCAATGTTTCCCTTAAAGGGGATCAGTTGGTCGGTGTCGATCGTGATGCACAGCGCTTGTATGATCTGATCTGGCGTCAGTTTGTTGCATGTCAGATGACACCGGCAGAATACCTGTCTTCTACTATTTTAGTTGATGCCAATGGAGTGGAACTTAAGGCTAAAGGTCGTACTTTAGTTTTTGACGGTTTTACCAAAGTTCGCGGGGCAAACAAAGCCGATGATGATATTTTGCTACCGGCAGTTAAAGTGGGTGAAATTCTCAAACTTGAGAAACTTGATCCATCTCAACACTTTACCAAGCCACCGGCACGTTTTACCGAAGCTTCATTGGTTAAAGAACTAGAGAAAAAAGGTATCGGTCGTCCATCAACTTATGCGGCTATTATTTCGACCATTCAAGATCGTGGTTATGTAAAGCTCGACAATCGTCGTCTGTATGCCGAGAAGATGGGTGAAATCGTGACGGATCGTCTCGATGAAAACTTTAACAATCTGATGAATTATGCTTTTACCGCGGATCTTGAAGGTCAGCTGGATAAAGTGGCTGATGGACAGCGTAACTGGAAAGAATTGCTGGATAATTTCTACGGCGATTTTAAAAAACGCTTGACCACCGCACAAGGTGAAAGTGGCATGCGCCGTAACCTGCCTGTAGAAGTGGAAGCCGTACATTGCCCTGAATGTTCACGTCCTATGCAGATTCGTACCGGAACAACAGGCGTGTTCCTAGGATGTTCGGGCTATAACTTGCCGCCTAAAGAACGTTGTAAAGGTACGCTGAATTTAACCCCGGTAGAATCTTTGGCAGCACTTTCTGATGATGATTCAGCAGAAACCGCAGACTTGATGTCGAAAAAACGTTGCCCGATTTGTGAAACGGCAATGGACAGCTATGTGATTGATGGCGGTCGTAAATTGCATATCTGTGGTAATAACCCGGATTGTGCCGGTTTTGAACTCGAAGAAGGTGAGTTCAAAATTAAGGGCTATGATGGCCCAACCATTCCATGTGATAAATGTGATGGCGAAATGCAGTTGAAGACCGGCCGTTTCGGACCTTATTTTGCCTGCACCAGCTGTGACAATACCCGTAAAGTGTTAAAGAGCGGTCAGCCTGCACCGCCACGTGTAGATCCGATTAAGATGGAACAGTTGCGTTCTACCAAGCATGATGATTTCTTCGTCCTTCGTGATGGTGCAGCAGGTTTATTCCTGGCAGCAAGTAAATTCCCGAAAGTCCGTGAAACACGTGCCCCTAAAGTTGCTGAACTGCGTACTGTGGCCGATCAGCTTGATCCAAAATATCAGTTTATTCTGCAAGCGCCCGATGTCGATCCTGAAGGGAATCCGACTTTGGTGAAATTCAGCCGTAAGAACCAGTCTCAATATATTGGTTCGGAAAATGCTGAAGGCAAGCAAACCAAGTGGAGCCTGGTATTCCAGGATGGGAAATGGGTTGAAGCTTAAGTTTTAAGTTCTGAAAAATGCTGACGAAAGTCGGCATTTTTTATGTTAATGGCACGACTAGGGTTTACCGTGAATAGCTTAGATGGGAGGAGCTTGTATGTTACTTTGGTTTCGCCCTGAGAAGCATTGCTTCGTAAGACCAAAGGCAGTGTCATCCACAGAATTCGCCAGTTACCGTCAGCTTTTTCATCCTTCGTAGAAACATTATATATTTTAAAAGGTCTGACTCGAACAGCTGTGGATGACGTCGGCGCATATCTAATTGGGAAAGTAGACATTTTTTAAAATAACGAGAAAAGAGATGTGGAAAAACATTCGGATACTGTGCTTGCTCATCGTGCTATTGATTGTTGCAGTCAATGCTTATCGTGATCAAAATCAGGACTGGTCGAAACCTATTATTGTTAAGTTGCATCCCATCAATGCAGATGGGCGGTCGGCAACTCAAAATTATATCCAATCACTTCATCTGGCGGAGTTGAGTGGCGCTCAAGAATATTTACAGCAGATGTCGGCACAATATCGTGGACAACCAATAGCACTGTATTTTCAAATGGGACGTGAGCTTAAACGAGTACCTCCTAAAGTGCTTGAGCATGCAACACTGATTGATACCATTTTATGGAGTTTAAGATTCCGTTTTTATGCCTGGAAACAGCATGAAAGTGCTGACGGTTCACCCAGTGTGACCCTGTATTTAAATTATTATGATCCCGAACAGACTAAAGAATTAAAACATTCCACAGCCCTGCAAAAAGGCCGAATTAGCTCGGTGAATTTATTTGCATCAAAAAAGCAGTCTGCACAAAACAAGATTGTATTGGTGCATGAGTTACTACATGCTTTTGGGGCAAGTGATAAATATGATTTAGCGACAGGGCAGCCCATTTATCCGCTAGGTTATGCCTATCCAAAGCAACAGCCTTTATTTCCTCAAGCCAAAGCCGAGTTGATGGCGGGGCATATTCCGCTATCTGAACAAAAAAGCAAAATGCCAGATCGCTTGGAGCAGACTTTAATCAACGAAATTACTGCAATCGAGCTGGGCTGGAAAAAATAGTATTGGGGATAATGTTGCTTTTATCCCCAGTTGAGCAGGTGGCTGTGGATAAAAATGCATCTAAAGAACTGACTTTTGTGCTGAAATCAGATACAACTAACAGTATTCCTAAACAAAAGACTTGAGAAAAACATGAAAACAGTAGGAAATGACTTAGTCCGACATCAGCTGCATGAAAATCGAAAGTGGTATTTGGGTTTGGGTATTCTGCTCACACTGTTTGGGATTGTGCTGCTTGCATCTTTGCCTTTTGCCACACTTTCTGTGGTGTTCCTGTTTGGCATATTGATGATGATTGGCGGTGTGCTGCACTTTATTGCAGCTTTTAAAATTTTTGAAGGTGGCGCTCGCTGGTTATGGGCATTGTTTGGTGTGCTGTATCTTGTTGCCGGATATTATGCTTTTAGCACACCGGTAAAAACTGCCATTGTATTGACCAATTTGCTGGCGATTGTGCTAATTGTGGCGGGGGCCATCCGGGTGATGAGTGCCTTTATTTTTAAAGCCTATCAAGGTTGGGGATGGATATTATTTTCCGGCCTGCTGACCCTGATTACAGGCATCATTATTTTAATATCACCGGATGCATCCTTCTGGGTGTTGGGGCTGTTCCTTGCCATAGATATCTTGTTTCAGGGCATTAACTATCTGACTCTGGCGTCTTATATTAAACGTGAATTACCGCCAAGTTCGGCTGATATATAAACTGTATTTGGTACAAGAGCGCTTTATGCGCTCTTTTTTATTATTTTTCCAGGTTGTATAAAAGATTTGTTCATTTCACTTGTTAAAGATTATGCCTAAAACCTTTGTGCTTGCTCCCGACTCATTTAAAGAAAGTATGACCGCTGAACAGGCTTGTCAGGCCATGCAACGCGGCATCCAGAAAGTTTTTACAGATGCACATTTTATTCATGTACCTATGGCGGATGGCGGCGAGGGTACTGTGGATGCTTTGATTACTGCACAGGGCGGACAAAAAATTGAGTGTGAAGTGACTGGCCCATTAGCCTCACAAAAAATCCACACTTACTTTGGCCTTGTGGATGAGGGAAAAACAGCCATTATCGAAATGGCCAAAGCCAATGGCATCCATCTTTTAGAACCCGTTCAGCGAAATCCTTTGCTCACCACCACATTGGGTACGGGAGAAATGATCAAGATGGCACTGGGTTTAGGCGTATCTAAAATCATTATCGGTTTAGGCGGTAGTGTCACCAATGATGCCGGTGCGGGCATGCCGCAGGCTTTGGGTGTGAAATTCCTCGATGCAGCAGAATGCGATGTTGTTGTAGGTGGTGGTCAGCTTGATCAGATTAAAAAGATTGATCTTTCCGGTTTGGATGCGCGTTTAGCACAAACAGAAATCATCATTGCCAGTGATGTGAGTAATCCTTTATGTGGTGCAAATGGTGCATCCTATGTTTTTGGCCCGCAGAAAGGGGCTACGCCTGAAATGGTGAAAATTCTGGATAATAACTTAAATCATTTTGCCGATATGATTGAGCAGCAACTTGGAATAGATTGTCGAGAGATTGCGGGAGCCGGTGCAGCAGGCGGTTTAGGTTTTGGCTTGATGGTGTTTGCGGGGGCAAAAATTCAATCTGGAGTTGAACTGATGATTGAGCAGACTCATCTGGTCGAAAAAATTGCCCAAGCCGATTATGTGTTGACCGGTGAAGGTAGAATTGATTTCCAGACCAAGTTCGGTAAAACGCCTTATGGCGTGGCACAGGTCGCGAAGCGATTGAATAAGCCTGTGATTGCCTTTGCTGGTTTGGTGGGTGAGGGAATAGAAGAGCTTTATGAGGAAGGTTTTACTCAGATTATAGGTATTAATCCACCAGATTGTGATTTGGAGGATGCATTAAAAAATGCGGAAAGGCATTTGGAGGATGTGGTAATGAACATTGCTTTAGAGGTTATTAATAATTTGGATACAGCCCCATTTGGCGTACAGAAGACAGAATGATTTTTGTAGGCATTGCTTTACTTTTCAAGGATGAAAAGTAACAAAAATCCTTTGTTGAACTGATTCAACATCCATGTTTCACAGTTCAACAGGCGACATCCATGTCGCCTTTCTGGATGGCAGAATATAGGGATAGCTTCAATTTTTAAGTAGATCAATCTCAGATTTATGGCCAGCTCTGTTAAACTATTCGTCTACCTAGCACGATGAGACACCATGAGTTTAGCCACCCTGATCAATGAATTAAACCCGCAACAAAAACAGGCTGCCACGACTGAATCAAAGCACAGTCTGGTACTTGCAGGGGCAGGCTGTGGCAAAACAAAAACCATTGTGGCTCGGGCAGCCTATCTGATTGATCAGGGCGTTCCAGCGAATCAGATTCAGATTCTGACCTTTACCCGTCGTTCCGCCAGTGAAATTGTGGCACGGGTGGAACTGGCTTTGGGTGATCAGGCCAAGGGCTTGCGCGCATCCACCTTTCATACTTTTTGCATGTATTTGCTGCGCCGTATTCCGAAAGCCTTTGGTCTGGAACAGTTTTCGATTATTGATCGTGATGATCAGTTGATGATGTTTCGCCTGATTCGCGGCAAGGATGATAAGAAAAATCCCAATGCACTGCCCAAGCCTCAGCAGCTGTGTGACCTATATTCCTTTGCGCGAAATACCCGACAAAAACTCAGCATTTCTTTAGAAAAACAGCATCCTGAATTTCTGGAATATAAAGATCAAATCGCTGAAATCATGAAAGAGTATGAGGCACGAAAACGTGCACGCAGCTTTCTGGATTATGATGATATCTTGGCGGTGGTGGCTTCTGCACTGGCGCAATCCGAAGGACTCACCGATTATGTGGCCTCGATTTGCCAGCACATGCTGGTCGATGAAATGCAGGATACCAATCCCTTGCAATGGGCATTGCTGGAACCTTTAAAAGATAAAGTCCATTTATTCTGTGTCGGGGACGATGCCCAGTCCATTTACGGTTTTCGTGGTGCGGACTTTGAAAATATCCACCATTTCAAGGAACGTGTGCCAGATGCGAAAATTTTTAAACTGGAACAAAACTACCGTTCTACTCAGGAAATTCTGGACTTGTCGAATTGGTTGCTTGATCAAAGCCCAATTCAGTATGACAAACGTCTGGATGCGCATCGTGGCGAGGGCATTAAACCCAAACTGCATATTTTCCCAAACGAGTTTGATGAAGCAAAGTGGATTGCCATCGACATCAAAGAGCGACATTTTCTGGAAGGCACGCCGTGGCATGATCATATGGTGCTGGTGCGTTCCAGTTTTGCGGCACGTCACATCGAAGCGGCTTTTATTCAGGCCAATGTACCGTACCGTTTTATTGGTGGCATGAAGCTTCTGGAAACTGCGCATGTTAAAGACCTGCTTAGTTTGTTGCGGGTGATTGCCAATCCTCTGGATGATATTGCCTGGATGCGTTTCCTGACCTTATGGAATGGCGTGGGCGATGTAGGAGCAAGCAAGCTGGCACAGCAATTATTGCAGCAGCCCGATCAGGATCTGATTTTCGAGAAACTGGAAAAATTCGGACGGATTCCTGAAAAAACCCTGCTGATCATGAAGCAGATGACTGTTTTGAAAGATCAGGTGCAGGCCTGCGTGACTTTGGGTATAGAAGCCCTGCTGGAGCAGCTGGAAGAAAATTACGCTAAGAAAGACTGGTCGAAACGCATGGGTGATTTTGATCTGGTCAAACAGCTGGCCACCAAACAGGATCAGCTGAGTGAATTTCTGGAAGAATATGTACTCGATCCGGTATCGATCAGTGAGATTGAACGCCAGTCTGAAGATGATGTGGTGACACTGATTACCATTCATTCTGCCAAGGGTACTGAACAGAAGATTTGCTATGTGGCCAATGTTTCTGCCGGACAGTATCCGCATGCACGTGCACAAGGCAATTTTGATGAAGTGGAAGAAGAGCGCCGTGTGTTATATGTGGCGTTAACCCGTGCCAAAAATGAACTGATTTTAACCAAGCAGAATCTGAATCTCTGGGCGCGGGATCAGGTGGATGAACAGGGACGCAAAATTGAAAGCTATTTCTTCAATGATTTAACCCGTAACCTTTGTACCACCGAAACCCATTACAAGCCGCGTCAGCAAACCGTGAAAAGTGCCTTAATTGAACGGCAATCGATTAATTTAGATTTTGGTATCGATCTCGATTAAACTATCCCGATATATTGAAGTGCAAAAAGTAAGTAGGCGAGTGCTTTTTGGTTTTTTTAGCCTATTTTAAGGTCATCAGATGAAAATTTTAGTTCGAAATTTAGAACGTACAGTGACAGAAGCTGAATTGCTTGAGTTGTTCAAGCAATATGGCACGGTAGATTCATGCACTTTGGTTTTAGACGCTGCAACAGGTAAATCAAAAGGTTTTGCTTTTGTGGAAATGCCGCATGGCCGTGAAGCAGTTAAAGCGATTAAAGGCTTAAATACTTTGCGTTTGCATGGACAGGGCATTCGCGTCAAGCAGGCTGAAGACAAGCCTGCAGCAGAATAAACAATAAAAGGAGCTTGGCTCCTTTTTTTATGGATAGAAAATGAAACGGACTTTAGCTGCACTTTCAATCGTTACACCGGCTGGATAGCGCATTGCTCAAGGGCAAAAGCGACTGGAAATACGCTCATGGCAACCTGAACAGTTACCCTTAAAAGATTTGGTAATTGTGGAAAATAAAAACTACCTGAGCAAAGCAGGGGATGAAGAAGCAGGCATAGCTGTGGCAATTGTGGATATTGAATCCGTTCATCCCTGGGGTAAAGATGAAATTGAAGCAGCGAGCGCTACATACTGGGCAGCAGGATATTGGGCTTGGGAAATCAGCAATGTGCGTCCTATTGATCCGCCCATTGCAGTGCAGGCAAAGCGCAAAATCTATTTCATTGAAATGGATCATGCATAATTTTTATTGTGAATTGGACAAGATTAAGTTTAATCTTAGCGATGTAACTCACGCCAAAATTTAGGAAATCACCATGTCTCGTGTTGCGCGCTTTCATGCGGATCGTACCAATCAAAAATTGTATTTTGCCCGTCTTGCATGCCAACAAGCAGAACAAACAGATCATGTTCAACAGGCGCAGGCCCATCGCGAAGCTGCTGTATTTCACCTGCATGGTGCAGTATTGGCATTTCTGCAAGAGTTGGTGCGTTACTACCGTTTAAACGACTTTGCCCCAACATTGAAGTCTATTGAAGAGCACATGGCAGAAAAAGGACAGATCTCGCCTGAAGTGACCGTAATGCAGCAGCTGGCTAAACAGGGCTTTATTGCCGAGCTAAAACGTGCCTACCGTATGTGCCAATATGCACCGGAACCGAGTGCACCGGAACCTGAAGATGAAACATCTTCCAACCTGATTATTAAAGTGACCCAAACCCCACAGGCCTGGTTGCCGGATACCAAAATATTGCGTGAATGGCATCGCGATTTGACTCAATTAATTGACGGTTTTCGCAATGAGATGGTGGAATTTTAAACTTTACGACCAATGCTCTTGAAGTTTCTGGCATCGACCTTATATAAAATAGTCTAAGCAATGCAAAGCGCAACAGCCCTTTGCCACCATGTTGAACATGGAGGATATATGTCTATAGAACATTTGAAAGAATTATTTGGTAATCAAGAAGCGATTTTAGAGCTTGTTCAACTTGAAGGTGGTGAGTTGGCATTGCGAAATGCAGGCTCTGAAAAAGAACCACTGGTCAAAATTCAGTTTAATGATGAAGTCAAAGCGTTACTTGGTGATCAAACGCCAGTGATTGCCCAGCATATGGTGCAAGCTGCCTTGTTTGCAATGATGGAAAAGCAGGTCAACGAATGGCAGGCTGAAATTGTTGATGAACAACCCCAATATATGAGTTAACTCTCTGTAAATGTAAAAAAGCGCACCGATGTGCGCTTTTTTATGGGCGGTTCATTCACACATCAGTTAGTGGGTGGGCGCCTGATGATGAGCCAGCTGGATTTGATTTAAAATATGATTGGTCATATTTTTCGCCATTTCTTCTTTGGCAAAATAAACTTCACCAATATTTTCACGACGAATCACTTCAGCTTCTTCCTTGCTTTCGGCACAGACCAGCACCTGAATCTGTGGATTCAATGTTTTGGCAATATCAACAATTTTATGAATATCCAGAATATCCATTGGAGAAAGCACCAGAAGGCGCGCATGTTGTATATGCGCCTGAATGAGTACACCGGCTTCGGTCGCATGCCCCGACACAGCGGCAATGCCTTTGGCACGTAAACTTTCAACGATCTCACGATTTTCTTCGGCAATCACCACTTTAATATCTTGCTTCATTAAGGCTTTGGTAATGCGACGACCGACTTCACCATGACCGACAATCACCACCTGATCTCGCAAGTACTCTTGAGAAACTTCATCTGGCAACATGGATAGCGGGTCACCACTACGTTCAAGCAGGCGCGCCAAATGCGAGCGTTCACGAATCCAGTTTTGTACCGGTTCAATGGCAGAGAAGATGAATGAATTAAGCGTAATCGAGATGAGTGCACCAGCTAAAATCAGATTTTGTCCCTCTAAAGACAATAGATGTAGTGAAACTCCCAAGGTTGCCAAAATAAAGGAAAACTCGCCAATTTGTGCAAGACTGGCACCGACTGTTAAAGCGGTATTAATTGGATAACGGAAGAACAGTACCAGTGCCATCGCGGCAATGGTTTTGCCAATCATGATAATGGCCACCACGGCAAGCACATGCCACGGTTGCTGCATTAAAATCATCGGATCAAAAAGCATTCCCACCGACACAAAGAATAAAATCGAGAAAATTTCACGTAAAGGTAAGGTTTCTTCTTCTGCACGGTGGCTGAAATCAGATTCTTTCACCACCATCCCGGCAAAGAATGCCCCCAGTGCCATGGATACCCCAAAGATTTTATAGGCACCAAATGCAATGGAGACTGCGGCTGCTACTACGGTTAGGGTAAACAGCTCACGTGATCCCAAGCGTGCCACGACCTGCATAATCCATGGCACCAGACGTTTCCCTACAATCAGCATAAAAGCAATAAAGCCGGCGACTTTAAGCAGGGTAATGGCCAAGGTCATCCAGATATTGGCATTGGGATCTGAGCCAGCAATCGCTGTGCCACCTAGCAAAGCGGCTGTAGCAGGAAGCAGGACCAAAACCAGCACCATGACCAGATCTTCAACCAATAACCAGCCCACGGCAATTTTACCGTTCACGGAGTTAACCAAGCCCCGGTCACCCAAAGCTTTGAGTAATACCACAGTACTGGCACAGGACAGACTCAGACCAAAAACCAGTGCCGAGCCAAAGTTCCAGCCCCATATCATGGAAACACCTATGCCCAGTAAGGTGGCTACTGCAATTTGCAGCACTGCACCTGGTAAGGCAATACGCCGTACCTGCATCAGGTCGCTTAGGGAAAAGTGCATCCCGACACCAAACATCAGGAACATGACCCCAAGTTCAGCTAGCTGGTTGGCAAGGTGAATATCTCCCACAATACCTGGCGTATTCGGGCTAATCACAATACCCGCAACTAAATAGCCAATTAGGGGAGGAAGACGAATACGTGCAGCAATATAGCCAAAAATAAGCGCCAGTCCAAAGCCAACGGCTAATAATATGATGAGATCTACGTCATGAGGCACTAAAAACTCCTTAAGCTTGAGCCAAAGTTAAGGGTAAAAAAGAATAAGCACAAAAAGTGCCAAAAAAGAATGCCTAGAAGTGTAACAAGCTGAATAAAAAAAATGCAAAAAAAACGACCCAGAGGGCCGCTTTTTTTAAGAAGTCAAAATTATTTAATTTTAGCTTCTTTGAAGATTACGTGTTGACGGATTTTTGGATCAAATTTTTTGATTTCCATTTTTTCCGGCATAGTACGTTTGTTCTTAGTCGTAGTATAGAAATAACCTGTACCAGCTGAAGAAACTAGACGAATTTTATCACGCATTGTACTGACTCCTTAGATCTTTTGACCTTGAGCACGAAGATCAGCAACAACCTTTTCAATGCCCAATTTGTCGATAATACGCATACCCTTAGTGGTTAAACGAAGACGTACGAAACGTTTTTCGCTTTCTAACCAGAAACGGTGGTGATGCAGGTTCGGCTCGAACCGGCGTTTGGTTTTGTTATTGGCGTGCGAGACGTTGTTGCCAACGACTGGACGCTTGCCGGTAACTTGGCAAACCTTAGACATGGTGAACTCCATTGCTAGACAGCACCGATTGTGCGGCTAGTCATTAAAAGTAAACGGATGAAATCATTCAAGGGGCGTTTTATACCAAAAATACGCTTAAAAGACAAGCGAATTTAAGAAAAACGTGGCATGATCAGGTGTGATAGATCATGCCTTGATCAGTTAACGAAGAAGGGTCTTCGAAATTAGTTTGTGAATCGGCTTATTAAACGGCGGGAGAATGAATTTTAAGCTATACAGCTTTGGATTAGACATCACTGACCGTTCATGCGACAAACTGAAGAAACCTTCTGGACCATGATATTTGCCCATTCCTGAAGCACCGACCCCACCAAAAGGTAAGTCATCCTGTGCTACATGGGTCAATACCATATTCTGCCCGAAATGCCCTGAATGAGTATGCTGTGCGACATAGTCGGCACGAGCTTGATCAAAGTCGAAATAGTATAATGCAAGAGGACGAGGACGGCTATTAATAAAGTCAATAACATCGTCAATTTGATCATATTCTAGAATAGGAAGGATTGGGCCAAAGATCTCTTCTTTCATAATGCGCATTTCAGTCGTAACGCCAGTCACCAGAGTTGGGGCAATTTTCCGAACTTTGCTTAAATCTTCATGTGCTGGATTTAACTCAATAATTTTTGCACCTTGCGTGTGTGCATCTTCCAGATAACCTTGCAGGCGGTTGTATTGTTTGTCATTAATAATGGAAGTGTAATCCTGATTATATTGAATACTTGGATACATCTCTTCTACGCAGGCTTTAAAGTGGTCAATAAATTCGGCAGTTCTTCCTTTAGGCAGAAACATATAGTCAGGAGCCACACAGGTCTGACCTGAATTCCAGAGTTTACCCGCAGCCAGGCGCTGTGCCACATCTTCTAAATCAATAGAAGGATGAACCAGTACCGGTGATTTGCCGCCCAGCTCTAAAATTACCGGCACCAAGTTTTCTGAAGCTGCTGCCATGACCGTTTTACCAATCTCGGTTGAACCGGTAAAAATAATTTTATCGAAGGCCAAATGGCTAAACGCATCGGAAACTGGACCGCCCCCATTGATCACAGCCACAAGTTCAGTTGGAAATGCTTCGCCTAATGCTTTTTCCAGTGCACGACCAAAATGGCTGGAAGCACTGGAGATCTTGATCATGGCATGATTGCCGGCCGCGATAGCACAAATTAATGGACCAACCGACAACAATAAAGGATAGTTCCATGGGGCAATAATACCGACTACACCCAAGGGTTGATATTGAACCCAGGCTTTTGCCGGCTGATGGATAATTCCAACATGACGTTTCGATGGTTTCATCCAATTGGTCAAATGCTTGCTATAATACTTAATCTGTTCAAGACAGGTGAGTAATTCACCGATTTTGGTTTCGCTAATAGAACGGTTACCATAGTCTTGATTAATTGCTTCGGCAAATTGATCTTGATATTTAACTAAGATACGCTTTAGACGTGCTAAACGATCAATCCGTTCTTTTGCCGATGGTAAGGGATAACGTAGATAGGCATGCTTTTGCTGTGCTAGCACGTCGTGTAAGTGCTGAATATTAAACGAATGTGGTGTCATTGAAGTTGTTTTTGTTTGACTGTTCATGACCTGCTACCATTAAATAAAAAGCGATTAATTTAATTTTTAGAGTAAAAGCTCTAAATAGTCAAGTTACTTTATGTGTTAGCTCGCTAACCTATTGAATGAATGGTTACTTTAGGATGTCTCACTCCAAAACGGTGAAAACCAAAGAACGTATTTTGCAACTCAGCTTACAGTTATTTAATGAGCGCGGTGAGCGTTCAGTAACAACCAATCATATTGCAGCTGAACTAAATATGAGTCCGGGTAATTTGTATTACCATTTTCGCAATAAAAACGAAATTATCAAAGAGCTGATGGAGCAGTACCAAAGCGAAACTTTGGAGATGCTGGCTCTGCCTGATGATCGTGCGCTCGATGCCAATGATAAAATTCGCTATTTTCAGGTGCTCAGCAGCCAGCTTTGGGCCTATCGATTTTTGCATCGTGATGTTTATCATCTGGTTGAAAGTAATGAAGATTTTCGAAAAATGTACCCACGCTTTGCCGGTCAGGTGATGCAGCAGGGACAAAAAATCTATAAGGCCTTCGTCAATGCGGGCTTGATGGAAATGACGGATTCAGAAATTGAAGCCCTGATTATCAACTTGTGGATTGTTTTGACCAACTGGACCAACTTCCTGTACATGTCGGGTCATATTACCGATTCGAACCATCTGGAAGAAAAATGGGTGTGGCAGGCATTGCGTCAAATGGTGTTCCTGGAAGGGGCTTACTTGCGTGGTGAAAGCCGTCATACCTATGAACATTTACTCGAAACATTTGGCCCTTCAGAGCTTTTTGAGAGTTTATCCTCAAGCAAAAAACATGATGCGAGCTAGCCTATTTAGAAAGCCTGCAAAAAGCGTTAGAATACTCGGCTTGTTTTTCAATTTAACTGATTAGTGATATTAACCAACATGAATATGTCCACTGCTAACACAGCACGTTTACTGATTACTTGTGAAGATAAACCAGGTATCGTGCAAGCTGTTTCAAGCTTTTTGTATCATCAGGGAGCAAATATTACCGCACTTGATCAATACGCAACGGAAGCTCAAGGCGGGCGTTATTTCATGCGTGTTGAGTTTGAACTGGACAATTTGCAAAGCCGTAAAGAAAGTCTGACCCAGACTTTTGCGACCAATGTAGCCGAACGCTATGAAATGCACTGGCGTCTGGCACTGGTCAGTGATGTGAAAAAAGTCGGGATTCTGGTTTCTAAAGTGGATCATGCCTTGCTAGAACTGTTATGGCGCCATGCGCGTGGCGGTTTGCCATGCGAAATCACCAAGGTGGTATCGAATCATGACACCTTGCGTGAAGCGGTAGAAAACTTTGGCATTCCATTTGAAGTTGTGCCGGTCAATAAAGAAAACAAACGTGAAGCCTACAGCCAGATTGATGAAATCATGCAGGGTAACGATTTACTGATCCTCGCGCGTTACATGCAGATTTTGGACGAAGAATTCGTGCAAAAGTGGGAAATGAAAATCATCAATATTCACCATTCCTTCTTGCCAGCCTTTGTCGGTGCCAATCCCTATAAACAGGCCTATGACAAAGGGGTGAAACTGATTGGTGCAACAGCGCATTATGTGACTGCTGACCTCGATCAGGGCCCGATCATTGAACAGGATGTAGAACGTGTAAATCACGATTTTACCGTAGAGCAGTTGCGTGAACTTGGACAAGATGTGGAACGCAATGTTTTGGCCCGTGCGGTAAGATGGCATCTTGAAGACCGTATTATTGTGGATGGCAACAAAACCGTTGTTTTCCAATAAGTATTGTTATACCTATCAATTTAAAAGGCATGTTTTAGGCATGCCTTTTTTGTTTTTGATTCAAAAAACTCATCAAAACTGACATTTTAATAGTTGCAAATGAAAACACTTCTCATTTATTATTGGCATGCTTTAATTGTACTAACCGATGAGCTTGATTGCTTAAATCTTAATTGATCAACAATCGCTTAAATTAGGTAACTGATTTTAATGAGTCAATCTTCCGCTCTAAATATGCAAACTCCCAATCCAATGAAAAAGAAAATTATCACGGCGCTTATTGCTGTTGTGGTTGGTCACATGGGTGTGTTGTGGGCGGTAGGGCAGATGAAAACACCAGAATTGAAGCCGATTGAAAAAGAACCGTTAAAGGTGCGTTTTGTAAAAATTCAAGAGCCAGCAAAACCGTTACCATCTAAGCCGAAAGCTGAACCTAAAAAAGAGCAGCCTAAGCCTAAGCCGGTGAAAGAAGTTAAAATTGTCGAAAAACAGCTTCCGCCACCGCCGAAAAAGGTAGAGAAGGTTCAACAGGTTAAAAAGGCAGAAACAGCAAAACCGGTGATTAAACCGGTTGAAGCACCGCCTAAACCTACAGTAACAACAACAGTTTCTGAAACCAGAGTGGTGAAACCTGCACCGGTAACTCCACCACCCGCACCGGTTACACCGCCAGCGCCAGTCGCACCACCATCGCCACCTGCACCGCCAGCTCCGAAAAATGTCTCAATTGGAGGTTCCGGGGTGCAATGGAGCCGTTCGCCACGACCGTCCTATAGCAATAGCGACTTGGAAGGTCAAACGCGTAATGCCATGGTATATATTGAAGCAAATGAAAAAGGGGTGATTACTTCAGCGCGCATTACACGCTCAAGTGGTTTGCCTGCTTTAGATGAAAAGATTTTACGCTCAGTGCGTAGTTCCAAATTCAAACCGTACAAAGAAAATGGCGTGGCTTATCCAATCAAGGCTAACCTGCCATTAGAATTGACCTTGAATCCTAACGGCTAACATTTATCAGGAGTTCGAGTATGAACTTTTCAGTTTATTGGCAACATGCTGATGCAGTGAGTAAAACCCTGTATTTCGTGTTATTGGCAATGTCAATTACGACATGGACCATCTTCGTTTTACGTGTAATGGGGACTCGCCAACTGAAGCAACAGGCTTATGCTCAACTTTCTCAGGCCTTAAGCAAGTTAAAAGCAAAATTTGCGCATTTAAATTTTGAACAACGTAAAGCCGTAGCAGAACAGGCTTTGTTGCGTCAAATCTCAGCTGAAAAAGCCCATGCAGAAAAAGGCGTGGCAGTGCTGGGTACAATTGCTTCACTGGCACCTTTTGTGGGTTTGTTTGGTACGGTTTGGGGTATTTTCCACGCACTGGTTGCAGTAGGTAAAAGCGGTCAGGCAGGCTTGGCTCAAGTGGCGACACCAGTAGGTGAAGCCTTGATTATGACCGGTCTGGGTTTGGCTGTAGCGATTCCTGCAGTATTGGCTTATAACATTTGTACCCGTGTGAACCGTGGTTTGTCACATGAGCTACAAGACCAGGCACACAGTTTATTGATTGATACCATGTTGCAACAAGACAGTTCAGCTCAGGTAGCATCTAAAGCAACAACAAATAATTTGGTTGGAGGTCAAGCTTAATGGGCTTTCAATTGGGCGAAGACAACGATGTAGGTATGAATGAGATGAACCTCATTCCACTGATCGATATTATGTTGGTATTGATGATCATCTTCCTGGTGACAGCAACCGTTGCTAACCCATCAATTCCATTAACCTTGCCAAAAACCACGGCGGAAATTACCGAACCGCCACCGAAGGCCATCACTATCAGTATTAATGCCAAGGGTGAAGTGGCCTGGAATGATCAGGTGATTAGCCTTGAAGAACTGCAAACCCGTTTTAATGAAGCGGGGCAGGCGGAACGTAAACCAACCGTTCAACTTCGCGCAGATAAAGAATCACGCTATGACACGGTTGCACAAGTGATGTCACGTGCGAGCGAAGCCGGGCTCAGTGATATTGCTTTTATGAGTGATAACTAATTGGTGTCTAGTCTTAAAAAAGCGACCTTAAGGGTCGCTTTTTTTATGTCTGATTTCAGCTGAAAAGAGCATTTATTCAGATTTAAGCAAGTCTTGAAACTTGCTACGCAATTTCATTAATTTCGGTGGAATGGAGAAATTACAGTAGCCTTGTGCAGGGTTTCGGGCAAAGAAATTCTGATGATATTCTTCCGCCGGGTAGAACTTCGGTGCAGGACTGAGTTCAGTCACAATATTCAGGCCTTCAGCTTTTAAATGCTCAATCGCTTGCTCTGCCTGCTGTTGTTGTTCAGCATTAAAATAATAAATCACGGAACGGTATTGGGTGCCAATATCATTGCCTTGACGGTTGAGTGTGGTTGGATCATGCGTGGCAAAAAACACATCCAACAGCTGGGCAAAGCTGATTTGGGTTTCGTCATAATCAATCAAAATGACTTCTGCATGGTGGGTGTCGCCACGACAAATATCATCATAACTTGGGTGTTCTGTATGGCCGCCGGCGTAACCGCTGACCACTTTTTCCACCCCTTTTAGCTGTAAAAATATGGCTTCGACACACCAGAAGCATCCACCACCCAATAAGGCCTGTTGCATAACTTTATCCTGTATTTGTTTATTGTTTTTAATATAGGGGCTTTCTATGAAGCTAAAATGTATTTAAACATTTTAAACACAAAAGCCTGAGCTTTCAGGCTTTTATTTGAACGATTTAACGTGGTTGCACCGGGCTGGTAAATTGCAGTACCACATTGCCGTGGCGATCAAGCAGTTTAAGGGTTTTGCCAAAAACCTGATAGTTGGCGACTTTTACCAAAGCTGCATTAAATTGTTCAGACAGGTTGTTATTGTCCAGACAGGCCATTTTGGTGCCTGCCATTTGACTGAGTAGCAGGGTATCTCGACCGGCTTCATAGCTGCCCATAATACGGTTACAACCATCGGCACCACTGATCCGTTTGCTTGCTGCATCAAATTGTAAGCTTGGAATATTACGGGCGGTTGCTGCTGTCTTAATTTCAGTATTGCCAATATAGGTGGCAATCCAGCTACGATTTTGTAGTTGCACCAAGTTTGCCGCCTCAATATTAGAAGTGGCATTTGGTGTGCTTTGACAAGCTGTCAAAGCAATTGCAGTGCCCAGTATGCCTACAGCAAAGAATTTTTTTAACATATTGGATTCTCGTTCTTGATTTAATCTATGGTCTATATAAACAAAAAAACAGTCTTTTCACTAGGGTTAAATCTATGTTTTATCTATTTTTACTTTTTTAAATTCAGCTCATTTGTCCGGTATTGGTTTGGGTGCGCCCTGACGAATCAGGGTCGAATACTGGCTACTGGAAAGATGTTTCAAATGGCTCACGCGAGGGTTGATATAAGCAATGTCGTACCACTGTTTCATGCTTAAGTCATGTGAAATGGCGTTCAAGTCATAAAGATAATTGGGTAAATAGCCTGAAGCCAGCAGGCGGTAATCTGTGGGTAAAGGTCTTTTAGATATCGCCCGGATCATGTCAAACACCAGCGTGGTACAGTTACTGGTCAGGCTGTTATACCATTTCGGCTGGTGGTTTAATTCATTGGCTTTACGCAGATATTCTTCAAACAGGGCTCGTATTTCGCTTTTCGACATATTCACCGGGAAGAAATAGACATGTTCGCCACGAATATTGCTGCGGGTATAGATCAGGTCCTGTTCATCTGCCGCAATCAGGCTGAGTTCGTATTTTCTAAAAAAACCACCATAGGTGGAAAACTCTTCATTTTTTTGTTTGCGAATTTCAATCGAAAAGGTCAGCGGCTTGCTATTGGCAAAATCAAAGCTGACCAGGGTGTGGGCAATCCGTGGTCCCATCCAGTAGGAAGTAATGATATTGACACCGGTGATCTGGTTTAAATCAAAATGCCGAGTTTCCCAGCGCTCATCATAACTGCCATCAGCATGCCAGTTAAAGTTGCGTACCTTGTGTAAGGTCACTTGATCGCCCTGCTGCTGATAAGTCAGCACTTGGGCAACTTCAGGATTCCAGTCACGATCTTGCCTGGCTTCCAGAGCAAAATACCAGAATAAGCCGATGAGAAAAAACACAACATAGATCAGGACATCAGTTTGACGGTTAAACCAATGCTGGCTGATATAGATACCGAGAATGCTCAAAGCAAAGGCAATCCAGATTCCAATCAATACGCGGGTCATTAACCAGCCAAGCGGTTCCTGAAACCACAAGGCCAGACACAGCCAAATAGAGGACATAATAACGAAAAGACTGAACACGCTATGGAATAGCACCATGCCCAAAGCAAGAAGGAATTCTCTTGTTTCAATATTATGCATATTTGACTGTTATCTATAATTATTGCCTTTATTTTCGGTAAGTTGCGAACTCAAAAGCAATCCCAGTTTTGTCGTCAATATGTTGTTCAGACGCGACTTTTTTAAATTCAGCCGGAATTTCCGGGTAGTAGGCATCCCCTTGAACATTCAGTTCAACGTGGGTGAGTTCTAAGCGGTCTGCAATATTCATGGTCTGCTTAAAGATTTCTCCGCCACCAATCACAAAGATCGCATCAGGTTTTTCTGAGGCTTTGACATCGGCTACTGCTTGAGATAAAGCATCTTCAATCGAGTGGGCAACTTTAGCGCCTTCAAATGACCAGTCATTGTCCCGAGTAATGACCCAGTTAACACGTTTCGGCAAAGTGCGACCCATAGACTCTAAAGTCTTGCGACCCATGACCACCACACCACCTTGAGTGATTTCCTTAAAGTGCTTAAGGTCAGCAGAAATATGCCAAGGCAAGTCATTATCTTTACCAATGCAGCGTTGCTGATCCATGGCTACAACATGCACAACTTCTAAATTCTGGAAGGTCATTTATTTAATCCTTGTGAATAATCCCAAAATCCTTTCTACAATTTTCCCCTTTAGTAAAGGAGGGAAGAGGGATTTAAAGTTTTGATTTTTAATTCCTTCTCTTGCGCCATATATGGCTCAGTGAGGAGGTTAGGATGAGGGTACTAATTTACCTCTTCCTAACCCTCACTTGCAGAATTGTTTAAAGCAGTGCTTAAACAATTCTTCAGGAGAGGGAACTCTAAAAAGGAAAATTAAACCGCAACTGGTGCCTTAATTGCAGGATGTGAGTCGTAACCAACCATTTTAATATATTCAAATTTAAAATCGAAGATGTCTTGGATTTCAGGATTTAGCTTTAATTGGCAAAGTACCATCGGCTCACGGCTGAGCTGCAATTTGGCCTGTTCAAAGGGGTTAGCATACAAATATGTATCACCTCTAGCTCAGACAAAATCGCCGACACCCTAAACCGCAGACTTGCGCAATCATATGTGTGAGCAGCGCGTAGCGGGCAATATAAATGGAATGCCTAGAAACCTTATACCCCCAAGTTGCTGCACATTATGCTTGGATAAGTAGGTAATTAATACCGTATGCTAAATGGGCATTTTTTATTTTGCACAATTAGTCTATCCAAAACATTGTTAAAAAAAGCCTAAACTAAATTATACCTACAATCTACACACAGTCGGTTGCTTTCTAAGAAGCTTATTATAGATATATCTAGCACACTTAACCAATCCTGTAGTTCTATGAATAGAATCCTGAGTTCTTTCCAGAGTACACGACCTTACTAGATGCAACCGGTTTCTAATAATGGAAAAAGTATCCTGAAATACACTCATGACTTTATAGGATTTAGAAATATCTAAAAGTTATTCAACTAAATTGAATATGCTAATGATTTGATTATGAATAGGTAACATTAAAAAGTTACCTTTATTTGATTGAGATATGCTCCTTTATCACAATAGGGAACTTTCTCTTTTTTAACCTCAATGTCATATCAAGTTGAGACTAATTCACTTAAGCTCTAATTAAGTTTATTCCTTAATAATCATCCAATAAGAAATTAGATAAACCCCCTCTCTTTTGATTCGGACAATCTAACCTAGAAGTCATTATTTATGCCTACAGTCTGCTTTTGTGCTGATGATTTTGCTATGAATCCCCAAATTGATCAGGCAATTTTCCACTTAATTGAACGGGGTTCCTTACAGGCAACCTCCTGCATGACACAATCACCTTTGTGGGCAAATGAGGCATTAAAATTAAAACAATATGCGACAACGATTGATATTGGCTTACATTTAAATTTGACCCATGTCTTTGATGCTCAAACCTTTAGTTATCCACTTGCGCAACTCATGCTGCGTGCATGGTTCCATCAGCTCGACAAAACATTAATCCGAAAAAGCATTCAGCAGCAATGGGATCATTTTGTTGAAGTCCTAGGACAGCAACCACACTTTGTTGATGGCCATCAGCATGTCCATCAGTTTCCGGTCATACGAGAAATCCTGATTGACTTCTTAAAAGAGCAGCGGTTTAAAGGCTGGATTCGTAGTCTGAGTCACACAGTCAATATTGCTCCCTATCAATTCAAAAGTCAGTTGTTGCAAATGTTAGGAGCAAAGCGTTTAACACGATTATGCCAAGAAGCAAATTTTGCCCAAAATGAACAGTTCGCCGGTATCTATGATTTCTCTATGACTAATTATTCAAACCTGTGTCAGCAATGGTTCAGTCACGCTGAACATCAGTTACTGATTATGTGTCATCCATCTATTGGAATTCCAGATACTCCGGATTCGATTTATAGTGCACGCATACAAGAATATAATTATTTAACTTCAGAACAATTTTTTCATGACTGTACTAACAACAATATAAAACTTGGTCGTATTGGTGGATATAATGTCTAATTTTAATCCTTTTTTATGCTGCGTTGTTCCTGCTCACAATGAAGCAGAAAACCTGAAAAATTTTATTCCAGCATTATCTAAAATGCTTAAACAAGAAAATATTCGATTTGAAATCATTGTTATAGATGATGGTAGTAAAGATAGCACTATTGAAGTATTACAAGGCATGCAGAAAGACTATCCTTTACGTGTGCTAGAGTTTTCCCGTAACTTTGGTAAAGAAGCTGCTTTATATGCGGGTCTAGATCATGTTGATGCTGATCTGGCACTCTTGATTGATGCCGATTTCCAGCATCCGATCAATGTAATCCCGACCATGTTGAGTTTATGGAAAGAAGGTTATGAGATGGTTTATGGCATCCGTAACCGGGAAACCGAGTCCTGGCTAAAAAAATTATTCACCCATATTTACTACAAAATTCTCAATGCCAGCTCTACATTAAATATCCCGGAAAATGCTGGTGATTTTAGATTGCTCGATGCCAAGGTGGTGCATGCCATCCGTGACTTGCCTGAACGTAATTTGTATATGAAAGGCCTTTATGCCTGGGTGGGTTTTAAAAGCATCGGCATTTTGTTTACCGAAAAAGAACGCCAATGCGGTCGGTCGAGTTTTAATTTTAAATCTCTGCTCAATCTTGCCATTTCAGGTTTAACGGCCTTTTCTGATTTACCGTTAAGGATCTGCATTTATTTAGGCATCCTTCTGGGTATTTTCTCTTTTAGTTATGGCTGCTGGATTACAGTACAAACCCTATTCGAGGGAGCCAAAGTACCCGGTTGGGCAACGCTAGCCGCTGGTTTAGCCTTTTTAGGGGCAATCCAGCTGATTTTTATTGGTATTTTAGGGGAATACATCAGCCGAATTTATTCAGAGGTCAAAGCCCGACCCAAATATATTATTGCTGCTGAACATTCAAAAAACAGACAGGCCGTGCCTGAAACAGAATCAAAATCATAAAGCCTTAAGTTATGTTATCCACCCACTTATTTTTTCAATTTCTGCGTTTTGGAATCATTGGTTTACTGGCCGCTTTGACCCATTATGCCTTGGCAATGCTGCTTATTCATCAAAAGATGAACATTGCAGTGGCGAACTTATTGGGTTTTTTGACCGCATTCTGGGTGAGTTATTTTGGCCACCGCATCTTTACCTTTAATGTCGTCCAGATTTCACACCGCCAGACGCTGCCTAAATTTATTATTGTGGCAGTTACTGGCTTTGTTTTTAATGAAACGATGCTCATCGCGTTGCATCATTTCACGCCTTATCCGATTTCAATTTTACTAATTATCACAATTATCGTTACTGCCTTATTTACTTTTTTTCTTAACCGGATCTTTGCATTTAAACCTTAGGGAATTCCGCTATGAAGCCACTTTTCCGTTCATCAAAATTAATGCTGTGGTGCATCAGCATCTGGTTGATCGCTTGTGCCGGTATTCGTTATTTTTCCCTTCCGGATGAAGGCCGTTATGGGGATATCAGCCGGGCTATGCTGCAATCGGGTGACTGGTTAGTGCCTCGTCTTAATGGTCTGCCTTTTATGCATAAACCACCATTGTTGCATTGGATCAGCAGTGTGTTAATGGAAATTTTTGGAGTGCATGTCTGGGTACTCCGCCTCGTACCTACACTGGCCGGGATCATGATGCTCGTTGGCTTGTTCTGGTTTCTAAAAAAACATTGTAATGAACGGATTGCCCAACTTAGTGTAGTGATCTTGGCTACCAGCCTGCTTTTTTTCGGTAGCAGCCAGTATGTTAATCATGATCTGTTGCTTGCTTGCTGGATCAGCATCACTATTCTATGTTTTGCCGACTTTACTCTTTCAGGAGAAAAGTCAGTTCTGTGGATGGGATATGTGGCATGTGCCTTAGGTTTTTTAACCAAAGGGCTGATCGGTATTTTAATTCCAGGAATGGTCATTTTGCTCTGGGTTCTCGCAAACAAACAATGGAAAAAAATTCCTTCTCTGCTTAACCCCATCGGTTTAATTATTTTCTGTGTAATTGCACTGCCTTGGGTTTATCTGATGCATTTAAAATACCCGGCCTTTTTGCAGTATTTTTTCATCGACCAGCAATTCAGCCGCTTTAGCTCGGATCAGTTTAATAACAAGCTGCCTTGGCCATTTTATTTACTCTGCTTGTTGATCAGCTTTTTACCCTGGTTCTTTGTTTCACAATTTAAATTCTCAAAACAGGATTTCAGCCAATCACTCGGTTCAAGTATTTTAACCTTAATGCTAATCTGGTTTGTTTCTGTGACGACCTTTTTTTCAATTCCTCCATCAAAACTTGCAGGTTATATTCTGCCAGCAACGCCTCCCTTGGCGGTATTCATCGCCATCATGGTGGATCGAGTCCTGACCAGTAACAAAATAAACCGTTTTCAAACATGGGCAACGCCTGTTTTGGTGCTTGTTGTAGGTCTAGCTTTTATTAGCTTACCTTTTACCGCAAGGCCAAAAAATCTACTCTATGTCAATATTACCGCACTCTATAGTTTGGGAGCTGGAATTCTTATATTCAGTATTCTGCTCATTTTTTATTATCTCAAACAGCGGATTTCCTATTTTTCACTGATGTTCAGTATGGCAATAATACTCTGTATGAGCGTGAGTCTTGGGGTCAGAATTCTTGATGTTCAAAATAATGCTAATCAGGTTTCTTTCCAGAAAAATATTACGGCAAATATGCCAATTGTGTTTTATCACAACTATTTTTATGATGTTCCATTCCTTCTCAATCTACAAAAACCTGTTTATTTGGTGGATGACTGGGAGAATGCCAGCCAGGACAGTAGTTCAGAACAACTCAAGGATGGCCTGATTTTTGAACCCGAACGTAGGCAATACCTGTGGTCCGATTCCATCCTAGATCAAAAAATCGAATCTGGAGAAGCCCTTGTCGTGCTGGCTCGCAGCAACTCCTTTAACCCTCATTATGCGAATGTTCAAGTTTTACATTATCGCAATTATGATGTGTATTTTTTTAATAATATCGGTCCAGTACAAAAATAAGACCAAGCCTGCATTTGCAGGCTTTCCCCAATCCAATGTCTGAAATAACATTTATAAGCTGCCTATTAAAAATAAATCTTCGTACCCAGAATTTCTAAGCGTCTGGCAATGTCTTTTTAAGACTATAGCAGTACCCTTTATAGGCTAGAAATAAGGTATGTTGAAATTACAAAAGATCTTCAACTTAGGAGATGATATGCAGCCAACTTGGGCTACCACTACTTTACTAGACAAATTTTATCTATTCTTTTTTATCGGTTCAGTTTTATATAAATATTTAAAATTCAGGAAAAATCATGAACAATAACTATCCAAAGCCTATGATAATAATACACTGGATTACCTTTGTTTTAGTTGTAATTGTATATTTGACAAGTGGAGATCCAACAAGAACAGGTGTCCAGGGTCAGATTCATGTTATAGGTGGAATTTCAATATTTATTCTATTTTTCGTGAGATTGAGTTTTGTTTTTCTCTATAAAAGAAATATTCCTCAAAATGAGATCATTAATTCGTATCAAATAAAATTATTTAAAATTGTCAGATTTACGCTTTACGTAAGTTTATGTGTCGTTCCAATAGCGGGCTGGCTTGCATTATCGAGTTTCACGGATAATTTCAAAATTTTATCTTTAAATTTGCCACTTTTGAGCAGTGTTAGAGAGGTTAAATATCTTGGTCAGATACATCAATTTTTAGGTAACTTTTTTATTGCAGTCGTAGGTTTACATGCTTGTGCTGCCTTAATCCACCATTTTATTTTCAAAGATAATGTATTAAAAAGTATGCTTTTTAAAAAAATGAAATGATTTAGATCTATAACTATAAAAAATAGGCATATTGTTCACCCAGAACAACATGCCTTATTGATATAAAGCATGTCAGACAGGTCAGGTATTTTTATAGACTTATTATCGATACTCCTCATGGATTGGGAGTATTTGGATCATATAAAAAAAGGTATCTTATGCCACCGCAACATTAAATAATGATCCAATCCAAGCACTGAATAACATGGCGATAATGCCCCAAAGCATCACCCGAATCGAACCTATCCAAATACTTGCACCGCCCGCATAACTGGCCAAGGCACCCATAATTCCGAGACTTAATACCCCAATCAGCATGACGCCTTTCTCTAAGTATTGCTCAGGCAGCAGCATAATTGAAATTAAAGGAAATAATGAGCCTACAGTAAATGCAATGGCTGAAGAGAATGCAGCATGAAAGGGCTGGGCAGAAGTATGATCTGAAATACCAATTTCATCACGCGCATGTGCATCTAAAGCATTGTGTGCAGTCAGTTGTTGCGCGACTTCTTGCGCTAAAGTGGGTTGTAATCCACGCTGTATGTAAATATTTTTTAGCTCATTTAATTCATGTTCAGGATGGCGCTGCAGTTCACGTTGTTCCATCTGCAGATCATTCTTTTCAATGTCTTGTTGAGATTTAACCGAGATATATTCACCCGCCGCCATTGATGCAGCCCCAGAGATCAATCCGGCAATACAGGTCACCAGTAGGGTATGGGTAGATGCTCCACTGGCCGCGATTCCCACCACCAGACTGGTGACTGAAATAATCCCGTCATTTGCCCCCAGCACAGCTGCACGCAACCATCCCGCACGTTCGATGTAATGTTTTTCAAGATGATAAGAATGGCGTACAAGGTATATCCTTTTTTGTTATCAGGATGATTATAATAAATTTATTTCTTAGATTAGCATTTGTAGAGATTGTTATTGGCTCATTTCAAAATCGTGTTTAACAAGAAGGAAAAATAGTTAATAGCTCAGCGCCCTACAGCACAAATACATGTAAGAAATAAAAGGCTTTTATCATAACCTCAATTAGCATAGGTCTTTGTCTTTAATGCTTCAGCGATTGTTTGTTGAGACAGCAGGGATACACGCTTGGACTGCTCCCCGTATACTGAATAAGCCTTATCAATAGATTTGTGAAATAAAGCTCTTAAACTCTATAATACTGAATGACCTCATCAGGGAAAAAATGTGTTGTGGCCACACATCACTAGAAAAATTGCCTGATGGGAAAAAATTTAGCTCAAATTAACTTGGTAGGCACTCTAAAAAGGGTAACTGCCAGATCAGTTTTGAGTTAGTGCAATTAAGGTGGTTGAATGAAACAATATCTAGATTTGTGTCAACGCATAGTTGATGAAGGCGTATGGGTTGAAAATGAACGAACTGGAAAGCGTTGTTTAACCGTTATTAATGCTGATTTGGAATATAACGTAGGAGCTAATGAATTTCCTTTAGTGACTACCCGAAAAAGTTATTGGAAAGCAGCTATTGCAGAGTTGTTAGGGTATTTACGTGGGTATGATAATGCAGCTCAGTTTCGCGCTATTGGTTGTAATACCTGGAATGCCAATGCCAACGATAATGAAGCCTGGTTAGCTAATCCTCATCGTCAAGGTGAAGATGATATGGGCCGAGTATATGGGGTACAAGGACGTCATTGGCGTAACTCAGCAGGAGAAGAATTCGATCAGCTTCGTAAAATCTACGATGATTTGCGTAATGGTATTGATGACCGGGGTGAAATTCTAACATTCTACAATCCAGGCGAGTTTCACATGGGATGTTTACGTCCTTGTATGCATACCCACACGTTTTCTTTGGTGGGGGATACGCTTTACTTAACTTCATCGCAGCGTTCATGTGATGTGCCATTAGGTCAAAATTTTAATCAAATTCAAGTTTTTACTTTGCTGGCTCTAATGGCTCAAATTACCGGACATAAGGCTGGAAAGGCTTATCATAAGATCGTAAATGCACATATTTATGAAGATCAATTAGAACTCATGCGCGATGTGCAATTAAAACGAGAGCCGTATCCTGCACCGAAACTTCATATCAATCCTAATATTAAGAGTCTTGAAGATATTGAAACATGGGTGACATTAGATGACTTTGAAGTTGAAGGTTATCAGTATCATGAAGCAATTGCTTATCCATTTTCAGTATAAATAAATGTTTTCGAATAAGAAGGGAGTTTCTTTTTAATGAGGATTCGAAACTTTCCTCAAAATGAAACACTTTCTTATTTTTCAACTTAATGTCTAAGCTGATCTGAACTAATACCCCTTCAAGCATATCAATGTATGGATGAAAGACTCTAAACCCCAAGACAGCATATTGCTGATGAAGTGAGCATAAATTAAATTTATAGATTTCTGTATTTATAAAAGTTAACAAAAATTAATCATTTAACTCGATTTTAAGGGGTCTGTTCATATTTGATTACATTTATTAGATGAAAAATCACATTTTAGGAGTTACTATCTTGCCGTCGAAATGAATGAAAAGCCGGTCGTTGAAGGCTTAGGAGTGTTTGGTAAAGAATGGCTTATGATCATAATGTAAACATGAGTGAAGTACATGCTCCTGTTCAGGCAAACATCATAATTCGTTCCCAATCGGGTAGAAATTCTAAAAAATCTAAAGAATTTCAGACTGTCGAAGCAACACAAAAAAATAATATGCTTGCCAAAAGTGGACAGCGAATTGATATTAATAAATTTACTGATTTCTTGCAGGGCGTTTCTTCTAATAGCAGTTCAAAAAAGTGTGCCAAAAGTATCAGACTTGCTTTGGAATCAGCCGGTGCAAGATTTCAAAGTCATCCCGTCGCGGCGGCAGACTGGGGAAATACGTTGATGAACATTGGTTATCGACAAATTAATCCTAAGTTCGATGCCCCGAAAGAAGGTGATATTTATATTATTGATCGAACCGGCAAGCATATGTATGGACATATTGCAGGATTTAACGGCAAGCAATGGGTATCTGACTTTAAGCAAAGAAGTTATGATGTTTATAATGAAAAAGGTTTGACCTACAAATATTACCGTCCGAGCTTTTAGTTTTTAAAAGTTAAAACATTTAAAACAGAAAAGTTCAGCAGGAATTTTTCTGATAAAAAAAGATGCCACTTGGGCATCTTTTTTTATTTCACTTTTAACTTAAGGCAATGGCTTGATTGGGCTACCGCCTAAAGACTGCATCAAGGTGACATAAGCATTGTATTGGGTCTGTTTAGTCTGAACCAAAGCCAAACGTGCATTACGTGTGGTTTCCTGAGCATCAAGCAGATTTTTCAGGGCGATGGCACCGTTACGGTAGCGTACTTCAGTCAAACGTTCAGTTTTCTCGGCAAGCTGCACATTGCGTTCTTGCAAAGCCACCTGTTTGTTTAACTCGGTACGGGCCGATAGTGCATTTTCAACATCGGCAAAGGCCTGATACAGACTTTGACGATACTGGATAATCGCTTTTTCATAATCCAGGTCACTAATCGCCAAATCTTTTTTCATGTCGTTATATTGCAGGAACGGCAGGCTAAGGTTCGCACCTAGGGTTAATACCGGGTTTTGCAACAGGTTGGTTAAAGATGTGCTGGAAGAACCCAGGTTTCCAGTCAAATTAATCGAAGGGTAATAACTGGCTTTGGTGGCATCTTTATTGGCAAGTGCCTTGCGTAAACGCAGTTCACTGGCTTGCAAGTCTGGACGACGTGACAACAGGTCTGCCGGTAAGCCGGCTGAAATTGCCGGTAAGGCAATACGCGGTAAACGCTGCGGCTCAGTAATACTGAGTTGTTGCACCGGTTGCTGCATCAAAACAGCTAAAGCCGTTCTGGTTTCTACTTTTTGCTGTTCTATCTGGCTTAAGGTCGCTCTTTGGCTTTGCACCGACTGTTCAGCTGAAGTTAAGTCCAGACCGGAAACTGCACCGGCACGGTATTGGGTACGAACCAGCTCAAAGGTTTTTTGCGTACTGGCCAGGTTTTGCTGGGCAATTTGATAACGTTCATTCAGATAACCCAACTGCCAATATAAATTTGCCGTAGTGGCAATCAGACTTTGTGCAGTAGCTTGCAAGTCCTGTTCGGTGGCTAAGGCTTCCCATTTACTGGCTTCAGTTTGTCGAGCCAGTTTCCCGAACAAGTCCAGTTCATAGCTTACGCCACCACTTACAGACAGACCGCGTGAAGCATCATCACCAGAATTTAAGTCAACCGTATGTCCTGCCGATACGCTTGAGCTGACCCGTGGACCTTGCTGGTTTTTTGCCAAACCAGCCTGTAAACGTGCCTGCTGCAAGTTAATCCCGGCAACCGCCAAATCGGTATTGCTGGCTAAAACTTGATTGACCAATTGATTTAGCTGCGCATCGCCAAATAAAGTCCACCATTGATCGGCATAGACATCGGTATGCACTTGCTGACTCATGGCTTTACTGTTCTGGAAACTGCCTGGAATATTCACGCTTGGTTGCTGATACGGGGTTTTCACCACCGCAGCACAACCGACCAGTGATCCACTCAGCATCAGGGCAGTGGCAAGTTGGGTAACATTGATTTGCATTCTATCTATCCTTATTCGCGAGAAAGTGCATCCACCGGGTTGAGCTGTGCTGCATTACGGGCAGGGATAAAGCCGAAGATAATCCCGATCATGCTTGAGCAGACAAAGGCCGCTACAATAGAGGTGGTGGAATAGGTCATCTGGAAGGTACCGCTAGCAAAATGGCTAAACAGCTGTCCAATGCCTAAAGATAAAAGCACCCCCAATATCCCGCCTAAAATACACACCAACACGGCTTCAATCAGGAACTGCTGCAAGATGTCACTTTGACGGGCACCGACGGCCATACGCACCCCAATTTCCTGAGTACGTTCAGTCACTGATACCAGCATGATATTCATTACCCCGATACCCCCAACAATCAATGAAATCACCGCAATTGCAGAAACCAGTAAGGTCATGGTTTGTGTGGTTTGCTGGATGGTTTCACGAATACTGTCGGCATTTTGGGTAAACACATCCTGTGCGCCGTGGCGTTGTACCAGCAAATTCAGAATGGCATTTTCAGCTGCTGCACTCGGGTATTCATCTTTGATACGCACGATGATACTGCGTACATTGGCCTGACCCAACATGCGGCTCATCACGGTCGAGTAGGGCAGATAAACATTCAGGCTGTCAGAATTACCCATCATCGATTTTTGTGCTTCAATCACACCAATGATACGACTGGGAACACTACCGAGCAGAATGACCTGACCCACAGGATTGGTGCCATCGCTAAAGAATGTTTTTTGGGTATTGTTGTCAATCACCACATCTTGGGTACGTTCAGTCACACCTTCTTTGTCAAAAGGCTGTCCAGACTGAAAGTTCATGCCTTTGACATAGAAGAAGTCTTCACTGACGCCATTCACTGTGGCAGAGGCTTCGGTATCTTTAAAACGTGCAGTAATGTTATTGGTGACAGAAGGGCTGGCCCCATCAACATAGGGCTGCTCAGCGAGTGCATCGGCATCCGCAGGAACCAGCGTTTTTACCTGTGCCGTTTTGGAATTATCACCAAAGCCACGACCCTGATAAACAGTAATGGTATTGGTTCCAAGACTGCTGATATTTTCCAGAATCTGTTTTTGAGAACCATTGCCCAGCGCCACCACAGAAACCACCGATGCAATACCAATGATAATCCCGAGCATGGTCAGGAAAGTGCGCATGCGGTGTGCATTCATGGCCAGCAGCGCCATACGAAAGGCTTCGCCTAACCGGTCTGCAGCCGAGCGCCAGGACGGCGTTTTTTTCTGTGTGGTTTGTTGTAGCGTTTGTTTCTCTAAAACTTCATCTTCGGCAACTTCAGGCACATTCGGTTTATCTGAAATAATGTTGCCGTCACTAATTTCGATAATACGCGAAGCGTTTTTTGCAACGTTGTGATCGTGGGTCACGAGAATAATGGTATGACCTTTGGCATTCAGCTCTCGTAAAATACGCATTACCTCAATACCACTATTTTTATCCAATGCACCAGTCGGTTCATCGGCCAGAATCACATCGCCACCGTTCATCAAGGCACGGGCAATCGAAACACGCTGTTGCTGACCACCGGACAACTGACTGGGACGGTTCTGGGTTTTTTCAGCCAATCCCAGATCTGTGAGCAATTGGGTCGAACGTTGCTGACGGGCAGAGGCATCTACGCCGGCATAAATTGCAGGAACTTCAACGTTACCTGCCGCAGTTAAATCACCCAATAAATGATAGCGCTGGAAAATGAAACCAAAGTATTCACGGCGCAATTGCGCCAGTTCATCTGCTTCTAATTTTCGGGTTTCCCGCCCTTTAACCTGATAGCTACCCGCAGTCGGTTGATCTAAACAACCGAGGATGTTCATCAGGGTCGATTTTCCCGAACCTGATTGCCCGACAATGGCCACCAGTTCTCCGGGGTAAATTTCTAAATTAATGCCCTTCAGAATCTGAATGGTGCCTTCCCCGGCAGGGAATTCACGAGTCAGATCTGTGACCTTGAGCAAAGGTTGTTGATCTTGACTCATGATTACATTCTCACTGGACCTGCACCACCACCCACACGGTTACTGCGTTTGGCAGCATCATTTGAGGTATCGGAAGCATCTGCAATCACCACTTTGTCACCTTGTTTCAAGCCTTTAATCACTTGAGCAGTGACACGATTATTTAAGCCGATCAAGACAGGTTGCGGTTTGGCCGTACCATCGGCCTGAACCATGCGAACCATCGACATAGATGCTTTGCCTTGTTCAATCAGTGATTTTTCTTCCGCAGACAGTTCCAGGCGTTTAGGGCGTTCAGTTTTAGCTTGATCATTATCAGTTGGATTTTGTTGTTTTGCCTGGTCTGCATTACGATCAGCACGTTTGCCTTGAGGGCGATTTGAACTTTGCAAAGCTGCTGCAGGTACAGTCAATACATTTTTTGCTTCAGCCAAGACTATATAGACTTGCGCAGTCATATCAATACGAAGTTTGCCATCTTCATTGGGTACATCAAACAGGGCGTTGTAGTACACAGCCGTGTTTGAAGACGACGTGGATGAATTATTGCTTTCCGTATTGATAGAGTTCGGTGCCGGTTCTACCTGACGTAGTTTGGCATAATGTTTTTTATCGCTATTGCCCAAGGTGGTGAAATAAACGGTTTGACCTTCTTCAACTTTCATCACGTCGGCTTCTGAAATTTCAGCCTTAATGGTCATGTTGTCGAGTTTGGCCAGTTTGACAATGGTCGGTGCACTTTGGTTGGCGTTTACGGTTTGACCTTCTTCAGTCACAATCGCCACAATGGTGCCATCCATAGGTGCAACAATTTGGGTATAGCCCAAATCTTCTTTTGCTGTGGCCAAGGTTAAACGAGATTGTTCAATTTGCGCATTAATCGCCAAAATGTCAGCTTGTGCTGTTTTGTAGCTCGCCAATGCGGACTCGAGTTCAGCACGTGATGTCGCATCCTGTGCATACATGGCCTGCTGACGTTGATATTCAGCTTGAACTTTTGCTAAGTTGGCTTGTTTGACTGCCAGTTGAGCCTGCTGGTTTTTAATACTCGCTTCAGCCGTTTTCAGGCCATTTTCCTGACGAATCGAATCAATTCGGGCAATCAGTTGACCTTGTTTCACTTGGTCGCCCAATTTCACATACATCTTTTTGACCTGTCCAGATACCTGTGCACCGACGCTGACCATTTTGGTCGCTTCAAGTACACCAGTTGCAAGCACCGAATCTTCAATGTCACCGCGGCTGACTTCGCTGCTAATGTATTGAGGAGGCTGCTCTTTGGGTTTCAAGAAAAACCAGGCTGTGACTGCAATAGCAAGAATACAGACCACCGCAACAACTATTTTGGACGGTTTTATTTTTGGCATAGTGAGGTGATAAATGAGGAAAATTAGACCAATTATAAAAGCTAAATAAGGATAAAACGTGAACTTTTTAAAAACAAATGAGAATTATTTTCTTTTTGGAGATCTTTTGAAAAAGTCACTAAAGATATTATAGGTTAATGTTGAAGCAGCATTTTATAGAGTGATTTGTAGATAAGGGGCACTTTATTGAAGTTTAATTCAATCAAATTTCTGAAATATTATTTTCTGTCTGAGGGTTAAGTTTCGCAGAATTGCTGTGGTGAGAATGTATTTTTGCGAACTGATCTTAGTCATCTAGACAGATTAGATTTTAGTCGAATGATGCTAGATTTATTTAATGATTTTTATTTGAATAACTTTTTATGTTCGATATTGTTATTTGTTTTTTATTTTACCGCCCTGAGTTTCCAACTGGTAGACATAATTTTAAAAATCTTTGTTTTATCTCTAGATTTAAATAAAAAAAGTTTGTATTATTAAATCCATAAAATAATTATGGGTTTAATAATAAGAGCATTAATCCCCATAATTATGCGAAAAAGATCATAACTTTAATATGAAAATTTGTAAGGGGTAAGTGATGGAATGGAATGAAACTTATAATATTGGGATTGATGTGATTGATAATCAGCATCGTCAGATATTAGATTACATTAATGCGTTGGAAAAAATTAGAGGGAGTGGGGATCGCAACCAGATCAAGGAAGTCCTGGATGATTTGATTGATTATACCCAATCGCATTTTAGCTTTGAAGAAAACCTGCTTGAGCAGGTACGTTATCAGTATTTGCCTTCTCATAGAGGTATACATGAATTATTTGTTAAACGGCTAAATGATTATCGTCATAAATTTGACAAGGGAGAGTCGGTTGAAAATGATTTATATCGACTATTGTCAAAGTGGTTGATTAATCATATCCAGCATGACGATCAAGACTATGTGGATGCAGTGCGTGACAATATGCTGCACTATCTGCGTACACAGGAACAAAAGAAAGGCAAAAGCTGGTTTTCACGCTTTTTTAGTTAAGCATTTGATTCAAATAAGTTTTGACCGCACATGCTACTGATGGCTTGTAGAACCAGATGTTCGGGATTCTCGTCCCCCAAACCTTTAATGGATGCATCAATGCGCAACAACAGGGATGGCCAAGTCAGGAAACAGTTTGGATTGAGCCGTCTTAAGGCCTGTTGATATTGACTGACTTTATTTTTCCAGATTCCAAGTTGCAAGGCATTTTGCGGCTGTTCAAACAATTGCATCAGTAAACGCATTTCTTTACTGATGCTCCACAAAATCAGGCTCATCGGCTCACCTGAAGCAATCAGATACTGGAAAATTTTAATCGCTTGAGCCAGATTGCCGGCAAGTAGTGCATCATTTAAGTCATATGTAGTATAGCGAGATTGGTCTTGTAAGCATGAATACAAATGATCAATCTGAATCACGTCTACATCGGCAAAAGTATCGCTGACGCGCATTAAACTGTTTTTGGCAGCCAGCAGGTTGTGCTCATGGTGTTGTTCCAGCCAAGCCCAAGCATCATTGGCCAGTTTAATCCCCAGCTTTTCTGCCTCAATACTTAAAATTCGCTGCCGGTCTTGCGGATAGTTTGCGGTAAGCGGCACAGTAACACCATTGGCATCGACCACCTGGAAAAAACTGGATTTTAAGCTGCTGCTGTCCTGTTTGGGCATCACCACCAATAGCAGGTTCTGCTCATTGTGCTGGATATAGCTTTTCAGTTGCTTGATGCCGTTGGCATCGGGCTTGATATTGCCATGCACTTCAACAGCCAGTTGCGTAGAAAATAATGACAGGCTATTTAAAGCATTAAAGACATTTTTCCAGTCACTGACATTGCTAACGTCATAACGCTGACGTTCAATTTCCTGTTTGTGCCAGCTTTGACGAAAAGCATCCAGTAAATTCTGTTCAAGCAAAGGTTCTTGACCATACATAATCCAAGCACCACGAGCTTCATCAACACGTTTTAGGGCTTGGGGATAGTCAAGTTTCATAGCGCTGTTATCTATATTTAAGGTTGTGTGGTTGAGTTGGCCGGTTTGGTGACCACTTTCGGTAGGCGGTTGGATGAAATCTGACGCACAATTTGCTGTGCCACATCATCAACAATCACCTGATTAAGATATTTTTGTTCCTGATCATCGGTGTTTACAGTGGCCACATCATATTGATAGCTGTGTGAAGCGGTAATGGTGCGCGGTTCAGTCACCGGATTACCTTGTGCATCTTCAATACGGAAAGTCACCGTTAAGCGCAGTAAGGTTTCTACCAATTTACCGTTTAACTCATGACGTTGTGGTGTGTAATCCAGTACACGCAACACGTAGGCATCAGAACTATCGCTGAGCTGAATGCCTGTGGCACCTAAATAAATTGCAAGTTTTTCATATAAGTCTTCTGTGTTGTTCGGCAAGACCAATTTCATTTTAGAATAAGCCACAGGAGCAGTTGCCGGATTGGTGCCTTTTAAATGGAAGCCACAACCCACTAAGCCTGCACTTAGACCACAAGTTAAAACAATTGCTGCTAAACGTTTGCCCAAATGCATGCGTTATCCTCTGTATTGTTTTTCAAAGAAAAAGGAAGATTGAAATATTTAGTGATTGTATGTGCAAAGCCCGTTGGCTGGCAACGGGCTTTGTTTGAGTTTTGTTTATTCCTTTATTCCCTCTCCTTTTAGGAGAGGGTTAGGGAGAGGTCTATTTGTTTAATCTCCCTTTATCAAAGGGAGGCTTCAAGGCAATTAAACCACCAAGTTCACTAATTTATTCGGTACCACAATTTCTTTCTTGGTTGGACCAGTCAAGAATTGTTGAACTTCAGGTAAGGCTTTTGCTTGAGCCAAGATCTCATCTTTCGATGCATCTACAGAGACTTCAAGTTTGCCACGAAGTTTGCCGTTGACTTGTACCACAATCGTTTGAGTATTACGCGTTAACGCAGATTCATCCACAGCAGGGAATAAAGCATTTGTTAATTCGATACCAAACTCAGCCAATAGGGTTTGGCTTAAGTGCGGTGCAAACGGAGCAAGCAAAGTAAGCAGGGTAGTGATGGATTCACGTGCGACAGCAACATCATTGTCATCTTTCGCTTCAAACTTGTTATTGGCATTTAAAAGTTCCATCAAGGCAGCAATAGCTGTGTTAAATGCATGACGACGTTCGATGTCATCACCCACTTTCTGGATGGTTTCATGCGTTTTACGACGTAAGTCCTGCGCAGCTGTTGAAAGTTTTGCTGCATCAAATGCAGTTGCAGCATTGCCTTGCTCAAGGAAGCTTGTAGCTAAACGCCATACACGTTTCAAGAAACGGTTTGCACCTTCAACGCCTGCGTCAGACCATTCAAGTGACTGATCAGGTGGAGCCGCAAACATCATGAACACACGTGCAGTATCTGCGCCGTATTGGTCAATAATGGCTTGCGGGTCGATACCGTTGTTCTTCGATTTCGACATTTTTTCCTGACCGCCAACCACAACTTCTTGACCGTCACCGATGTATTTCGCAGAAAGCACACGGCCTTTTTCGTCTTTTTCAAGTTCGATGTCAGCAGGGTTAAACCAGGTCTTCTTGCCTGAATCCGCTTCACGGTAGAAGGTATCTGCCAGCACCATGCCTTGGGTGAGCAAGTTGGTGAATGGTTCATTGCCTTGTACCACGCCTTCGTCACGCATCAATTTATGGAAGAAACGCGCGTATAACAAGTGCAGAATCGCGTGTTCAACACCACCAATATATTGATTTACTGGAAGCCAGGTTTGAGCAGCTTCCGGTTTCACCATACCGCCAGTGAAGTCTGGAGATGCATAACGTGCATAGTACCAAGAAGATTCTACAAAGGTATCCAAGGTATCTGTTTCACGACGTGCATCGCCGCCACAGCATGGACATTTAGTCTCGAAAAATTCAGGCATTTTGTTGAGTGGGTTACCAGAACCATCTGGCACAACATCAGTTGGTAGAATCACTGGAAGCTGTTCTTCAGGTACAGTGACCTGACCACATTTTTCACAGTTGATCATCGGGATTGGACAACCCCAGTAACGCTGACGAGAAACACCCCAGTCACGTAAACGGAACTGAACTTTGGTATTTGCAAGGCCTTGTGGTTCTAATTTTGCGATAAATGCATCAAAAGCACACTGGAAGTCTAAACTGTCAAATTCGCCTGAATTGACCAGTTTACCTTCTTTAGAACCGTACCATTCCTGCCATTGGGTTGAATCAAAGTCTGCATCATCTGCACCTTTGGCATCAATCACTTGCTTGATGGTCAAACCGTATTTGTTGGCAAATTCGAAGTCACGTTCATCGTGTGAAGGCACTGCCATCACCGCACCTGAACCGTAAGACATCAATACATAGTTGGCAATCCAGACCGGAACAGCTTCACCTGTTACAGGGTGTTTAACTGAAAGGCCAGTAGCCATACCTTTTTTCTCGGCAGTGGCAAGGTCAGCTTCAGCAACCGAACCCATACGGCATTCTTCAATGAATGCTTTTAATTCAGGATTTGTTTCAGCAGCTTTAAGCGCCATAGGATGTTCTGCTGCAACAGCAACATAAGTCACACCCATCAAGGTATCACCACGAGTGGTATATACAGTTAAATCATCGGCATAGATTTCTGGATTTGCTGAAGGAAAGGTAATTTCCATCCCTTGTGAGCGACCAATCCAGTTGCGTTGCATGGTCAAGACTTGTTGTGGCCAGCCATCTTTTAAGGTGTCTAAATCGTCTAATAATTCTTGCGCATAGTCAGTAATGCGGAAGTAGTACATTGGAATATCACGTTTTTCAACCAATGCACCTGAACGCCAGCCGCGACCATTTTCAACCTGTTCATTTGCTAAAACGGTTTGATCCACTGGATCCCAGTTTACGGTTGAAAGTTTACGGTAGATCAGGCCTTTTTTATAAAGCTGAACAAATAGCCATTGTTCCCAGTGATAATACTCAGGGGTACAGGTCGCAAATTCACGATCCCAATCTACTGAAAGACCTAATTTTTTGAGCTGATTACGCATGTAATCAATATTTTCAAAGGTCCATTTTGCCGGTGCCACTTTATGTGCAATTGCAGCATTTTCAGCAGGAAGACCGAACGCATCCCAACCCATAGGTTGCAGCACAGTTTCACCTTTTAAACGGTGGAAACGGCTGATTACGTCACCAATAGTATAGTTACGCACATGACCCATATGCAGTTTGCCACTTGGGTAAGGGAACATCGAGAGGATATAACGACGTGGACCTTCTACAGTGTCGGCAACTTTAAAGGCTTTGCGAGTTTCCCAGTCTTGTTGGACCGTTGGTTCAATCGCACTGGCTTGATATTCAGGGTCAATGTGAGTAGTCATAAACGTATATAAGAACAATGGTTAAAAAGTTTGTTGCACAGCATAGCGCAAATTACTATGCAATGTCAGTTTCCAGATCAGGATTTTATCTTCCTGGTCATTAGAAATGAAACTTTGGAGAATCCCATTTAATGAGGTGATGCTTTTGAATTCACAAGTTTCTCTTTCTTTTGTAAATAAGCTGATTCTATCGATGAGCGGATGTCTTGTTCTGTTGCGCTGTCAAACATATTGGCATATGGATCTTGTTTTAACGTTTGTTGGTTGTTTTGGAGCTGCTATTTCACTTGAATTTCAATTGCAGCTCGTTCTGCTGCTGTTAATTCAATTTTAGCTGTTGTGGGAAATGAATAAGGATTGTGTATTTGTTCTTTGGACCTTGGTACTTTTTTAGATTGTTCAGTTTTATTTTGATAGGTTGATATTGAGCCAAGTCTCTTGGCATTTTTCGGCGGAGGTGTGCTGGTGTAGTGCGTTGAACCATTTGCATCTCCCCATTTATAAAAATCTTGAGCATGAAACATGATGAGGCGAATAATATTAGACTCAATACTAGATAATTGAATAAAAAGGAAAAAATATTCATTTGTTGAGCATGGCAAGTGATGGCAAGCAGCTGCCACCACTTCTTTCTTATTTTATTCGGCGCGCTGAGCAGCTGAAACGGATGGCGATTTTTTCATAGGGATGCTCGGGGCTTCAGCCGCATTTGCCGCCGCTAGTCCTGCATTTGCATGATTTTGCGCCTCTTTTTCCGCTGCTGCATTCTGCGCTTCTTTATCAGCATTTGCATGCGCCGCGTGACTAGCAGAACCTGCCGCGCCATAAGTATCCACTTTACCTTTCTTCTTTGCAGATTTTGGTGGTGGTGTGGTGGTGTAATGGGTAGACCCTTTGGCATCCACCCATTTGTAATATTCTTTAGCAAAACTTGTGGTTGAACTTAAGCTTAAGATTAAGCCAGTCGCTATAAATCCAATTTTGATGCAAGATGATGCCATAATAATCAAGTCCTTATTGTCATAATCAGTTGGATAGAGTGGGGGGAGAAATAGAACTCCTGATTGCTTGAGTATTTTATATGATCTTGATGGTTTTGCAGAAAAAAAAGATAAACTGTCCCAAAATGCAGACAAGTGAATGGTATTTATTGAGGATTACCATTAGAGGAAGAGATTTAATCAGCAAAAGTTTCTCTTTTATCGACGGTTGTCGCGTTCATTTAGTACAAAAATGTATCAGAAAATACAATTAGAACTTAGAAAATAGATTTAAATTAATAAAAACATGTTTCAATAAAATAAATATTCATTCCATTTTATTATAGTTTTTATACTTATTTTTCATGAAATTTTTTATTATTTATTTGAAATATATAAATATTTTAAATTTTATTGATTGTTCTGCAAACAGTTTTAAACAAAACAAACCAATAAAAAGTGAATTATTCGAAAATAATGCATAAAAAGCTAATTTTTAAACTTGACTTTAATACTCGAAACCACAAAAATGCTGCTTTAGTTTTATATGCCTTAGATCGATCACCCTTCGAATAAGTGTCTTTTAGCAATGGACTTCTTCTCTAGCCGAGAAGCTGAACAAAGCCAACAAAATATGTTTATCCCAACATGTTTTAGACCTCATATTGCTCAAACAGCAACCAGGTCAGATTTTTTTCTTATTGCTATGAAAACTATGAAATTTGTGTGCTATAACAGAGCAGACAGTTAATGAATTAATCACCACAAATGCCCTCCATTTGTGCGTGAAAAAGATTAGGGTGAATCACGTTGGAACTTTTATCTGGTGGTGAAATGCTTGTTCGCGCATTGGCGGACGAAGGCGTTGAGCATTTATTTGGATACCCAGGCGGCGCAGTACTACATATTTACGATGCGCTCTTTCAACAAGACAAAATCAATCATTACCTCGTACGTCATGAACAAGCTGCCGGTCATATGGCCGATGCCTATTCGCGTGTAACAGGTAAAACTGGTGTGGTACTTGTCACATCAGGTCCCGGTGCGACAAATACCGTAACTCCAATTGCAACGGCTTATATGGACTCAATCCCAATGGTGATTTTGTCTGGTCAGGTTGCAAGCCATCTCATTGGTGAGGATGCGTTCCAAGAAACCGATATGGTCGGTATTTCTCGTCCAATCGTAAAACACAGTTTCCAAGTGCGTCATGCCAGCGAAATTCCTGCGATTATTAAAAAGGCATTTTATATTGCATCTTCAGGCCGTCCAGGTCCTGTAGTGATCGATATTCCTAAAGATGCGACCAACCCAGCGGAAAAATTTGCCTACGAATACCCTGAAAAAGTGAAGATGCGTTCGTATCAGCCGCCACACCGTGGTCACTCAGGTCAAATTCGTAAAGCGATTGATGAATTGATTAGTGCAAAACGTCCAGTCATTTATTCTGGCGGTGGTGTAGTACAGGGTAATGCTTCAGCATTATTGACTGAACTGGCTCATTTATTGGGCTATCCAGTAACCAATACTTTGATGGGCTTGGGTGCATTCCCAGGTAATGACCCGCAATTTGTCGGTATGTTGGGTATGCATGGTACTTATGAAGCCAACATGACCATGCATAATGCAGACTTAATTCTCTGTGTCGGTGCGCGTTTTGATGACCGCGTAACCAATAATCCGGCAAAATTCTGTCCAAATGCCAAAGTCATTCATATTGATATTGATCCGGCAACGATTTCTAAAACCATCATGGCGCACATTCCAATTGTGGGTGCGGTAGAACCTGTATTGCAAGAGATGTTGGTTCAGTTGAAACAAATGAATGTTTCCAAGCCAAATCCTGACGATATTGCAGCATGGTGGAAGCAAATTGATGAGTGGCGTGCAGCGCACGGCTTAAAAGTTGTGGCACCGACTGATGGCACAATGAAGCCACAGCAAGTCGTTGCAGCTTTAGATAAAATCACCAATAGCCAAGCGATCATTACTTCCGACGTTGGTCAACATCAAATGTTCGGTGCGTTGTATTACAAATACACACGTCCACGTCAATGGATCAACTCAGGTGGCTTGGGCACCATGGGTGTAGGCTTGCCATATGCAATGGCTGCGAAACTCGCGTTCCCGGATCAGCAAGTAGTGTGTATTACTGGTGAAGCGTCGATTCAGATGTGTATCCAAGAGCTTTCTACTTGTAAGCAATACGGCTTGAACGTAAAAATATTGTGCTTGAACAACCGTGCCTTGGGTATGGTGAAACAGTGGCAGGATATGAACTACGAAGGCCGTCATTCAAGTTCTTATGTTGAATCATTGCCTGACTTTGCCAAGTTAATGGAAGCTTATGGCCATGTCGGCATCCAGATTGACCATGCCGATGAGCTTGAATCCAAGCTTGAAGAAGCCATGGCAATCAATGATAAATGCGTATTTATTAACGTAATGGTTGACCGTAGCGAGCATGTATATCCAATGCTGGTTGCAGGTCAGTCTATGCAAGATATGTGGTTAGGAAAAGGGGAGCGCACTCAATGAGACATATCATCTCTGTTCTCGTAGAAAACGAAGCGGGCGCGCTTTCTCGTTTGGTAGGTTTATTTTCTCAACGTAATTATAATATTGAGACTTTGAACGTTGCGCCAACCGAAGATCCAACCATGTCGCGTTTGACCCTGACCACTTATGGTGATGATCATAAAATTGAACAAATCACCAAACAGCTCAACAAACTGGTTGAAGTGGTTAAAGTGGTTGATTTGTCTGAAGGTGCGCATATCGAGCGCGAATTGATGCTGATTAAAGTGAAATCACTTGGATCGGCACGTGCTGAAATTAAACGCACTGCAGACATTTTCCGCGCGCAAATTGTGGATGTAACACCAACTACATACACGATCCAGATTGCTGGAACCACTGAAAAACTGGATGGTTTCATCGATGCGCTTGCAGAAAATACCATTCTTGAAGTGGTACGTTCTGGTGTATCAGGCATCGCACGTGGCGAAAAAGTTTTAACAATCTAATTTTTTAACACATTCTACTCATCGTACAGATGGGTATCCAAGTCAATGAATACCGATAACATCATTGACTTGGATAAAAGGAAACATAAGCATTTAAGCGGAGACAGCAATGCAAATTTTTTATGATAAAGACTGTGACTTATCTATCATCCAAGGCAAAAAAGTAGCGATCATCGGTTACGGTTCACAAGGTCACGCACATGCGCTTAACCTTAAAGACTCTGGCGTTGACGTAACTGTAGGCTTACGTGCTAACTCTACTTCTTGGAAAAAAGCTGAGAATTCAGGTCTTAAAGTTGCTGAAGTTCCTGCTGCTGTAGCACAAGCTGACGTAGTAATGATCTTGACTCCGGACGAATTCCAATCTCAACTTTACCGTGACGTAATTGAGCCAAATATCAAGCAAGGTGCGACTTTAGCATTTGCTCACGGTTTCTCAATTCTTTACAACCAAGTTGTGCCACGTGCTGACTTAGACGTAATCATGGTTGCACCTAAAGCACCAGGTCACACAGTACGTTCTGAATACCAACGTGGTTCAGGTGTTCCTGACTTAATCGCGATTCACCAAGATGCTTCTGGTAATGCACGTAACGTAGCACTTTCTTATGCTTCAGGCGTAGGCGGTGGTCGTACTGGTATTATCGAAACTTCATTCCGTGAAGAAACTGAAACTGACCTTTTTGGTGAGCAAGCAGTTCTTTGTGGTGGTGCTGTTGAATTGGTTAAAATGGGCTTCGAAACTTTGGTTGAAGCTGGTTATGCTCCAGAAATGGCGTATTTCGAATGTCTACACGAACTTAAATTGATCGTTGATTTGATGTTTGAAGGCGGTATCGCGGACATGAACTATTCAGTATCTAACAATGCTGAATATGGCGAATACGTAACGGGTACTGAAGTCATCAATGAACAGTCTCGTGAAGCAATGCGTAATGCGCTTAAACGTATCCAGTCTGGTGAATACGCGAAGATGTTCATCCAAGAAGGTGCGTTGAACTATCCATCTATGACTGCACGTCGTCGTCAAAATGCGGCTCACGGTATCGAAGTAACTGGTAACAAGTTACGTGCAATGATGCCTTGGATTCAAGCGAATAAAATCGTTGATAAAGAAAAGAACTAAGTTCTAATTTCTAAGTCAAAAAGCCCTTGTTTTATAACAGGGGCTTTTTTTATACAAAGTTGTGCTTTCCTTTCTTGCGCTTCATTCAAAGCAGTGCTTTGAATTCGCTCATACCTTGGATCCAAGTAAACAAAATCGTAGATAAAGAGAAAAACTAATTTCTCGAATCAATTGATTTGAAAAAACCATTCTTTTTGATTGGTTTTTTTTATTGATTAAGATATTTTTAGTTTTTTGAAGAGGATTGGTCTCTTACCAATTCGCAACAAAACATCAGGTATAGAGATAGATTAGAGGTGATTTTAAGTGTGATAGAGTAGACATAATTTATTTTATTGTTGAGTGTGGCTGAGCAATGAAAACTCAAATCCTGCTATATATTACAGCTTTATCGCTTTCCTGCTTAAGTTTTGCAGAAACAGTTACTGCATCAACTACTGAGAACCTGAAACCTTTCACAAATGTCCGTGTTTCTATGCAACGAATGCTACGTTCAGATGATGGCCGCTATTTTCTTGATTTATATGCAGGGATCTGGAATCCACACGGCACGCTTCATGATTTGAGTGATCAAAAAACGATTGCCTTTAAGGGTTTGCAAAAAGGTGATCAGCTTAATCTTAAGTCGGTAAGTGTAAATGGTGACGTAGCAACATCTGAACAATATCAGTTAAATGGAAACTTAAATGCAAATACTGGAGATATGCCAGCAGTTTTCAGTGCAGCAAATAATAATGAAAATATTCCAATTCAATTTGGACCTGCATTTACAACAGATGTAGAAATAGAAAGGCCGCTATTTATATTTAAATTTTATGGTGTGGAAAATGCCCAACAACCTTATGGGAAGGCTTTAAAACAAGTGCAGGTATTGAATAAAACCACCAATCAAGTGGTGCAGAGCCTGACAGGTTTTACCGCTTATCCTAAGAGTATTGGCTATATGGATATTAATTTTGATGGCTACTACGACATCGTGTTGTCAGATACTTCAAATGATCGCAAAGTTGAAGATAAGCGTTTTATTTACTGGATGTATAATCCTAAAATCCATCAATTTCAGCGTTCACCACAATTGGAAAATATCACTGGATTTCCAGCAATTCATGGAGAAAAACAGCAAATTGATTTTGGGGATGGTCAGGTTTATCAGGTAAAAAATGGCTTATTGAATCGAGTTGAAGACAACTGATAGGATATTATAAAAAATGATTTTTTTAATAATAACCTGAATCGCGGATAAGAAATTAACTTGAAAAAAAGGTGGCTGAAAACCATTAGGGAGTTACCACACCTCCTACGCCTTCAGCCACCATGTTCGATTTTACATATTTCTTCTGCATGATCGATGACTTTTTTCAAAAATTCGAAGCAACCTATTTGCAATTCTTAAAACACAGCAA